>CAZIKQ010000004.1:0-87280 GCA_964540025.1 uncultured Schwartzia sp. | reverse complement strand
TGGCAGTTACTCCACGGGGAGCCTTTGGGCTGAGTAAAAGGGTAGACATAGAGCTGTTTGTCAACAGTCTGAGACGTTGCAACGGCAACAGTCTTTTGGCATGAAATGTTTTATTAAGCGGCATCGGGGACAGGTATTTCAAGTTTCCAACTTCATGTAGCAGCAAGTTATCCCTTTTGTCCTTTCACGTATTCTTGATAGGTACTATACATTTCCGGCCGGGTTTTGGCCCGGGGCCACAGGTCGCCGATGGCGGACTGCCGAAGCGCGGCCCCCAGGTGGTCGTAAAGGAGGGGATCCTCCCTGGTGAGGCGGGCGATAAGCTCTTTTATTTCCTGCCTTTTCGTGTGGCCGTCGTAGGGGCAGGGGCTTTTTACCGGTTCAATGCCGTGGATGGAAACGGCGTCGGCGATTTCTTTTTCCCGCAGGTAGATAAGGGGGCGGATAACGGTGAGGCTCGTTTTGTCAAGAAAGGTTTTTGGCAGGAAGGTGGAAATCTGACCGGAGGAAAAAAGACCCATCAGGAGGGTTTCCACGGCGTCATCGTGGTGATGGGCGTAGGCAACCTTATTGCAGCCCGTTTCAAGGGCGAAGCGGTTTACCGCGCCCCGCCGGAAGAAAGCGCAGGTGAAACAGCGGTCCTTGTCACCCTGGGCGGCAATCCTTCCGGCGATGTCTACCTCCCGGCTGTCGTAGGGGACGTCAAGGCGGCGGCAAAACTCTCTCAGGCGGTCCAGTCCCGGCTGAAAATCCGGAGAAAACATGGGGTTTACCGTGAAGGCCCGGAGCTCAAAGCTTTTTTTCAGACGGGAGCGCATGGTGGCCAGAGCGTAGAGAAGGAGCAGGCTGTCCTTGCCGCCGGACAAGCCTGTCAGAATTCTGTCCCCGTCCTGAATGAGTTCAAACTCGACGATGGCCCGCATTATTTTGCTGAAATAAAGCCGGGGCAGCGGCGGAAATTTTTTCGCTTCCCGGCGGCAGTTATCTTCCATAGCGTGATCCTTTCCGGTGGAATGAGAATATATTACTCTCTCATATCAGGGCAGGCAATATATTTTTCAGGAAAGACCGTTTCCGGCAGAATTATAACGCGGTGGTTCAGGAAAACTCCCCGGGGATTTTCTGTAATCAGCATTCAACGATGGTGGAGCGCCGGCTCTTCTCTACCAGCTAACGGGGAAGCCGCCGCTTGCCGTCTTGAAGCGGCGGACATCGTAGCCGTTATTTTTTTATTAGAAAGATCATTATCGTTTGAGGAAACGGTTTTTATGGTGTATAATAAAATGATTATTAAATTTGATGAGGGAAGATAATGGCAATTACAAGCATTTTTAACGATATAAAAAAGCAAAAATCAGTCCGCCGGTTGGTTCTGGCGGTGGCCGGGGCAGCGGCGGCCGGTTCCCTGTTCCTGGGGACGGCTCCCGCTGCGTCGGCAATGCCGGAAACACTGCCGGTAACGGAGCTGGTGAAGGGAATGACCGGTGAGGCTTACACCGTTGTGGACAGCAGCGACGAGATCCAGACCTTTGATGTGGAGATCCTGGGAGTGCTGGGCACCGGACGGGGTTCCCGCCGGATGATCCTCGCCCGGGCTTCCGGCCCGGTGGTGGAATCGGTGGGCGGCGTCCTGCAGGGAATGAGCGGCAGTCCTGTCTATATCGGCGGCCGCCTGGTGGGGGCCGCCGCCGCCACCTTCAAGGATATGGATTCCTATATGTTCCTGATAACGCCCATTGAGGATATGATGGAAATCTGGAATATGCCGGATCTCAAGGCCGACAGCAGGAATAAAAAAATCGACCTGAAAAGGGTCGCCGCAGAAAAGGAGAAGGCGGCCAAGGCCCGGGAGCAGCGGGAGAAATTACGGAAGGCACGTCAGGCAGGGACAAAGGGCGAGGTTGGCGAAAAGGGCAGGGAGCCGGCGGTCGAAGAGCCGGACGAAGCGACAAATGACGAGCGGCCCAAGGAGCCGGAGGACGAGGAAAAGAACCGGAATCCGGAGACAGGAGCCGTCCCGGTTAAGACTGACGAACATCCTGACGGTTACATGAAGGTTGAGGAGGCGATTGCTCCTGCCGGTGAGGGGGAGGAGACCGCTCAAAAAAAGTCCCGTTATCCGGGGGAGCGGCGCAAGCTGTTTATCTCCGGCTTTGAGGGGGCGGCGGCCAGGATTCTGTCCGACAGGCTCGCTCCGTTAGGCTACGATCTTCAGCCCTTTATGGGGGTGTACCTGTCCGGCGGCAGTACCGCCGGAACCCAGCCGGTGGCGGCAGAGGAAACGAGGCCGGAAAATCAGGCGGAGACGCCGGAAGCAACCGGAGCTGAGAAGCCGGCGGCGGGTGAAACGGCAGAACCCGTGGCGGAGAAACCGGCGGAGAAGCAGCCAGAGGAAATAAAGGAAAAAACCGCCGGTAAAGGAAAGAAGAAGGATAAAAGGGCCGCCGGTAAAAAGAAAGCGGAAGAGATAAGGCAGGCCGCAGGAAAGGAAAACAATATTCCTCAGCAGGCGGAGGAGAACTCCGGCTACATAAAGCCGGAGGATAAAGAACCGGCGGAGCCCGTTGAAGTGAGAGAGCCGTCAGGGCCGGTGGCCATTGACTTCGAGCCGGAGCTGGAGCCGGGAAGCCCCGTGGGCGTGGCGGCGGTGTACGGGGATTTTACCGTGGGCGCCACCGGAACCGTTACGGCGGTGGAAGGAAAAAAGGTGCTGGCTTTCGGCCACTCCTTCGCCCACAAGGGGAATACAAATTTCTTCATGACGGACGCGACGGTCATCGGTACCGTCAATGGGCAGACTGACGGCATGAAGCTGGCCAATGTGGGAAATATTATCGGCCGGGTAAATCAGGACCGGGGCTGCGGCATCGCCGGTATTCTCGGCGTATACCCCAGCACGGTGCCGATGAGGCTGAAGGTGGTCGACCGGTCCCTTAACCGGAAGATGTATTTTGCCGCTCAGTGCGCCTATGATGAGGATATCCTGCCCGCCGTATCGGCGGCGATTCCGGTAGCGGCCATTGCCCGAACCTGTGACAGCGGCGCACCGGCCACCATCGGAGTGAAGTTCAGGGTCAAGACAAACGTCTTTGCGGCGAAAGCGCCGCCGGAGGCTCCGCAGTCGGAAAAAAGCCTTGATATCGAGCGCTCCAATCTCTTTTATTCAGCCGGGGACGGAGGATTGTCTGCCTTTGCGGAGCTGAACAATATCATTTCTATTATTACCTCAAACCAGGATGAAGAATCGGACATTTACGGAATAGATGTAGAAATTACCACGGAGGCCCGGCGCCGTACCGCCCGGCTCATATCGGCCGCCCCTTCAAAACCGGAGGTAAAGGCCGGAGAGACAATCGCCTTTAAGGCCGTGCTGAAACCCTACCGGGGGGAGAAGTTTACGGTGGAGGTGCCCTACACCATACCGGAGGAAAGGCCGGAGGGAAGATTTTTCATAGACCTTCACGGCGGCGGACTTGTCCAGGTGCAGCAGGTGCTGGCGGCGGCCATGATGGAGCTGGAGGACAAGGAAACTACGGCAGACAAACTCCGCCGGGTTCTTGACACTTATTCCAACAACCATATTGTGGCCGAACCGGCGGCCAATCCTCCCCTCATGAGCGACAGGGAACAGAAGAAGGAGATAAAAAAGGCAATAAAGCGAGCTGAGGAGCTGGAGAGAAAGCGCCGGGAAGCGGAAGCCCGGGGAGAAAAGCCGGAGCCGCCGCAGCGGCCTGAGCCTACGGAAACCGATTATATAATCGAAAACTTTATTCAGACCTCGGTTATGGTTAAATCATAATCTGTTATTGTATTGCCAATAGACGCTGTGCTATAATAACGATGATGAGGTAGCGGATAAGTGATATTTATAATGTAAGGTTTGCATTCGAGAGGCAAAGGCTGTCGTAAAGACACGCGTGGAACAGCCTCGCCGGCCGGGCAGGCCGGAGGGGGGGAGGGCAAAATGGCGGAAAAATTAACAATTCTTATATGTGACGACTCAATGCTTCTGAGGAAAAAGCTGAAGGATGACCTGGAGGCCCTAGGCTGTGAAGTGGTTCAGGCAGAAAACGGCAAGGACGGCATAATGAAGGAGCTTCAGTTCAAGCCTGACGGGGTTTTTCTCGACGTGGTCATGCCGGAGGTGGGCGGCGTTGAGGCGCTGCGGGTTTTGAAGCAGATAAATCCGGAGCTGCCGGTGGTTATGCTTTCTTCCATGGGAACGCCGGAGGTTCTCATGGAAACTCTGAAGATGGGGGTCTTGGGTTTTATTCAGAAGCCCTATGAACTGTCACAGCTGGAGAAGGCGGTGAACTCCATCAGGAAGAAGGTGGGAAAGGATGAGAATTAACAAATTTTTCCCCCAGTATTTGTTCAACGCCAATGAAATTACCGGGGATAAGCTGCGGCGTCTGTTGAAGGTAGCGCCGAAGGCGGAGGCGTCCTTGGCGGTGCGGGCCCTTAGAAAATTCAATATACCCGGCCAGCTGTTTTTGGAGATGTATCCCCTGGAGGACAATGCCGTTGGGGAAAGGCTCATAGAAGAAAAAATCGTAGACGAAAAGGGGCTTGCCGACCTGCAGAGCGAACCGGGGGACGCCGGGCTGAATTTTATTCAGTCCCTGCTGGATACGGAAATGTATACCCCGGCCAAGGTGCTGGAGCTGCTGAAAAATTTTGATGACGGGCCCTGTCCGATTTGCGTTGTCATGGAGAACGAGTTCAACGGCAATTTTGATCAGGAGCGGGATCCCTTCTGCGAGTATGTAAAAAGTTTTGTAGATTCCCTGAACAGATTTACCGGGGAGATCGCCATCGTTTCTGATGCAGGGGGAGTAGATCCCGTCCATGCCATGGGCGTAATGCCTCAGGAATTCAATGGGGTTTCCCAGCGGATCGGCGGAGACCAATCCCTGGTGGCCGGTATTGCGGCGGTGGATGAAGACTGGTGCGGGCTGGCTTCCTGCTACAGCGGCGAGACGATTCCCCTGCTGAACGATATGGCGGTGGACAGCGTCAGCGAGCTTCTGAATGTGATAAATGGAATATATGCCGTAGAAATGGCCCGTAAACATCTGGAGATGGATCTGGACACGCCCCGCTCCGCCCAGATGCCGGCCTTTCCGCAGCCGGAGAAGCTGATCGTAAAGGTTAGCGCCGCCTGCGGCGAGTTTTACCTGATTCTGGCGAAGGAGGAGTTCCTGCCGCCCACGACAATTTTTTGAGATTTTTTGAGATTCTTTGAGATCCTTTGGAGCCTCCTTCACCGGAGGCTTTGTTTTTTTCGGGAATGTTCCACCCAAAAGAGTAACGAAAAGGGGGTAAATGTCATGTGCGAGATCATGGAAAAGTTCGGTGAAAAGAGAGAAGCTAAAGGCAAAGTTGAAGGACGCCTTAATACGTTAATCGAATTGGTGCAGGATGGTGTCCTTGATGTACAGAACGCAGCGCAAAGAGCTGATATGACTCCTGAAGCGTTTCAAAAGCTGGTGGTTCCTGGGGCTTGATGATAAACGGCAAAACAAAACTTCCTGTCGCAGGCGTATCTATTCTGCAACAGGAGGTTTTTGGTCGTCCGTCTTGCAGGATACGGGTCAAGCAAGCGGGAGGTTTTTGTGTCCGGGAATTTTTGTTTATGGGAAATTTTCGTTGACAAATGAAGGAGCATAATATATAATACCTCGTGTTGTGACGACAATAGAATATATCTTGTGAGTCAAGCATGGAGAGTTGTCCGAGTGGTTGAAGGAGCACGCCTGGAAAGCGTGTATACGGTGAACGCTGTATCGAGAGTTCGAATCTCTCACTCTCCGCCATTTTTTACCCTTTTTCAGGTCAGTTTTGGGTTTTCAGAAAAAGCTCAAAGCTCTGTGTTAAGATTACGGAAGCTCGAGCCTTTCCGGCTCGGTTCACAGCGTCCAGGTCTTGCGCAAGATAGTCCCGTGAACCTCGTCAGGTCCGGAAGGAAGCAGCGATAAGCGGGTAGCCGTCTGTGCCGCAAGGTAGCCGGGGGGCTGTGGGCCGAAGCGGAAAGGCTTGTTTTCTTTTTTTTGCTCAAGGGGAGATTTTTGACAAGGTGTTTCGGCAATGATATAATGAGTATGCTTTTTCGTGAGTACGAAAGATGATCGCGGGTATCCGGCAGGATACATGAGGAAAGTCCGGGCTCTACAGGGCGCTGTGCCGGTTAATGGCCGGGGGAAGTGATTCCCGGAAAGTGTCATAGAAACGAAAACCGCCTCGATTTTTGAGGTAAGGGTGGAAAGGCGCGGTAAGAGCGCACCGGCATCCGGGTAACCGGGTGGCCTGATAAACCCCACAGGGAGCAAGACCAAGTAGGGAAGGGATGATGCGGCCCGCGGAGCCTTCCGGGTTGGTTGCTTGAGCCGTCGGGTAACCGGCGGTCCAGATAAATGATCATCGCCGCTTTTGCGGAACAAAACCCGGCTTATTGAGTGCTCACGTCCGCCAATATCCGTCAGCCGTTTAGAGTGACGGCTGACGTTAAGGCATATATTCAGTTGGTGTTTTCCGGGCTTCGAGCCGAATCCGCCCGGGGAGCGGGGGAACCGTTTATTTGGGGTGAACGGCGTATGCCGAGGCTGCTTCTCCGGTCTAACCCGTCAGCTAACCTCGCAGGTTAAAAGAGAGGGGTATCATAATTGCTTTTTTCGTGGAAAGAATGTGCCCGCCTGTTGGGCGCCGCTGTTTGTGCCGCTGCTTTCACCATGGCAGTGACCACTGCGGAGGCAGCCGCCTTTCAGGTTGGGGATCAGGGCGTGGAGATCGCCGAGTTTCAGGGCGTTCTGGCCGGTATGGGCTATGATGTGACCGCTGACGGTGATTTTGGCCCGGCTACTGTGGAAGCCATAAAGGACTTCCAGAAAAAACAGGGCATGGAAGTCGATGGGATGGTAGGTCAGGCAACTTACTCTTTGCTGATGGGCGGCCGGCAGATGCCGGAGGTGAGCCGCGGCAATAATTATGTTGCCCGCCGTATCGTCCAATCGGCGATTCAGTACGTCGGCGTGCCCTATGTTTTCGGGGGCTCTTCCCCCTATGGCTTTGACTGCTCCGGCTATGTTCAGTATGTGTTTGCCAACTGCGGTATGTCCCTTCCCCGGGCGGCTGATGACCAGTACGAGGTAGGAGTTCCTCTGGAACAGCGGGAGCTCCGCACGGGAGATCTCGTGTATTTCTCCACTTATGCCTATGGGGCGAGTCATGTAGGCATATATCTGGATGACGGCAGGTTCATTCACGCTTCCTCCAGCCGGGGCGTCGTTATCGACAGCCTTTATGATGGCTACTGGGTAGAGACTTATATCGGGGCCCGCCGGGTACTGTAGGGTTCAGCAAAGACGAGAGGCTTCGGCCTCTCTTTTTTTGTCCCGGCTGTTCCGGGGCCGGGGTTTTCGTTGACAAGGGCCGGCTTGTCGTGAGATAATGATTCTGGGTTAGAGTTTTCTAAAGATTATTAAAGCCTGTCTATAAAGAAGAGAGGATTTTCATGGATATTGAACAAATCGTCAGGGAAAGGGCGGCTGAGGCGAAGGCGGCCTCCCGTAAGCTGGCGGTGCTGCCTACAGCCCTGAAGAACAGCGCCCTGCTCAGGATGGCGTCACTGCTGGAGAAACGGGCGGAGCTGGTGCTGGCGGCCAATGAAGAAGATCTCAAGGAGGCGAGAGACAACGGAGTTAAGGCTTCGTTCCTCGACCGGCTCCTGCTGACGCCGGAGAGGATAAAGGGGATGGCCGACAGCCTTCGGGCAACGGCTGCCCTGCCTGATCCGGTGGGGGAGGGAGACTTTGCCACCGTCAGGCCAAATGGACTGGAGCTGCGCCGGGTAAGGGTGCCTTTGGGGGTTGTCGCCATCATCTACGAGGCCCGGCCAAATGTGACGGCGGAGGCGGCGGGACTTTGCCTGAAATCGGGCAACGCGGTTCTCCTGCGGGGAGGCAAAGAGGCCTTGAAGTCAAACCGGGCGATAATGGATGTACTAAGGGAAGCGGCCTATGGGACGGGCATGCCGGAAGGAGCCCTGGGGTTTATCGACTTTACGGATCGGGGCGCGGTTGACGCCATGCTTCAGGCTAACGGACTGATTGATGTGGTCATTCCCCGGGGCGGGGCGGGACTCATTAAGAAGGTGGTAGAGAATTCCGCCGTTCCGGTAATTGAAACGGGCTCCGGTATATGCCATACCTTTGTGGACAGGTCGGCGGACTTTGATATGGCGGTGAATATCGTCGTCAATGCCAAGACCTCCCGGCCCTCGGTCTGCAACGCCCTGGAGACGCTGCTGGTTCACGAGGCGGTGGCGAAGGAATTCCTGCCGGTGGCGGTAAAGGCTTTGCGGGAGAAGGGAGTCCAGCTGAAGGGCTGCGAAAAATGCCGGGCCATCGTGCCGGATATGGAGATCGCTACTGAGGCGGACTGGGCCACAGAATACGATGACCTTATCCTGTCCATAAAGGTTGTGAAGGACGCGGCCGAAGCCATAGATCATATAAATCGTTATAATACCGGGCACAGCGAGTCCATCATCACGAATGATCTGGTGAACGCTCACCGCTTCCAGGCAGAGGTAGATGCCGCCGCCGTGTATGTAAACGCTTCTACCCGGTTTACCGATGGCTTTGAATTTGGTTTTGGGGCGGAGATCGGCATATCCACCCAGAAGCTTCACGCCAGAGGCCCCATGGGACTGCGGGAGCTTACTTCAGAAAAATATCTTATATATGGCAATGGACAGATCAGATAAGCGGGAACAGTTTTATGAATAAGATGGAAGAATGGCTCTATGAGGGAATCCCCGATGAGGAACGGCCGGAGCGGAACCGCAGCGACTATAAAAAGCCGGAATCAAAGGTGAAAAAACTGACCCTGGAGGAGCTGGAGCAGCAAAGTGATTTCACCGAGGGGGAGAAATATTCACCCTTGCAGACTGCCCAGGCCTATGCCCGGACGATTGCCCAGGACAATGCCACCGAGAAGGGACACCATGATAACGTGGACTACATTAAGGCCATCGTCCTGATCTTTCTCTCGGCGGTGGCCATCTATGCAGTTTTCGGGATTATCATCAGCGTGGCCAGCAGCGTGTTTACCGTGCCGCCTGCGCCGTGAGAGGGATGGTTTAAGTGAAAGCGATAACCAGAAGGATCGGTATTCTCGGCGGTACCTTCGACCCCATCCACGTAGGGCATCTCATGACGGCGGAAGCCGTTCGGGATGAGTTCGGGCTTGATAAGGTTATTTTTGTCCCGGCGGCAGTGCCTCCCCACAAAATGGATCAGCAAGTCACGGAGGCCCGGCACCGCTACCTGATGACGGTGCTGGCCACCAATTCAAATCCCCACTTTGACGTGTCGTCAATTGAGATGGACAGACCGGGGCCATCCTATACCATTGATACCATCTATGAGCTGAAGCGGCAGTATGGCGAGAACACCGACCTGTTTTTTATAACCGGCGCTGACGCAATAGCGGAAATTCCTACCTGGGACAGGATTGAGGAACTGCTGGGCCTTTGTCAGTTTATTGCGGCGGCCCGTCCCGGCTTTTTGCCAAACGTCGACAACATCAGGGAATATTTCGGGGAGCTGGGCAGCGCCAGGATCCACCGCCTTGAGACTCCGGAGCTGGAAATATCTTCGACGAATATCCGGGACAGGGTGAAGCGGGGCTTCTCCATAAAGTACATCGTCCCCTCCGCCGTGGAGAATTACATATACAAAGAAGGGCTTTATAAATAATGACCATCGATGAAATCAGGCAGGAACTCAAACAGCGCCTGAAGCCATCCCGGTACCGGCACAGTCTGGGGGTGGCGAAGGCGGCCGTCAGACTGGCGGAAAGATTTGGCGTGGATCGGAACAAGGCGGAGCTGGCCGGGCTCCTTCACGACTGCGCCCGGGAATTTTCCCAGGAAAATCTTATCGATGAAGCATACCGCCGGGGAATCACGGTATCGCCTATCGAGCAGGTAATACCGTTCATGCTTCATGCCCCGGTGGGGGCAAGCCGGGCAAAGGAGCTGTACGGAGTCGCCGACAGGGAGGTTCTGGAGGCCATTTCCCGCCATACAGCAGGGGGAAAGGGAATGTCCGATTTGGACAAAATTATTTATTTTGCGGATATGATCGAGGAGAACCGGGATTATCCGGGGGTGGAAGAGCTTCGGCAGCTGGCGGAAAGGGAAACCCTGGACAAAATGCTACTGGCGGGCTTCGATCAGACCCTGGCCTTTGTTCTGACCAAACACGGATTGATGCATCAGGATACTGTGACGGCGCGAAATGAAGTAATAATGAACTTAATGTAAACAGGAAAGAATGCTTAAGAAAATTTCAAAGAAGGTAAAATATAGAAGCCATACGGGTAAAAACATCAAGAAGCTGAGAAAGGTCAAAACCCGTCGGGCGACAGTCCGCTACTTCCGGCTGTTGATACTGGCCCTTTGTCTCTGGCTGGCGGGCTGGGCCGGATATCATGGCGTAATAGCGGGCTGGGGCATATATCAGGACTGCCGGGCCCGATATGAGGAATATGCCGCCCGCCGGGCCGAAAGGGAGAAGAACTGGGACAAGCGGTTTGACGGCTACTATAACATCCTGATATTGGGAATCGGCAATGGTCTCGAAACCGGGGTACCGGCGGCGGACACGGTAGTGGTAGCCTCCATCGACAAGGAGACCGGTAAGCTGGTGTACATTGCCATTCCCCGGAAAACAGCGGTGGCGGTGCCTGTGGTCGGGAATGAAACGGCCCGGGTCACAGTACCGATAGGATTCCAGTACAGTACGGGAGGGATTTCGGAGATCCAGCAATCCGTAAGCGAGCTTTTGGGAATAACGATTCACCAGTACGTGGAGCTGGACATGGAGACGGCGGCCCATGCCATCGACATATTGGGGGGGATTGACCTTTATGTGCCGGAGCCTATGCGCTACGAAGATCCCCGGCAGGAGCTGGTAATAAGCCTTGATCGGGGATACCGTCATTTTGACGGGCAGGATACGATGCGCTTTCTGCGCTATCGGGGCGGCGAACTGGGAGACATCGGCCGGGTAGGGCGGCAGCAGGGATTTTTGCGGGCCCTTTGCAGGAAGCTTACCGAGCCGGTCACCATGCTGAAGCTTCCCGGCATGGTAAGCTATCTTCAGCGAAGGCTGATCACGAACGGCGAGCTCTGGGATATCCTGGAGCTGAAGGACTGTTTCGGACAGTTGGGGGAGACGGAGCCCGAAACGGTGCTGCTGCCCGGCATGGGCAGAAACGACGGAAAGGCTAACTGGCAGCCGGATAAAATCGCTATTGACAAACGCATGAAAGAGCTGTTCCCGAAAGCTTTTGCAGAGGAACAGCCGGAAGATAAAGATGGAGGAAAATAAATTGGCAATTGAATTAAAAACAGTTGAGCGGCCGGAAATCACAAAAGAAATGATCCAGCAGGATACAAGGAAGCTGGCGGAGGTCATTGCGGCGGCCTGTGCCGATAAGAAAGCAAGGGATATCGTCTTTATGAATATGGAGGGGCTGTCTCCCTCTACCGACTGGTTCGTTATCTGCTCCGCCCGCTCTACCACCCAGGCCCGTTCCATTGCCGACAGCGTGGAGGATAAACTGGAGGAGCTGGGAATACCTTTCTACCACAAGGAAGGCTATCAGGACGGAACCTGGGTGCTGCTGGACTATGGCGATGCAGTCTGCCACATTTTCCTGGATGAATCCCGCGACTACTACGCATTGGAAAGCCTTTGGTCTGAGGCCGAAATTATCCCCTACGAGGAATGATATGGAAAAAAGATTTTCCCGCCCCCGGGCTGAGGGCCTCAGCGCTTTGATGGATGAGGCAGAGGCGGCAAACCACATTCAGCGGGACTACAAAGCCGGAACGGTAGCCCTTTTGCGGGTGGACCGAATCGCCGAGTCCGGCGCTTTTCTGGACGCCGGTACCGGCAGTCCACATGACGATATACTCCTGCACAGCAACCAGCAGACCCGGCCGATAGAGGCAGGGGAGCAGCTGAAGGTATTCCTTTACAGGGATCCCAATGGCCGGCTGGCCGCCTCCATGCGGGTGCCCCAGCTGAAGGAGGGCCAGATTGCCCGCCTGAAGATTATAAATGTTGACAAAAACGGCGCCTTTGTGGATGTGGGAGCGGAGCGGGGCGTGTTCATGCCCTTCGCGGGAATGCGGGGCCGTCCCAAGGTGGGGGAAGTGGTCTGGGCAAAGCTCTACACGGATAAATCCGGGCGTCTGGCCACCACCATGGTGGTGGATGATGAGATCCGCCGGGCTTCAAAGCCCGCATCCGGGGTGAAGGTAGGGGACACCGTGGCGGGGGCCATATATAATATTACGGAAAAAGGAGCCTTCCTGTTCAGCAATGAACGGTACATCGTTTTCATTGACCATCAGGAGATTCCCCACCGGCCAAGGGTGGGGGAGGTGGTTCAGGCCCGGGTCACTTACATTCGCAATGACGGCAGGCTGAATGCTTCCCTTCGGCCGGTGAAGGAAGCGGCCTTGGAAACCGATTCCGCCATGATAATGGAACACCTGAAAGCTCACAACGGAAGGATGCCTTACGATGACACCACGCCGCCGGACATTATCCGGATGAAATTCCATCTTTCCAAAGCGGCCTTTAAGCGGGCCTTGGGGCATTTGATAAAGGAAGGCGTCCTGGAACAGGCGGAGGGCTGGACGAGGCTGAAAAATTTTTCCTGATTTTCATGAGTTGCAGGATATTCCCAAAAAAGAAAGAATAGTGTATACTGAACGTATGTGAATAGTTTTTTCCGATATGAACGGAAAACGGATAAATGGGGGCGGAACCAATGGAAGAAACAAATCTGGACAAAAAAGGAATCCTGTTGGAAACCGGGACAAATGAATTTGAAATCGTCGAGTTTAATATTGGCAACATAAATTATGGTATCAATGTGGCAAAGGTTCGGGAAGTTCTCATCGCTTCATCCTTTCCCGTGACTAAAATGTCCCAGTCCCATCCTTATGTGGATGGACTGTTCACCCTGCGGGACAGGGCCATGCCGTTGGTAAATATGGCTCGCTGTCTCAATGTGCCCAGTAACGGCGGCTCCAAAGACATCATAATTGTTACCGAGATAAATAACTACAATATCGGCTTTTTGGTGGACGGAGTTTCCCGCATCCACCGCATCTCCTGGAAAAATATGGAACCGTCCCCTGAGGTAGGGGGAGATTCCAGAGTCACCGGCATCATTAAAATGGAGCACAAGATCGTTCTCCTCATTGATTTTGAAACCATCATTGCCGAGATCAATCCGGAAATCAACGCCAAGCTGACCACCGTCGATGACGCCGGTCAGGATATGAAGCTCCGCCGGGGCAAGGCGCGTATCGTTGTGGCGGAGGACTCCATCCTGCTGCGGAATCTGCTGGTATCCACCCTTCGCGAGGCAGGCTATGTGCTTGTCCAGGACTTCGGCAACGGCAAAGCTGCCTGGGAGTTTTTGGAGGCTGTGGCTAACCGGGAGGGGGACATCAAAGATCAGGTTCGCCTCATCGTCAGTGACATCGAGATGCCCCAGATGGATGGCCATCGCCTGTTGAAGCTGGTTCGCAGTAATTCCCGCCTCCACGATGTTCCCTTTATTCTCTTTTCCTCCCTTATCAACGAGGAAATGCGCATCAAGGGCGAGGAACTGGGAGCCAGCGGCCAGATCGCCAAACCGGAGATCAATCAGCTCATCTCGCTGCTGGATGAACATATCTTTGGCATCAAGCATTAAAAAGTTTTTATCGTCTTCGTAGCTCAGCTGGATAGAGCGTTCGCCTCCTAAGCGAAAGGCCGGCAGTTCGAATCTGCCCGAGGACACCAGCATAGTATCGGCAGTGGCTTTTATACGCCACTGCTTTTTCTATAAGAGAAGGAATTCTTGAACAGGCGGGGGCCGGACGAGACTGAGAAATTTTTCATAACAGGCAGGAAATTTTCAAAAAAACAAGAACAAGTTATACTGGACGTATTCAAGCGGGAAAATTTTTTCTGACATGAACAGAAATTGGATAAAACGGGGAGGCGGATTCAATGGGAGAAACAAATCTGGACAAAAAAGGAATACTGTTGGAAACCGGGACAAATGAGTTTGAAATTGTCGAATTCAATATTGGCAATGTAAACTATGGTATCAACGTGGCCAAGGTGAGGGAGGTTATCACTGCCGCAGCGTTTCCCGTAACCCATATGCCCCAGGCGCATCCTTACGTAGACGGACTGTTCACCCTGCGGGGCCGGGCCATGCCCCTGGTAAATCTGGCCCGCTGCCTCAATGTGGCCGGTGACGACCGCCCTAAAAATATAATTGTTACGGAGATCAACAACTATAACCTTGGATTTTTGGTGGACAATGTTTCCCGTATCCACCGGATCTCCTGGAAGGACATGGAGCCGTCTCCCGAGGTCGGGGATCAGTCCAGAGTCGTGGGCATTATCAAAATGGAGGACAAGATCGTTCTCCTGATTGATTTTGAGACCATCATTGCCGAGATCAATCCGGAAATCAACGCCAAGCTGACTACCGTTGAGGACGCCGATCATGACCTGAAGCTCCGCCGGGGCGGGGCTCATATCGTCGTGGCCGAGGACTCCCCGCTGCTCAGAGAGCTTTTGGTCTCCACCCTTCACGAAGCGGGTTATGAGTACGTCAAGGATTTCAACAATGGAAAGGCCGCCTGGGATTACCTGGAGGAGCTGGCCGGGAGAGATGGGGATATCAAGGATCAGGTCCGTCTCATTGTCAGCGACATCGAGATGCCCCAGATGGATGGCCACCGCCTGTTGAAGCTGGTTCGTGAAAATCCCCGTCTCCAGGATGTGCCGCTGATCCTTTTCTCCTCCCTCATCAATGAGGAAATGCGCCGCAAGGGAAAGGAGCTGGGCGCCAGCGGACAGATTTCCAAGCCGGAGATCAACCAGCTTATCGCGCTGCTTGATGAAATGATTTTTGGCATCAAGAAGTAAAGATATTTTTTATCGTCTTCGTAGCTCAGCTGGATAGAGCGTTCGCCTCCTAAGCGAAAGGCCGGCAGTTCGAATCTGCCCGAGGACACCAGTAAATTTTCGGCAGTGACTTTTGAAAGCCGCTGCCGTTTTTTTATAATGCTATGCCCGATGCCTCAAATACAATTCTTGAAAATTACGTTGTGGCTGAAATCAGAAAGACTTATCTGAATTGCGGCAAGGAACCTTTTACGTACTATTACCGTGATAAGGATGCGATCTCGACAGGGGAATTTTTATCGTTCCAATTTGGATGATTTGAGCTTGAAATTATCAGGGCATTGGTATAATATATACCCGATGATTAACTCTGTTAGTGTTATTGTTTTTAGGAGGAATTATTGATGGCTAACCAGTATGCAGGAACCCAGACCGAGAAGAATCTTCAGGCGGCCTTTGCCGGGGAGTCCCAGGCCCGCAATAAATATACCTACTTTGCTTCCGTGGCAAAGAAGGAGGGCTACGAGCAGATCAGCGGGCTGTTCCTCAAGACGGCGGACAACGAAAAGGAGCACGCCAAGATGTGGGCAAAGGAGTTGGAGCTTATCGGCGATACGGCTGCCAACCTGAGCGCGGCGGCTGACGGAGAAAACTACGAGTGGACCGATATGTACGATGGCTTTGCCAAGACGGCCGAGGCCGAGGGCTTCAAGGCGCTGGCGGCCAAGTTCCGGATGGTCGCTGATATCGAAAAGCGCCATGAGGAGCGCTATCGGGCCCTGCTCAAGAACGTTGAGACCAAGGCTGTCTTTGAGAGGAGCGAGGTAAAGGTCTGGGAGTGCCGTAACTGCGGTCATGTCGTCGTGGGTACAAAGGCGCCGGCTGTCTGCCCGGTTTGCGCCCATCCCCAGAGCTTCTTTGAGATCTGTGAAGCCAACTATTGATAAAAATTTTGCCGTAAAAAAGAGCCTGAGCATCGGTGAGGTGCTGGGGCTCTTTTTCTGTCTTTGCCACATGACGGTATCCGGCGGAGAAAAGCGTGGCGAACTGATATATTTATGTTGAAGTAAACGGTTTGGCGTAGTATTATATCCCAAAGGAGTCTGCTCAGAGTATAGGCACTGATTCAGTAATGGGAAGGTCAGAAATGAAGGATAATGTGTTTTGCAACGACTACTATGAAATATCAGGTGACTACCGGCTGCTGGTATTTAATCAAACTGTAGTCGATATATACCCGGGGGTAAAGGTCGGAGACAAATGCTACGAGGTGATCATGAAGCGGGAGGCGCCGTGTCTCCACTGTCCCGTGGCCGGGAATTCCGATTGTGACTGTCCTGTTTACTATGATCCCCTGTATGAGAACTGGCGGGAAGCGATTTTTGCCAGAATCGGTGAAGATCGATACGCGGTCCTCAACCGGCCGGCCATGGATCGGGGAATGCGGGTTTTTGATTCCCTGGGGCGGGATGGCAACGAGGATTTGATCAGGCAGGTGGCTGGCCGGGCGGTGAACGACCGGCTGCTGGAGCTGGAGAAGGAGATCCGGGATAAGCAGCTCAACCTTGAAGCCTGCGCCTGTGAGCAGGAGGCTCAGCTGGAGGAGATAATATCCCTGAACGGCGTCCTTCAGGAAAAGCAGGCGAGGCTGGAGAAGCTCACCGTTGAGCAGGAGCGGCAGAAGGAGGAGCTGCGGGAAGCCAAGGAGGCCGCAGAGGCGGCAAGCAGCGCAAAGACGTCCTTCCTCTTTCATATGAGCCACGATATCAGGACTCCAATGAATGCGATAATGGGTTTCCGGGATCTCCTGGAGAAGCATCAGGATGATCCTGTCCGGCGTCAGGATTATCTGGACAAAATCGGGGATTCCAGCAAGGTGCTGCTGTCAATTATCAATAATGTGCTGGAGATGGCCCGGATCGAGAAAGGAAATCTGGAAGTAGATGAGATTGGCTGGAGCACCGAGCAGTTTATCGATACAATCTATTCTATTTTTGCTGAGCTGATGAAGCAGAAGGGGATAGAGTATACCCGGGAAGTCAATGTGGTCCGGGAGTACGTTTTTTGCGATCCCGTCAAGCTCCGGGAGGTTTTCATCAATATTCTTGCCAACGCCTATAAGTATACGAATCCCGGGGGCAGCGTCCATATGGATCTGCGGGAGCTTCCCTGTGAACGGGAGGGCTGGACGTTGTATCAGACCACCATATCGGATACGGGAATTGGAATGAGTGAGGAATTTATTCCCCATATTTTTGAGGAGTTTTCCCGGGAGCATAATACTACTGATAACAAAATTGAAGGTACCGGTCTGGGAATGCCGATCGTCAAGCGATTGGTGGGGCTCATGAACGGCACGATCGAGGTTTACAGCAAAAAGGATCAGGGAACGAAAATCGTGGTCACCATCCCGCACCGGGTGGCGGAAAAAGCCGATCTGGTGGAGAAGGCCGAAGGGGGACTGGATCCCGGTATCTTTGTCGGCAAGCGGATTCTTCTGGCAGAGGATAATGATCTGAATGCGGAAATTGCCGAGGAGATCCTCAAGGAAGTGGGCTTTTTAGTAGACCGGGCAGAGGACGGGCGCGTTTGCCTGGAGAAGCTGGCAACCGCGGATAGCAATTACTATGACCTGGTGCTGATGGATATACAGATGCCGGAAATGAATGGCTACGAGGCGGCCAGAAGCATCAGGAAGCTGACGGACAGTGAAAAGGCAACCATTCCCATTTTGGCAATGACGGCCAATGCTTTTGAGGAGGATAAGCGGGAGGCGTATCGGTCCGGGATGAACGGGCATTTGGGAAAGCCCGTTGATGTAAAGCGGCTCATGAGGGAGCTGGCCGTGCTGCTGAAGTAAAAATCAGACATAGAAAGAAACGAAAAAACAATATTTACCAAGATATTACTGTCAGGAATATCTATATGAAAATAAGTCAGACTGAGGGTCTGCTTCAATCGGTTGAAGCAGGCCCTCAGTCGTTCTATAATGCCGGTAGGAAGAAAATCCTGTGAAAAATTTTGGGGCGGCTCATTATGACAGTTTTTGACCGCTTGGGACTGATATGAATAAAATTCCCGGGGACAATTTTAGAGCGGCTCGTCACAGGCGGACTTTTTTTTGGAGGGGGTAGAAAAATGGGTCGCTGGCTGCCTGAACGATTGATTAGACTGGCGCTGGTACTTCTCTCCATCAGCTTTTTGTCATTTGGTCTGATGAGGCTGGCCGGCAGTGATGTGGTGGAGCAAAAGATGGAGAATAGAGGGGAGGCGGTCTCTGCGGAGGCGGCGGAGGAGGCCAGGGCTTCGCTGGGGCTTGATCAGCCCTTTCTTGTTCAATATTCAATCTGGCTAAAACGGGCAGCCGGGGGCGATCTGGGGAGGAGCTACGTTTCGGGGCAGCCGGTGGCGGAGGCTTTTTGGCGTCGCCTGCCCAATACGCTGCGGCTGGCTTTTATGTCGGTGCTGCTAACGGCGGCTCTTTCTCTGCCCCTTGGCATCCTGTCCGCCGTCCGGCAGGATGGGCCGGTGGATTACGCGGTTCGGGCCCTGAGCTTTGTGGGGAACTCCCTGCCCAATTTTGTCGTGGCCCTGCTGCTGCTGTACGTTTTTTCCATTCGTCTGGGGTGGCTGCCGGTGATATCCGATGGGACAGGCTGGGAAAGTGTCGTAATGCCCGGGCTGACTTTGACCATAGCCATGAGCGCGAAATATGTCCGGCAGGTGCGGACGGCGGTGCTGGAGGAATTGAGCCAACCCTATGTGGCGGGAGCTTTGTCCAGGGGAATCCCTTTTGCCAGACTGCTGTGGGGAGGAGTTTTGCGGTCGGCGGGGGGAGCCTTGCTGACCTTGCTGGCCCTGTCTCTGGGGGATCTTCTGGGGGGCGCCGCGGTTGTGGAGACGATTTTCATGTATGACGGGGCAGGGAGCATGGCGGCCGAGGCCATCAGGATGAGAGATTATCCGGTTATTCAGGCTTATGTAACGATGATGGCCGTGATCTACGCGCTGTTGAATCTGCTGGCCGATCTGGGCTGCAGGTGGCTCGATCCCCGGCTGGGCCGGGAGGAAGGGTGAGATGCGGACGGGAAAAAGCCGGACGTCTTCCGGCGGGGTAAGACGTTGGCTCTGGATATTGGCCGGACTGACGGCCCTGCTTCTGCTGGCGGTTTACGGGGCGCTCGTTATTTGCTCCTTCGATCCCCAGGGGCAGGATTTGTCCCGGAGCTTGCAGCCTCCGGGTAAGGAGCATATTCTGGGCACCGATCAGTACGGCAGAGATGTGCTGGCCCGGGTTTTAAGCGGGGGAAGGGTCAGCATAAGCTCCACCTTCCTGCTGGTGGCGGTCATTTCCGCCTTTGGCTCCCTGAGCGGCGTTTACTGCGGACTGCGCGGCGGGTGGCCGGACAGACTGCTGATGGGAATAGCGGAGCTTTGCCTGGCCCTGCCGGGGATCATTCTGGCCATGGCCATTGCCGCCGTGGTTAAGGGGGGAGTGTTGGGCGCGGTGGGGGCGCTGGCTTTGGTAAGCTGGCCGAAGTACGCCCGGCTGGTCAGGAGCCGTACGCTGGCGTTGAAAAATTCCTCCTTTATTTACGCGGCCCGGTTGGCTGGGGATACGCCTTTGCAGATTGTCTGGCGTCATCTGCTGCCCAATATTCTGGGAACTGTTCTGGTTACGGCAATGCTCGATATAGGGACATTGCTGATGGAGCTGGCCGGTCTGTCCTTTCTGGGGCTGGGGGCCCAGCCTCCCACGGCAGAGTGGGGCAGTATGCTCAGCTCCGGGCGAAGTATGCTACAGCTTTGTCCCTGGATAGTGCTGGGCCCCGGGTTGGGGATTTTTATTACGGTAGTTCTGTTTAATCTTCTGGGAGACGCCTTGCGGGATTACCTCGATGCGCATCGCGAACCCTGAGGAAAATAATTTATAAGACAGGAGCAAAGAATATGAAAAAACTTTTCAGCCTGCTGATCCTGCTGGCGCGGGCCGCAGCCCTGATGACCGGCTGCGGCGGGGATAAAGAGCCGGAGCCGCAAAAAAACGCCGGCCGGGTCTTTACCTTCGGAGATACTACCTTCAATGCGGAAAACGAGGAACCGGACGTGAATCCCCACAATGCTTATGCCGGCTGGGCCTGCATTCGTTACGGCATCGGCGAGACGCTGTTCCGTTACAACGATAAAATGGAGCAGGAGCCCTGGCTGGCCGAAGGCTTTGAATTGGTTGATGACCTGACTTGGAAAGTCAGGCTTCGGGATGACGTGACCTTTTCCAACGGGCGGAAAATGGACGCCCAGGCGGTAAAAGAGTGTCTGGAGCAGCTGATTAAGGTTCACCGGCGGGCGAGAGGTAATTTGAACCTGGCGGCCATGGAGGCGGATGGACAGATTTTGACCCTGAAAACCAGCGAGCCGGAGCCGTCCCTGCTGAATTATCTGGGGGATCCCTACGGCTGTATCATCGATGTGCAGGCTGGCGTTACCCCGGAGGGAATTGTTGTGGGAACCGGCCCCTATGTGGCGAAAAGGGTCATCCCCAGCCAGCGGGTGGAGCTGGAGCCCAATGAGAATTACTGGGGCGGCAAGCCGCAAATGGAGAAAATTGTCGTTCGGACCATTTCCAACGGCGATACCCTCACTGCCGCCCTCCAGTCCGGGCAGATCGATGCCGCCTATGGTATGCCCTATGCCAGCTATCCCCTGTTCCAGAGCGGTAAGTACAAATTTACCAGCACGGCTACCAGCCGGGTTTTCTTCGGTCAGGTAAACTTTGCGTCTCCCATCATGCAGGATAAAGCCGTCCGCCGGGCCATTGCCCTGGGGGTGGACAAGGCGGCTTTTGTGAAGAGCCTGCTCAAGGGCAACGGCGAGGTGGCCACCGGCTGTTTCCCGGACGGCTTCACCTTTGGCGGGAAAAATCTCCGGACGGAAGGCTTTGATCCAGATAGGGCCAGGGCTGAACTGGCGGCGGCGGGCTGGCAGGATACCGATGGGGACGGTATCCGGGAGAAAGATGGGCAAAAGCTGCAGGTTCGTTGGCTGACCTATCCCAGCCGTCAGGAGCTGCCCCTGTTGGCGGAGGCGGCTCAGTCCGATCTGAAAAAATTGGGCATCGACCTGATTGTAAACAATACCGCTGACCATAACGGGGTGGTTAAGGACCCAGCGGCTTGGGATATTTATGTCAGCGCCTTTGTGACCTGCGGTACCGGCGATCCCCTGAACTTTTTCTCCACGGTGTGTCTGGACAGCTCTACGAAAAACCGGGGCGGCTATCACAGCGGCCAGGTGGAAGCTCTGGCTCAGGAAATGAAAGAAACCTTTGACCGGCAGAAGCGGGGCGAGCTGGCGGTACAGATCCAGCAGGAGCTTCTGGATGACGCCGCCTTCTGCTTCTTTTCCTTCCTGAAGATGAGCATGATCAGCAAGGCGGAGGTTCAGGGGCTGAAGGCGCATACCTCCGATTATTACGAAATTACGAAGGATCTTTCCTTTAAGTAAAAAAATGTATCCCACAGCGGTACTAAACTCCTGCAGCGTAATGACTTGCAGTCGTTAAGTACCGGCGCGGATAAACGGTTTTCTTACCGGCAGTGCCGGGGACTTTAAGCGAAAGAAAAGGTCGTTGGGAAAAATCATGGCAAAGCTATTGACCTGTGACAACGTGACAATTGCCTATCAGGGGGTTCCCTGCATCCATGAGCTGTCTTTGGAGCTGGCGGCCGGGGAGACGCTGGGCATTGTGGGGGAGTCGGGCTCCGGCAAATCAACCTTGCTGCGGGCCCTTATGGGCCTTCCCCGTACCGGGGGAACGGTGACCGGCGGGGAAATAAGCTATAACGGAGAATCCCTGACCGGCGGTCCGGCGGAAAAATGGCGGCAGCTGCGGGGCAGGGAAATCGCCATGCTTTTTCAGGATGCGGTCGCCTCCCTCGTTCCGGTGCAGACCGTGGGCCGGCAGGTTTGGGAATGCCTCAGGGCTCGAGGGGCTGCCGATCGTAAAAAGGTCCGGACAGAAGCAATGGCTCTTTTTCAGCGGCTGCGGTTTTCCGACCCGGAGGGACTTTGGAAGAGCTGTCCCTGCGAGTTGTCCGGGGGTATGGCCCAGCGGGTCTGTCTGGCCATGGCTCTCCTGACGGGGCCGAAATTGCTGCTTGCGGATGAGCCTACTAGCGCTTTGGACGTCATCGCCCAGGGCCGGGTAGTGGACGAGCTCCACACTGTTAAACAGCAGACGGGGATGGCAATGCTGGTGGTGAGCCATGATTTTGGGGTAATTGCCGCTCTGGCCGACAGGATCCTGGTGCTGAAGGAGGGCCGGGCAGTGGAGCAGGGAAAAGCCCGGCAGGTGCTGAATGACCCGCGGGCTGAGTACACCCGGCAGATGATAAAGGCCGTGCCCGGATTGTGAGGCGGGAACGCCGGTGAATATGAAAGGGGAAGAGGAGTCGATTATGGAGCCGCTGCTGGAGCTTCGGAATGTCACAAAGGCATACACCGCCCATCACCGGACAGTCGTTGCCGCCGATGTGGTGAGCTTTTCCCTGCTGCCGGGGGAGATTTTGGGAATTATGGGGCCGTCAGGCTCCGGCAAGAGTACCCTGGCCCGGCTGATGGCCCGACTGGAGGATGTGGATCAGGGGGAGATCCGGCTGGAGGGGGAAGCGATCACCCGGCTTCAGGGCCGCGCGCTTAGATCGGTGTACGACAGATTACAGCTGGTCTTTCAGGATCATGCGGGCTCCTTTAATCCCCGGCGGACAATTGGCGACGGGATCGGCGAGAGTATGCGGAATAAGGGCGTCAGTCCCCGGGAGGTTCGGGAACGGACAGAGGAGCTGCTGGGGCAGTGCGGGCTGTCCCCTGAGCTGGCGGAGCGGTATCCCCATCAGCTGTCCGGCGGGCAGTGCCAGCGGGCGGCCATTGCCCGCGCCATGTCCCATCAGCCGAAGCTGATAATTCTGGATGAGGCCACCAGCGCCCTCGATACCACCGTGCAGCAGGAAATTATTTCTCTGCTGGCCAGACTGCAAAGGGAAAGGGGCATGGCCTACGTCTTCATTTGCCACAATCCCGCCCTGGTGAAAAATTTTTGCCAGCGGGTGATCGTGCTGGACAAAGGGAAAATAGCGGAGCAGGGAACGGTGGAGCAGGTGTTCAATCAGCCCGGCAGTCAGCCAACAAAAAATCTTTTGGCCGCGGCGCTGTCTATATGAAAAAACCGGCAGGAATAATTTTCCGCCGGTTTTTTCCTGAAAAATCAGGATCTTGTTGTCCCTGGCTTTTTCCGATATGATGTAAAGGGTTATTATCAGGATGAACATTATTTTGAAGCGGGAGAAATCATCATGCTGGAAATCAGGCCCTTAAAATATTTTGTGGTCAGCGCCGACGTAAGATCGTTCAGCGAAACGGCGAAAATCCTTTATACCACCCAGTCAAACGTCAGCAAGACGATAGCCCAGCTGGAAAGAAAGCTGGGGATACAGCTTTTTCAGCGGCAGGCGAAGGGCGTAGTCCTGACGGCAGAGGGACGGCGGTTTTATGAAAAGGCCAATGTGATTTTGAACGGGCTGGCGGAGCTGGAGGGAGAGATGGAATCACCTCAGGGCAAGCTGGTCAGCATTTCGGCCAATCCCAGCTCCTGGTTTGCCAACTGCTTTTCGGAATTTTACAGGGATCATGGTCAGGCGGATACGGAGTTCCGCATATGGACGGACAATACTTCCAACATTCTGCACCGGGTGCGGGAGGGAAGGGACGAGGCCGGCTTTATCGGCGTTTTCCCTGACCAGCTGGAACAACTGCACTATGATTTGAAGCGGTACCAGCTGGCTTTTGCCTGCCTGAGGAAAATGGATGCAATGCTGTTCTTCCGGTCTGAGTGGAACCGCGCCGGCCGGGCCGCCGATTTGCCGGCGGATACCCGCAAGCTCCGCTGCGTTCAGATGGTCAATGACCCTTATATCCGCTACAGGGGCTGGCGGGCCGAGGGGGAGCAGCCGATATTGGAACCCCGGGTCGCCGTCACCACAAACAGCGATTATATAATCAATCTGCTGCTGGAAAAAAATCATCTGGCTAACATCAGCTGTGAAACATACCTCCGCTATGAACCGGGAAAGGCTCCCGGTATCCGTCTGAAACACGGCGAGGGAAAAATCCTGTACGGAGTTCTTACCAGAAACGGAAATCCCGTCAGCCAGCTGGCCAGGGAATTCATCGACTTCATCCGGAAGCGGATAAATGTAACGGCGAATTAAAAATGTATAGGTAAAAGGGCAGACCATAAGCCGCGTGCCATGGTCTGCCCTTTTTCTGTGACGTTACCCAGGGCTGACCGTGGTTCGTCACATAAAAAATCCGGCAGATGAAATCATCTACCGGTTATTTTCCTGGTGACCCGGGAGGGACTCGAACCCCCGACCTTTTGGTTCGTAGCCAAACGCTCTAATCCAACTGAGCTACCGGGCCGTGTCGCTGTCGACAGGAGATATGTTACCACAGGGGCATTTTAATGTCAAATACTTTTTGGAAATTTTTAATTTTCCGCGGGGCGTTTGGTCAGGGGGACGGAGCGGGATAAGGCCGGCGGCAGTCCTTTATCAATAGATGACGCAGAAATTTTGGCCAGAAGTGAAAAATTTTTATAAAAAGTGGTATAAAGTGGTGAATTGTGGTAAAATGTCCCCAAAGGAGGTGACGAGCGATGTTAATGGGGGAGTATACCCATTCGATGGACGCGAAGGGCCGGGTCAGCCTGCCGGCGGATTTTCGCGCTGCCCTTGGAGACTCGTTCGTCATCACGAAGGGTCTGGATAACTGCCTCTTTGTCTATGGCCCCGAGGAATGGCAGCGGCTTTCCGAAAAGCTGGCGAAGCTGCCTATTTCGAAGGCGGAGGTTCGTTCCTTTGTGCGATTTTTCTTTGCAGGCGCCCGGGAAACGGAGTGCGATAAGCAGGGACGGTTCCTTGTACCGGCAAACCTCCGGTCCTATGCAAAGCTGGATAAGGAGGCTGTCCTCATCGGCGTGTCCAATCGGGTGGAAATCTGGTCCAGAACCGAGTGGGAGCGCTACAGCGACGCGGTGAGCCCGGCGGTGACAGAGATTGCGGAGACCCTTACGGAGCTTGGCATTTGACGGTGAGCCGGGCCGGGATGAGCAAAGGAGCAAAGCGGTGGAATTTCATCATGTAAGCGTGCTGCCGGAGGCGGCGGAGCTCCTTGTGGCGAATCCCGATGGAATATACGTGGATTGCACTCTCGGCGGCGGAGGCCACAGCGGTCGGATTGCGGCGAGGTTGTCAGCTAAGGGATGGCTCATTGGGATCGATCAGGACGAGGCGGCTATCGAGGCGGCCGGTAAACATCTGAACGAGCTGAAGGAGCAGGGCGCAGCCTGCCGGGTAAATCTGGTTCACGATAATTTTTCCCGCCTGCCCGAAATCTTGCGGGGACTGGGGCTGGCCGAAGCCGGGTCCATAGACGGAGCGCTCTTTGATTTGGGCGTGTCCAGCCATCAGCTGGATACGGCGGAGCGGGGCTTTTCCTATATGAGGGACGCGGCCCTTGATATGAGGATGGATCCCCGCCAGGAATTGTCGGCGGCCGTTATCCTTAACAGCTGGAGCGAGGCGGAGCTGGGCCGGATATTTCGTGAATACGGGGAGGAGCGATGGTGGAAGCGGATCGCCGGGTTCATCGTCGCCAGGCGAAAAGAGAAGCCCTTTGAGACTACCGGGGAGCTGGTGGATATAATTGAGCGGGCGGTTCCCAAAGGGGTGCGCCGGGAGCAGAAGGGCCATCCGGCGAAGCGGGTTTTCCAGGCGGTGCGCATTGCGGTAAATGATGAGCTGGGGATCCTGCGGGGATCCTTGGAGGCAGCCGTCAGGGCCCTGAAGCCCGGGGGCGAGATCGCGGTGATCACCTTTCATTCCCTGGAGGACAGAATCGTGAAGGAAACCCTGCGGGATCTGGCCAAGGGCTGTATCTGCCCGCCGTCCCTGCCGGTGTGTACCTGCGGTCATAAACCGGAGGTGAAGCTGCTGGGAAAGGCGACGCCCCCCGGCAGAGAAGAAATTGCGGCGAATCCCCGGGCGGCCAGTGCTAAGCTGCGGCGGGCAAGGAAGCTGTAAATCCCGCCGGGGTGAGCAGTGAAGCGGACGGGATTTTGCGTGCAACGGCTGAAAACGTCCCCCGCCTCAACAAAGCAAGCGGCGGGTTCCGTGCCGGCTGACACGGCGGAGTCGATTCTTCACCGTCGTTTTGAACGCGAAGAAGAAGGAAACCGACAGGACTGGGTTCCTGAACAGCGGCATTGTAATGGAAGGAATGACAATTATGGTAGCAGAGCGTTGGCAGCAGGACGACCTGTATGACTATGATGATGAATATGAATTTGTCGATGGCACTTATGGTTCCCCCCGGCGCTGCTACAACAGCTCCGGAGCGTATCATTACCGGAATCTCCCCAATGTGGTAGACGATGCCCTGCGGAGGGAGCCGTCCCTGAAGCGGGACAGCCAGCTCCGTTCTCTGGAGGAGAACCGCCCCTCGGCCGCAACGGTGAATGCCAGCTTGAGGAATCACTGTCTGGTGCTGTTCGTGCTGATTACTGTCCTTTCCATGGGGCTGGCTATTCACCGGGGGATCAGCGCAGATCGGGGTTATCAAATGACGGAGCTCCGCCGTCAGGCCTCCCGGATGGAGAAGGAGAATGAGGCCATCAAGGTGGAGATTGCCCACTTGAAATCTCCTCAGCGGATAAAAGAAATCGCCACGGCGAAGCTGGGCATGATCGTACCGGAAAACGCCTATTTCTCCTCTGATAAGGGAGGTTCAAAAAAGTCCGCTAAACCGAAAACCGAATGATTTGTCCTTTTAGTTTGGAGCCTATTTCTTTTAGCGGGTAGGGGGCGGGATAAACACCGCCCTTTTTCAATATCTGATGAGCAACGGATTTTTCCCTTATTTTTTCAAATAAAAGATGATAAAATAACAATTTCCAAAGAATATGATAATTTACTGCTGCTGACGGGGAGATAATGAGATGGATATTACGCTGGAAATGATTCAAAAGAGAGTGCCCGGAGCGAAGCTTACGGGCCATCCTGACGTATTGATAAGGGATATCGTCCAGGATTCCCGGGAGATTACCCCGGGGGCCCTGTTCGTGGCCGTGGAGGGGCTCCATGTGGACGGCCATAAATTTATTCCCCAGGCCGTTAAAGCCGGGGCGGCCGCCGTGCTGACCACCAGACAGCCTGAGGAGGTCGGGATGCGGCCGGGGATTCCCGTGTTGACGGTGCCGGATCTGGACGGGGCCCTGAAGGGGATCGTTCCCTGGTTTTATGATTACCCGGCCAAGAAGATGCGGCTGGTGGGGATTACCGGCACAAACGGCAAGACCACCACCAGCTATCTTGTCCGTCACCTGCTGCGGGCCGCGGGCCATCGGGTGGGGCTCATCGGCACCATTCAAAATATGATCGAGGATGAAGCGCTTCCAGCCCACAACACGACACCGAACATAGTCGATCTCCAGCGGCTGCTGGACAGAATGAACCGGGCCGGGATCTCCCACGTGGTGATGGAGGTATCCTCCCACGCGCTGGATATGGGCCGGGTTGCGGGCTGTGAGTACGATACGGCCGCTTTTTCCAATCTGACCCAGGATCATCTCGATTACCACGGTACCATGGAGAACTACTGCCTGGCCAAAGCAAAGCTCTTTGACAGCCTGTCCGCTGACGCGACGGCGGTGGTAAACATCGATGATCCGGCGGGAAAACTCATGTTGGAGCACGCTAACTGCGGTCATATAACCTACAGCGTGAAGGATAATGCCGCTGCTCTCCGAGCCTCAGACATAAAGCTTACGGGAACCGGCGCTTCCTTTGTAGTCAACGGAGATTTTGGCCGTCGGGAGATCGCCCTGAAGATCACCGGGCTGTTTAATGTTTACAACGTGCTGGCGGCTATCGGCTGCGCTTTGGCGGAGCAGGTGCCGGTAGAGACTATAACGGAAGAATTGCCTTTGTTTAAGGGCGTTCCCGGACGGTTTGAAGCCATTGATATGGGGCAGAAATTCGGAGTGGCGGTGGATTATTCCCACACCCCGGACGGTCTGGAAAACGTCCTGGGGGCGGCCCGGGGAATCGCCCGGGGCCGGGTGATCGTGGTATTCGGCTGCGGCGGCGACCGGGACAGGACGAAGCGGCCCATAATGGGCCGGATCGCGGCGGAGCTGGCGGATATAGTCATCGTCACCAGCGACAATCCCCGCAGTGAGGATCCGGAATCAATTCTGGCGGAGATCGTTCCCGGCGTCAGGGAGAAAATCGGCGCCAAACAGTACGAGGTGCTGGCGGACCGCCGGGAGGCCATATTCCGGGCCATAAAACTGGCGGAGGCCGGGGATATGGTGGTCATTGCCGGAAAGGGCCATGAGGATTATCAGATTCTCAAGGATAAAACGATTCATTTTGACGATCGGGAAGAGGCTAAAAATGCCCTTAAAGCTCTTTTGGGAGGCGAATCCTGATAATGGCTGAACCATTGCATTTATTCACGGCGGGGGAAATAGCGGAGGCTGTCGCCGGGGTTTTGACCGGCAGTCCGGAAACCCGGCTGGCGGCGGTGGCGACGGATACCCGGAAAATTGTCCCCGGGGCTTTATTCGTGGCCCTGAAGGGGGAAAACTTCGATGGGGCGGACTACGCGGGGAAGGCGGTGGAGAAGGGAGCGGCGGCGGTTCTCGTCAGCCGGGAATGTCTGGAGGAAAAGACCGCCGGTCTGCCCGTGGTAATCAGGGCGGCTGATACCCTGGCCGCCTATCAGGCCATCGCCCGGGCCTACCGGCGTTACTTTGCCGGGCCTGTGCTGGCGGTGACCGGTTCCAACGGGAAGACCTCCACGAAGGATTTGACTGCCTGCGTCCTCGATTCCACCCTGAACACCCTGAAAACCCAGGGAAATTTCAACAACGAGATCGGCTTGCCCCTCACCTTGTTACAGCTGGATATGGAACACGATGCCGCCGTGGTGGAAATGGGTATGCGGGGCCTGGGGCAGATCGCTCAGCTGGCGGCAGTGGCGGAGCCGGTCATCGGCATCGTCACCAACGTGGGGGAAACCCATATGGAGCTTTTAGGCTCCCTGGAAAATATCGCCCGGGCGAAGGGGGAGCTCGTTGAATCCTTGCCGGATAAGGGCGTGGCCGTCCTAAACGGCGATGATAAATTCGTGGCGGCTATGGCCGGTAAGGCCAGGTCCGGGGTGCGGGTCATCACCTATGGCATCGAGCGGGAGACAACTGTCAGGGCATTGCCTGACTCCATAAGGTCGGAAGGGTTCCGGACCCGGTTCACCGTGAGGTTTGCCGGGAATGGGACCGATTATCCGGTAGAGCTTCCCCTGGCCGGCCGTCACAATATCTACAACGCCCTGGCGGCCCTGGGGGCAGGCTATGCCCTGCGCCTCGATCCGGGGGAAATGATCGAGGCCTTAAAGAATTTTCAGGGCTCCGCCCAGCGGTTTGAATGTCTGGAAAAAACCGTTCCTTCGATTGGCAAGCTGAAAATCATCAATGACGCTTACAACGCCAGCCCCATGTCCATGGCAGCGGCCCTGGATACTCTGGCGGAGGTTTCCGGCGGCAGCCGCCGGATCGCGGTGCTGGGAGATATGCTGGAGCTGGGGGACATTGCCGTTCCGGCTCACGAAAAGGTGGGCCGGCGGGCGGCGGAAACGGGGATCGATTTTCTCGTTACTCGGGGCGTCATGAGCCATCATATTGCCCTGGGGGCGATAGGAGCCGGCCTTTCCCCGGCGAAGGTTTTCGAGGCGGCTGACCACCCGGCGGCGGCCCAGAAGCTCCGGGAATTCTGCCGGGCGGGAGATACCCTGCTCTTTAAGGGCTCCCACGGTATGCAGATGGATGAGATCATAGATATGCTTTGAGAATGGTGGGAAAGCTGATAATGAGTTGCGATTTATCCCTTGTGGCGGCGGTGGCTGTCGCTGCGCTGGCGGTTCTGATTTCCGGCCCTTACCTTATACCGAAGCTCCACGCCCTGAAATATGGCCAGAGCATCCGGGACGAGGGGCCGAAGAGCCATCAGAAGAAAAGCGGCACTCCCACCATGGGGGGCCTGATGATAAGACCGGCCATTGCCATCGGAACCATTGCGGTCACGGGCTTTGACCCGGAGGCGCTGCTGGCGGTATTTGTCATGGCCGGTCATTTCGCCATTGGCTTTACCGATGATTACATAAAGGTGGTAAAAAAGCGGAACCTGGGCCTCACCGCCAGGCAGAAGCTGCTGGCCCAGATAATCGTGGCGGCGGTGGTCATTTACGCAGGACATAATTCTCTGAACCTGAAAACGGCGGTTCTCATTCCGGTGGCGGATACTGACCTGGAACTGGGCAGCCTGTACTACGCCTTTGTCCTCTGCGTGCTGGTAGGAACCACGAACGCGGTAAATCTCACCGACGGCCTCGATGGTCTGGCGGCGGGAACGGTGGCGGTGGCCGCCGCTGCCTACGGGGCGATTTCCTGCCTCACCGGCCATCCGGCGCTGACGTATTTTTCGGCGGCTGTTTCGGCGGCCTGCCTGGCCTTTTTGGCGTTTAACCGTCACCCGGCAAGGATTTTTATGGGGGACACGGGCTCGCTGGCTCTGGGGGGCGCCCTGGCGGCGGTGGCCCTGCTTACCCGGACGGAACTGCTCTTAGTGGTAGTGGGAGGAGTTTTTGTGGCGGAAGCACTGTCGGTAATTATGCAGGTCACATACTTTAAGCTCACGGGGGGCAGGCGGATATTCCGCATGAGCCCCCTCCATCATCATTATGAACTGGGGGGTTGGAGCGAGAACCGGGTGGTCTGTACCTTTTGGGCGGCAGGGGTTGTGTTTGCCCTTCTGGGGCTGTTTATGATTTAGCGTCTGATTGGAAGTAAAGGTCATGGAAAAGAATTTACAGGAAAATTTTGCCGGTGAGAAGATCCTCGTTATCGGCGCCGGTATTTCCGGCATAGCCGCCGCTCTGACGGCGAAAAGGATGGGGGCTGACGTAATCCTTAGCGACAGCAAGAGCGAGGATAAAATTACCGAGGATCTCACCGTCCTGAAGGAGGCGGGAGTGGAACTCTTGCTGGGGCCCCAGACGGAGGAACAGCTGGCCGGAGTAACCAGGGTCATTATCTCTCCCGCCGTTCCCTGCCGGGTTCCCATCGTTCAGGCGGCCTTTCAGCGGGGCATCCCCGTGGAGAGCGAGGTGGAGATGGCGTACCATTTGGCGGCTTCTCCGATCTATGCCATCACGGGGACAAACGGGAAAACCACCACGGTTACCCTCACCGGCCAGCTGTTTGCCGCCAAATACGGCCGGGAAAAAACCGGCGTGGGGGGAAATATCGGCACGCCGCTGGTGGACGAGGCCCTGCGGATCGGAGCGGAGGGGGCGCTGGTGGCGGAGATTTCCAGCTACCAGCTGGAGGCTACCGACGATTTTCATCCCCGGATTTCCGCGATTCTGAACGTTACCCCTGATCACCTGCTGCGCCACGGAACGATGGAGGTGTATCAGTCCGTCAAGGAAAAGATTTTCGCCCAGCAGTCGGCGGCGGAGGGGGATTTCGCCGTTTTGAATTACGACGATGAGCTGACGGGGAAAAGCATTTCCCGGGCGAAGGAAAAGGGGATCCCGGTCTGCCCCTTCAGCACGGTGGATCAGCTGGCCGGGGAGAAATACGGGGCGTACCTGAAGGAAGGACGCCTTACAATTCGCGATGATGGCCGGGAGATCCCTCTGGTATTGCAGTCGGAGCTGAATATAAAGGGCCGGCACAACGTGGAAAACGCCCTGGCGGCGGCGGCCATCGCCTACTTCGGCGGCGTGGAGCCGGAGCTGATCATCAAAGTGCTGCGGGAATTCATGCCGGTAGAACATCGGATCGAGCCGGTCCGGGAGCTGGCGGGCGTAAAGTATTACAACGACTCCAAGGCCACGAATACAGACTCCGCCATAAAGGCGCTGGAGAGCTTTCAGGAGCCGATCCTGCTCATTGCCGGGGGCGACGACAAGATGACTGATCTGACGGACTTCATGCAGCTGGTCAAAGCAAAATGCCGCAAGCTGGTGCTGGTAGGCGCGGCGGCGGAGCGATTCCGGAACGAAGCCTTGAAGGGGGGCATCGCGGGGTCGGATATCCTTGAGGCAGGCTATGATCTGGCGAAGGCGGTGGAGCTTTGCCGCCGGGAGGCGAAGCCCGGAGAGGTAGTCCTGCTGTCCCCGGCCTGCGCCAGCTTCGATATGTTTACCGGCTTTGAGCACCGGGGCAGGGTGTTCAAGGAAATTGTCAACGGATTGAATTAAGGGGTTATTGTTTTGCGCATCATTGTATCCGGCGGCGGTACCGGCGGCCATATATATCCGGCCATTACCCTGATAAATGAAATAAAGCGGCGGGAGCCGGAGGCGGAGTTTCTCTACGTGGGGACTTCCGCCGGGCTGGAAGCGGACATTATCCCCAAGGAGAATATACCCTTCGCCACGGTGAATATTCAGGGGTTTGAACGCCGTCTGACCCCGGTGAACCTGTGGCGGGCGGTAAAGGCCGGAATCGGGACTTTAGCGGCGATGAATATCGTCCGGAAATTTTCCCCGGATGTGGCGGTGGGCACTGGGGGCTACGTGTGTGGGCCGATCCTTCTGGCCTCGTCCCTGCTGGGCATACCGACCCTGATTCAGGAGCAGAATGCCGTTGCCGGGATCACCAATAAGCTGCTGGGAAAGTTCGCCACCAGGGTGGCCGCCGGTACTGCCGAAGCGGTAAAATCATTTCCGGCGGCCAAGACGGTATATACGGGGAATCCCATCCGTCACGAGGTGATGGAGGCAACCCGGGAACAGGGACTGAAGGAGCTGGGTTTGAAGCCCGGCCGGCTGACGGTGCTGGTGTCCGGCGGCAGCCGGGGGGCCCGCAGCCTCAACAATGCCATGATCGAGGTCATCGACAAATACGCGGGGAACGACCGGGTGCAGATCCTGCACGTGACCGGCTCTCTGGGCTATAAGGACGTAATCGACAAGCTGGAGAGCCGGGGGATCGATCATGAGAACTTTTCCAATATCAGCGTGGCCCCCTATCTCTACAATATGCCCATGGCCCTGGCGGCGGCGGATCTGGCCATCTTCCGGGCGGGAGCCATCGGCATTGCGGAGCTGACGGCCAGAGGGATACCGGCGATCCTTGTCCCCTATCCCTACGCGGCGGAAAACCATCAGGAGCACAACGCCCTGGCCGTGGTAAATGGCGGCGGCGGCAGGATGATTCTGGACCGGGATCTGACAGGCGCAAGGCTCATGGAGGTCATGGAGGAGCTGCTGTCCGATGAAAAGAAGCTGAAGCAGATGGCAAAGGCCAGCCGCCGGTTGGGAAAGCCCCGGGCGGCCAGGGAGATTGTCGACATTGTGATGAGTATTGCTGGACGGTAGCGGCCGGCCGGTCATTTAAGTAATCAGGCAGGGAGAAATTGCAATGCTTTCGGGATTTAAGAAACTACATTTTATCGGTATCGGCGGCGTGGGGATGAGCGCCCTGGCCCACATTCTGCTGGAAAGGGGCTGGACGGTATCCGGTTCCGATCTTCATGAAACCCCTATAACCAGACAGCTGGCGGAGGCGGGGGCAGAGATTTACACCGGGCACAGGGCGGAAAACGTAATCGATAAGTCGGTAGACGCCATCGTTGTTTCCACCGCCATCCGTCCGGATAATCCCGAGGTGCTGGCGGCGGAGAAGCTGGGCATAAGGAAACTTCACCGGTCGGATATCAACGCCTTCCTGCTGAATTCCGCACGGGGCATCGCGGTGGCGGGAGCCCACGGAAAGACCACTACCACCTCCATGCTGGGGGTGGCCCTTACCGCTGCCGGGCTTGACCCTACGGTTATTGTAGGCGGAGTCGTCAGGGATTTTGGCAGCAACGCCCGGCTGGGGAAAAGCGGCGTGCTGGTTACGGAGGCGGATGAAAGCGATGGCTCTTTCCTGAAGCTCCGCCCCCATATCGCGGTAGTTACGAATGTTGAGGACGACCATCTTGATTATTACGGAACAGTTGAGAGGATCCAGGCGGCCTTCAAGGAATTCATGGAAACCGTCGATGAGAAAACCGGCAGCGTGGTGGTCTGCTTTGATAATGAGGCGGCCAGAACTATCGCCGGGCAGGTACGCCGCAATGTCATCTCCTACGGCATTGAGAAGGGGGACTACCGGGCCGGGAATATTGTCACGGAAGCAAATGAGACCACCTTTACCGTAAGCTATAAGGGAGAAACGCTGGGGGAGGCGAAGCTGCTGATCCCCGGCCTCCACAATGTCCGGAACGCCCTGGCGGCAATTGCCGTGGCCAGGGCTCTGGAGGTTCCCTTTGCATCGGCCGCGGACGGGCTGATGAACTTCCACGGAGCAAAGCGCCGCTTTGAAACAAAGGGGAAGGTGAACGGTATCTGGATCGTGGATGACTACGCCCATCATCCCACGGAGATCGCCTCCACGATTGCCGCGGCCCGGCAGACGAAACCGGGACGGCTCATCGTGGCCTTCCAGCCGCACCGCTACAGCCGCACCCGGCTGCTGGCTCAGGAGTTTGGCATCGCTTTCCGGGGAGCGGACATCCTCCTGCTCTCCGGCATATATTCCGCCGGGGAGGAGCCCATTGAGGGGGTCAGCGGACGGACGATTTACGACTCGGTGGTGGCCCAAACGGGGATGAAGCCGGTTTATGTGGAAAGGCGGGCCGACGTGGCCGGTAAGCTGGCGGAGCTGGCGCGGCCCGGCGACCTGGTGATGACCATGGGGGCCGGAGATATTGTAAGCAGCGGCGAGGAGCTGCTGAATTTGCTCGAGGCAGGGAAAGATCATGGCAATAAATAAGGATAAAATCGTGGTGGTAATGGGAGGCCCCTCCGCCGAGGCGGAGGTTTCCCGCCGGTCCGGCGGGGCGGTACTGAAGGCCCTGCGGGAAAAGGGTTATAATGCGGCGGGACTGGAATTTCAGCCTAAAAGCTTTTTGCAGCAGATTTCTGACCAGGAACCGGCGATAGTTTTCAACGCCATGCACGGGGCCTATGGAGAGGACGGCAGACTGGCCGCCCTTTTGGACTGTCTGGAAATACCCTACACCTCCTCCGGAGTCCTGGCCTCCGCGGTAACGATGGACAAATGCGCGGCAAAATCGGCGCTTCTGGCGGCGGGTATTCCCACCCCGGCGGCGGTGTCCCTCTTTTCCTATGAGGATAGAGAGGAGCAGATCCTTCAGGTGGAGCGGCAGCTTTCCTTCCCGGTCATCGTCAAGGCCGCGGAGCAGGGCTCCACTATCGGGGTTTACAAGGCGGCGGGAAAAGCGGAGCTGTCCGAGGCGTTGGAGATGGCCTTCTCCTACGGGAAAAACGTGCTGGTGGAGGAAATCATTCAGGGGCCGGAGCTGACCGCCGCCGTCTGGGGCGGCAACGGGCAGGCAGAAACGCTGCCGGTAATCGAGATAACCACCGTTACCGGCAGCTACGACTATGAGACAAAGTACAAACCGGGGGCCAGCGCCCATATAATTCCGGCCCGGATCAGCGAGGCGGCCAACGAGAAGGTCCAGGAGCTGGCAAAGCGCGCTTTCACCGCCTGCGGACTGTCCGGCATTGCCCGGATCGATTTCATGCTGGGGCCGGATGACGTCCCCTACGTTATCGACATCAACACCGTCCCCGGCATGACGGAAACCTCCCTGGTTCCCGACGCGGCGGCGGCAATAGGGATAGACTTCCCGGATCTCTGTGAAAGGATTCTGGCGCTGGCCGGGTTCAGGCGGGAGGTTTAAGCGAACCCTTAAAGGATTTTGTTAAAGCAGGCGGTCAGAAAATTTCATTCTAGGGTGAAAGACCGTTACGATTCCCGTTTCAGAAAGGAGGAGGACCGTGTCAGATAATAACCGGATAAGCGACCGGACAAAGTCTTACGACTGGGGTAAAATTGAGCGGGAGCTGGAATCAATTTACGGCGACAGAACCAGGGAGAAAAGCCAGCGGCCGCCGGAAGCGAATATTCCGGACAATGATGGGGAAAGACAGGCGGCCCGCCCCAGGAGAAACCATCGGAAGCTGCTCTGGCAGGCGGTTGTCCTGGCGGCTTTGGCCATGGCGGCCTTAAAGTATATGCCCCTGTTCAACCTGGACGAGATAAAGGTTGTGGGCAACAGCTACGTCACTACCGAAGAGGTCTGCCGGATGGCCGGGGTTTACCGGGGACAGCACATACTGGCTGTCTCTCCTGATGAGGCAAAGGTGCTGCTGCTGAAGGATTTGCGGATCGAGCGGGCAGAAGTCAAGCGACTGCTGCCAAACGGGCTGATGATCCAGGTAACGGAGCGCCAGCCCGTGTTGAATATCCCCTGTGACTACGGCTTTATTGATATTGACCGGGAAGGTCTGGTGCTGGCCGCTTACCGGGCGCCCTCCCAACTGCCCATTCCCCAGCTGGTGGGCATGAAGGTTCACGACCTTTATATAAGCGACAGCGTCAGGGAACAGCCAATCAGAGATATGGCAGCCTTTTTGGGCTTCCTGGGGCCAAAGGCTCTGGCTTCGCTGGCATATGTGAATATGTCCGATCAGAAGCATATTCTCTGCCTGACCCCGGACAGGACGGAAATCCGTTTGGGGAAGCTGGACAATCTGGAGGAGAAGGCCCGGATCTGCCGGGATTTTCTGGCGGAGCTGAAGCTGGGTAAACAGCCCATGGAGTACATAGACCTGAGCTTTGGTTCCCCCTTCGTCAAGCCCCAGCTGGAAAACAGCCAGCCCGTTCAGTATAGGGCAGCGGCAAGGCCGGAGCCGGAGCCTGCCGCCGAAAAGGAGGAGCCTTCTCCGGAAAGCTCCGGTGACAGCCCGGAAACCGGTGAAAAGCCGGTAAGCGAGCAGAAGCCGGCAGCCACAGGAGAGGAAAAGCCGGAGAAGACGGCGGGGCATGGGCGGCAGAACCCTGTAGAGAACAAAGGGGACGCGGGGGATAAAGCCAATGCTCAATAAAATTGACCAGGTCATAAAACCGGAAAATCAGAACCGCGTAGGGCTGGCCTTTGTCTCCACGGTGCTTGGGCTCCTGATGACCCTCCAGTTTCGGGCAACCCTGGTGGTTCAGCAGGAGTCGCTGCCCCTCCAGCGCATAGAGGAGCTGTCCGCCCGCCTGATCGAGACGGAACGGGAACGGGACTCTTTAAGGGCCGACCTTCATAAAGTGACTGAACAGCAGGAACAGAACAACCGGGCGGTCAACGCCACCGATCTGGAAATGACTGCCGGGCTGGTGGGTCTTACGGGGCCGGGGCTGGTGATTACCATCGACGACAGCCGGAGGACGGCAAAGGCCGGGGAAAATACAAACCTTTACGTCATCCATGACGAGGATATCCTCCGGGTAGTGAACGAATTGCGGGCAGCGGGAGCGGAAGCTATCGCCATAAACGGACAGCGGCTGACGGCCACCTCGGAGATCCGCTGCGCCGGGCCAACCCTGTCGGTAAACAATGTCCGCTCGGCGGCTCCCTTTGAAATCGTGGCCATTGGGGAGGCAGTTACCCTGGAAAACGCCTTGAAGATGCGGGGCGGCGTCGTCGATACCTTGAAGGTCTGGGGAATCCAGATGGCCATCAGTCCCCAATCGGTAGTGGAAGTTCCTCCCTTTAACGGTCCCTCTCCTTTCCGGCACGCGAAACCCCTGGAGCGGATGGCCGGGCCGAAAACCGATGAAGGCGGCCGGCCGGCGGGAGGTAATGCAGAATGATCATTGTAATCGCCGGTCTTTCCCTGGGAATTTTGCTGGGAATGCTCTGTCCGCTGGATATACCGGTCGCCTACTCCCGGCTTTTCTCCGTGGCGCTGATCGCCACGCTGGATTCCGTCTTCGGCGGGATCAGGGCGGACATGGACGGAAAATTTGATAACACGATTTTCCTTTCCGGTTTCTTCGTTAATGCGGTGCTGGCGGCTGTACTGGTTTATCTGGGCGATAAGCTGGGAATCGACCTTTACATGGTGGCTCTGATCGCTTTCGGTCTGAGGATTTTTCAGAACCTGGCCATAATCCGCCGCTATATGCTGGACAGGAAGAACAATTGAAAACAGAAATTTTGCCGGCCGGGTCCTCGTTTCAGAAGGATCCGGTTTTGTTTTTATGTACGGGCGGAAAAGATTTGCGAGCAGAAATCCGGGCGGAAAATCGCGGATCATTTCCGGGACAATTCTTTTGATTACAGAGGGAAAAAGTGATAAGATTAAACCGATATATGTTCAGACTATTGCAAGGGAGAGAGTAAAATGAGCGAAAGCTGTGATTTTGACTGCGCCGGCTGTGAGACCGACTGCCCGTCCCGGAAAGCGCCTCAGGAAAATGACCGCGGCGAGGGCGGCGGTCAGGCAGGCTGCGGCGAGCCGCCGGTTCTTGCCCCCCATGAGCTGTCAAAGGTTAAGCATATAATCGCCGTTATGAGCGGCAAGGGCGGCGTAGGCAAGTCCCTGGTCACGGCCCTGGCCGCCGTGGAGATGAGCCGGGCAGGCTACGCCGTGGGCGTCCTGGACGCGGATGTCACCGGGCCCTCCATTCCCCGAATGTTTGGGGTAAAAGGGGACATCCAGGGCAGTGAAGCGGGCGCTTATCCGCTGAAAAGCGATGGGGGCATCGACATCATGTCCATGAATCTGCTGCTGCCGGACCAGACTGATCCGGTGGTTTGGCGGGGCCCCGTCATCAGCGGAGTCGTCCGTCAGTTCTGGCAGGAGATCATCTGGGAGGATGTGGACTACCTCTTTGTGGATATGCCTCCGGGAACCGGCGACGTGCCCCTTACGGTTTTCCAGTCCCTGCCGGTGGACGGGATCATCGTGGTCACCAGCCCCCAGGATCTGGTAAACATGATCGTGGAAAAGGCGGTGAAGATGGCGAAGATGATGGATATTCCAATTCTGGGCGTGGTGGAGAATATGTCTTATTTCCGTTGCCCTGATTGCGGCAAGGAACATCATATCTTCGGCGAAAGCCACCTGGCCCATGTGGCGGCCCAATACGATATTCCGGTTCTCGGCCGGCTGCCTGTAGACCATCGGCTGGCGGAGGCCAGTGACGGAGGAGAGATCGAGACGGTGGAGGGCCATTTCCTCGATGAAATGACCGCCGTTCTGAAGGAGCTGGACCAGGACTGAATATTGCGCCGGAAATTTTTCTTTGGAGTAATCGTTAAAAGTCTCCCTTTTGGGGGAGCCTGTGAGACGGATTATATTTTGGCTTTGAAAGGCGTTATAAAATACAGGAGGCGATACTATGAAAAAGTACAAGGTAGCAGTTATCCCCGGAGACGGCATCGGCCCGGAGGTGTTGGCCGAGGGCAGGAAGGTTCTTACGGCGGTGGCCGGTATGGCGGGCTTTCAGGTGGAGTATGACGACTATCCCTGGGGCTGTGAGTATTATCTCAAGACCGGAGAAATGATGCCGGAGAATGCCCTGGAGCTCCTCAAGGATGTGGACGCCATTTATCTGGGAGCCGTCGGTTATCCCGGAGTGCCGGACAATATTTCCCTTGGTGGACTGCTTCTGAAGCTTCGCAAGGGCTTTGACCAGTACATTAACCTCCGTCCCGTCAAGCTGCTTAAAGGAGCTCCCTGTCCTCTCACCGGCGTTGGCATCGAGGATATCGACATGGTGGTGGTCCGGGAAAACAGCGAAGGGGAGTACGCCAACGTTGGTTGCCGCCTCTATCCGGATTCCCCCCAGGAAATGGCTCTGCAAACCAGCGTTTTCTCCCGGAAGGGAACGGAGCGGGTCATCCGCTACGCCTACGAGCTGGCCAGGAAGGAGGGCAAGACCCTCACCAGCATTTCCAAGGGCAACGCCCTGGGCTACTCCATGGTTTTCTGGGATCAGATTTTCCGGGAGGTGGGGCAGGAGTATCCGGAGGTAAAGACCAGCACCCTGCTGGTGGATGCCGCCAGTATGTTTTTCGTGAAGGACCCGAGGCGGTTCCAGATCGTGGTGGCCTCCAACCTCTTCGGCGATATCCTCACTGACCTGGGGGCGGCCATTGCCGGAGGCATGGGACTGGCCGCCGGGGCCAACCTGAATCCCGAGGGAAGATTCCCATCCATGTTTGAGCCGATCCACGGCTCCGCACCGGACATTGCCGGCCAGATGATTTCTAATCCTCTGGCTTCCATCTGGTCCATTGCCCAAATGCTGGACCATTGGGGTATGAATGAATGGGGCCAGAAGATAATCGACGCCATTGAGACCCTGTTGGTGGAGAAGAAGACCCTCACCCCGGATTTGGGCGGCCGGGCCAGAACTGATGAAATCGGCGAGGCGATCATCGAGATCCTCCGCCGCTGAGGGACGCAGACAGTAAAAGACAGTAATTAGAAAGCCGCCGCGCGTTTTGCGCGGCGGCTCTTTTGCTCTGTCTTTTGTTTGACATTAGACGGTGTTTCCTTTAATATTAGGAGCGGAGAGCTTTGCTCGTATTAAAAAATAAAGCAGGAGATGACCCCATGAAAGTGGCAATCGTTATGGGCAGCGATTCTGACTGGCCCGTTGTAAAGCCGGCGGCGGATATGCTGAAGGAATTTGGCATTGAGCCGGTGGTGGAGGTGGCCTCGGCCCATCGGACCCCCGGCCGGGTAAAGGAATTTGTCGAGTCCGCGGAGGAGAAGGGGATCGCCCTCTTTATCGCCGCGGCGGGAGCGGCCGCCCACCTTGGCGGCGTCATTGCGTCTTACACGGCGAAGCCGGTTATCGGCATTCCCATCAATGCCTCGCCTATGAATGGCCTGGATGCGCTGCTGGCTACGGTTCAGATGCCCTCCGGCATCCCGGTGGCCACCATGGCCATTAACGGAGCAAAAAACGCGGCCATCTTCGCCGCTCAGATCCTCGCCGTAGGGGACGCGGCGCTGGCGGAGAAGATGAAGGCTTACCGCCAGAAGCTGGCGGACGAGGTGGCGGTGAAATCCGCCCGCATCGCCGCTCAGGTGTGAATGAGTGCATAACATTTTTGGCCTGAGGGAAGCGAAAGGAATGGATGAATAATGGAAAAGCAGTTGACTTACGCAGATGCCGGCGTAGATATTGACGCCGGCAATCGGTCCGTTACCCTGATTAAAGATTACGTCAGAGCCACCTACCGCCCGGAGGTCATGGGGGACTTGGGGGGCTTTGGGGGACTGTTTGCCCTGAATGCGGCCAAGTACAGGGAGCCGGTGCTGATTTCCGGCACTGACGGCGTGGGCACCAAGCTGAAGCTGGCCTTTCTCCTGAATAAGCACGACACCATCGGCCAGGACGCTGTGGCCATGTGCGTAAACGACATTGTGGTTCAGGGGGCCGAGCCCCTTTTCTTCCTGGATTATCTGGCGGTAGGCAAGCTGGATCCGGAGGCCGTAGCGGAAATAGTAAAGGGGGTCGCCGGGGCCTGCAAGGAGTCCGGCTGCGCCCTTATCGGCGGTGAGACAGCCGAGATGAACGGCTTCTATCCGGAAGGGGAATACGATATTGCCGGCTTTGCCGTTGGCTGTGTGGAAAAATCAAAGATGATCAACAGCAGTATGGTAAAGGAGGGTGACGTGATTCTCGGTCTGCCCTCCACCGGCGTTCATTCCAACGGATTTTCCCTGGTCCGCAAAATTGTCTTTGACGTAAAGGGGATGAAGGGTGACGAGTATATCGAGGAGCTGGGCCAGACTATCGGAGAAGCCCTGCTGACGCCCACCCGTCTCTATCCGGCGGTCGTCCTGCCGCTGGTGGAGAAGTTTCACATTCACGGCATGGCCCACATTACCGGCGGCGGTTTCTATGAGAATATTCCCCGGGCTCTGCCGGAGGATATGGGTTGCGCCATTGACGCGGCGGCCTGGGAGGTACCGGCGGTCTTCAACCTGCTTTCCCGGTGGGGCAATGTGGCCCCGAGGGAGATGTACCGTACCTTCAATATGGGCATCGGCATGATCCTCATCGTTTCACCAGAAGAGGCGGAGCTGGTACAGGCTGATTTGGCGGCTCGGGGTGAAAAATCCTGCGTGATCGGCAGGGTCACCAGGGGAAAGCATGAGGTCACCATGACCGGCGGGGTCTTCGCCTGATGGCGGGGGAAGTCCTCGGAGTCCTTTGCTCCGGCCGGGGGACAAATTTGCAGTCCATCATTGATGCGGTGGCCTCCGGACAGATAAAGGCCCCCATCGGGGTGGTAATTGCGGACAAGCCAGGGGTAATGGCTCTGGAGCGGGCAGAAAAAGCCGGGATTCCGGTCGTCTGCATAGACAGGAAGCAGTATGGTTCCCGGGAAGAGTTTGACGGGGCGCTCTTGGGGGAGCTGAAAAAATACGGTGTCACCCTGGTTTGCCTGGCCGGGTTTATGCGGCTTTTAACCGCCGGGTTTATCCGGGCCTATGAAGGGCGGATACTGAATATTCATCCGGCCCTGCTGCCCTCCTTCAAAGGGGCCCATGCCCATCGTGACGTCCTTGCCTACGGGGCGAAGGTTTCCGGATGTACCATCCACTTCGTGGTGGAGGACATGGACGCCGGGCCCATTATTCTTCAGGCCGCCGTCCCGGTGATGGAGGGGGACGATGAGGACAGCCTGGGGGCCCGGGTGCTGGTGGAGGAACACAAGCTGTACCCCCGGGCCATCGAGCTTTTTCTGGCGGGAAGGCTAACCATTGACGGCCGCTGCGTCAGGATCTCTGAGTAAATACCGGCAGCCTCGGAGAGGGATGATGACCAGCTTCGGGGACGGGGAAAATAAAAATCTAAAGGCGGGGATGAACATGAAAATCAAACGGGCTCTCATCAGTGTTTCCGACAAGACGGGCATCGTGGAATTTGCCAAAAAACTCCACAGCGCCGGGGTGGAAATCGTTTCTACCGGCGGGACGATGCGCGTGCTTAAGGAGGCGGGCGTTCCGGTTATGTACGTCAGCGACGTCACCGGCTTCCCGGAGATCATGGATGGCCGGGTAAAGACCCTGAATCCCTATATTCACGGGGGTATTCTGGCTGTCCGGGACAATCCGGCCCATGTGGCGGCCATGAAGGAGCATAATATTACCGGCATCGATTTGGTGGCGGTAAACCTTTATCCCTTCAAGGAAACCATTGCCAGGCCGGATGTTACCCTGGCTGATGCCATCGAGAATATCGATATCGGGGGCCCGGCCATGATCCGGGCGGCGGCCAAGAACTTCCGCTTTGTTACCGTGGTTACGAACCCTAAGCGGTACGATGAGGTGGCCAACGCGATTCTCACCGATGGGGTCACCAGCGGTCTCCTGCGGATGACCTTGGCTCAGGAGGCTTTCGCCCACACCGCTGACTACGATGATGCTATTCAGGCTTATCTCGCCAGAGAGATCGAGAAGTAAGGAGTCGCCATGAATATTCTGTTGATTGGCAGCGGCGGCCGGGAGCACGCCCTGGCTCTGAAGCTGGCGGCCAGCCCTCTCTGCGACAAGCTTTACGCGCTGCCGGGAAATCCCGGTATCGGGGAGATTGCTGAAAACATCGGGGGAGTTTCCATAACTGACGGGGAAGGGATCCTGAAGCTTTCCCGGGAAAAAGAAATCGGCCTGGTGGTAGTGGGTCCGGAGCTTCCCCTTACCGAAGGGGTGGCCGATGTGCTGACGGCCGGTGGCGTGAAGGTCTTTGGCCCGTCCAAGGCGGCGGCCGAGCTGGAGGGTTCAAAGGTCTTTGCCAAGAAGATCATGAGTAAATACCGGATACCTACCGCCCGCTGCGAGGTGTTCAATAACGCTTCCCGGGCCCGGGTCTACGTCCGTCAGATGGGCGCGCCCATCGTGGTCAAGGCTGATGGTCTGGCGGCCGGCAAGGGCGTCGTGGTGGCTCGGACGGTGGATGAAGCTCTGGCGGCCGTCAGCTCCATGCTGGAGGAAAAGACCTTTGGGGAGGCCGGAGCGAGAGTCGTCATGGAGGAGTTCCTGGAGGGTGAGGAGGCCAGCGTCCTGGCCTTTGCCGACGGCGAGACTATCAGGGCCATGATCCCCTCCCAGGATCACAAGTGCATTTTTGACGGGGATAAGGGGCCCAATACCGGCGGCATGGGGACTTACGCTCCGGCTCCCGTCGTCACTCCGGAGGTAATGGAACAGGTGCGGCAGGAAATCCTTGAGCCCCTCATCGCAGGGATGAAGCAGGAGGGAAAGCCCTACAAGGGCTGCCTGTACGCCGGTCTGATGATCACGAAAAAAGGGCCGAAGGTTATCGAGTTCAACTGCCGCTTTGGGGATCCGGAGACCCAGGTGGTCCTGCCCCTCTTAGACAGCGACCTGGTAGAGGTCATGCTGGCCTGTGTAGATGGGAAGCTGGCCGAGACTCAGGTGAAGTGGTCCGCCGACGCGGCGGTCTGCGTGGTAATGGCCGCCAAGGGCTATCCCGGCAGCTACGTCAAGGGGGACGCTATTACCGGGCTGGCTGAGGCGAAAGCCATCGGGTGCAATATTTGTGAAGCGGGCACAGCCCTAAAGGACGGAGTGAAGGTCACCAACGGCGGACGGGTGCTGGGTGTGGTTGGCCGGGCCGGGGACATTAAATCCGCCGCGGCCAGGGCCTATGAGGGCGTTGGGAAGATTTCCTTCAGGGACGCTTATTACCGCCGCGACATTGCCCACCGGGCCCTGGAGCGGCTGGAAAAATAAGCCGGACAATGTAAAAAGAAAAGACGGGCGACGGCCCGTCTTTTTCTTTTATGAGGGGATGACCGGTATCCGTTCCAATGGGGGAGAATTTTACCCTGCCGGATTTTTAATGTATAATAGGAAAATTGAAGCAGGGAGGTGGAATCATGGCTGAGAAAGATATAGTAGATCCTTATCACATCGAAGTGCCCCAGGCGGTGGCGGAGAAGCTGAAGCAGCTGCCGGGAGCGCCGGGAGTCTACATTATGAAGGACGGGGGAGGCCGGATCATTTACGTAGGCAAGGCGGTAGTCCTGAAGAACCGGGTGCGGCAGTATTTCCGCAGTCAACGGAACCACTCGCCGAAGGTCCGGGCTATGGTTTCCCATGTGGCGGATTTTGAGACCATCATAACCGGCTCTGAGGTGGAAGCCCTGATTCTCGAAAACAACCTGATAAAGAAGCACCGGCCCCGCTACAACATCAGCCTGAAGGACGATAAGACATATCCCTACGTGAAGGTGACCCTGGGGGAAGAATATCCCCGGGTGCTGATAACCCGCCGGATTTTGAAGGATGGCAGCCGTTACTTCGGGCCCTTTGCCGATGTGGGGGCGGTACACGAGAGCCTGAAACTGCTCCGGCGTTTGTTTCCCCTGAGGACCTGCAAGCATCTGGAGCAGGGGCGGCCCTGTCTGGAATATCATATAAAACGCTGTCTGGCCCCCTGCATTGACAAGGTGTCCCGGGAGGAGTACCAGGCTATGGTCAAGGCTGTCCTGCTTTTTCTGGAGGGCCATATTGACGATGTGGGCAGGGAGCTCCAGAGACGGATGGAAGCGGCGGCGGAGGGGCTGGAATTTGAACGGGCGGCGGCGCTGCGGGACCAGCTGGCCGCCGTCAGGAAGGTGGCGGAGCGGCAGAGGATCGACTCGCCGAAGGTGGCGGGGGACAAGGACGTTCTCGCTTTGGCCCGGAATGATGTGACGGCGGTTTCCTGCGCGGTGATCCTTTTCGTCCGGGGAGGAAAAGTTACCGGCCGGGAGAGATTTTTTCTGAAGGGCGGCGAGGACGAGACGGACGAAGCCATTCTGGCGGCTTTTCTGGGGCAGTACTATCAACAGGCGGTCTTTATCCCCCGGGAGATCCTTTTGCCCTTGGCACTGCCGGCCCAGGAGCTGCCGGTCCTGAAGGAATGGCTGGAAGCCAGACGGGACGGCCGGGTTACCGTAGAGGCGCCTCGCCGGGGGACAAAGAAGGCCCTGGTGGAGATGGCGGCTGAAAATGCCGCCAGGTATCTGAAGGATGAGACGGAGAAGCTCATGAAGGAAAGAGGGGCGACGGCAGGAGCAGTGGAAGAGCTGAAAAAATTTCTCGGCCTGAAAAATCTGCCCCGCCGAATGGAATGCTTTGATATTTCCCACATTCAGGGTTCCGACTCGGTGGCTTCTCTGGTGGCCTTTGAAGACGGAGCGCCGGATAAGGACCATTACCGCCGTTACAAGCTGAAAACCACCGAGGGCTGCAACGATGATTTCCAGTCTATGCGGGAGGTGCTTACCCGCCGCTATGGAAAGGACGTCCTTGAAAACCCGCCGGATCTGGTAGTGGTGGACGGCGGTCTGGGGCAGCTGAACGCGGCGCTGGAAATAATCAGGGGAGCCGGTCATCGGGATATTCCGGTTATCGGCCTGGCCAAGCAGTTTGAGCTGGTTTTTACGGAGGGTTCGTCTGACCCAATTGAACTGCCCCGGCGCAGCCAGGCTTTTTTCCTGTTGCAGCGGATCCGGGACGAGGCTCACCGGTTCGCCGTAGCCTATCACCGGAATGTCCGGAAAAAGCGGAATCTGGTGAGCATCCTTGACCATATACAGGGCATTGGGCCGAAACGCCGTCAGGCTCTATGGAAGCATTTCGGAACAATTGAGAAAATCCGGGAGGCCAGCCGGGAGGAGCTGGCGGCGGTCCCCGGGATGAACGGCTCAGCGGCCAGGGCGGTTTTTGATTTCTTTACGGCGGTGAAGGAAGGGCTCGTAAATCGGAAAAATCTTGAGTATCAGAGGAACGGCTGAAGGCCAAGCCGGATAAATTGCCTTGCAATTTGTTGAACAACTGCATTATAATAAGGCCGTTGACAATTATTGCTGTTACTGGAGAATAGGTTACTGTATGTCCAATATTAGCGTTTCTGCCGAAGGTCTGATAGACCTTCACGTCCATTCTTTCATATCCGATGGCAGCAAAAGCCCCCGGGAGCTGGTGGAGCTGGTGAAACAGCGGAAGATGGCCGGCTTTGCCCTCACCGACCACGACCTGATCAATGGCCTTGATGAAGCCGAGGCGGCCGCCAGAGAGCTGGGGGTACGGTTCCTGCCGGGAATAGAGCTCACTTTGAATTTTCGCAGCCGCCGCATTCACGTTGTGGCCTATGGCTTCGACCGGGAAAGCTATGCTTTTAAGAACCTTTACCGGATGATCCGGGCAAACAAGGAGCGGGGGATGGAGGAGGTGGTGAACTTCGTCCGCAGCCAGGGGGTGGACCTGACGGTGGATGAGGTGCGGTCCGCCATGACCTCTCCGGCCTTTGACGTATACGCCATCATGCGGTGCATTACCAGGAGGTTTCCCGACAGCAAGGTGATGCCTCTTTGGGATAAGTACATTTACGCGGCCCTCAGCTATCTGGGGCTGGATATAGATATTTCCCCCAAGGTGGCGATTCAAGCCATCCACAAGGCCGGGGGCGTTTTGTCCCTGACTCATTTCCATAAGCGGATCGGTCTTCAGGGCCTGAGCCGCAAGGAGCAGGAGGAAAGCATCGCCGCTCTGGCGGAGCTGGGACTGGACGGCATGGAGAAATATTATCCCAGCTATACAGCCGACGACCGGGAGTTTGCGGCGGCCGTCATCGAGAAATTTAAGCTTATGCCCACCGGCGGCACCGATTACCATGGGGATAATCGGGCCGATACGGACATCGGGACGGGAATCAGGAATAATCTGGCCATTCCGGTGGAAATCCTCGACGGGGTAGAGGCCCGCATCGCTCAGGTGCGTTCAAATTTATAAGCTGTCTTTATGATTATAAACAGGGAGGAAAAGAAAATGAAGGTTACAGTTATTGGCGCCGGTAACGTAGGCGCTACCGTGGCAAATGTTATCGTTCAGAAAAACTTCGCCGGCGAGGTGGTCCTGCTGGATATCCGCGAAGGCTATGCGGAAGGCAAGGCAATGGATATGAATCAGGCATCCACGATTCTCGGCTCCTTTACGAAGGTCACCGGCGTAACAAACGATTACGCCGCCACTGCCAACTCAAAGGTCATCGTGGTCACCAGCGGCATTCCCCGCAAGCCCGGCATGACCCGGGAGGAGCTGATCGATACCAATGCGGACATCGTGAAGGATGTGGTCAGCAAAGCGAGAGAGTATTCCCCGGACGCTATCTTCATCATCATTTCCAATCCAATGGATACCATGACTTATCTGACCATGAAGGCAACGGGCCTTCCCCGGAATAAGGTGATGGGGCTGGGGGGTATGCTGGACAGCGCCCGCTTCAAGTACTACATTACGGAGGCCTTGCGGGCGGAGGGCATAGATGCCAGCCTTACGGACGTAGAGGGCATGGTAATCGGCGGTCACAATGATGTGACAATGGTGCCCCTGATCAAGTACGCCAGCTATCGGGGCATACCGGTAACGAACCTTCTCAATTGGGACGTAATTCTCGAGGCCGCCCGCAAGACGAAGAAGGGCGGGGCGACCCTGACCCAGCTCATCGGCACCTCCGCCTGGTACGCTCCCGGGGCGGCGGTGGCCACGCTGGTGGAAGCCATCGTCACCGATGCCAAAAAGCTTATTCCCTGCTGCGTCTATCTGGACGGGGAGTACGGTCAGAAGGATGTTTGCATCGGGGTGCCGGTGGTCTTGGGTGAAAATGGAGCGGAGAAGATCGTCGATATCAATTTGGACGGGCCGGAGAATAAGTTCTTCATTGCCAGCGTTGAGGCTGCCCGGGAGACGAATTCCCTGCTGGCCAGGGCCCTGAAAAAAACCGGGGAACCGGAGAAGAAATTCGGCGAGCCGGATAAAAAAGCCGAGGAGCTGGATAAAAAGGCAAAGAAAAAGGAATAAAGAGTAAGAAAACAAAGCCTCGGCCATAGGCCGGAGGGTATTCTCTCGGGGGAGCTGTCCGCAGCGGATGGCTCCTCTTTTTTTGTGGAATAATTGAGATTTTTTCTCAAAAATACTTGACAGGGTTGGCTGTGCTAAATATAATAATCATTATCAATTAGCCAGGTACCTGCGGAAAGGAAGAATAGAGATGGATACCCTTAAAGATACGAGTATCGGGACTACGGTCCGAATTGTCAAGATTCATGGAACAGGCGCGGTAAAGCGGCGGATCATGGATATGGGTCTCACCCGGGGCTGCCGGGTGGTTATCAGAAAGACGGCGCCTATGGGCGATCCGCTGCAGCTCACCGTGCGGGGCTACGAGCTGTCCCTGAGGAAGGAAGACGCGGCGATGATCGAGGTGGCTCCCCTGGACAGCCTTAACTGCCCGGAGCAGGGCTGCAATGGCTGTGCCGGCTGCGGCGGCTGTTAAGGAGGATAAAATGAACAGTAAAAAAATCCGGCTGGCCCTGGCGGGAAATCCCAACAGCGGCAAGACGACCCTTTTCAATGATCTCACCGGGGCAAACCAGGTGGTGGGCAACTGGCCCGGCGTCACGGTGGAGCAGAAGCTGGGCTCTTACCGAAAAAACCACAATATTCAGATTGTGGATTTGCCGGGAATTTACTCCCTTTCGCCGTATACTGCCGAGGAAATCGTTACCCGGGACTATCTGGTCAGGGAAAAGCCTGAGGTCATCATCGATATCGTGGATGCCTCGAATATTGAGCGGAATCTTTACCTCACCACTCAGCTGCTGGAGCTGGGGCTGCCGGTGGTCATTGCCCTGAATATGATGGATGTGGTGAACGCCCGGGGGGACATTATCGATGTGGAAAGCCTCCAGCGGCAGCTGGACTGCCCGGTGGTGGAGATTTCCGCCCTGAAGGAAACGAATTTGGAGGGACTTGTCGCGGCGGCGATCAAGGCTGCCGAGGAAAACATCACTCCCAAGGCTATAGAATTTCCCGGCCGGATCGAGCACGCCCTCCGGGAGCTATCGGAGCTTATATCCTCCGAGCGGGAAGGGGGCGTCGAGGACAGGCTTCACCGCTATACGGCCCTGAAGCTCCTGGAGGGGGATTCGATGATCATAAACGATCTCGTTCTGGGAGAGAATCAGTCTAAGGCCGAGGCGATAATCGGCCAATTGGAAAAGGAGCTGGACGATGATCGGGAAAGCATTGTTATCAGCGCCCGCTATGATTACGTCACGGAGCTGACGGCGAGGGTCCGCCGGAGGGCGGAGGGCAGGGAATCATTCTCCGCAAAGGTGGATAAGTTTGTCACCAACAAGGTGCTGGGGCTGCCCATATTCGCCCTGGTAATGGCGGTGGTTTACGGTGTTTCCGTGTCCACGGTGGGACAGTGGGCCACCGATTTCACAAACGACGTCTTTGTGGAGGAATGGATAAAGATTCCCACGGCGGATTTCCTGAAGTCGGCAGGGGCTTCAGAGGCGCTGACGGGTTTGATTTGCGATGGCATCATCGGCGGCGTGGGGGCGATCCTTGGCTTCATGCCCCAGATGATAGTATTGTTCCTGTTTCTGGCCATTCTGGAGGACTGCGGCTACATGGCCAGGATTGCTTTCCTGCTGGATCTGCTGTTCCGTCGCTTCGGCATGAGCGGCAAATCCTTCATTCCCATGCTGGTGGGAACGGGCTGCGGCGTGCCGGGGATCATGGCGGCCAGAACTATTGAAAATCCCCGGGACCGCCGCCTGACTATCATGTCGGTAACCTTTATGCCCTGCGGGGCAAAGCTGCCCCTCATCGCCATGATTACCGGGGCGCTGTTTGACAACAATGGCTGGATCGCTTTTTCTGCCTACGCTCTGGGCATCGTTTCGGTAATCGTGACCGGCATTACCCTGAAGCAGTTTACCGCCTTTGCCGGAGCGCCGACTCCTTTCGTCATCGAGCTGCCGGATTATCATTTCCCCAGCTGGAAGAACGTCCGGCAAAGTATTTTATTGAAGCTGGAATCCTATGCCAGGAAGGTGGTTACTATCTACATTTTCGTCAGCAGCCTCGTGTGGTTTATGGCCAGCTTTGGTTTTGGGGCCGAAGGCTTCGGCATGATCGAGTCATTGGAAGACAGCCTCTGCCGTGACGTGGGCGCTTTGTTTGCCTGGATCTTTACTCCCTGCGGCTTTGATAGCTGGCAGGCAGTGGTGGCCACTCTGCTGGGCCTGGCCGCCAAAGAGGAGATCGTTGGAGTTTTGGGGGTGCTGTCCTCCATTGGCGACGGGGAGAAAGCGCTGGAAATGATAGAAGCCGGGGAAAATCTGGGAAACTTGGTGGCGATTTTCGGCGGCAGCAAGCTGGCGGGTTATTCCTTTATGGCTTTCAACCTCCTTTGCGCCCCCTGCTTTGCCGCTATGGCCACCATCGTGGCGGAGCTGGATTCAAAGTGGGAGGCCGCCTTTGCCATCGGCTATGAGTGCATCTTCGCCTATGTGGTGTCCCTCATAATCTATCAGCTGGGCAGCTGGTACCTGGGCGGCCCCTTTACCCTGTGGACCGGGACGGCGGTGGCGCTGCTGCTGGTAATGACCGGCCTGCTCATCAGGGGCATACGCCGGGCGTAAAAACAGGAATAAAGGCAAAAAAATAGAGACGGTCAAGCCGTCTCTATCAGTAGGCTCCCCTTTAGGGGAGCTGTCAGCGAAGCTGACTGAGGGGTGAAAATATAAACCGTTCGCCTGGTCTGTCACCCCTCCGGCGGCTTCGCCGCCACCTCCCCTAGAGGGGAGGCTTTGGGTATGGCTCCCCTGTAGATGAAACTTTAGGTTACGGCTAGCCTACAGGGGAGACTTCATTATAACGCCGCAACCGCTTATTTGTAGGTAAGGGCCTTCAGGGCGTCGAAGGTTTCCTTATCCACTTTGGCCAGGAATTTCTGTCCGTCCTTCAGCTCTCCGGCCACGGTGATTTCCTTTTCGTTACCGGCAAAGAAAAGCCCGGCGGCCAGACCGATGGGGCCGAGGACAAGGCTGCCCAAAGCTCCCCAGCCGGCCTTTGCCAGAAAGCTGGATTTATTTTCCTCCGTAAGCTGCTCGAAGGTGATGAGATTTCCTTCCAGCTTTATTTCCTCATCGCTGAACACGCCGGTGCTTCTCTCCAGATAGTAACCGGCAAACATTCCCTTCTTCAGCTGGTATTTGTTGTCGTTCATCCCGGCGATCATTTCAAACTTCATTGTCAGTTCCCTCCTTGTTTACGCGGAAGCTTCATATCTTCTTCATTCTCTTTTCCGTAAGATAACCGTCGATGGCTTCCGCCACCAGCTTTGCCTGTTTGACAGCATGGACTACAGTCTTGGCTCCCATGACCACATCGCCGCAGGAGAACACGCCCTCCCGGGTCGTCCGACCGCTGTCGTCAACCTTTACCAGGCCAGTTTCTTCCGTTTCTATGCCGGTGGTTCCGTTGACGATTTTATTTTTCGGCCCCTGGCTGACGGCGATGATGGTACTGTCCGCCGGGTAGAGGCGAGGCTCTCCATGACCGGTGATTTTCCCCGCCTCGTCAAAATAATTTTCAAAGAGCATGGGACCCTGGGGCGTGAGCTCGGAAATTCCCAGCCCGTAGTGAATATTTACCCCGTCGGCCAGGGCGTAATCTATCTCCCGCTGGCTGGCGGCTATGGCCAGGCGGCGGGCATACACATCCACGAAGCGGCTCCCCCTGCGGATAATGGTGCGGGCTGTGTCCATGGCCGAGTTGCCCGCGCCGATGACCGCCACCCGCTCCCCCAGATCAAAAACCTCCGGCTTTTGGAGATAGTTGACGGCGTAATGCACGTTTCCCAGAGACTCTCCCCGGACGTTCAGGCGATTTGGCCGCCATACGCCGCTGGCAATGACCACCGCCCCGTAGCCATCACTGAAAAGGTCGTCCATATTCAGCGTTCCGCCGATAGTCACATGACGACGAATATTGACGCCCAGTTGCTGCATTTTTTTCTCGTAGCGCTGGAGAATGGATTTCGGCAGGCGGAATTCGGGAATGCCGTAGCGAAGCATACCGCCGATATAGCTTTTCCGCTCGAAGATGGTCACGGAATAGCCCCGCTGAGCCAGCTTCATCGCCAGGGTAAGACCGGCCGGCCCTGCGCCGATGACGGCCACGCTCTGACCCTTTGGCTCTCCCCGGGAGATGAGCGCCCGGTCAAGATAGGCGTCGGATATATAATTCTCGATACTGGAAATCTGCACGGAGCTGCCTTTTATGCCCAGCACGCAGTGACCTTCGCACTGGGCCTCGTGATCGCAGACCAGCGAACAGAAAACGCTCAGGGGATTATTTTCAAAGAGCAGTTGCCCGGCCTCCGACGGTTTTCCCGCCAGAAAAAGCCGGATCATCTCCGGCACCGCCGTATTTACCGGACAGCCCTTGAGCTGACAGAGCGGCTTCCCGCATTGCAGGCAGCGGCGGGCTTCATTTATTACGTGAAAGGACATGGGACTCCCTCCTTGCGATGAACGATAAATTGAACGATAAGCTGAATGATAAAATATTTACATAAATTTCTTCTGATTATATTAGATATCCCTGTCCGCCGTCAACAATTGTTCCCAATCCGCCGCCTGGCAATTCGCCGTCCCGGCAAAAAGCGCAGAGAAAATCGCCTGCCGCGGATAAGCTCGCTTATCTGTGGCAGGCGATTTTCCTGTGTCAGCGGCCTTTCCCGTTGACTGTTATTATCGAAAAGAATTTACCTGACCCTGCACTCTTCCTCAACGGAATTTACGCGGTATTCCTGAAGCTTCTTTACCAGCTCGGGAGCCTTTCCCCCCACTGGTTTGCCGTCAAGCTCCACCGCCTGGAGGCAGAAGCGGCTAGAGGCGGTCACCAGCACCTCGTCGGCGTTCCGGAGATCATCAAGGGTATAGCAGGTCTCATCCACCGCCATGCCGATAGCCTTGGCCGCCTTGATGAGATACGCCCGGCCTATACCCGGCAGGATGTGATGGTCAGCCGGATGAGTCAGCAGCTTGCCGTCCTTAATTATGTGGCAATTGGAGTGAGCGCACTCGGTAACGATGTCCCCCCGATGGAAAATGACTTCATCACAGCCGGCCTTCTTTGCCGCCTCGGCTGCCAGCACGGAGGGGATCAGGTTCAGTGTCTTGATGTTGCAATACTCGAAGCGGTGATCCTCGTAGCTGATGAGCTTCACCTTCTTATAGGTATCCGGTTTGCCGGTGGGGGTGAGGGTAACGATGAGATTTGCGGGAACTCCCATGGGATACTCATGACCGCGGGGAGCGGTGCCCCGGGTAACGGACCAGTACACGAACTGCTCCGGTGACTCGACCTTGGCCACGAGATCCTCCAGCAGTCCGGACAGCTCCTCCTTACCCATGGGGACGACGATGTCCAGCAAAGCGGCGCTGTTATAAAAGCGTTCGATGTGATCCTCCAGAGCCCAGATCACGTGATTGTGGGCAAAGGTGGCGTCATAAACGCCGTCGCCGTAGAACATGGCCCGGTCGTTCAAAGGCACCTTCATATCGGCAATTTCCGTGATTTCTCCGTTATAGTAGGCCAGTGTTTTCATCTTTACTCCTCCGTGCATAGCAATATCGTCAATACTTTCGGGAAACACGGGGGCATTATACCCCCTAAATGATTGACCTGTAAAGATTTTATCCTAAGTATACAGGTATTCATAAAATTCTAAAGACGATTCCCGGTTTCACCTAAATTATTCAACGGTCATTTTGCCTGTAATTTTTTCTCCGCCGTCAGGTTCGTCTTCCGGTCTCTCACCGGGTTGTCCTTCCTTCCGGCCGGTCTTTTCTCCGCCTTTCGCTGCCTTTGCCCTTTCCTCCGCCGCCAAAGTGGACATTCTTGCTTTTTCATCGTCCAGCGCGCGGGCCGTCAGGAAAATCATTATTTCGCTGTCGGTTTTTGACCGGCGCACATTGCGGAAAAACGCTCCCAGAACAGGCAAATCTCCTAAAAAGGGGATTTTTGACAGCGACTTTGCCTCCTCGCTGCCGATGAGCCCGCCGATAACCATTGTCTCCCCGTCCCGCAGCCGCACCGTGGTATCGGCGCTTCTGGACTGGAAGCGGTAGGCTTTCATTTCCTCCACATAGAGGGGCGAGCTGACCTCCGTGTGAACCTCCGCCGTTATTGTTCCATCCCCGTTGAGCCGGGGAGTATACCGAAGGATGATTCCGGCTTCCTTGTAGCTGATGGAAGTGGTGGTGACGGAATTGCTCACCGAGGTTTCCGTCACCGGCACTTCCCCGCCAATATTTATGACCGCTTCATGGCCCTGAATCGTGGTGATGTTGGGCCGGGCGAGAACCTTTGCTTTTCCGTCGGTGATCAGCGCGTTGATGGCGGCTCCGTAGTAAAACTCAAAGGGATGCCCTTCCGGCCCCCGGCCAAACTGGATGATCCCGTAGGAATTGTTTCCCCATTTACGGGTGACTTCAGTCTTTGGTATGTCAGTGGTGATGGTGCTGTAAGAGCCGTCGGGGTTTTGCACTGACTGGCGGCGGGATTCGTAGGAGGTTTCCCGCTCCGGATACTGAGGCAGGCTGGACCACTGCCACTGGAGCCCCAGATTTTTCGCCGCCTCTCTGGAGATAGCCAGCACCCGGGCTTCCAGAGCCACCTGCCTGGCAGGAACATCCAGCTCCTTCACCAGGCGGCGAACCTGCTCGGCCTCCGCCTCTGTTCCATAAAAAATCAGGGAGTGGGTCTGGTAATCGCAGCTTATCCGCCTGTCCCGGCGGTCGCCCTCCCGCTGCCAGCGATCCGACTGCCGGTTTCCGTGAGCGGCTGTGTTCCCACCGGCGGAGTCCCGTTTATCAATCGTGAAATTTCCGGTCTGATTTATCCGGTAATAGCTATCGTATCTGCTGTAATTATAAACTGTATTGGCATAATCGTCCCGGCCGCCGCCGAAAGCCATATCCACCGCTTCGGCAATCGCTGCCAGCTCCGCGTGAGCCAGAGGAAAAACATGGACGCCGTACAGTCCCCTTCCCCCTACCCGGTCAGTGGTAACTATCAGCGTATTCCCCCGGCGGCTGACGGACAGCCCTCTCGTCATTGCCACCAGCTCCGCCGCCTCCCAGGGATCCACATCGGTAAGGGATATGGTCACCCGACCCCTCACGGACTCATCCATTACCAGCCCGATTTCCCCCAGCTCCGCCAGCTGGGTAAAAACGCTCCGCACATCGGCGCCGCGAAATTCCAGAGAAACCGATTCGGCTGAAACCCGGGGCAGGTCTGCCCCATACAGGAAAACGGCGGCCAGTAACGGGGTCAGCCTTTTACAAAAAATCTTTTTCATTCCGCTATCAGTACAAAATTCCTCCGCCGCTTCAGGGAGGCGAGTTGCTCAGGCTCAACACCCACTCCCCGAACGATCCGTGAACGAGGACGGTTCTTCTCCCTTCATCGATTTCCCGGAGGGTGATTCCTGATTTTGTTTCCCCTTCCCTCAGAATAATCACATTCTGTCCCTGCTCGATCACCGCCCTGACTCCCCGGCTGCTTCTGGCCAGCCCCGTCAGCCGCAGTCCGCCCGGGTCCGGGGTTATCCCTTCCCCTCCGGCGAACTGTCTCTCTTCATCAAAGGGAGAAGAAAATCTGTAGCTGACCGCCGGTTTAATTTTCAGGTGACCGTCCGGCCGCAGGCTCGGCCGGTAAAGGGGCGGCCTGACTCCTGCTTTCACCTTTCGGGATTGGTCGCTGTCCGCCTGCCCCGAAACTGCCGCCTGAGCGGCTTCAGCCGCCGTCCCCGGTTCGCTGATCATCATGTCCCAGGCCGGTTTCAACACCAGCATTGCCCCAGCAAAAAAGGCGAGGATATAAATAATGCGCCGCATAATATCTCCTCGCCTCTCTGCATCTTGTTCAGCCCAGCTTTTTGGCCAAAAGCTGATTTACCATGGCCGGATTGGCTTTCCCCTTGCTGGCCTTCATTACCTGACCAACCAGTGCGCCGATAGCTTTCCTGTTGCCGCCCCGGTAGTCGGCAACAGCCTTTTCATTTTTGGCGATCACCTCGTCAACGATGGCCTCGATGGCTCCGGTATCGGTGATCTGGACAAGGCCCTTCGCCTCGACGATTTTTTCCGGTTCATCCGGCGAGTTCCACATCTCCGCAAATACCGTCTTGGCGATCTTGGAGGATATGGTTCCCCGGCTGATGAGGGCGATCATCTTCGCCAGCCGGTCGGCTCCTACCGGCGATTCCTCAATGGTTTTGCCCCCGGCATTCAGATTCTTTGCCAGGTCTCCCATGATCCAGTTGGCGGCCAGCTTGGCGTCGGCTCCTCCTTCCACCACCCGGTCGAAGTAGTCGGCCATTGCCCGGGAGGCGGTGATCACCCCGGCGTCATATTCGGTGAGTCCCATTTTCACCAGGCGGGCCCGGCGGGCGTCCGGCAGCTCCGGCAGGTTCCGGCGGTAATTTTCGATTTCCTCCCCGGTGGTAACAATGGGCACCAGATCCGGCTCCGGCATATAGCGGTAATCCTGTGCCTCTTCCTTGGAACGCATGGAAAGGGTAATCCCCCTGCCGGGGTCCCAGGTGCGGGTTTCCTGACGGATAGCGCCCCCGTCCTCAACGACCTCGATTTGCCGCTGGATTTCGTAGGCCAGAGAATCCTCCACCGCCTTGAAGGAATTTATGTTTTTCATTTCCGTCCGGGTGCCCAATTTTGTTTCCCCAGCGGGACGGACGGAAACATTCAGGTCGGCCCGGAGGTTTCCCTGCTCCATGCGGCAGTTTGAAACATCCACGTATTCCAGAATGCTCTTGACTTTTTCCATGTAGGCGCGGGCTTCCTCGGGGCTGCTCATGTCCGGCTCGGAAACGATCTCGATGAGGGGCACGCCGGTGCGGTTGTAATCCACGTTGGAGGAATCGGAGTCCTTGATGGTGCTGCCGGAGTGAACCAGCTTTCCGGCGTCCTCCTCCATGTGAATGCGGGTTATGCGGATTCGCTTCGTCCCCTTGGCTGTGTCGATATCCACGTAACCATGCTCGCAGATGGGCAGGTCAAACTGGGAGGTCTGAAAATTTTTCGGCAGATCCGGGTAGTAGTAGTTCTTCCGGTCAAACTTGCTGAAATGATTGATCTCGCAGTTCATGGCCAGACCGGCCTTGATGGCAAACTCCACCACCCGACGGTTCACTGACGGCAGGACGCCGGGCAGTCCCAGACAGACCGGGCAGACGTGGGTATTCTGCTCCGCTCCGAAGCTGGTGGCGCAGCCGCAGAAAATTTTCGTTCTGGTTTTCAGCTCGCTGTGAATTTCCAGACCGATAACCGCTTCATATTTCATCATTCCGCCCCTCCTTCCGGCGCGAGAGTCCTGTGGAAATCCTGTGTCTGCTCGTAGGCGTAGGCCGCCTGTAACACAGTCATTTCGTCCAGAGGCTTACCCATGAGCTGCAGCCCGACAGGCAGACCATCCGTCCCCGCGCCGCAGGGCAGGGAAATGCCCGGCAGTCCCGCTAAATTCAAGGGCACGGTAGAAATATCCATCATGTACATGGCCAGGGGATCGGACACCATTGCTCCCAGCTTGTAAGCAGTGGTTGGAGCCGTGGGGCTGGCAATGATATCCACGGATTTGAAAGCCTCCGTGAAGTCCCGCTGGATGAGGGTGCGAACCTTCAGCGCTTTCAGGTAGTACGCGTCATAGTATCCGGCGGAAAGGGCGTAGTTACCGATCATAATGCGCCGCTTTACCTCCGGCCCGAATTTTTGGGTTCGGGTATTGGTCATCATTTCCACGATATCGGCTCCCTCCACCCGGGCTCCGAAGCTAACGCCATCGTAGCGGGCAAGGTTCGTTGCCGCCTCGGCCGGAGCGATAAGGTAGTAGGTGGAAACCGCGTACTCGGTATGGGGCAGGGAAATTTCGGTCACCTCCGCCCCCATCTCCGCCAGCTTTGCAACGGCTCCCCTGACGGAAGCCGCCACCTCCGGGGCGACACCGGCGCCAAAATATTCCTTCGGCAGGCCGATTTTCAGTCCCTTCACCTCGCCGCTGAGTGCCCTGGTGAAATCAGGCGCCTCAGCGGAGCTGGATGTAGAATCCATCTCGTCGTAACCGGCGATAACATTCATGATGTTGGCCGCGTCGGTTACGTCCCGGGTCAGGGTGCCGATCTGATCCAGGGAAGAAGCAAAAGCTACCAGACCGTAGCGGGATACCCGGCCATAGGTAGGCTTCAGGCCGACGACTCCGCAGAAGGAAGCCGGCTGGCGGATAGATCCTCCCGTATCAGAGCCCAGCGCCCAGATGGCCGAACCGGCCGCCACCGCCGCCGCGCTGCCGCCGGAGCTTCCCCCCGGCACCCGATCCAGATCCCGTGGATTGCGGGTGATCTTCATGGCCGAATTTTCCGTGGAACCCCCCATGGCAAACTCGTCCATATTCGCCTTGCCCACGATGACGGGATTTTCCGCCGCCAGCTTTTTCATTACCGTGGCGTCGTAGGGGGCGACAAAATTCTCCAGCATTTTGGAAGCGCAGGTAGTCTTTACGCCCTTTGTGCAGATATTATCCTTGATGGCTCCGGGGATACCGGCCAAAAAGCTGATTTTCTCCCCGGCGGCAATCTTTTCGTCCACCGCCTTTGCCTGAGCCATGGCCTCATCGGCCAGGGTTGTAATGTAGGCTCCTACCTTCTCCTCGGTGGCCGCCTGCCGGGCAAGTACCGAACTGGTAAGCTCCGCCGCCGATATTTCCTTTGCGGCGAGCATGTCGTGGAGCTCGTGCGCCGTCTTTGCGTATAGCTTCAAACCTGTCGCCTCCTCATTCTTCCATTACTCTGGGAACCTTGAAATAGCCGTCTTCCTTCTCCGGCGCGTTCAAAAGCGCCAGCTCCCGATCGATGGAGGGCCGGACGACATCCTCCCGGAAAACGTTCTGCATGGGCAGGGCGTGGGCGGTGGGCGGCACATCCTCCGTGTCCGCTTTCTGGAGGATATCCATATAGTCAATAATGGCGCTGAATTTCTCCGCGTACTCGGTCATTTCCTCCTTGGAAAATGAGAGCCGGGAAAGCATCGCGACGTTACTGACCTCCTTTTCCGTTACCTTCATGACTTCACCATCCGTTAAAATTTATTCCCTTTCGGAAAATCAAACTGGGGCATTATATCACATTATCCGGGATATTTCCAGGTCAGGCCCTGATTTCTCCCGTGAGCAGACCCGCCGCCGAGGTGGCGATGACCTTCACTGCCAGCGGAAGGACGGACTCGTCAAAGGTGAAATGAGCGTCGTGATGACCGGCGGCCAGTTTTGCGCCGATATTCAGGTAAACCGCCTGACCTCCATTGTTCTGAACCCGCTGCATGAAATAGCTGCAATCCTCGCTGCCGCCAAAATCCACCGGCTCCTCGACGATCTCGTTGAAAATTCCCAACTCCCGGGCATGGGCGGTAAGGGCGTCCGCCAGAGCGGCAGAATTTTCTGCTCCCGCCGCTCCCCCGGCCTGACTTATTTCCACCTCCACGCCGTACATATCAGCGGCGGCCTTGATGATCCGCTTTGCCTCCGCCGCCACGTATTCATTGACCTCGGTGGATATTCCCCGGGTCTCCAGCTGCAAAAGAGCCTTGTCGCCAATGACGTTTCGGCCGGACCCAGCCACCAGCTTACCCACATTGATGCGGCTGGTGCCGCCGGAATGACGGCTGATGGCGTGAAGATTCAGGGCGGCGCAGGCGGCGGCCAGCAATGCGTTTCTCCCCTGCTCCGGGGCTACGCCCGCATGAGCCGGGACCCCGGTGAATTTCGCGTCGTATTTCGTGGTGGCCAACATCCCGTAAATGTGGGCGGCAATGGCTCCGGTCCGGGGCAACTTCATGCCCAGATGAGCGCCCAGAAGGTAATCGGCATCGTCTACTACCCCGGCCTCCACCATGGCGTAAGCTCCCCGGACTCCCTCCTCCGCCGGCTGGAAAATCAGCTTTATGGCGCCCTTCAGCTCATCCTTCAGCCCGGCCAGGATCTTCGCCACCGCCAGGCCGATGGTGGTGTGGCCGTCGTGGCCGCAGGCGTGCATCCCCCAATCGTGGATCGAGACAAATCCCTTCTCCACCGGCTCGTGCCCTGCCTCCTGGCTTTCGGTGAGATCCAGGGCGTCCATATCGAACCGCAGAGCCACCACCGGGCCTTCCCCGGCGCATTTCAGGGTGCCGACAACCCCGGTGAGGCCCCCGGCCATCTTCTCTACCCAGGCCGGATCCGCCCCTTCGGCGATGGCCCTTTCCATTTCTTTCTTCAGCCGGCCGGCATCGGGCACCCCCATCATGGCCTCCCGCTTCACCACCGCGGCCCCGGTCTCCACCGCGTAGCCCAGCCTGGTCAGCTCACCGGCCACTAGGGCCGCCGTGCGGAATTCTGTCCAGCCCGGCTCCGCGTATTTGTGAAGATCCCGGCGGCGGGTAACCATTTCTTCATTCATTGCGTCAGCGGCGGCAAAAATTTTCTCTACCAGCAAATCATTCGGTTTCATTTTGCTACTCCTCCAATGCTAAAAAAATACACGGCAAAGACAAACTGCTTCAATAAATTGTAACATGATTGAAAAAAGAGTCAACCGCTTCTTGTCAAGGGAAAAATTTTTCCCTACAATAGAGCTGACTCGTGTAAAGAATGTAAAGGAGCACAATCATGATCAGCAAAGAACGACTGCAAAAGCACCTGGATAACCTGGCCGCCATCGGCAAGGGAGCCGACGGCTACTACCGGCTGGCCTTCACCGCTGAAGACTGGCAGGGACGGGACTACGTCATCGGAGAAATGAAAAAGGCCGGGCTGTCTGTCAGGACTGACCCCTTCGGCAACGTCATCGCCCGCCGGGAAGGGACCGACCCCGACCCGGCCGCCCCCGCCGTCCTCTACGGCTCCCACGCCGACAGCGTTCCCGGCGGCGGAAACTACGACGGCATCACCGGAACCATCTGCGCCCTGGAGGTAATGACCAGCCTGCAGGAGGACGGCTTTGCCAACGAACTGCCCCTGGAGCAGATCCTCTTCATGTGCGAGGAATCCAGCCGCTTCGGCGCCGCCACCCTGGGCAGCCGGGCAATGCGGGAGGAGCTTACCGTCGAAGACCTTCACCGGCTGAAGGACAAGCAGGGCATCACTCTCTATGAGGTTCTGAAAGGCCGGGGCCTCCGTCCCGACCAGCTGGCTTCCGCCGTTTACACCGCCCCCGCCAAAGCCTTCCTGGAGGTTCACATCGAACAGGGCAAGGTGCTGGAGGCAAAGAATATTCCTCTCGGTCTCGTCACCGGCATCGCCGCCCCCACCCGGTTCCGGGTGTACATCGACGGCAGCGCCGACCACAGCGGCGCAACCCCCATGGGACTCCGCCGGGACGGCGCCTGCTTTGCCGCCGAAGTCATTCTGGCCGTAGAAAAAATCGCCGCCCAGTACGGAGTGGAAAATGATTTCCCCGCCGTGGTGGGGACGGTAGGTATCATGGATGTCACCCCCAACGTAATGAACGTCATCCCCGGCCGGGTAACCCTCGGCATCGATATCAGGAGCATCAGCGCGGCCGCCAAAGCCGACGCCGCCCGCCGGATACAGGACTTTATCGCCGAGGTCTCCCGCCGCCGGGACATTCCCTGCCGGATTGAACCGGTCTCCGATGAAAGTCCGGCGGTCCTCTCGGAAGCCGTGGTAAATCTTCTGGCGGACACAGCCGCCGAAATTCTGCCGGAGGCCGTCACCCTGCGGATGCCCAGCGGCGCTGGACACGACGCTATGCACTGGGCGGAATACTGCCCCACCGGCATGATCTTCATCCCCTGCCGGGAGGGCGTCAGCCACAACGGAGCCGAGCACGCGGAGATCGACGATATCACCGATGCCTGCCGTCTGCTGGAGGCCGCCGTGAAAAAACTCAGCCGCCGGGACGTGATTCTCTGATGGCCGAAAAAAACAATAGCGCTGTCCCCCACGGCGCGGAGCAGAATATAAAGATGGAGCTTCTCGGCATGATCCACAGCGGGGAGAGCCCCTACCTCATCATCGACCACGTGGCCCGTTACCTGGAGGCCGTCTCCGACGAGCCGGGCTACGCGGACCACGTCCGGGAAAACCTCCGGTCAGTCTACGGCTGCGCCCTGCTTCAGAAACGGCTCCTCACCGACGAGCTGAAAGACGTGGAGGCCCGGCTGAACAAAATCGAAGAAGCCCAGGCCAAAGACGATTTCACCGAGGAAGAAAAGACCCGGATCGGCTTCGCCGTCACCCTTCACCAAAGGAACATCCAGCGGCTGAAGGGTCTCATCGAGCTCAGCGAAAAGGACGGCACCGACCCCTATCTGGGCAAATAAAAACGGAGCCAGACCATCGCCGCCGAATGAAAAAACTGTGGCCTGACTCCCACAAAAAATACAAAAAGAGGAATAAGACAGCAGATCACCGCCGCCTTATTCCTCTTTTATTTTTTAAGCGTAAAAACATATTGACTGCCCGAAGTAAGAGATTATAATAAAATACATACACAAAAACATTTTAGTGTGTATCTTTTTTACAGCAAAAGTTGGTGAATATGTGAATATTAGAGGCCTTGCAAAACGAATCATTGTTAAAAAAGGCGGCATCGCCAAATCATCTGATTTCGTCGCGGCAGGAATGCGCGCCATTGATGTCATAAAGATGTGCAACGCCGGATACCTCGACCGAATCCGACACGGTTATTATCAGCTTGCCGGTGAAGACATATCTTCAGAAGAACAGCTTCTTGCCGCCCTGATCCCCCAGGGGATCATCTGCGTGGAGTCTGCCCTTTTTCATTATGGATATAGTTACTTTACGCCTCGCAAATGGTCTATCGCTGTACCCAGAACCATGTCCCGCACAAAATTGGATGTAGCCGCGCTTTCCCTGCAAACTTATTACGTTCAGCCAGAGATACATGAACTGGGCAGAACGACCGATGACTTCAACGGAGTTGATCTTTCTGTCTACGATCGGGAACGCACGATTTGCGACTGCTTCAAATATCGCTCAAAGCTGGACAGTGAATTATTTAACAGGGCACTGAATGCCTACGCGAACGATACCAGGAAGAATCTTCCACTTCTTTCTGTATACGCAAAAAAACTGCGAGTGTACAGGAAAGTGACGGAACTGATGGAGGTGCTGCTGAATGGATGATATTGCCGCATCCGTGTTGGCTCGGCTGAAAAATAAGAGTAAGAAAAACGGAAGGAGCTACCAGCTTTGTCTGCAGCTCTTTTGCCAGGAGGAATTTCTGCGTCGACTGGAGAAATCCAAATATGCCGCAAACCTTGTTCTGAAAGGCGGACTGTTCATTTACTGTCTGACAGATTTTGACAGCCGGATAACCGTGGATGTTGATTTTCTGCTCCGAAGAATGCCAAACACCCCGGAACAACTAAAGAAAGTGCTGGAAGAAATCATCGCCACACCTACCGGTAATGATTTTATTACATTTGAAATTACCGATATTGCCCCTATCGCTGTCACAAAAAAATATGCCGGTATCGGCGCTTCTCTGATCGCTAAGATCAAAAACACCAAAACTCCCTTCAGTATTGATTTTGGCGTGGGAGACATCATCGTCCCAAATCAGGAGAAACGGCAAATCCCAACTCAGCTGGAAGGTTTTACGGCGCCTGCGGTGAATACCTACTCTCTGGAAACCACCATCGCTGAAAAAATTGACGCGATTCTCAGCCTGATGGAATTCTCCAGCCGCATGAAGGACTACTACGACATCTACTATCTTGCAAACAAATTTGACTTTGATGGTTCCGTTCTGACTGAGGCCTTGAGCAAGACCTTCAAAAATCGCGGTCACGCATTTACTGCTGAACAATTTGCACAGGTCATGGCCTTCGATGATGATGAATCCATGCAGAAAAAGTGGAAAGCCTTCTGTCGAAAGATCGATACAAAAACTGATGACTACAGTACCGTCCTGCGGACCATGAAAGATTTCCTGACCAAACCAATCGCAGCAGCAGTCAATGCAGAACGCTTCAATGAACAATGGATCGCCGCAACGAATATCTGGAAGTAAGGAGATACACCCAATGGCAAAAATAATGGAAATTGTTGCGAAGGAAACCAGAGGAATAAGCTACCATACATACAAGTACAGCTATGACTCCATCGGCTTGCCCTCTATAGAGTATGATGATGACACCAATAAAATAATGAAGTGGAAGGAGTCTGCTGAAACCGGATCTCCGAAAAATTCTATCGACTTAAAACCATTAGCCGATAATTTACGGGAGATAGGTGAACCCCCGCTTCTTAAATATTTTCTCGATGGTTCCCGCCATGTCTTTAAGGTGGATGATATTGCGTATAATAAACAAGTCTTTCCGGTTGTAGCCGGTCAGATTGGCATTGGCTGCTGCAGGCGTGAAAATAAACGTATGAACAAAGAAAGGTTTTACCGCGAACTTGTACTGGCTCTTCCTGACAAAGCAAATGCGGACGGGTGGGATGATACGGCATACTTTGCATCGAAGGTGTCAAAAATCAATGAAAGCAGTGAACTAAAGCGATTAGGATTAAAAATTTCAGCAATTCTTCCGTACTCGACTGCCAAAGCTGGAACTGCTGACACAAAACTTGAAAACCTGGCGATTGCGGCAGTCCAAGATTATATGGTCGAAGCGGAAAAACGTATGGTCGCCGAACTGGTTAAAGATAAACGCTTAGGGCAGGATGCCTATTTGCTGAAAGATGGGTCGCTTGAATACAAAGTCATGAAAACTGGCAGAGAAGATTTACGGACCTTACAGAAAATAAAACACAATTATAGCTGGGTGATAGGTGTTTCAAAATCATTTAACCCGGAAAGTTGTCTTGACCACACAGGAAAACCAAATTCAAACTACATTGCTAACTTGCCTGTATATCATCGAACTCCAGTTGCAAGATACGAAAACAGAGAGTTTTTAGGTGACGTTCAGTTCGGTGTCTGGTATATTCGTTTGCGTGATAAAAAGAGAACACAGACCCCTTTTGACGGGGTTGTGAAAGTTGAAAAAATAATGATGGACGAAGAAGTTGAACCAGGTATTGACAGTGATGTGATTGATTTGATTTCCGCCAATATCATCAACGAAAAGACCCCCACCTGCTATGGAACAGACCGAAGGTGGGCAAACCATTTATACCCCGTATTTTTAACTGAATCCTACGTCAAAAGCAAATACATAAGTACAGAGATGTTTCTGCACCTGTTTTAAGGAGGATAAAGCAAATGGAAAATACTGTTATAGGCCGTGTGGTAGCAACGGAAAAGAAACCAACAACTATTGATGATTTTACATTTTGGACTGATCCTCAACTAATTTTGAATCCCTTTGATATCGTTAAGGTACAGCACGTCAATAATTCACTTTCTTACGGAGTCATTGAAGACATCGCCCATATCACGGATTCTGCCAGCTTTTTAACGAATTTCATCTCCAGTGATTTTGGCGATGTTGATGTGGAAGAAAATACGCTTCGCATCGGCATGAACTACGTTACAGCAAAAGTCATCTGTAACACAGATAATATCTATATTCCTTTACAAAGCAACGCAAAGGTAATGCTGGCAACCGAGGAAGAAATTATATATGCCCTTGGGCTGAACGATATCAGAAATCCCTTGGTATGCGGGTATCTTGAAATGTACGCAGGAACCCAAAACTGTGATAAAGTAACGATCCCTGTTAATCTGAACTCAAAATTTATTATTGGCCCGGAAGGTGCCCATCTGAATATTTCTGGTATATCTGGTCTTGCTTCCAAAACTTCTTATGCCATGTTTCTGCTTAAAGCAATTCAGGATAGCTATATTAAGAAAAAGCCAAAACATGACGATGAGGACAGCGTGGCGTTCGTCCTGTTTAATGTCAAAGGAAAAGATCTACTTGCCATTGACCAGATAAATGACTTTTCCGATGAACAAAATCCAAAAGCTGCCCAAAAATATACTTTTGCAAAGTACCAGGAATTAGGCTTGACCCCGGAACCCTTCAAGAATGTTCACTACTACTATCCTTATTCCATCCCCAAAACCCGTCACTGGAATACTTATATGACGCCGGAAGAAGTCGAAGATAATATTAAGCAGAAAAAAGCGAAGAAATTCAAATACATCTATAAATACGACAAAGATAATCTCGACTTGATGTTTGCTAACATTGACGACTCCACGCAGACGATGGAAGCAATTATCAGCTATATAATGTCTGGTCAGGGCGCTTTTAACCAAGTGAGTGATTGGCAGGGATTCCTTGAAGCAGTAAAAAATAAATGCTCTACAGAAAATGCTGGAAAAGACAAGGAAATCCCGGTCGCAAGCTGGCGTAAGTTTTATCGAATCATCAATAAAAGCATCACCGCTAATAAGATCTTTGCCAGAGACATTCGTGAAAAGGACGGGGAAACCCGTATTGGCGACGCCTTGAAATATATCAAAAAGAATGAAGTTCACGTGATTGATATTGCGAAACTATCCGAGGATAAACAGGCTTATGTATTTGGTGATGCTATCCGAACTGTATATGATCTGCAATTAGGACAGTATGCTGGCGAGGAGGGAGTTGATCCGCCCTCAAGAATTGTTATATTCATTGACGAGCTCAATAAATATGCTTCCAAAGAAACACCAAAGAATTCTCCTATTTTGCGTCAGGTTCTGGATGTAGCTGAGAGAGGTCGTTCTCTTGGGATTGTATTGTTTGCCGCAGAACAATTCAGAAGTGCCATTCATGATAGAGTTACCGGTAACTGCTCAACTCATGCCTATGGTCGTACAAATTCTATTGAAGTAACAAAAAGCGATTATAAAAGCATTTCTTCCGTTTATAAGACAATGATAACTCGATTAAAGCAAGGAGAGTATATTATTCAGAACCCCATCTTTCGATCTTTGCTAAACATCAAATTCCCGAAGCCAATATATAAACAGTTCAAGTAAGGAGATACTTATGGCAACAGTAGGAAAAAATATCCTCGATAACCTCACAACGGGTATGTATTCTGATTCCAAGGTTATTTTCCGTGAATATATTCAGAATGCGTGCGACCAAATTGACCTTGCTGTTACGTTAGGCATTTTGTCTCCTGGTGAAGGCAGCGTGGATATTTTCATTGACGAAAGAAAGCGATACATCAGTATCAAAGACAATGCCACAGGTGTAAAAGCCAGAGATTTTATCGAAGATGTAGGCGATATTGCCAACAGTAACAAAGAAATAGGAAAAAACAAAGGATTCCGTGGTATCGGACGCCTTTGCGGGTTGGCCTATTGCAAAACCCTGAAATTCACCACAAGTTATCCTGATGAAAAGGTAAAGTCCATTATGACTTGTGATGCCCAGAAGATGCGGGCAATGCTCATTGAAAACAAGAAATATACTCTTGATGAAATTTGGGATGCAATAATTACATTCTCTACGGAGAAAGAAAAAGAAGCAGAACATTACTTTGAAGTTGAGATGTTTGACATTAACAGTGAAAACACGGATCTTCTCAATGAAAAGAAAGTATGTGAATACCTCAGTTTTGTTGTTCCTGTACCCTATAAAAACACTTTTATTTTACGCAGCCATATCTACTCTCATGCTCAAAACCTTGGATGCAAAATAGATGAGTATTGTGTACGGGTAAACGGATCCCAAATTTTCAAAGAATACACGACCAAACTCAAAGAACAGAACGGTTCCAGTCTGAAGAATTATGATGAAATTTCCCGTTTAGAATTTAAGGATTTTCGCAATGCGGATGATGAGTTAATTGCCTGGATGTGGGTTGGTCTTTCCCAATTTGAAAAGCAAATACCGAAAATAAATGCAATGAGGGGATTACGCTTAAGAAGTTCCAATATTCAGCTTGGTGATGATGATACCCTGCAGAATTTGTTTAAGGAACACCGAGGCAATTACTATTTCGTGGGCGAAGTTTTTGCCGTCAGCAAAAACTTAATTCCAAATTCTCAGCGTGACTATTTTAATGAAAACGAAACTCGTGTATTGTTTGAAGACCGGCTCCGGTCATATTTCTTCACTGTTCTGCACAAACTTTATTATGAAGCAAATAAAATCAAAAATGATTACAAGCGACAAGAAGAATACTTGGCTAAAGTTGCGGAATACACGACAAAAGAAAAGGAACAAGGTTTTATAAACGCAGAAGAACGTCAGATACTTCAATTTGAGATTGATAAAGCAAAAAAGAGCGCTGAAGAGGCGCGTAAGCGTTTGGGCAAGTTTGATACAGAGGATACGAACTCCCCTTTATCTGAAGTGCGAAGGATTATCGGTCAAAAATACCGTGCCAACAAATTGAAGAAAGCAGCCGAACAAGCCGAGATTACCATTGATGATGATAAGAAAAAACTATTTGTTACCAGTAGTATGTCCAGACTATCGAAACATGAGCGAAAAATTGTAAGCTCTATTTTGTCGATTATTACTGAAATTGCACCGAAGGATATTGCAGTCCAAATTATTGAAAAAATAAAAGAAAAGATGAGATGACACCCTATGAACAGAAAGGTTTTGCTCGTTGAGCCAAATTATAAAAATAAATACCCACCTATGGGGTTGATGAAATTAGCTACTTACTTCCGTATGGTTGGCGATGATGTGCGCTTTTATAAGGGCGATATGCGTCTGCTTGCCGTAGAACTGATTTGTGAAGATTTGATCAACCATCTGTCTGTTATTTTTCCGGATGTTTTTTGGAAGAACTACTATCCAACTTTATTTTCGTTTATAAGAGTTGGTAAATATTCCCTTCTGGAAAATGATAAAATTTTTTCAGATGATCTTGTGTTGGATGTTGTTAAAGAGTATCGAAAAAAATATAAGGATAAGGAGTATTTTACCAAGCCAAGGTTTGATAAAGTAGGCATTACAACACTTTTTACATTTTACTGGAAGGTGACCATTGATACCATCAATTTTGCCAAACAGCTATGTAAAAATAAAGAGGATGTAATGGTTGGCGGGATAATGTCATCCATCCTGCCAGACAAGGTCTATGAAGCAACCGGGATAAACCCCATCAAAGGATTGCTGAATCACCCTGGAGACATAGATTCGGAAAATGATCTGATAATTGATGAATTGCCACTGGATTATTCAATTTTAGAAGAAATTGATTATGTATACCCTGCTCACAACGCATATTTTGCTTATATGACGAGAGGATGTATAAACAACTGCAAGTTTTGTGCTGTACCAACATTAGAACCCCAATATTGCGATTATATCAACTTGACATCTCGAATTGAACATACAAATAGGCAATTCGGCGCAAGAAAAGATTTGCTTTTGCTTGACAATAATGTCCTGGCATCAAATCTCTATGACCAAATCATTGACGAAATTAAAGAATGTGGCTTTGGTGTGAGTTCAACATATACTCCTCCAAATGAATATGAAATTACCATCAAGAATCTGCAGAATTCTTATAACGACAGAGCATATATCAGAAAAGCCATTGCTATTTACAAAGACATTATGAACAAATTAAAAGATAACGCGGAGAAAACAGCGTTATATATGCGTTTGGAGCAAGCTCATTGCCTAAATGCTTATTCTGCGTCAAAAAAAAGGATTTTAGAATTAGACGAATATGTACGACCTTTATATGAGAAAACACATAAATCTACAATACGCAAACGTATTGTAGATTTCAATCAGGGTATAGACTCCCGACTCATTACTTCGGCTAATATGAAAAAACTGGCAGAAGTAAACATTTATCCTCTGCGTATCGCATTTGACCACTGGAAGCTCAGAGGTGTTTATGAACAGGCAGTGCGAACTGCGGTAGAAAGTGGTATCAAGAATCTTTCCAACTATCTGTTGTATAACTTTGAGGATAAGCCGGAAGAGCTATATTATCGGTTAAGATTGAATGTGGATTTATGTGATGAATTAGGTGCGAATATCTATTCATTCCCCATGAAATATCATCCAATAAGCGATAAAGAATTTTTTATGAACCGAGACTTCATTGGCAAGCATTGGAACAGAAAGTTCATCCGCGCTGTTCAGGCCGTTCTTAACTCTACTAAAGGGAAAATTGGCCGGGGAACAGAATTTTTTGAAGAGGCCTTTGGCAGAAATGTTGACGAATTTATGAAAATTCTCTGGATGCCGGAAACATTTATCATATACAGGCGAATATACGATGCCGATTTAAGAGCTAGGATGTCCCACCGATATACAACGTTTACAAAGCAGGATTGCGATCTGACTACCGAATGGTGGTCGAAATTTTCATCGCTGTCTTCGGATAAATTGGCTAAGGCAAAAGCAATTATCGCGCTTAACAAATTTAAGGATGGCGATTATGAATGCGATGATGAAGAAATCAACTCCGTTTTAAGCTACTACAAAATCACTCGTTATGATGCAGAAGCATAAGTAACTTAAAATAAATACCAGGTTTGGTTTTTTCGACAAGCTCCTTTTGGGAAATTTCCATAAAAAAGAGGAATAAGACAGCAGATCACGCCGCCTTATTCCTCTTTATTTTTTTCTTTAATGACCCGCCTACAGGGCGGCCCCCAGCCCGTGGACGATCACCCCGCCCAAAGCCAGGTAAGGCCCGTAGGCAAAATAATCCTGCCGTCCCTTGACTCCGGTGATGAGCAGGAGGAGCGCCGCCGCGCCTCCCAGCAGGAAACCAATCGCCAGCGCCGAGGGCGTATAGCCGCTTCCCAGCCAAACTCCCAGGGCCCCAACCAGCTTCACATCCCCGCCGAAGATACTGCCCCTGATGACTACCGCCAAAAGAAGCAGCGCTCCTCCGGCGGCCAGCCCCGTCAGCACTGCCTCCACCGGCCCCGGCGGCGCCGGCGTCCCCGCCGGGAAGCTCAGCCAGCCGGGCCTGCCCGCCGCCAGCAGCGACCGGCCGAAACCGGCCGCCGCCAGAAGCAAAACCGCCTCGTCAAAAATAATATACTGCTCCCAGTCGGTGACGGCAATCACCAACAGAGTCAGATGGAAGCAAAGCTCAAACAAGCCCGCCGCCGAATAAGCCGGATCAAACTGCCACAGGGCCGCCCCGCAGCCGGTAAACAGCAGGGGAAGCCGCAGCCGTCCCCGCTCCTTCAGCCGCTGGGGAAAGCTGAGCTCCTCCCCTTCCCGCTCGTAGCCCAAATCGATCAGCCTGGCGAAGCCCAGAGTCAGCGCCGCCGCCAGAACCGTCACAAAAATTATCTTCATCACTTTTCCTCGCATCCCGCCCTCACAAAAACAATATCATTTCCCCCGAAAAACCTCAAGAATTTATCAGCAAAATTCAAAAAAGTTAGCGTATTCCCAACAATAGTTGTATAATAACCCTCAAGACTGTGTACTAAACATAGCCTTACCAACCTGACAGCTGAGAGGCGCAACGAAATATGCTGAAAATTTTTAACGGACTGCTGCAACGGTTCAGCGAGAAGCTTACCTACCGGCACTGGCTCATCATCGCCGGAGCCGCCAGCCTGCTCCTGGGGATATTGGTTTTCTTTTCCCTCGGCAGCGAGGAGGACAAAAAGCCTCCGGCTGACCCCGCGCCGAAAAATCTGGTCACCGTGGTGGCCGCCACAAAAAATATCAAGCCCCGGACCATCATCGATGATAAAATGCTTACCCTCATTCAGCTTCCCAGGGAAGTAGTGCCGGACGGAGCCATCGCCGACATCGGCAAGGTGATCAAAAACCCGGCGGCGGTGATCATCATGAAGGGCGACATCATCACGAAGCAGAAGCTCATGAGCGACCCCCGGATGGCCGGGTTTGTGGGCATGATCCCCCCTGACTGCCGGGCCGTTTCCGTGGCCATCAGCGACGTTACCGGCGTGGCCGGTTTCGCCACCGCCGGGGACTTCGTGGACGTGATGGTGGTGACCGGCCGAAAGGAAGAAGGCCGGCTGGTGGGAAAATTCGTCCTGCAAAACGTCCTCCTTTTGGGCATAAACAAATCCGGCGGCGCCGCCGATGAAAAGCCCGCTGACTCCCAAAACGAAAACGGTGGAAACATCAAGGCCGCCAGGGAAGCCATGACCACGGCCACCCTGGCCCTCACTCCCAACGACGCCCTGCGGCTGGCCACCACCTCTCAGAACGGCATCGTCTACCTTGCCCTGCGCCCCTATAAACCAAAGGAAGAAGTCGTCGTGGCTCACGACTACGTCCTCCGAACCGAAAAATCCAACGAATACCGCCGTGACGCTTCCCCTTCCAGCCAGCCGCTCCCCCCGCGCGGCAGTCGCCCGGCCACCGGCAGCGGAACCGTAGAGGTTATCCGCGGCACCACCGCCACCAGAGAGGGAGGGCGCTGACATGATAAAGAAATTGCAAACCCGCTTCAAAAACCCGACGCTGAAAAAGCTTTTTGCCGGCACGGCCCTGACGGCCCTGCTGCTGACGGGCGCGCCCCGGGCAGAAGCCACCCCCCGAAACAGCTTTATCTGGAGATGAATCAGTCCTACCACCTCTCTCCCGATGACGAGGATCTCACTATCGTCCGGGTGGCCGTGACAAATCCGGAAATCGCCGACGTGCGGGTCATCAATAATACCAGCCTGAACATCGTCGGCTACAAGGGCGGCTCCACCAGCTTCACCGTCTGGTACTCGGATGAATCCATGGTGGACTACAATATCACCGTTTCCCTCGCCGACAGCGGCTTTGCGGAGCTTATCAAAAATGTCATGAACATCCCGGGCGTCGAGGTGGAAAAAATCGCCGACCGGGTGCTGCTGAGGGGCTCCGTAAGTAACCAGTACCAGAACAATCAGGCCCAGAAAATAGCGGAAATGTTCGCGGACAAGGATCACGTCATCAATCTCCTGAAGGTAGACAAGCCCGTTCAGATAAATCTGGCGGCCCTGGTCATCGACATCTCCTCCAAAAATGCAAAGGACATCGGCTTCTTTTACGGCAATTCAAGCATCGACACCTCCGCCAATGGAACGGTCAGCGTCAGCGACATCACCTTTGGCACCGCGGGTACCTTTTACGGCGGCCAGAATTACCATCACATATCAGGCAAAGTTGGAGCCCCGGTGGACGTGATGCTCCAGGCGCTGGTGAGCCAGGGAAAGGCCGAAATCCTCTCCCGCCCCAACATTACCACCCTCAGCGGCGAACAGGCCAACATCCTCATCGGCGGCGAGATCCCGGTCCCCACCACCAAGGACGGGGAGATCTCCATCGAATGGCGGGAATACGGCATCAAGCTGAACATCGAACCCACCTCCGACGATGCGGAAAATATCACCGCCAAGGTTCAGGCGGAAATAAGCACCCTTGACTACGCCCACCAGATCTCCACCTCCGCCGGGACCATTCCCGGCCTCACCTCCCGCAAGGCCGGCACCTCCGTCAGCCTGAAATCCGGCTCCGCCCTGGCCATCGGCGGACTGCTCAACAGCGAGGACGCGAAAACCGTAACGAAGATCCCCCTGCTGGGCGATATCCCCATCATCGGCCAATTCTTCCGCCACAGCTCCACCAGCAAGGAAAAGCGGGAAATGATGATCCTGCTGGTTCCCAGCATCGTGGACGAATATACTCCCGTGGCCACCACCGAACGGATGGCAGGAGCCCTGAACCGGAGCAAGCTGGAACAGGAAGCAATGCCCAAGGTGCAGGTAAACGCTCCCCCCAGCCGGAACGACAAAATGAAGCGAATGCCCTGAAGATGAGGGATTAACTCCTCCTAAGCCTCCCCTGTAGGGGAGGTGCCCGAAGTGCGACTCCCTAAGCTCTGCCATCGCTACGCTCGGCAATCTCTAAGGTCGCGTGCATGACACTCACTAAATTCGTCCATCGTTTCACTTGGACTCATTAAGTGAGTTAGTCAAGGCGGAGGGGTGACAGACAAATCGAGTAGTCGGCTTATGTCACCCCTCAGGCGGCTCCGCCGCCAGCTCCCCTACAGGGGAGCCTATGAGATCAATTAAAGGAATTGATACGATCATGTCCGAAGAAAAAATCAGCGGCGTTGTCATCACCTTTTTCAGCACGGCTTCCGCCGTGGGAAAAACCCTGATCAGCATCAATATGGCGGCGGAGCTCTCCCGAAAGGGCTACCGGGTCTGCCTGGCGGATTTTGATTTGCAGTTCGGCGATGTGGCCAATTACCTGCAAATGCAGGGAGCCGCCACGGTTTACGACGCCTGGCAGCGGCTTCAGGCAAACGGCGACTACCCTTTGGAGGAGCTGGTTTCAATCTGCGAAAACGACGGGGTGCGCTTCGGCATCCTGGCCGCCCCGGAGGAATTGTCCCAGGCCTACAACTTCAGTCCGGGCATGGCGGTAAAAATCGTTTCCACCCTGCGGCACAATTACGACTACGTCCTCATTGACACCACCTCCATGTTTAGCGCCATAAACCTGAGCCTGCTTGATTTAAGCACCATTATCACCTTCCTGGGCGTCGTGGATTTCATCCCCACCATCAAGAACATGAAAATCGGCAACGAGACCCTCCAGTCCCTGAACTACGATTCAAATAAGATCCGCCTGATCCTGAACCGCAGCGATTCCCAGACCCAGCTCAGCATCCGGGAGGTAGAGGACAAGACCCTGGGCAGCCGCTTTTACCACGTCCTTTCCAACGACTTCCAGGCGGCCAACGAATCGATCCACAGCGGCGTTCCCCTGGTGCTGAAGGACTACAACAATCAGCTGGCCAAAGAACTGCGGCAGCTGGTGGCCCTGTATACCAACCGTCCCTATCAGGAGGATGAAGGAAACGGATTTGAAGCGCCGGCCAAAAAATCGGAGGGCTGGTTCTCGAAAATCTTTGGCTAAGGTGGTGAAATAAATGCAGTACAAAGTATTGCTGGTGGAACGGAACAGATTATATCTGGAAAAAATTGCCGCCATTATCAACAGCCTGGAGGATTTTGAGCTGGCGGCCCGCTTTCAGGCGCCGTCCGACGCATTGGGGCAGGGACCGGTCTTTAACCCCAATCTCATCCTGCTGGACATCGACACGGAGGACGCCATCTCCCTGGTCCGCTCCTTCACCAGAGCGTTCCCGAAGGCGGCGGTCATCTGCACCAGCGAAAAATGGCAGAGCGAAAGCGCCAGCCGCCTGGTCCTGGCCGGCGCCCGGGGCTACCTCATCAAATCCTCCTTCACGGCGGAGGAATTCCGGGACTCTATCGACAAATTCATCAAGAGCGGCATGGAGTCCGCCTCTCAGGTGATCACCTTTTTCAGCCCCAAGGGAAAGAGCGGCAAGACCACCCTCATCGGCAGCCTCGCCCTGGCTCTGGCCGACTTCACCGGGGATCAGGTGGCCATAATCGACGCTGACCTGCAATTTTGCGACATGGCCCTCTTCTTCAACCTGGAGCCAGCCAGCACCATCGTGGAAGCCTGCCGGGATATAAATTTCCTCTCCCCCATCTCCCTGTCCGGCTACTTCTGCGAAGTGGAAAAAAACGTGAAGGTGCTCTGCGGCACCAAAAATCCCAGCCTTATCGACCGGATTGACATTCCCTCCTTAGAGGCCCTGATAAAAATGACCAGGAGCCTTTTCCGCTACGTGCTGGTGGACGTTCCCGCCGGCTTCTGCCCCACCTCCATCGCCGCGGCGGAAATATCCGACCTGACCTATCTCATGACGATGCTCAGCGGCACCTACGAGCTGCGGCACCTGACCCGGGCCCGGGAAATGTTTCAGGACTGGGAAAATATGGAGGAGCGGCTGAAGATCCTCATCACCCGGGTCTCCCCCTGCAATGAAAGCAAGCGGCAGCAGCTGTCGGAAACCCTTGGCTATCCCGTTGACTCCATCATCCCCAACGAGTACCAGCTGGTTTCCGAATCGGCCAATACCGGTCACATCTTCGCCAACCTGAAAGGGGAAAATCCCTTTGCCAACGCGGTTTACCAGCTTGCCCGCAGCATAGTCGGCCAGCCCAGGGGAAAATCATGAACTTACTGATTGCGTTTCTGGCGGCGCTTATCGCTTTCATTCTCCTGTTTCTGTTTCTCCGGCGGAAGCAGTCTGACCGGGAAGCCCTCCGGCAGAGGATGGCTAAACTGCAAACCGGCGAGCACCCCGGCGACAGAGCATCCCAGCAGGATAACGCGGCCCTCTCCCTGGGGATGACCGTCGTAAGGTTCATCGCCCGGCAGCTGCGAAAGATCCACAACTCCGCCGACCTTGATTTCCGAATGCAGCAGGCGGACTGGCCCCTGCGGGGCTCAGAATTTCTGGTCATCAGCTTTTCCTTCGGCCTTCTCCTTGGCCTCATTCTCTTCCTTTTGACCCTCCAGCCCTTCAACCTGTTCCTGGGCATCGCCATCGGCCTGCTCACCGGTATATTCTGCCTGAAACGGCGGATAAAGCTCCGGCGGAAAAAATTCGTCCATCAGCTGGGAGACAGCCTCATGATGGTAGCCAATGCCCTCCGGGCCGGCTTCAGCTTCCTTCAGGCCATGGAGCTGACCGCCCGGGAAATGGACGCCCCTCTGGGCACGGAATTTCAAAAGCTGATAAACGAAATGAACGTTGGCTCCACCCTGGAAACGGCCCTGGGGAATATGAGCCGCCGGATGGAATCCTCCGACTTTGACCTGGTGGCAACCGCGGTGCTGATTCAGCGGCAGGTGGGGGGTAATTTGTCCCAAATTCTCGATACCATCAGCGGGACGATTCGGGAAAGGGTCCGGATGAAGGCGGAAATACTGACCTTGACGGCTCAGGGCCGCTTTTCCGGCCTGATACTGCTGTCCTTGCCTTTTTACTGTGCGGGTTTATAATGGTCTTCAATCCGGGATATCTTCGGCCCATGATAAGCTCCCCTCTGGGGAGGCTTGCTCTGATTGTCGGCGTTATCCTGGAATTCATCGGTTATTTTATTATCATGCGCATTGTCGATATAGACGTTGCTTGAGAAAAGGGAGGATGTCAAATGAACAACTTCATGAAAAAGTATCTGGGCAAAAAGGGTCAGGGAATGGTTGAGTACGCCCTGATTATCGCCTTCGTGGTGGGCATTGCCAGCGTGGCTTTCAGCGGCGAGGGCGGTCTGGGGGATAAAATCAGAGACACTTTCCAGAGCGCGGTCGACGTCTTTGACAAGGTAAATCCGCCTGCTGGCAAATGATACTAGTAAATAACTGCGAAATCATTATCAACTTATGACTATCAGGGAGAACGGCAGTAAGCGATCCCGTCAGGCAGTCTTCTTCCATCGGAGGGAGGCTGCCTTTTCCATAAGGAAGGTGGCACGCCATGAACAGCCAAAAAGGACAGAGCCTGCTGGAGTTTGCCCTCATTCTTCCCCTTTTTCTCCTCCTGTCCATCGGGACGATCTTCTTCGGCATGATGTTTGCCGACTACGTTACCCTCAATTCCATCGCCAGCCGGGCCGCCAACGACGCTTCCCGGATGTCCCGGGAGCAGTATGCCGCCGCCGGCAACAGCTACGAGCCTATCAAGACGAAATTCTCCACCCAGACTCTCCCCACGGGGATTTTCCTGTGGGACCCCGACGCCCCGGGGGATTTCACCCTCACCTACGAGCCGGCCAACCAGGCGGTGGCAGTGGAGGTAAAGGCGCGGCTCGACCGTTCCTCCGCCTTCTATCCCATAGCGGTTAATTTACTGGGCGGCGACAGCCTGCGGCAAATGACCGTGACCTATCGGATGTACTGTCAGGAAGCGATGACTGACGGAAGCAGCTCTTAAACGACTACAAACTGCCAGAGGCAGAAGGTGATCAATTGTCAATATTAACGAGGCTGGGCCGCAAGGACGGCAGCAACCAGCAGCTGCGGATTTTCTCCGCTGGTCAGAATGAAAACGCCGCCGATTCCCTGATGCAGCTGAAGCTGATGATTCATCAGCGCATCGTGGAGGAAATCAGCCCGGCGGAAATGGCTATCCTGTCCCAGGTGGGACACGATTCTCAGGAGGCTGACGAGATCATCGACCGGTGCTTCCAGCGGATATTGGATGAAAATCCCATCGACGTCCCGGCGGGAGTCCGCCGCCGCATCGTCTCGGATATGCGGGATGAAATGCTGGGCCTCGGCCCCATCGAACCACTGCGGAAGGACGACAGCATCACGGAAATAATGATCAACGGCCCCCAGAAAGTGTTCGTGGAACGGCTGGGCAAGCTCCAGCTCACCAACGTGCACTTTCACGACGACGCCCACCTGATGAACATCATCGACCGGATTCTTTCTCCCCTGGGCCGCCGCATCGACGAGGCTTCCCCCCTGGTTGACGCCCGCCTCAGCGACGGCTCCCGCGTAAACGTGATCATCCCGCCTCTGTCCCTGAAGGGTCCCTGCGTGACCATCCGCAAATTCTCCACTACTCCCTTTTCCGTGGAAAACCTCATCAACTTTGGGACGCTGGATGCGAAAATCGCCACCTTTCTGCAAAGCTGTGTAAAGGCCCGGATCAACATTCTCGTTTCCGGCGGCACCGGCTCCGGTAAAACCACCACCCTGAACGTGCTGTCCTCCTTTATCCCCAACGATGAGCGCATCGTCACCATCGAGGACGCCGCGGAGCTTCGGCTCCAGCAGCCCCACGTGGTCACCCTGGAAAGCCGGCCGCCGAACATCGAGGGAAAAGGCCAGATAACCATCCGGGATCTGGTCCGGAACGCCCTCCGGATGCGGCCTGATCGGATAATCGTCGGCGAGGTGCGATCCGGCGAGGCGCTGGATATGCTTCAGGCCATGAACACCGGTCACGACGGCTCCCTGACCACCGCCCACGCCAACAGCCCCCGGGACGCCCTCAGCCGCCTGGAAACCATGGTGCTGATGTCCGGCTTTGAACTGCCGGTGCGGGCCATCCGGGAGCAGGTTTCCTCCGCCCTGGAAATAATTTTACAGCAGTCCCGCATGAAGGACGGCAGCCGCAAGGTCACCCATATCACGGAGGTCCAGCACATGGAGGGCAACACCATCACCACCCAGGACATCTTCCGGTTCGAGCAGACCGGCATCGATGCCGACGGAAAGATTCTGGGCTACTTCACCCCCACCGGCCTCCTGCCGGGCTTCATGGAAAAGTTTTACCTCAGCGGCATAACCCTGCCGGAGGGCTTCTTCACCCAAACCGGCAGCGGAGGGAATTACTGAGGGGTTATCGCCCCTCCGCCAAAAAAGACTCCCCTGTAGAAGAGCTATCAGCGTAACCAACAGCAAAAGGCTCCCCTGTAGGGGAGCTGGCGGCGAAGCCGCCTGAGGGGTGACATGACGAACCGCTGCCTTATCTATCACCTCCCCTAAAGGGGATGCTTTTATAGTGGAGCAATGACGTCCCCCGGCTGGAGCCGAAGCTCTCTGGCTTTCCCGGCGGGAAGCTCCAGAGCGGCCTTCGCTTTCAGACAAAGGCTCATTCCCCGCCAGGGTCTCAGGTCAGGGACGATTTTGAGGATCCGGCCCTGGCCGTCAAGGTACACGATGTCCAGGGGAAACCGCATAAAGCACATGTGGACGCTGTTGCAAGGGCTCAGCAGCAGACCGTCGGCCTTTCCGATCGATCCTCTCAGCATAAGGCCCCGGAAACGGGACAAGAAATTATCCGCTACTTCCAGGCGAAGCAGCGGATATTTTTTGTCCCCGGCAGACTTTCGTTTAATCAGGTAGCCGGTTATTTTTGCCATATTCAGCCTCTCATTTATTTCCCAGGAGCTTCTCGGCGATGGTAATCAGCGGCGGCCCCACCGCCACGATCAAAAGGGCGGGGAAGATGAAGAACACCAGCGGGAAAACGATTTTTATCGGGGCTTTCAGGGCCAGGGCCTTGACGTAGTTCCGGTGAACTTCCCGGACATTTTCCGCCTGAATCTGGAGGGTAGCGCCGATGCTGGTGCCCAGCCGCTCCGCCTGAATGATGGAGGTGACGAAGAGGGACACCTCGTCCACGTCGCATCGCTCCGCCATTCTCTGCATGGCCGCCCGGCGGGTCATGCCCATGCTCACATCACCCATGAACTTCCTGCATTCATCGATGAGGGGACCGGTCATCCTGTCCACGATCCGGCGCAGGGCCGCGTCAAAGGACAGCCCGGCCTCCACGCTGACGCTGAGGAGGTCAAGGACCTCCGGCAGCTGGTGAAAGATGGCTTTCTTCCGCTTTCCGATCCTGATATTCAGGAGGGCGATGGGAAGGTAGGCCGAGACGGAAATCGCCAGCAGGATGATAATGAACTTCTGGATGAGCAGGTAATCCGCAAAGCGGAGACGGTAAATGCTCAGCCCGCCGGCAAAAATTCCCAGAGCGGCCATGATTATGATGATCCGGCCCGGGGTTATCTTGTACTGGAGACCGGCGATAATCAGCTTCCGGTCCAGCATGGCGGATATTTCTGCCGGAGCAAGGAGCCGCACAGAATGCTCGAGGGATCTCAGCAGGGGCAGCAGCACCCGCTGGGAAAAGGGAATCTCTGACAGGCGGCGGTTGTCGGCGGGCCGGGGATAAACATTATCCGTCCCGGCTTCCCCTTTGACGGAAGGCTGGGAGAGGCCCCTCATCCGGGCCTTTACTTCCATGGAGGGTAAAAGCCGCTTTCTGATGCGGCCCCAGATGAGCAGGAAAAAGAAGATGCTTACGGATACGGCAAAGATTAGTCGCAGCATTTGGTGTTTTATCCTCGTTCTGTATTTTATGACGCTTCGAGCCGGTGTGGAAAAACTGGGGACAACCTTTAATTCCGTCTCACAGGCTCCCCTGTAGGGGAGGCTTAGGAAAATTGGCTTACGGCGGCTCCCTCAAAGGGGAGGCTTTAAGCGCGGATGGATCTATCAATCGTCCCAGACTACCCCATCGGGAGGCAGGACGAGGATGACGTTCTTGTTATCGTCCTCTCCCGGGCCAGGGGTATTGGAGCCGCCCTCCAGCCAATTTTTATGGGAGTAAGTTGCCTTTGCGTTAAGGTGAATTTGATTGGCAACGATGCTGCCTTCAAAAGTCCAGCCGTCTCCTTCGTTTATATGCACCTGTGACGCGTTGGGAGCGTAAATGACCCCCCGGAAGGTGGAGCCAGGCGCCGGCTCTACTTTGACCGCGCCATTGCCCAAATAGCAGTAGATGATAGGCCGGACAGTATCCACCCCTGAGTTCATATGTATTTGGGGATTCGCCGCTTTGTCCACAATGACATAAAATGGTTCATCACTGTTTCCCTTAAGACTGTTATTTATCTGAAAATCGCCGCCGTTATTATTGGTGTAGTGATACCCATTATAGGCAGGTATATTGTTATTTATCTCGTCAATATTAAAGGTCTGGTTCCCATTGGCGGCCCCCTTATAAGTAGTATTTGCCTCAGCGATTTTCTCCGCCGTGGCTATATAGCCGCTTATATCAGACTGGCTCAAGCTGGGATCATAAGTAGGATTTTGGACATAGCCCGTCAGATTATCATGAAGAGCATCGAGAGCGTTATTCTTATAAGGCTTCGCCTGGCTGTTAAAAATGAATCCCTGCGTTATGAGATTCCCGCCATAGACCATGTTTCCATCATAAAAGGAGGATATCTCTATTCGCTGATTGTCATTCAGCGCCTTTTCTACACCCTCCTTTGTGGTTAAATCATACCGGTTGTACACATCGGGATTTTCCGTGGCGTGCTGAAGATGTATATTCTTGACCGCGGTAAACAGGTTATCGAAGTACCCGGGAGTACCGCCGCTCTCCGACCCGTCTCCGGCGCCGGAGCGAGAAAAGGGGATCATGGCGTAGGCCGTGGCCGAGATGTTAATGTAATCTCCCAGCACCGACCGGAAGTAGCGGAGGATGTAATAGGGCACCTCCTGTCTCAGGCGCACCCGGTAATAGTAGCGGTCGTTGCTGCCGAGCCGCACCTGAGGAGGGTCCATCGTTATTCCCTCCAGGCTTTCGTTATTGAGCCGCAGGAATTTCTCCGCCGCCCGGTCCGACGTCTCATGGTCCGACTCCGTATCCACCCGGGAGTCAAAGACCGCCGCTCCGGCCAGGGCCGACGCGTCGGCGGAGTTCTGGAGCCTTGAATGAAGGGCGTACATATTCCCCAGATCAAAGGCCAGCCCAGCGAAGGCAAACAGCAGAGGAAGCAGCAGCGCCGCAAAGAGGAGTACAGCTCCCTTTTTCCCCTTTATAATGTTTGAATACTCCATACCGCAAACCTCGTTTTGCTAATAAATATTTTCTGCCGGTTCATATGAAAAATTCTTTCAAAAAAAGAGTCGCCATCCCGTTCAAGGATGAGGACTCATTTTTTTGGGGGAAAATCAGTTTGCCGCAAGGTCAATTCTGCGCGTATGCGCTTCTCCCCCCCCCCCCGAGTGGAGGGAAAACCGCTTGCCGGTAATATCATAAACCACCGCGAAGCCGTCATAATCCCCGTTTTCCCGCTTCGTGGCATTCATGGATATGCCGAGCCAGTACTTTCGCCCATCAGCGCCGGTGAAGGGATATTCCAGGGAAACGGCCTCCCCTGTCCGGCTTGCCTCCTTAAAGGCGTCCACCATCGCCGCCTCGGTTTTCGGGTCGACCACATCCTTCAGCTGCCAGCCCTTCGCCCAGGTATCGTCCTCCTGCATACCGTTGATCCGGCAGAGCCAGCTGCTGACAAAGACCGCCTTCAGGCTGCCGTTTATGATTTGATAGTACCCGATGCCGCCGGGGATTTTTTTCAGCAGACTGTCTAATTCAGTTATTCTTTTCCGGTCACTGGTGACGTCCGTCATGAACAGGTAGACTAAATCTCCCTGTTTCCCGCTGGCTACCACCTTTGCCTTGGCGTGAATGTAAATGAGCCGTCCATCGGCGTGAACGCGGCGGAAGGTAAACTCCGTGACAATGTTTTTCTCCTTTGCCAGGCGAAGGGAGCTGAGAAGATTCTCCCGGTCCTCCGGGGACACCGCCTCCAGCGCGTCCCGTCCGGTGATATTACCCTCCGGTTTCTCCCCGAACATGGAAACGTAGCCCTCCGTCGCCCGGATGAGCTCCAGCTTCCCCTGTCTGTACTCGTACAGGCCGATGCCTCCGTCAACGGCATTAAGCAGGGTCAGAGCCTGACTGCCCAGGGACAGCAGCCTGTCCGCGTCCTCACCGTTCATCCAGTCCTGCCCCCGCAGATCAGTCGTCTGGTATTTTTCCGCCGTCGCCAGCAGCTTTTCATATTCGTAGACCGTTATGGGCCGGGAGTAGAAGTAGCCCTGAGCCTGATCGCAGCCAATGGACCGCAGGAATTCCACCTGCTTGCTGGTCTCTACCCCTTCGGCCACCACCTGCATCCGCAGCCACTTGGCCATGCGGACCACCGAGTTCAGAATGTTGCCGCCCCGGTCATTCTCCTCCTTGTTGTCCAGGAACTTCAAGTCGATCTTCAGGACGTCTACCTGCATATCCTTCAGCATATTCAGGGAAGAATAGCCGCTGCCGAAGTCATCCATGAGGATCTTGAAGCCCCTTGCCCGCAAGCGCTCCGTTACATCGATGATCTGCTGGGGGTTGTCGGTGTAGGCGCTTTCCGTGACCTCAAGGCCGATGAGCTCAGGGGATATATCGTACTTCCTGACTATGGAGTCGATGGTGTCACAGAGATCATCCCGATAGAAATCCACCCGGGACACGTTGATGGAGATAGGCAGAGCCGGATATCCTTCATCGATCCACTTTTTCAGCTGCCGGCAGGTTTCCTCCCAAATGTATTTGTCCAGCTCAAAAATAAAGCCGTTGTGCTCGAACACCGGAATAAACTCCGCCGGAGAAACGAGGCCCCGCGCCGGATGGATCCAGCGGACCAGCGCCTCCGCCCCGGTGATTGCCCCGGTGACCAGGGAGTACTTGGGCTGCATATAGACGACGAACTCGTTATTTTTCAGGGCTTTTACCATATCGTTGACGATGCCCTGCTCGTTGACGATGAGCCGCCGCATCTCGTCATCGTACTCGCTCCAGCCCACCAGTGTTTCATTCTTTGCCTTGCTGAGGGCAATGCCCGCCCGGTCGATCATGGCGGTAAGGGACATATTGCGGTCGGCTATCCGGTAAATGCCGAAGGTCAGCTCGATGCGGTAATCGATGCTGTAGCTGAGGGCCATGGTATTCAGAGTAGAGATAAGGCGCTCCCTCGTCATGGAATCCGCGGGATAGCTGACGACAAACTGATCGGAATGGAGCCGGCCGTAAGAACAGTCCTCGATATCTATATGCTTCAGGAAATCCGCCAGATAACAGATAATGCTGTCGCCCACGCTCTCCCCGAACATCTCGTTGATCACCTTGAAACGCTTTATATCAAAGCGCATCAGCTCAAATTCCACATCGGGCCGCCGGAGCATGACGTCATGGGTCCGCCTGGCAAAAGCGCTCCGGTTGTAAATGCCGGTCAGGTCATCGTGGGCCAGCTGCCGCCGGAGGGTGCGTCCGGCATTCTTCAGCGGGGTGATGTTCAGGATTATACAGTGAAATATTGTCTGGCCGTTCCTCTTATTTGAACCCTGCCGCCCGCAGTCCAGTACCCAGATATAGCCGCCGTTGGCCTTGGCCATCCGGTACTCTGTCTGGCAGAGCTTCCGGCTGTCCAGCTGCTGAAAAATAAGCTCCTTTATCCGGGACCGTTCCTCCTCAGGCATCAGGGTATCCAGATTGCCGCCGGTTTTCTCCAGGAAATCCTCCTCGCTGGAGAAGTCCAGCATATTCCACAGTTCAGGCGTGACCGTGTCGATGATCCGGCCTTCATCGTTGTAGTAATAGCTCACATAGGCGCAATCGGAATAGCTGGTGACGGTGCCTGACAATTCCTTTTCTTCACCCTGTACCGTCAGCTGCTTCCCAAACATCCTGCCGCTGACCACCCGGTAGGTTTCCTCATGGCGGAAATCTCTCGTGATGTAGAGCCCGGCCAGGCGGACGATCTCCCCGCGGGTCCCTTCGTTCAGCCGGTACATAAAGATTAGACGGTGAATTATCGGCCGGGACTCGCTGTCGCTTTGCACCACGGCCGTTACCAGCACGTTGGCCTGCCCGTTTTCCTCCCGGTATTTGTAGCTGTCCTTCACCAGCTTGCAGGGTACGATATGATTCAGCTCCTGCCGCAGGCAAAGCTCCATTCCCTCAAGACCGGTATAAAAGCGCAGCGACTGGGGACCGAAAGCAATGGCGCTCTCATCCGCAAAATCCAATATGTCCTCAAAGCGGCCCTTATTGTACAGCGACTCCACCAGCGCTCTTGTCATATCGATCAATTCATTGATTTTCATAACTATCGTCCCGTTTTACCAAAATGTCCCTTTTCCGTAAACCTTCCGTGCCCATTTACGCCTCCAGCAGGTAAACCTCTACCTCCCGCCGGCCAAATTCCATCGCTTCATCGTAATCCTCATAGCAGAGATCCACAATGCGGCCGTTGATGGCGCCGCCCACATCCGCCGCCAGGGCGATACCGTAGCCCGGCACGAAAATTCTCGTGCCCAGGGGGATTATATCCGGATCAACCGCCGCCACCCCGTAAGCAGCCGGGACGCCGGTGGCCGTCAGCCCGTCCCCGTTGCCATCCGCCGGCAGGTAAGCCGTGGCCTCCATCCGGTGAAATCCCACTACCAGATGCAGCTTTCCCGCCTCGTCCCGCACGTATTTTTTTTCTTCCCGGATCACCAGATAGGCTCCGTTTCCGGCATGATGGCGGCCGGTAATGGATGGTGGCCTTGCCGCCGCTCTTTCCTGCTGCTCCCTTCTCATTTTGGTCATTTCCTCCGGCGTCTTTGATTTCAGGGTGATGGTCATCCCCTTCCTGATAAGCTCCGTCAAAGGCGCCGACACATGGTATTCTTCCGGATCGATCCCTTCCCGCTTCAGGCAGGCTTCCACCGTAATATTTCCCGGCGCCGTAATCCGCCGCCCGTCTCCGTCGACTATCAGCTTCAGCTTGACCCGCTTCGCGGCTCTTTCCACGCTGACCACGGTCCGCCCGGCTTCTCCCGAGGAGCGGGGAAGCCGCCCCGCCGAAGCCTCCGGGGAAATAACAAAAGCGCAAAGGACTGTCAAGCCGAATACGAACGCTCTGAAAATCACTGAAACCCTCTCCTTTGCGTCTGTTGCATTACTACCGTTGCCGTATATTGTACTAAAACGGAGCCTCCTTTGCAAATGGAGCGGCGGTCGTAAATACAGTTTTTCAGTCTGTATTTCTGACCCTTTGCCGGAAAATCCGCAACGCTGATCCCCTCTCCTTAACCGGACGGAAAAAGCCCTGTAGTTCCGCAAAAAAACCGGGGATATGTCCCGGAGCGCCTGACTTTATATCATTGTAACCCCGGCCAAAAAGTTTACAAGAAGGTGTACCTTTTTGTAAGGTCAGATGTAACGCAAAAACAGCAAAA
>CAZIKQ010000003.1:0-96940 GCA_964540025.1 uncultured Schwartzia sp. | reverse complement strand
GTTATCGAGTAGGCGATTACCGGATTTTGGCAGAAATAATGGATAATAAGCTAGTGCTAGTGCTCATTGATGTAGGGCATAGAAGCATGATTTATTAGTCAGCGTTGACGACACCGCCGTTGATGGTGTAGCTTAAATTGAGTGGACACAATGTGATGAACATTTTCAAAAGTGAAAAAATTTGATAGTTTTGAAAGTGGATGCTATAATGGTTTCAAAAATTAAAAAATATTTCATTTTTGAAAGTGGAGATATGAAATGAAGATTATAGAAAGAAAGGATTACTTAAACAGACTGATACGCCTGCAAGGGACCCCGGATATTAAGATTATCACAGGACTGCGTAGATCCGGCAAATCTGAACTCGTGCGCCTGTACTTGAAATGGATTAAATCAAACACAGAAAATTGCACCATTATTTATGTAGATTTTGCCAACTTGAAAAACGATGATTTGAAAAACTATAAATCTTTATATGCATATATAGAGGAACATTATAATGATGGCTGCCTGAACGTTGTGGTGATTGATGAAGTTCAGCTGTGTAAGCAGTTTGAACTGGCAATTAACAGCCTGTATAATAGTCATAAATACGATATCTATATTACCGGTTCAAACGCATTTTTACTTAGTTCTGATTTATCCACGTTGTTTACGGGCAGATTTATAGAAATACCTGTTTACCCATTCAGTTTGGCAGAATACTGTACGTACTATGGACTTGACGTGAATACAGTTAATCTTCTCGATTCATACGTTACTGATGGAGGTTTGGCAGGGTCATACGTCTATAAAGAAAAGGAAGATCAAGTATCATATATAAGGGATATTTACCAAACGATTATAAAAAGAGATTTGGTTGATAAATACGGTATCAAGGAAGAATCGCTTTTGGATTCTTTAACAGATTACCTGATGGATAATATTTCAAATACTACTTCGGCAAGTAAGATTAGTACTGTGTTTAAGAAAAATGTGATAGAAACAAATCATGTTACTATCGGTAATTACATAAAATATCTTTGCAATGCTTTTATGTTCTATAAAGTAAGGCGATATGACATCAAAGGTAAGAAATATTTGGAAACAGCAGATAAATACTATCTTAGCGATTTGGGATTTCGATATGCCATGCTTGGAACAAGAAATATGGATTTTGGACGCGCATACGAAAACATTGTGGCAATAGAGCTTCTTAGAAGAGGATACAATATTTACGTGGGAAAGCTGTATCAGAAAGAAATCGATTTCGTGGCCATGAAACAGCATGAGAAGATATACATCCAGGTTTCGGATAATATATCCGGGGCAGAAACATTGGAAAGAGAGCTCTCACCATTAAAAGCAATTAAAGATGCGTACCCAAAAGTTTTAATTGCCAATACGGGACATGCGGCTTATGACATAGAAGGTATCAAAGTGCTTGATCTTACCAGATGGCTATTAGCAAAAAGTCAAAATTTGGAAGTGCCGTAATAAATGTGATATGTTGAAACAATCCAAAAACACCTATTGACAAATCAAAAATCAGGTGCTACGATACTGCCAATTTAATACACCAAACCGTTGAAGCGGAGATAACGGCAGTGATGCCTTTACAGAGAGCCTGCGATGCTGAAAATCAGGCAAGAAACAAGTTGTCAAATGGACCGCTGAGGGCGCAGTCAAATGTGATTTTCACAGAGTATTCTGCGACGTTGCAGGCAGACGTCATTTGCCGGGGATATGTTGGTATCCTGCTAAGCGCACGGGTCATGCCGTGAATCAAGGTGGCACCGCGGATAAATGTTCTTATTCGTCCTTGACAGAGTTTATATCTCTGTCGAGGGCGTTTTTGTTTTATTTCGCTTCTTTGACCGAGACAGAAGTTCAAAGGAGTCTTTTTTGTTTCAGGAGGTTGCGATATGCTGTATACAAAACGCTGGTGATGTGCTATGCGCAATATTGGAATTGAATCATCCTGATAAATAATCAACTTTACCTGTTTGGAGGAACTGATTGTGAAAATTCAGCCGACTTTTGTTGAAGTCAAAGAAATTGCGGCAACGGATCGTTATAACGTATTGCCGGTCAGCCTGGAAATCCTTTCCGACTTCATCACCCCGATTGAAACGATGAAGATACTGAAAAATGTGTCCACTCATTGCTATATGCTGGAATCGGCTCAGGCAAATGAAACCTGGGGACGTTACACCTTCCTCGGCTTTGACCCCAAAATGGAAATCACCTGCATGGATGGCGAGATGAAGATCGGCAATCTCAAGGTTAAGACAGATAACCCCTCCGACTATCTCCGCCAGATTCTTGCCGATTACAAAAGTCCCCGTTTCGATTATCTGCCTTCCTTTACGGGAGGGCTTGTGGGATATTTCTCTTACGATTATTTTTGTTACAGCGAACCAACTGTCAAGTGTGATGTTGAGGACACCGAGGCATTCAAGGACGTTGATCTGATGCTTTTTGATAAGGTTATTGCATTTGATCATCTCCGACAGAAGATTATTCTCATTGTAAATATGCCGCTGGATGAGCCGGAAGTCGGTTACAACAAAGCGGTAATGGAGCTCCGGCAGCTGGCAGAGCTTTTTTATCACGGCGAAAAGAAGGATGAACCGGGCGGCAGGCTCCTTGGAGAAGTAACGCTGTTGTTTGATAAAGAGCAGTTTTGCGGTATGGTTGAGAAAGCAAAGCATCATATCCGCGAGGGAGATATATTCCAGATCGTGCTGTCCAACCGATTGAGCGCCCCCTTTGAGGGAAGTCTCCTGAATACTTATCGAGTGCTGCGCACCATCAATCCTTCACCGTATATGTTCTATTTTTCCGGAACGGATGTTGAGGTGGCAGGCGCCTCTCCCGAAACACTTGTGAGGCTGGAAAATGGGGTACTGCATACCTTCCCGCTGGCCGGAACGAGACCGAGAGGTAAAAACGAGGCAGAAGACAAAGCCTTGGAGGCAGAACTGCTGGCTGATGAGAAAGAACTTGCCGAACACAATATGCTGGTGGATCTCGGCCGAAACGACCTTGGAAAAGTCAGCAAATTCGGTACTGTACAGGTAGAAAAGCTCCATTCCATTGAACGCTTCTCCCATGTTATGCACATCGGCTCTACGGTGCGTGGTGAGATCAGCGAAAAATACGATGCGCTGGATGCCATTGAAGCCGTATTACCGGCTGGAACGCTTTCCGGTGCGCCGAAAATCAGGGCCTGTCAGTTGATTGGAGAACTTGAAAACAACAAGCGCGGTATCTATGGCGGCGCCATTGGCTATATCGACTTCACGGGAAATATGGATACCTGTATTGCCATTCGCATTGCCTATAAGAAGAACGGTAAGGTATTCGTGAGAAGCGGAGCCGGTATTGTGGCGGACTCCGTGCCCGAAAGGGAATTTGAAGAATGTCTGAACAAAGCCAAAGCTTCACTTCAAGCGTTGGAACTTGCCCAGGAGGCGGATTATGATTCTTCTGATAGATAATTACGACAGCTTTTCCTATAATCTCTTTCAGCTCGTCGGTGAGATTGAGCCGGATATCAAGGTCATCCGCAACGATGAAATGACGATAGAGGAAATCAAGAAATTGAACCCGGCTCGGATTATTCTCTCACCCGGTCCGGGTAGGCCAGAAGGTGCCGGCATTACTATTGAAGCCGTAAAGGCACTCGGACAGGATATCCCCATTCTCGGCGTTTGTCTCGGTCATCAGGCAATTTGTGCGGCATTTGGCGCAACCATTATTTATGCAAAGAAACTAATGCACGGAAAACAGTCGGCTGTAAAATTTGATATGAATTGCCTGTTATTCAAAGGCTGCCCTGAAATTGCACCTGTCGCGCGGTATCATTCCCTTGCGGCTGATGCAAGCACCATTCCCGAAGAATTAAAAATAACCGCGCTTACTACAGACGGCGAGGTAATGGCGGTACAGCATAAAGAGTATCCTATTTACGGCGTGCAGTTCCATCCGGAATCCATTATGACACCGAATGGGAAGCAGATGTTATATAATTTCATAAAGGAGATATAAGTCATGATTAAAGAAGCTATTGTAAAGATTGTAAATAAAGAAGATCTCACCTATGATGAAGCGTACACTGTCATGAATGAAATCATGAGCGGCGAAACGACAGCGACACAGAATGCGGCTTTTCTTGCAGCCCTATCCACTAAAAGCGCCAGAGCTGAGACTACGGATGAGATTGCCGGCTGCGCGGCCGCTATGAGAGCCCACGCAACAAAGGTTGAGACCGGTATGGAGCTTTTTGAAATTGTCGGAACCGGCGGGGACAATGCCCACAGCTTCAATATTTCCACCACTTCCGCTTTCGTTGCCGCCGCAAGCGGTATGAAAGTCGCAAAACACGGCAACAGGGCCGCGTCCTCCCAGTGCGGGACGGCCGATTGTTTGGAAGCCCTTGGCGTAAATATTCAGCAGAGCCCCGCAAGATGTATCGAGCTTCTGAACAAGGTTGGTATGTGCTTCTTCTTTGCCCAGAAATATCACACCTCTATGAAATACGTTGGCGCCATCCGCAGGGAGCTTGGCTTCCGTACCGTGTTCAATATTCTCGGTCCTCTTACGAATCCGGGCACACCATCCAGGCAGCTTCTCGGTGTGTATGATGATTACCTTGTTGAACCGCTGGCGCAGGTTCTGATCAATCTCGGCGTCAAACGCGGCATGGTTGTGTACGGTCAGGATAAGCTGGATGAGATTTCCCTGAGCGCCCCGACTAAAATCTGCGAGATTCGTGACGGCTGGTTCAAGTCTTTTGTGATCGCGCCGGAGAACTTCGGTTTTGAGCGTTGTACAAAAGATGACCTGAAGGGTGGCACTCCGGAGGAAAATGCTAAAATCACGCTGGCTATCTTAAACGGGGAAAAAGGTCATAAGAGAAATGCCGTTCTCATGAACGCAGGTGCAGCACTCTATATCGGCGGTAAGGCTGATAGTATAAAAGGCGGTATTGCGCTTGCCGCAAAGATTATTGATTCCGGTAAGGCGATTGAAACCTTGAACAAACTCATCGAAGTCAGCAATCGTCCGGAGGCAGAGGCATGAGAATTCTCGATCAGCCTGCCGATTTTTATTAAGGAGGATTTTTATGTACGAATTAAATCAGGTGGGAGAAAAAGCTATTATATCAACTGTCCTGCCAAAATCGGTATATACCCGGTAAATGATAAAGAGGTGTATCTCATCGATAGCGGTAATGATAAGGAGGCAGGCAGAAAAGTCCGTAAAATCTTAGATGAAAAAGGCTGGAATCTCTCAGGCATTCTGAACACGCACTCCAATGCCGACCATATCGGCGGAAATCAGTATTTGCAGCAGCAGACAGGGTGCAAAGTTTTTGGAGGTGGAATTGAAAAGGCTTTTACAGAGTACCCTGTTTTAGAACCGTCATTTTTATACGGCGGATATCCGTGTAAGGATTTAAGGCATAAATTTTTGCTTGCTAAGCCAAGCGAGGTTACGGATTTTTCAGATGGAAGTTTCCCGAAAGAAATTGAGATAATACCGATGAAAGGTCACTTTTTTGATATGGTAGGATTCAGAACGCCAGATAATACGGTGTTTCTTGCCGATTGCCTTTCAAGTAAAGAAACGCTGGATAAATATCAGCTCAGTTTTATCTACGATGTGGCGGAATATCTGAAAACCATTGAAACAGTAAAATCACTAAAAGCAAATATGTTTGTTCCGGCTCACGCGCCTGTAACCGACGACATTATCGGACTTGCAGATGTGAATATCGCAAAAGTACATGAAATTGCCGATAAAATCCTGTCGGTATGCAGTGAACCAATTTGCTTTGAACATATTATGCAAAGGTTATTTTCCGATTATGGCTTAACGATGAATTTTGAGCAGTATGTTTTGGTGGGAAGTACTGTCCGCTCTTATCTGTCCTGGTTGAAAGATAACGGAAAGCTTGATATTACTTTTGAAGATAATATGCTGCTGTGGAAGAGCTTTTAGGAGGTCGTTATGGATAAACGGGAGAAAATTATCCGACTGTGGTTTGAAATGTGGTTGCAGAAGAAAGCTCTATGATCTATATCAAAATGGCAGTGTTCCGCAGTTTCAGGAAGAAACGGTAATGTGGTTTTAACTCGTTGATAAAGCTGATAAAACGGTCGGTTAGCATTTTTGCTTGCTAACCGATCGTTTTATCAAGCGTAAAGGATGAAGATATCATACAAGAAATCGCAAACATTCTGAGTATAACATAGGGTGCAAAGAGGTGTTATCATGCAAAAAGAAATACGGACAGTATGCCATGATAAAAATTTACACCTTGAAGCATATCGTTTTGAGGGAATTGTACAGCCATTCCCAAATCACTTTCACGATTACTATGTGATTGGATTTATAGAAGCAGGGGCACGCTGCTTATCCTGTAAAGATAAGGAATATACGATAGGTCAGGGGAACATACTCTTATTTAATCCAAACGATAATCACAGTTGTGTTCAATGCGATGGCAGAACACTCGATTACAGAGGTTTGAATATTCCAAAAGAAACGATGCTGTCATTGGCAGAAGAAATAACAGGGTTAAGGACATTGCCTGGCTTTTCAGAAAATGTAATTGTAAATGATGAACTGAACGGGTGTCTTCATTCATTGCATCAAATGATTATGGACGGCGCAAAGGGGTCTGAAAAGGAAGAAATGCTCCTGAACCTTATTTCGCTGCTTGTCGAACAATACGGGCAGGCTTTTTCAAGCTGTGCTTCGGAATGGGATAAAAAGATAGAGGACACCTGTACATTTATGGCTGAGCATCTTACCGAGCATATCACCCTGGAAAACCTATGCAAATACAGTAATATGAGCAAGTCAACTTTGCTTCGTGCGTTTATTAAGTCAAAGGGGCTCACGCCATACAGATATCTTCAGACCATTCGCATAGGAAAAGCAAAGGAATTGTTGGAAAAGGGTGTTTCTCCTATTGATGCTGCATTGCAGACTGGATTTTCAGATCAGAGCCATTTTACAAATTTCTTTCATACGTTTATAGGACTGTCGCCTGCTGCATATAAACGCATTTTTAGAGAAGACGATAAAAATGATGGATAAAAAAATTACTATGGGACACATAACAGCATTCATTACGATCGTGATATGGGGAACGACCTTCATATCCACCAAAATACTACTTGCCGATTTTACGCCGATAGAAATACTGTTTTTAAGATTTTTACTTGGATTACTAGCATTGATAGCCGTTTATCCGAAACGATTGAAAATAAAGAACAGACAACAGGAGTTTACCTTCGCCGCGGCAGGGCTATGCGGGATATGCTTATATTACCTGCTTGAAAATATAGCATTAACCTATACGATGGCTTCTAATGTCGGAGTTATTATTTCTGTAGCTCCGTTTTTTACTGCCGGTTTATCTCATGTATTTCTGAAGACAGAAGAAAAACTGAAAGCCGGTTTTATCATTGGATTTATTATCGCCATGACAGGAATATGTCTTATCAGTTTTAGCGGCTCAGAGTTGAAGCTGAATCCTGTCGGCGATATTCTGGCGGTTGCTGCGGCATTCGTATGGGCAGTTTATTCTTTACTTACACGAAAAATCAGCAGCTATGGATATAATACCATTCAAACAACAAGGAGAATATTTACATACGGAATCCTCTTTATGTTACCGTTTTTGTTTATATTTGACTTCAGCCTGGATTTTCACAAGATAGCTAAGCCTGAATGTGCATTAAACCTGATATATTTAGGATTAGGTGCATCAGCTCTTTGCTTTGTTACTTGGAATTATGCAGTAAAGGTGCTTGGAGCTGTTGAGACAAGTGTTTATATCTACATGGTTCCTGTCATTACCGTTGTCACATCCGTCGCTGTATTAGGGGAAGAAATCACATGGATGGCGGCGATAGGAACAGGACTTACCTTAATTGGCCTGCTTCTTTCGGAGAGTAAATCAATATTTAAGAAAAGAGGAAAATAGAATGAGTGTAGAGAATGAAAAATGCGTGATTGTGGTTGATGAAAATCTGCCGCTTGGGATTATCGCTAATACCGCTGCCATCCTTGGCATTACTATGGGAATGAAGCGACCAGATGTTGTTGGCAATGATGTGCTTGATTTGGAGGACAATCCTCACATGGGAATTATCCAGTTTCCCATACCGATATTAAAGGGAAATACGGAAATACTGAAAACGCTCCGAAAAAAATTGTTTGAGCCGCAATTTGCAGAACTTATGGTTGTTGATTTTTCCGATTTGGCACAAGGGTGTAAAACTTACGATGAGTTCACCCACAAAATGGCGAACACCTCAGAGGTAAAATTGAATTATATTGGCATTGCAATATGCGGCAATAAAAAGCAGATTAACAAATTGACGGGAAGTATGCCTTTGTTGAGATAGGAAGCATTAAAGTTATTGGCCATTGCAATTTTATATAAAAAACAAATTTACGCTGAAATATAATTGCAGTCGTTACTTCTCAGGAGAAAAAACAATGAACGCAAATGGGTACACCATATATTTAGAAAGAACCAAAGATTACAGAGCAGTAGAGAATCTCGTCAGAGAGTCGTTCTGGAACGTGTATCGTCCGGGATGTAGTGAGCACTATGTAATCCATGTGCTGCGGAACGATCCGGCTTTTATCAGGGAACTGGATTTCGTTATGGAGCAGGATGGCAGGTTGATCGGACAGAATATGTTTATGAGATCGATCATCAGAACAGATGACGGCGGGGTGATCCCCGTTCTGACGATGGGTCCGATTTGCGTTGCACCGGAACTCAAGCGTCAAGGCTATGGAAAGGCGCTGCTTGATTATTCTCTGGAGAAGGCGGCAGGGCTTGGCTATGGCGCGGTTTTGTTGGAAGGCAATATCGACTTTTATGGTAAGTGTGGCTTTACCTTTGCCCGTGAGTTCGGGATTCGCCACCACGAGCTACCGGAGGATGCTCCGTTCTTTCTCTGCAGGGAACTTATTTCCGGATACTTTAACGGCGTAACTGGTGTTTATCATGCACCGCAGGGTTATTTTGTAGAGGATTCTGACGTAGAAAAATTTGACAGGGGATTCCCACCCAAGGAGAAGCTTAAACTCCCGGGACAAATCTTCTAAACAAAAAGCTCCTCACTACCGGTAAATGAGTCGGCGGTGAGGAGAATATTTAAGATACGTTACTTAAAAAATAAAGGATTATGGTGTTCCGTTATAGAATGGTACCCCTGTTGAAATTTTAACTCATAAATATGGCTGACAGAAAGTCAAAAAGGAGGCTACTATCCTATGAGAAGGTGCGACCGGGAGGTTATCGATTTTTCACATATCAATGACATAATCAGCCGCTGCGATTGTCTGAGATTGGGCTTTGTTGATAACAATGAGGCGTATATTGTTCCGGTTAATTTTGGTTTTGAAATTGAGCAGGATAACAAGCTGGCACTGTATTTTCATTCTGCTGCGGAGGGCAGAAAGGCAAAGCTGCTTCCGAAACAGAAGTACATTACCTTTGAAATGGATACAAAGCACGAGCTGGTTGAAGCTGACATTGCCTGTGGTTTTTCCTGTTTGTACCAATGCGTTATGGGGAAGGCAAGGGTGGAGATCATACAGGATAACGAGAAAAAGAAGCATGGGCTTAATATAATTATGGCTCACTATTCAAAGCAAAATAGCTGGAACTACAACGAGGAAATGCTGGATAGAGTTTTGGTTGTAGAACTTTCTGTAACAGAACTTAGCTGTAAAGAACATTAAACCTCATAAAGAGTGTCAATTCGGCTTTTGAGAATTATTATGCTTTCCGATAATTTTATCCAATAAGGCTGTGCAGCCCCATAGTACATCATCAAAGGTAACGCCAAAATTTCCTGTGTACCACGGGTCAGCAACCCCTCTGTCCTGACCGGCAAAGGATAAAAGAAGATTTATCTTATTGTTTTGATCACCGCCGGTATAGTGGCGTAAATGATGGAGATTTTCATAATCCATAGCAACAATGTAGTCCCACTGCTCATATTCTACGGGCATAAACTGACGGGCGTTTCTATGTTCAAAGGGAATGCCCCGCAGTCGGAGCTCCTGCTGTGTGCCGGGATGTATATCAGCCCCTATCTCTTCTCTGGTTGTAGCCGCGCTTTCGATGATGAATTCTTTTTCTATACCCTGTTTTTTCACTAAATACTTCATAACAAATTCAGCCATTGGGGAACGACATATATTGCCGTGGCAGACGAAAAGAATTTTTGTCATGGTGTTTACCTTTCTTGTAATTATTAGTAGTCGATTGAAGAAAACGGTATTTTCTGAAATACTATCATACAACAATTAAGGGAAACATGGAAATTTCCTTTCCTGAAATTAACAAACGATACATAATGATAAACGAATTGACGATAAAAAAATTATACCAGGAGTCGGACCTTTCGGATAGCGAGATTTTAGACTTAATTAAAACCAGCGAGTACGATAAAATTCTATATGATGCTGCCGATAGAAAAAGAAAAAAGCTTTACGGCAATAGCGTATATATTCGCGCTCTGATAGAGTTCACAAATTACTGCAAAAATGACTGCTATTATTGCGGCATCCGCAGAAGCAACAGGGAAGCCATAAGGTACCGCCTGACCATAGACGAAATTATGGCTGCCTGTGACGCCGGGTACGCACAAGGGTTCAGGACGTTCGTTCTCCAGGGTGGAGAGGATCAGTATTTTACTGATGAAAGAGTATGCAATATTGTATCGAAAATAAGGTGCGGTTATCCAGATTGCGCTATAACGTTATCAATAGGTGAAAAAAGCAGAGATAGTTACCAGGCGTACTTTGATGCCGGAGCCAACAGATATCTGTTGCGTCACGAGACAGCTTCTGACTCCCACTATAAAAAGCTTCACCCAAAGGAAATGAAGCTTGATAACAGAAAGCGGTGCCTGTTTGATTTGAAGGAAATTGGTTTTCAAGTGGGCGCTGGGTTTATGGTCGGATCTCCATTTCAGGAACCGCAGCATATACTTGCTGATCTCCGCTTTCTTCAGGAATTGAACCCGGATATGATAGGGATCGGTCCGTTTATCTCTCAACGTAATACTCCCTTTGGGCAGGGAAATTATAAAAATGGAAGTGTGGAGCTGACTCTGCGCTTGATTTCAATATTGCGATTACTTTTTCCCGCCGCTTTGATTCCCGCTACTACCGCGCTCGGCACAATTCACCCTCAGGGCCGGGAGCTTGGGGTAAAAGCCGGGGCAAATGTTGTCATGCCAAATTTGACACCGCCTGAGGCAAGGCGGAATTATCTGCTATACGATAATAAAATATGTCTTGCTGAAGATTTGGCAATGTGCCGAATAGACACAGAAAAGCGAATTAACAGCATTGGTTACAAAGTGGTCGTTGGAGTTGGAAATCCCGTAAAGAAGTAGTAACTTTCATCGGATAAAAAAGAGAACACTATGAAAAACAATGACAGCCAGCATAAACGTCGAATCCATTATTCGGGGAAATATCCTCGAAAATTTGGAGAAAAATATAAAGAATTAAATCCAGATAAATATGCCGACGAGGTCAAACACATCATCGGCAAAGGCAATACTCCCGCCGGAATGCATATCCCGATTATGGTAAAAGAAATACTTGATGTATTGTCTATAAAGCCAGGAATGACAGGGTTTGATGCAACACTGGGTTATGGCGGCCACACAGTGGCCATGCTGCAGGAGTTAAAGGGTAAAGGCCACCTTTACAGTGGAGATATTGATCCTATAGAGTCTGCTAAGACTGAACAACGTATCAGGCTACAGGGATTTAATGGTGACATCTGGACTCCATGCAACATGAATTTTTGCCAAATCGACGAGCTTGTTTCAAAGGTTGGGCTATTCGATTTTATACTGGCTGACCTTGGTGTCTCCTCGATGCAGATTGATAATCCGGAACGTGGATTTACCTATAAAAGTGACGGTCCGTTAGACCTTAGACTCAATCCAACTATTGGCTTATCCGCTGCTGAACGACTCAAGACCATTTCCCGAGACGAGCTGGAAGGGATGTTGATTGAAAACTCCGATGAGCCATATGCAGGGGAAATATCTAAACAAATAGTAAATGACTTGAAAAGAGGAATGAAGATCGATACAACTTCGGCACTTCTTAATGAAATAGATAAAGCTCTCTTGCGGATAAAGTTTCCCGAAGATGCCCGTAAAGATGCCGTAAAAAAATCCGCAGCCAGGGTGTTCCAGGCACTACGGATCGACATCAATCAGGAATATGAAGTTTTGTATGATTTCATGGAGAAATTGCCCAATGCACTGGCGCCTGATGGCCGGGTCGCAATTTTAACATTTCACTCTGGTGAGGACAGAATCGTAAAAAGAGCATTTAAGGCTTTTAAGCAGCTGGGTATTTACAAGGAAATTTCCAATGAAGTTATACGACCAAGCCGGGAAGAATGCTACAATAACAGCCGGGCTCATTCCACAAAATTACGCTGGGCTATAAGGGCATAGTCGTGATGATACAAAGCCGTCAGGGAGTATAATATCCAAACAGGTCTTAAATCCTTGACGGCTTTTTATAACGACATTTTTGAGGAAAGCATCCCTTGCTGTCTGTTTTATTCCTAACAGTTACTTCCTATAATTTCTACTTATCGGAAATAATATGATGGTTTTCCCTACGAATATCTAAATACGAATATATTTTTACAACACCGAAAACCAAGGCCAGAACTGTACAGCCAGCCAACCGAAAATCGTTGTTGCCAGTATTGTCAATACGGAAAGCAGCAGGCCATACTTAAACATACTCTCAGGATTTAATCCATGACTAACCGGTATTGCTCTGATTGACAGTGGCAATGCATAGGCACAATTCACTGATACGATTGACAGCAGAATAAACGGCGCCGGATTCAATGACAGAGCTTGTGAAATACTTTTGATAACTGGTATCGCAATAGAGGCTGCTGCTGTGTTGCTTGATATTTCTGTCAAAAAAGCCGAAAAGACTGAGAAAGCAAAAATTGTGTCAACTCCGCCAGTCAAGGGTAATTTGGAAACCATTTCAGCAATATAATCCACGGCCTTTGTATCTGTCATGAGTTTACCCAGAGCGATTCCCCCTGAGAATAAAAACATCATTCCCCACATAATACCCTTTTGGGCTTTGTCCCAATCAAGGAATGGCTTTTTGTCGGAAGCTCTGGCAAAAAATGCTGCAAACCCTAATATGAAAAATACATAGGCTGGCTTCATCCCAGGTAAATAGGCAGCGTATAGAGGACGGATAAAAGCAAGCAAGGTTGCTGTTATAAACAGCCAAAAACTGAAAGATTCATCCTTGGACATCTTCCCCATTTTTGAGTACATTTCAATGAAGTACTCCTTTGACCCATGAATCTGCTTTCCGCTTGTGGGTATGATGCACAGGACAAAGAAATTTATCAGCATAATAAGAACTAAAAATGGGAAGAATTTTATAACCCAGTCGAAATACATAAATTCATGACCAGTAGTTTCCTCGATATAGTTTATGGCAACAAGATTTGCCGCTCCGCCCAGCGGTGATCCAAAGCCGCCTATGCCAGCCCCCCAGGCAATGGAAAGAAGTATCGGCACGGCGATTTTGCTGTCAACTATTGATTGTTCGCCAACAAAGCGAAGCATAGATACAGCTATCGGGATCAGTATTCCACACACAACGACATTCGGCAGAAATATGGATAAAATTGTTGAAGCCGTAAGCCAAACGAATATTTGCTGTTTTAATGAAGGCCCAATGTATGATAAAGCTCTGAGAGACAGTCTCTTATCTAAACCGGTTTTTGCCCAGGTCATAGAGATTAAATCGGATCCTAGAAGCAGGATTACTATCTCTGAAAAATAGGGATTGATTATATGGGGCATAGGCGCAATATTGAATACGGCATTTATAGCAATCGGTAAAAATGCCGTTATCGTTATGCTTACCGGTCTGAAAACCCACCATAAACCCATCCAGGCCGTTGTTGCCAACGCAATTGATGCATTTATGGGGAAAATGTATTGAAGACAGATAGACAATAAAACAAATGCAAGCGGCCCGCTTATCATCTTATAATTCAACTAAAACACCTCTAATAACATATTGAATTTCTTTATCTTTATTGTACACTCTATTGGCTGATCTTTCAATTATCTATAAGGTTTTGTAAATAAAAAACTCTCAGACATTGAAGATTAGCTCTTTTTTGTCTGAGAGGACGTAAATATTATTTGGACAATTCTGACTTTGCGGCCTCAAGAATTTTATTTTCTTCTTTTGTCGCAGGAATATATTTTTCCAGCAGATCAGGTCTATACCTGAGAGTATTCTTAATTGCTTCTTTCTTTCTCCATCGATCAATTAAGGCGTGATTACCGGAAAACAGAACCTCTGGCACTTCCCTGCCCTGGAAATTTCTTGGACGGGTATATTGAGGATATTGTAGAATCCCGTGATAAAAGCTGTCGGTTTCGGCAGAATCCTCAGCGTGAAGTACTCCCGGTATCATCCTGGACACTGCGTCAATAATGACCATTGCCGGTAATTCCCCACCGGTCAGAACATAATCCCCAATGGAGATTATGTCATCTGGTAATTCATTTTCTATCCGCGCGTCAAAGCCCTCGTAATGACCGCAAATAAAAATAAGCTGGTCATATGCAGCAAGCTCTTTAGCTTTACTTTGGCTGAATTTTTGTCCTTTGGGACTAAGGAGAATAACACGGCAGCTTTCCTTAGTGTCAGCATTTTTCACAGCCTGCAAGGCAGCAAAAAATGGATCCGGCTTTAGAACCATACCGCTTCCGCCTCCAAAAGGAATATCGTCTACCTTATGGTGCTTATCTGTAGTAAAGTCTCTTGGATTCGTAATATGAATATCAAGAATTCCTGCCTTTGCGGCACGGCTCAGGATGCTCTCAGACAATGGTCCGCAGAACATCCCTGGAAAGAGAGACAGTATATCTATACGCATATCAAACCAATTCTTCCGGCAAAGTCACAACCATGGATCCACCGTCAACATCTATTTCACTTACAACAGACTTGAGAGCCGGAATAAGAATATCCTTCTGTCCCTTTTCTATCGGCTTTGTCACATAGACATCATTACTGCCAGTAGATAAAACATCAGTAACAGTTCCTAAATGATTACCCGTTTCCTTATCGTATACCTCCAGCCCAATAATATCTATTGTGTAATACTCTCCGTCTTCAAGCTCGACGGCATCCTCGCGGTTTACCATAAGATAACGGCCTGTCAATGCTGCCGCTGCCTCGCGAGTGTCAAATCCCTTAAATGACATAAGAACCACGTCGTTTTGATAGCGAACAGTCTTTATGTCCATTAGCGTATCATTGACGTAGACCTGGGTCATGCCCTCGAATCGTTCTGGAAAATCTGTAAGGCTGTTTATGCGAAGCTCGCCGTGTATACCATGAGTTTTTCCAATTTTTCCTATACGAAGGCGGGTTTTATCTTTATTTTTCATATTAGCTGCGAATAGCGATAACTTTGTCGTCTTCAACCAGGATTTCTACATTCATTAATTCACGGATATTGTCACCAATCTTCACATCGACAATGCGCTCAAGCTGACCCTGAACGATCTCTGCGCCAGGGGCAAGATGATTTGTATCCTCCAGCCGCTTTTCAGTTTCTTCCCTGAACTCAACCCGCTGCTGGCGCTCGCCGTCAAAATGGGCACGAATAGCCTGCATACGCTGAATATCATTGTGCCCCTGCTCAGCAAGAACCTGACGCTCCTGTATATCCAGCTGACCGAGCTCCATTTCTACCCGCTTGAGGTTTTCAGTAAGTTCGCTTACAATGCGGGCGCGAAGCTTACCAGTAAGCTTTGCTTTTATAGTAATGGGTATTTTAAGGGAAATGGTGTCCATACTAATACCTCTTTTCGTCAAATTTAGAAAAACAGCGGCAAAACTCCACCAACGGGTGGAGTAAATGCCGCCTCAACTCATATGATTTCTACGGTAACTTTTTTATTGTCTACAGTTGCAGCTGCTTTGACCACTGTACGAATAGCTTTAGCAATACGCCCCTGTTTACCGATGACCTTACCCATATCATCCTGAGCCACATGAAGCTCAAACACTACAACGTCTTCGTCAACTTTTTCTTCAACGACGACTGATTCAGGATGATCTACAAGGGATTTGGCGATGTATTCAACCAGTTCTTTCATCTGGAAACCTCGCAATTACTTAGAGCGCTTTGCGGCATCATACTTAGCCATAACACCCTTCTTGCTGAGCAAGGAGCGAACGGTATCAGTCGGCTGTGCGCCCTTCATCATCCAATCAATAGCCTTGTCCTCATCAACATTGACGACAGCAGGCTCCTTAGTTGGATCGTAATTACCGATGATTTCGATGAAACGACCGTTGCGCGGGGAACGGGAATCAGCGACAATGATGCGATAGAAGGGCTTCTTCTTAGCACCGAGACGGGTCAAACGAATCTTTACTGCCATTATATATTCACCTCCTTAAACAGCTAATCATTTCATAAAGGGTAGTCCGGGAATCTTAGGCATTCTAAAACTGCCTAAACCCTTTCCGCCCTTCAAGTTCTTCATTTTCTTCATCATCTTGCGCATCTCGGCAAATTGCTTTAACAGCTTGTTTACCTCCTGCACGCTTGTTCCACTGCCTCTTGCGATACGCTTCCGGCGGCTTCCATCGATGATTTTTATATCAGCACGCTCACGAGGGGTCATAGAGCGAATGATAGCTTCAATACGGCGAGTCTCTTTACCATTCAAATCAATATCGGCACCCTCCAGTTGTTTCTTCAGGTTGCCCATACCGGGAATCATTCCGAGAATTTGCTCAAAAGAACCTAATTTTCTAATCTGTTGCATCTGCTCCAGGAAATCATCTAAAGTAAATTCATCCCTGCGGAACTTCTTTTGAATTTCCTTAGCCTGCTTTGCATCGTAAACTTCCTGGGCTTTTTCAACAAGAGAAAGGACATCGCCCATTCCCAGGATACGGGATGCCATGCGGTCAGGGTAGAACGGTTCAAGGGGTTCCAATTTCTCGCCCATACCGATGAATTTTATCGGGCAATTGGTAACCGCCTTTATGGATAAAGCCGCGCCGCCTCGCGCATCGCCGTCCATCTTAGTGAGGATCACGCCGTCTACATTCAAATCTTCGTTGAAGCTTTGGGCAACATTGACGGCTTCCTGACCTGTCATGGCATCTACTACTAACAGGATTTCATGAGGATTTACCTCTGTCTTGATGGATTTTAGCTCCTCCATCAATTCCCGGTTAATCTGCAGACGACCGGCGGTATCAATTATTATAACATCTGCGGCCCTGTGGGCGGCAAAGTCCAAGGATGACCTTGCAATTGTTATTGCATCCGTCCCCTGCGGCATGGAGAATACCGGAATGTCCAGCTGACTTCCGATAACCTGTAACTGTTTGACAGCCGCAGGCCGGTATATATCTGCTGCGACAAGTATCGGATGCTTACCCTTCTTCTTCAAGGCTACACCAAGTTTACCGGCAGATGTGGTTTTACCAGCGCCCTGAAGACCAACCAGCATGATGATCGTGGGAGGCTTAGGAGAGATATTTATCTTGCTCTGAGTTCCACCCATCAACGATGTAAGCTCTTCGTCAACAATTTTTACAACGACTTGAGCAGGAGTCAGAGTTTCCAGAACTTCCTGTCCGACAGCCCGTTCTTTAACCTTTTTTACAAAATCTTTTACGACCTTAAAGTTGACATCAGCTTCGAGCAGCGCCATTCGCACATCCCGCATCGCCTCGTTGACATCATCTTCTGTAAGCCGCCCATGACCTCGCAACTTTTTGAAGGTTTCCTGCAGACGGTCAGCCAGACCTTCAAATATCATTATTTTCCCTGCTTTCCATGTAGCTGTCTATATATTTTTTCAGCGCTTTCAAAGCTTTTTTTCTGGCAACATCCTCTTTGGCAGCAGAGAGCGCGTCATAAATGCTCAAAAGCTTTTCGTGTTCATTACGCTGTTTAGCAATGAACCCCAGTTTAATTTCATAGTCAGCCAGACTTTCATGCGCTCTTTTAAGCATGTCATGTACAGCCTGCCTCGATATGCCCTTACTATCGCCAATTTCAGATATCGTTAAATCATCATATAAATACATGGCTAGTATTTCGCGCTGATGCTCTGTTAATAATTGACCATAGCAGTCATACAAACCGGTAAATTCCATGCGCTCAACAAACTTTTCACCGGAACGAGTCTCCACGTATTTCACCGCCATATATTTTAACTGCAAGGTGTGTCAAGCAATTAAATTTGACATCAACAAAAAGAATTATACATATAAAAATTGCCATTGTCAAGTATTATCACTTGGCAATGGCAATTTTTATTTATCAAACAACGCCCTGGCAAAGTCATCAGGGGAAAAAGGTCTTAAATCCTCTACCGCTTCACCTACGCCAATCCACTTAACCGGCATTTTCAATTCAGATTTTATTCCTATTACGACGCCGCCCTTTGCGGTACCGTCAAGCTTTGTAAGAACGACACCGGTAACAGGAGCTGCTTCGGTAAAAAGCTTTGCCTGGCTTATGGCGTTTTGCCCGGTTGTTGCATCAAGAACGAGCAGGGTTTCATGGGGGGCACCGGGTATTTCACGGGAAATTATCCGATTGATTTTCTTTAGTTCTTCCATGAGATTCGATTTCGTTTGAAGGCGCCCGGCAGTATCAATAATCAATATGTCCACATTGCGGGCCTTTGCTGCCATTACAGCATCATAAGCTACCGCTGCCGGGTCGGAACCGGCCTCATGCTTGATTACGGTTGCATTGGTCCGTTCTCCCCAAACTTCAAGTTGTTCAATGGCTGCTGCTCTAAAAGTATCGCCTGCAGCCAACATTACTTTTTTTCCATAATAGCCGTAGAATGCGCTCAGTTTGCCGATCGTTGTAGTTTTACCGGCACCATTAACCCCCACAATAAGTAAAACCGTTGGACCCTTTGGCGCAAAACGCACTCCACTGTCTCCTAGGTTTAGTACGTCGGAAATCTCTTTTTCCAGAAAGGGTTTTAAGTCCTCCGGAGAATTTATCTGCTTGGACTTAATTCCTTTTCTGACCGAAGCCATCAATCGTTCAGTCGTATCAAATCCAACATCTGCCATTATCAGAGTCTCTTCCAACTCGTCCAGCAGGTCTTCGTTGATGTCGGCATAACCGAGAATCAGTTTTTCAATCTTTCCGGTAAAAGCTTCGCGAGTCTTGGTTATTCCCTTTTTTAGTCTGTCAAAAAAGCCCATAATCAGTCTCCTTTAATCATTCATCAAACTTTACGGATATGATTTTTGAAATACCGGCATCTTCCAAAGTTACACCATAGAGAGTATCAGCGGCATCCATAGTCCCCTTGCGATGTGTCACAATAATAAACTGGGTTTTTTCTGAGAATTCTCTCAAAAAACTGCCAAATCTGGAAATATTAACCTCGTCCAGGGGAGCGTCAATTTCATCGAGTACAGCAAACGGCGATGGAGAATAGCGAAGGACTGCAAAAAGAAGCGCGATAACAGTAAGGGCTCTTTCTCCTCCTGAAAGGGCCGAAAGATTTTGCTGCTTCTTGTTGGGAATTGTCACATTTATGTCAATACCGGCGGAAAGAATATCTCCTTCACCCGTGCGGATAAGGTCTGCTTCTCCCCCGCCGAATAATGAGAGAAACGTCTCTCCAAAATATTTTCTGATAGAATTGAATGCCTCGGTGAGCCGCTCCCTCATTTTTTCATCGATATTATCAATTATGGAGATGAGATTATCCATCGCAAGTCTCAAATCGCCAGCTTGAGCAGATAAAAGGTTTCTGCGGTCATCGAGCCGCTGTGCCTGCTCTATTGCACTTGGGTTTACAGGCCCCAATTGCTCAAGCTCGTTTTCAAGTCTGCGAAGGTGCCGTTGAAGTTCCGTGCCGTTAAGCTCCAGTCTTTTAGATTCTGCAACAGCTATGGATATTCCAAAATCGTCTTCCAACGACCTCTTTTTTTCATCAGCGGCAAACTGACATTGACTAATATGTAATTCCAGATCCTGAATTTTCTGGCGCACTTCTGTCAAATTTCTATTGATCACCCTGATTTCTTCGTCTTTATCGTTACTTGCAGCCAGGGTATCCATTTTGGCAGAATAAAGCATATCACGATTTTTAGTAATTACTGTAAGCTGATTTTTTAAGTCATTAAGCTTCGCTTCAGCCAATAATCTATCATCGCTTTTATTAGACAATTTTTCATTAAGAGCAGCGGATTCTCTTTTTATTGCTTGTCTTTGGAGATTTAACCGGTCAATTTCCTGCTGCTTTAGCAATGTCTTTTCTTTCAGGAAATTGATCTGTTGGCTGATGGCAGCATCTTCAACTTCGCTCTTGCGGAGTTTGTCAGATAGTCCTTTAGCTTCTGTTTCCAATGTTGAAAGACTGGTGCCAGCCTGTCTGCTTTCCTCGTATGCCTGTTCCGCGGCGCTAATTGCCTCCCGCAGCTCCTTATGGGCAGCCAGTTTCTTTTCCTGGAGCCGGGAAAAACTAACGGAAAACTGTGCTACGGCTGCTCTGATTGCTTCAAGGGTATTGGTTTTTTCCTTCACAATTTCTTCCAGATTCTTTTTATCACTTCTTAAGGAAGTAATTTTAATCAGTAACTGCTGAATATCTTTTGATAGCGTTTCCTTACACTGCTCAATCTCCACAATTTTATTTGTGAGATTGTTTTCTTCAGCTTGAACAGCTGATTCTTCTGAAGTTTTTTGATTCAGGGTATTAGTCAGAGAAGCTATCTCTCCCCTTCTGTTAAGGAAGCTGTTTTCATTATTGTGTGTACTACCGCCTGAAACCGATCCGCCCGGATTTAACAATTCACCGGAAATAGTCACTATTCTGTTTCTATATCCCAGCTTTTTTGCTATTTTATTTGCATTGTCAAAGCCATCAACCACAATCGTGCCGGAAAGCAAAAAACGAGCCACTATATCATATTCTGGCTTCGTCTCAACCAGTTCATGGCAAATACCCACATATCCTTTCATTGATGTTATATCATTTGAGAGATTGACAGGTTTTCGATTATTTAGGGTTTCCAATGGCAAAAAAGTTACTCTTCCCAGTTTATAAAATTTCAGATACTCTATAGCCGCTTTTGCAGTATTCATATCCCTTGTGACAATGTACTGCTGAGCGGCGCCCAGGGCAACTTCAACAGCATTCACATATTTTTCCGGGACATTTAACAATTCAGCAACCGCGCCATTAACATTATCACGCCAGGATTCGTGACAGGAAAGAATTGAGCGTGGCGCTCTTCCAAATCCTTCATATGCAGTCTGTAACTGGGTAAGAACCTGAAGCTTTGCTTCAATCTGAGAAATAAGCTGGCGTTTGCTTTTTATGTCCTGCTGGATGCGATAAAGTCTGTCTTTATGTGTACGAAATTCTCGTTCAATATCTCTTTGTAATTTTTCTTTTTCAGTATACTCACTCTCAAGGTATAAAAGATTTTGAGTTACAGCGTCAAGCTTCTCACTGCTTAGCTTGAGAGCCGCGCTGATTTCTGTTTCTGCTTCGCCGCTTTTTGCCTGACGTTCAGTTTCGCTATCAATATCTTTTTCCAGTAATGCAATAGAATTTTTCTTTTCACTTACATTCTGTTCAGCCCTTAGGCGGTCAGCTTGGGATTTTGTGTATTTTTCTGACGCATTTCTTATTTCCAGATTTTTATTTGAAATATCTTCCCTTACCAAAGATATAACACCGCTGACCTCCTGCTTTGTTTTGAGAAGTGTGGAATTGCTGTTCTGATATTCCAGTAAGGCAGCTTTTCCTTCTTCTATAGCTCGTTCTGTCTGCTTTTCCTGGACGGCATATCGTTCCATAGCTTCTTCATCATTTCGTCGCTGTTCATCAAGCAGTCGGAGGTCGCTTTCTTTGTCCTTAATCGTATCAGAAAGACTCAATAAATCGCTGCCTAAAGCCGTTAAATTCTCCTCCATGGAGAGCACTTTTTGGTTTAATTCCTGTTTATCGGCTTCAGCTTTTGCAAGTTTTGCCGTTACAGAGACCTCACCCTCTCTTTCTGAAAGGAGTTTTTGTTTTCCCGACGATACCTCCATCTGTTCCTGTTCGTAACGGTTCAGTAGTCCGGTAATTTTCGCCTTGTCTCTTTCCTGGGCAAGTTCATTATATTGACGAGTTTTCTCAGCTTCAACTTTTAACGGTTCCAGCTGCGTATCTATTTCGCACAATATATCGTTGATACGAGTAAGGTTATTTCTGGTATTCTCAAGTTTTTTTGAAGCATCTTTACGATTTGTCCGGAATTTTGTAATCCCAGCTGCTTCTTCAAAAAAAAGACGGCGGTCTTCCGGCTTGTTATTGAGTATTTCATCTATTTTGTTCTGACCAATAATACTTATGCCTTCCCGGCCCACGCCGGTATCAGCCAGGAGAAGATGTATATCTTTCAAACGGCATGGTACTTTATTTATATAGCATTCACTTTCCCCTGAACGAAAGAGTCTGCGGGTGACAATGACTTCTGAATAATCTACAGGCAAACGCGAATCCTCGTTTGAAAAATAGAGGGACACCTCAGCCACACCTGATTGACGGCGTTCTTTACTACCAGAAAAAATAATGTCCTCAGTCTTTAATCCTCTGAGATTTCGAATATTCTGCTCCCCAAGAACCCAACGAATGGCATCGGTGATATTGCTTTTCCCACTGCCATTAGGACCAACAATAGCTGTTACTCCACGATCAAAATTCACTTCAATCTTTTCCGCAAATGATTTGAAACCATAGGCCACCAAACGTCTAAGTTGCAAAAGATACACCTTTTCTATAAAAATTAAGCTTTTTCCGTCTGCTTGCTGATGAATTCTTCACCAAAAATTTTAACTGTATAAAAGAGACCGATGACAAAAGGAAGGTATTCGGAAATGATACGCCAGGCTACGGCTAATATGCCGACGGTCCCCGCCGGAACAAGATGACTGAACAATAAGACAAAGCCGCCTTCGGCGACTCCACTTCCGCCGGGAGTGGGTGTAAAATACAGGAGCATATTTAGGAAGAACATCCGCCCCATAATCACTATCCAGTCAACATTGGTCACTCCTAAGCCGTACATAAGACAGGGAAGTATTGCATAGAGAAAAACCAGCGAGATACCTGATTCTATGCAAATAAGAATCATCATTACCGGAGACTTTTTCAGTACTCTTGCCGCCTCGTCTATTTCCTTGAAAAGGACTAATAGCTGATGGCCTCGGTAAACAGGTAAAGCTTTCGCTATTTTGATGACAATCCGGGACAATAAATGATATTTCAAGGCCACACATAACCCGATAAACAAAACCACTAAAAACAAAGAAGTAAAAACCAAAGCTGTATCTGACAGCATTGATAAAATTTTGCTGTCATATAAAAAAATAAAAGGGGTCGTCAATATAAGAAAAGCGATCGTCATAAGGGTTTTACCCAAAATCACGGCAGTGGCTTTTCCGGTTGGTATTCCGAATTTTTTTAAGAAAATCATCTGAGCTACTGCGCCGCCTGTTGCCCCGGGGGTAAGAAGTGCCAAAAAATAATTACCAAAGACAACCTGCATTGCTTCCCGGAGCGATATTTTCTCGTCGGAAACTTCTAAAATATGCATCAGCCTTGTTCCGTCCAAAACCAAACCTATGCTAATGGACACAAGCGCCAATAATATTCCCGTTGGCTTAAAAACCGTAAGATTGGCCAGTGTATTAATATCAACGGTAAAATATATTACTAACCCTGATATCAAGAGCAATAGCGATATTATAAACGCCAACCGCCTGTGAAATTTATTCATTCAGGAACTCCTTGAAATTGCTGGGATATAACGATGAAAAGATGTCCCCCGCTCCAATTTAGCAAGTGGCCGGTTCCTCATTATCTACCACGGTGGAAATAATACAATATCTCCATCGTCGTTGAATGCCAATAGATTGGAATTGCCTTGCACCTTTTTGAAAAACTGCATTATAAAGCAATTTGATTAGAACATACATATACTCATTATAATAATAATGCCAATACAAAGAATTGTAAAGTCCTTTGCATTGGCGTTATAGAGTATTATTAAATTTTGACGGCTATCTATATCCTGCATCAATCCGTTAATGATTCTTCATGAGCTGCATAAGCGTTGTGATTGTGAATAGATTCATAGTTCTCACATTCCACTCGGAAATATACCTGCCCATCTAAACGGCGTAACGCAATAACAAGATCTCTCAGAATATCCTCCACAAACTTGGGATTGTCATATGCTGCTTCAGTAACATACTTCTCGTCCACTCTTTTTAATAACGGGAAAACAGGGCAGGAAGCCTGATCTTCCATCATTTTTACCAGATCCTCAATAAAGATACATTCCCTGCCATTACTAAATTTGATCGATACGGACATTTTTCCTCTTTGATTATGGGCCCCGTAATTGGAAATTTCTTTGCTGCAAGGGCAAAGGGATGTATAAGGTACTTCTACTTCAAGGGTAAAGGAAAAACTGCCTGCCTTTGTTAGTTCACCTATGAATTTACAATCCACATCCAAAAGAGAAGTTTTACCGCTGATCGGAGCAGTCTTACTTATAAAATACTTAAACCCTAAAGACAAAAGAGCAGAATCAGCATTCAGGTGATCTATAGCCTGTAAAAGTATTGCTTCCATTTCCTTTTCTGCTATGGGCTTTGTTCCCCATTCATTCAGGATCTCCATAAAACGGCTCATATGGGTTCCCCTCAAATGGGGTGGCAATGCTACCGTAAACTGAATATCTGCCAGGACAGGCTGGTATCCTCCTACCTTTGTCCTAATCTGAAAAGGAAGTTTAGCATCTTTAATTCCTACTCGTTGTATGGCTATTCCTCTGGTATCAGTAGTATTTTGAATGTCTTTCATATATCACACCTTAATCTCGTATTCTATTGGATCTGGTATTCCAGCAGCCTTGAATCCCTCCAACCGCAATAAACAGCTGTCACAAATTCCGCAGGCTTTTTCTCCGCCCTTATAGCAACTGTGCGTGTACTGAAGCGGAGCGCCAAGCTTCACTCCCAGATGGACAATCTCCTTTTTTGAAAGAATCTGAAGAGGAGTTTCAATCTTAATTTTTACCCCCCTTACAACTGTTGCTGAAGTAGAATAATCAGCAACCTTCTGGAATTTTTCAATAAATTCTGGACGACAATCAGGATAGCCGGAATAGTCTACAGAATTAACCCCGATAAATATATGATTTGCCCCGATAACCTCTGCATATCCCAGTGCATAGCTGAGAAAAATCAGATTTCTTGCGGGAACATAAGTAACCGGCACTTCTTCCCGATGATGTTCTCCCGGGGGAATATCAATGCCATTGTCCGTTAAGGCGCTTCCACCAATAAGATTCATGCTTGATTCTATAATAAGATGCTTCTTAACATTATAGAACTCGGCGATTTTTTTTGCGCCTTCCAGCTCTATATTATGTCGTTGATGGTAATTAAAGCTTATAGGATACAATTCATACCCCAAGCTGTCTGCTACGGCCATACAGGTAGTTGAGTCAAGACCGCCAGATAACAGGACGACTGCCTTATCCATTTATTGCACCTTCTTTCAACGCAAGGATTCAATCGCCGCGGCAATATCAGCAGCGCCATATATATATGAGCCGGCAACAAGCACATCGGCGCCGGCATCAACAACCAGCTTTGCGGTATCCGGTTTTATCCCACCGTCGATTTCTATTTCTGCATGACTTTTTTTCTCGTCAATCATTTTACGAAGTCGTCTAATTTTATCAATCATGGACGGAATAAATTTTTGCCCGCCGTATCCTGGATTTACGGTCATTATAAGAATTAAGTCCACATCGTTTATAAGTTCTTCAACAGATGACAAGGGAGTTGAAGGATTGAGAGAAACTCCTGCTCTCTTACCCAAATCATGAATTGCCTGGACTGTGCGATGAACATGCACTGCAGCTTCAATATGAAACGTTATTATGTCAGCTCCGGCTGCGGCAAAAGCATCAATCTGATTTTCAGGATGATTGACCATCAAGTGGACATCAAATACTTTGTCAGTAATCTTACGCAAGCATTTAACAACACCGGAGCCAATTGTAATATTCGGTACAAAACTGCCGTCCATTACATCGATATGAATATATTCAGCCCCACTATCATCAACTCGTTTTACATCTCTTCCCAGATTGGCAAAGTCTGCCGACAGTATCGATGGGGCAATCTTTACTTTTTTATTATCCTCAGCCATTGTTTTTCCTCCCCTTATACTTTTTTATTCTTTCCCGCTGCTCGCTAATATCTCTTAAAATTGATAAATACGATGAGTAACGAGTTTCGTCAATATTCCCTGACTCCACCGCCATTTTTACGCCACAATCAATAGCTCGCTCATGTTGATGAAGGCAGCCTCTGTATCGACAGTTACTAATATATTCTTGAAATTCTGGGAAATAATTTGCCAGCTCTTCCGGTTTTATCTCTGTGAGATCAAGGGAGCTAAATCCAGGAGTGTCTACAATATATCCCCCTGCACTGATCGGCAAAAGGCGCGCCAACCTGGTAGTGTGCTTTCCTCGTTGTATTTTATTGCTAAGATTTCCTGTAACCAACGCCAAATTACCATCTATTGCATTGCCAAGTGATGATTTACCAACTCCTGAAGGACCGGCAAAAACAGATATGGAATTTGCCAGCATTTCCCTAAGCTTTGCAATATTTTTTTCTTCAACAGCAGAAATTAACAGAACATTATAACCAATTGACTGGTATTTTTTCTGAATTTGTAAAAGACTTTCCTCGTGAACCAAATCGACCTTATTAAAGCAGAGCGTTATCCTTTCTATGCCCGACCATTCTGCCAGAACGAGAAATCTGTCAATAAGTAATGGATGTGGATCCGGATTCTTGGCCGCAAAAATCAAAAACGCCTGATCAACATTTGCAACTAAAGGACGCTTCATGAGACTTTTTCGCGGTAAAAGTGTTTCTATTATACCAGTTCCATCAGACAAAAGAGTGTACTCTACCCTGTCTCCGATGGTTACAACTTCTTTACTTTTCTTAAATATTCCCCTTAATTTACATGATATGGGATTTGCTGTTATATCGAATCTTTCCTCATCCAATTGTGGAACAATGTAATAAAAACTGTTCTGAGTGCGAATAACGGTACCTGTCAGACTCGTCATAGCTTCATTATTTCTTTTTCCCATCTTTATCCTTCAAGTTTGGATTGCTGGTGGCAGTCTTTGCTTGTTTGGCCACGACTATATTTACCGCTGTACCCGCTGGTACCTCTTTTCCGCTGGGCGGATCCTGAGAAATAATTAGACCTGGTTTGTTTTTACTCTCCTTTTCGACAACCGTACCTAATTTAAGATTTTGACTGGAGATGGCAGCCTCGGCAGTGTCAAACATTTGCCCAATTATTTTTGGGACCCTAACAGTTTTTATTTCCGGTTTACTAATTGTCAAATCCACCTTTGATCCCTTAACATGCTGAGTTTTGGCTTTTGGCTCCTGTTCAAGCACATTCCCGGCCTCACCATTATGCGTCTTTTCATATATATTACCTGTTTTCAAGCCAACTTTTTGAAGTTTGATTTGGGCATCTCTCCGTGATAAACCAACAACATCAGGTATTTCTACCATTTCGCCGCCTTCTGAAACAGTTAAAATAATATTTCTTTCTTCCTTAACACGCTTTCCGGCTTCCGGCTCTTGAAACAACACTTCACCAGCTTTCTTATCAGTGTTGAATACTTTTTTTACGGTGACCCGTAATTTTTCACCCTCAATAATTCTCCTGGCATCTTCAATTTGCTTACCTATAACATTTGGAACGTCAACTTCGGCAACTACCCAAAACTTTCCGAGCATAATATAAGTCCCTGAAAAAAAACCGCCAACTAAGAGAAAGAGGATAACGGCAACAATAGCAAGCTTCTGGTAAAACAGCCTGCCTGCATCACTACTGTCATGCTCAGGATTGCCTTTTGCGAGAAGCTCGGCATCAACTTTTGAAAGCACACGGGTAACATCATCTAAATCATCCTCATTGCTGCTATATAGTTCATTCTCCACCTTATTGATCATTTCAATTAGCTCGTTTGCATCCGGCCTGCGATCAACCTCTTTCTCCAAGGTATGAGCCACAATTGCTTCAACTTTTGCAGGAACATCAGGATTATCCTTTCGAATCGAGGGCATCTCCTCTTCCAAATGTTTCATCGCAATGCTTATGGAAGTTTCTCCGGTAAAGGGCAGTTTTCCAGTCAAAAGTTCGTAGAAGACCACGCCAAGCGAATAAATATCCGATTTTGGAGTTATAGTAAGCCCTTGGGCCTGTTCAGGGGAAAAGTAATGTACAGAACCGACGATATCACTTGAAAAAGACATTGTATTAGAGCTTATAGCCCTGGCAATACCAAAATCAGCCACTTTTACCTGACCATCGGGGGCGACCAAAATGTTATGGGGTTTAATATCACAGTGGATGATATTATTTGAATGGGCGTGGGCCAAAGCTCTGGCTATGTCTTTCACTACCCTCAATGATTCCCTTACACTAAGATTTTTACAGGCCTGAAGCTTATTCTTAAGCGTTTCTCTGGAAACGTATTCCATGACAATGTAGTGAAGTTGCTCTTTATCACCTACATCATAGATCCGGACAATATTAGGGTGTGACAAACCGGCGGCTCTCTGTGCCTCCTTATTAAATCTTTCGATGAAATCAGAATCAGAAGCCATTGATTCGCGCAGTATTTTTATGGCAACAACACGATTCAACACCATGTCTCTGGCTCGGTAGACCTCAGCCATTCCACCTCCGCCGACACGTTCAAGTATTTTATACCTGCCGTCAACTATCGTATCCTCTTTTTGTAACATGTCTTTCATTTCTACTGCTCCCTTTAATCAGCAGTGTTCCAAAACTTCTACAACTATTGCTGTAACATTGTCCCGTGTTCCACAATCAATTGCCGCCTTAACCAATTTATTGGCACTGCTCTCAATGGGTGAATCATGTAATAGTTTAAACATAGTATTCTCAGATAATGTTCCACTAAGTCCATCTGTGCAAAGAATCAGCTTGTCGCCCGACTCTACACCAAAGCTGCCGGAATCAGAGAAAATAATATCCTCAACCCCCACAGCTCTCGTCAGCATATTAGCGCTGTTATCCAAATATGCTTCGTTAAAGGCCGCTTGTCCTCTATCAACAAGCAGATTTGCATATGTATGATCTTTCGTAATTTGTATGATACTATCCTTGTGAATATGATACAGCTTGCTGTCGCCAACATGAGCCCAACAAACAACATTCTCTTTTATGTGACACAAAGTTGCCGTTGTTCCCATTCCCTGTTTTTCTGGACTATTGACTGCCTCTTCTACAATTTTACGGTTTGCTTTTGTAATAACGTGCTTCAAAGATAATTCGGTAATATTTTCCGCTCCTGTCAACAGTTCCGCTGCTGTATCAGTTAAAATTCGGCTCGCTATCTCCCCGGCTGCATATCCTCCCATCCCGTCAGCTATAACGAACGTCGCTGGGGATACAATAGCAAAACTATCCTCGTTCTCCTTACGAAATGGTCCAATATCAGTATAAGCTGACCAAATCAGGTTACTCTTCCTTTCCTTTTCTTTTCCACTCAATTTTTGTGTCACCTCCTATTTATGTTAATACTTATTTTCCAATTGATCCTTTATATCATATATCAGCTTTGTCTGTCCAAGCAAAATTTCATCCCCAATACAAAGATACTGACTCTGTATTCTGCTGCCATTAACATATATGCCATTCAAACTGTCGGCATCATATATAACATGACGGTGATTCTCATAGGCAATGTATCCGTGCAGTCGGGAAATCGTATTATCCTCAAGAAAGATATCATTTTTTTCCTGTCGTCCAATGTATACTTTATCTTCGCCTAAATACCACACTTTACCTTCATTTGCGGAAATATGTAAACAAGCTATATCCTGTTTACTGTGATGGGCTATCGGTAAAGTATAATCGGATTTGTCGACCACTACGGTGTCGGTAGATACAGCAAGGACAGACTTTTTTTCCTCAGCATATAAAGAGCTGACTTTACATTTCCCGTTTGGGATACGTGCATCGCCCTTTATGGTAATCGCCAATTTATCTTCAATGAAAATATCTAAACAGATAACCTGTTTCTTAACAAATAATGATAGCTCATCAATGGTTTTTCTCGTTGCAAAAATACGATAATCATCAGGAGAGAGATTAACTGTATAATTATTGGGGACTCTTGTCCCAAGAACCCCCTTTTTTCTTCTCCGTTTTAGCTCTACGAAGAGAGCATTATTTATTTTTCCTTCAGAAAGTGCTGCTCTCCGTTTTAAAATAGCACCTGGATTTAATGCACGGGAAAACAGTTTCATGTAAATCACCAATACCGCTATTCTTTATTATTTAATCTGGAAATTGCATACCGGGATGGATGTATAGCCCCCGTTGACGATTGTTTTATTTTTGTATGAAGCTCACGAGCTAAATCATTCAGCATTCCTGTTTTTGTCAAGACAGGCGCTACAGTATCATGCACCTCAACCTCATATCCAAAGTCAGCGTGACTGACCTTTTCAGCGGAGCGTATATCCCTGCTGATATTTATGCCAACGGTAACAGGGGAAAATACCTGACCCGTTCCTCCACAGCAGGGACAATCAGAATAATTGGTCCGGGCAAAATTTCTGCGGGATTTTTTCCGGGTTATTTCCACCAGGCCGAGATTCGTCATTCCAACTATGGTGGTTTTTACTCGGTCTTTGTCCGCCAATTGGCGCAGTCTATCCAAAAGCATATCATTATTGGCTTTTGATTCCATATCGATAAAATCAACGACAATAATGCCGCCGATATCGCGGAGACTAAGCTGCCGGACAATTTCTTCCGCCGCTTCAAGATTAACCCGCAACAGTGTATCTTCCAACGATAAACCGTTTCCAACATTTTTGCCGCTATTGACATCTATAACCGTCATGGCTTCGGTTCTGTCAATAACTATTTCTGCTCCAGATTTTAAGGAAATATTCCTTGAATATATGCGGCTGATTTCCTCTTCCAATCCATACTCATCAAAAATTTGACGCCTATTTCCATAAAGAGAAAGGAGGTGTTTTTTTTCGGGAGCAATGGAATCCAGCAGGCCCTTTAACCTTAAATAACACTCCCTGTCATTGGTAATAATTTCATCAATGTCCTCATCAATGACATCTCTTATTACCCGTACAACTATATCTGCATCTCTATATACTAATGCAGGGCCGCTCATAACTTTGTACTGTGTACATATCGTTTTCCACAGTTGCACAAGCTTAGATAATTCATCGATAAAAAAATCATCCGACTGAAGGGCTGCTGAAGTTCTTATGATGAGCCCCATGTTTTGGGGCAGATTCTCTTCCGCTATTGATTTTAAGCGGGAACGAGTGGCCTCATCCTTTATTCTATGGGATATACCGATATAATCAGAGGTTGGCAAAAGAACAAGTGAATGACCAGGTAATGTTATACGCATGGTGCCCTTTGGCCCTTTACTGCCTGAAGCATCCTTTTCAATTTGGAGAATTATATCCTGTCCAATATGGAATTTATCATTGGCTGACATATGCCTGACAGATTCAGGCAATTCGCCATTACCAATGTAAAGGAATGAATTTTTACCCAGGCCTATATCAACAAATGCGGCAGACATTCCAGGCAAAACATTCTGAATTCTTCCTTTATAGATGTTTCCAACCAGCGGAGAAAGTGTAGAACGTTCTACATCAAGATTTACCAAAAAACCATCAGCTATAACTGCTACCCTTGTTTCCTCGGGCATTGAGTCAATTATTACCCTTTTCATTTCATACCCAATCAATCAAGGAACGATTCTTATAAAGTACTGATTTGCGATGGATCAAGGCATTTTCTTTTTCAATTGGCAACTGAAAATCATCCTTTAGTAATTGCAGAATTTCACTTGCCTTAACACTGCCCCCAGAAGTGATTCTGATGTTTATTAACATCCTTAAGCATTGTCCATGTATCTCGTATTCTATTGGCTTGGACAAATACTGTTTTACATCAAAAACCTGGTGTTTTTTTGGAGTAATGCGATGGTATACAGTTTTCTGCTCATTGTCAAATTGCCTAAATGATTCATAAACCATTTCAGATTCATTTTCTTTATAGTCCAGTGGAACTTCAATCTGGTAGACGGCCATATCCGGTTGGGCTTTTCTGGTTGGACAGTTTAGGTCAATCTTTTTCAAATTTAATAACTCTATACCGGTGGGAAGCTGAGGGCTTAGCCGCTCCATTATTTCTTTTGTAGCCAGCTCTTTCGTTAGCTCCACATCCATATATTCTGCATCACTTGTAACTCCCAGCGCAAGCGCCGCAAGGAAAGTCATTTTCATATGCGGGTTGAATCCTTCAGAATAATTAACCGGAAGTTTAGCCCTGAGGATAGCCCTTCGAATAACCTCTGCATAATCGAGATGAGAGATAAAACGGAGCTCCTCACCTTTTGTGAAGACCATCCGGTATTTAATCATTTCTGTTCACCCCAATCAACGACCTGAACGCCAAGGTTCGGACATATACCACACCCATTACACGGACCGCGTCGGCAATCTCCCGTTAATCTTTCTTCAATCGCTTTATTGTACTCCCGCAGGAGGAAAGACTTATCGACTCCAGGAGTAGTATGCTCCCACGGTAACGGTTCATCGAAATTGCGGGTTCTTGTGTTATATTCATGGGCATCTATTCCTGTTACAGAAAAAGCTTTCACCCAGGCATCATAATTAAACAGTTCAGTCCATCCGTCAAATTTGGCACCTGCTTTCCATGCCTCAATAAGCAAATTTGACAGCTTTCTGTCTCCACGGGCTAAAACTCCCTCAAGCAAACTGACCTTGGCCTCATGATATGTATATCGTATAGACTTATCGTTAATGTGTTCTTTAAGGAGCTGCTGCTTTCTGTGAAACTCCTCCATGGTGTTCTGGCCAAACCACTGGAACGGCGTAAAAGGCTTGGGGACAAAACAAGAGACACTTATAGTTACTTTGACACCTCTACGTCCCCTAATCTCTTGATAAAGATCAACAGCTCTTTTCGCCAGCCTTGCAATTCCGATAATATCCTCATCTGTTTCGGTTGGCAGTCCAATCATAAAATATAATTTGATACTTTTCCAACCCTGATGATAGGCGGCAGACAGAGAATTAATCAGGTCATCCTCTGTCACACCTTTGTTTATTACATTGCGCAAACGTTGGGTTCCAGCCTCCGGAGCAAACGTGAGACTGCTTTTTCTTACATTCTGAAGCTTTTCAGCCAAATCTACAGAAAAACTGTCAATGCGTAAAGATGGCAACGAGAAACTAATTTTTTCCTTTCCCAGAGTAGCAATAAACTCCTCCACCAAAGGGCGAAGACAAGAATAGTCAGCCGAGCTCAATGAAGTCAGGGACATTTCACTGTAGCCGGTGGTATCCACAAGTTTTCTGGCAAGCTTTCTTAACCGATCCATACTCCGTTCTCTAACCGGTCTGTACGCGATTCCAGCCTGACAAAAACGGCAGCCTCTTGTACAGCCTCTGAAAAGCTCCAGCATTATTCTGTTATGGACAATATCAAGATATGGAACAACTGGTTTTTCAAGAAACTCAACAGAATCTATATCAGCTATTACCCGCTTGATTACTACTGCGGGAACAGTAGCGTCAACCGGCTTCAATGAAACAAAATTATCATTTTCATCCCTTTTTTCAATATACAAGGACGGTACATATACTCCTGGGATAGAAGCCGCTATCTTCAAGAACCCAGTTCTTCCATTGGGTTTGTCCGCATTTTTCCATTTAATAAATGCCTCAACTATTTCACCGATTACTTCTTCCCCTTCCCCCACAATGAAGAAGTCAAAGAAATCAGCCAAAGGTTCTGCATTATACACACAGGGCCCACCACCGACAATAAATGGTTCATTATCGTCCCTATCTTTACTCCATATGGATATTGAGCCTAAGTCCAACATATTGATTATGTTGGTATAAATCATTTCATATTGTAAAGAAATGCCTAAAAAATCAAACTCTTTTACCGGCGTTTTTGTTTCCAGAGAAAATAGCGGTATATTTCTTTCCCGCATTTTTTCTTCCATATCGATCCATGGAGCATATACCCGCTCTGCTGCAGTATCTTTTCTGTTGTTTAAGACCTCATAAATGATTTTTAAGCCTAAATTAGACATGCCAACTTCGTATACATCAGGAAGCGATAAAGCAAATGTACACTCTACCGTATCATGTCCTTTTACAACTTGATTCCATTCATTGCCCGTGTATCTGCCTGGTTTTGATACTGACTGTAATATATCGGGGGGTATTATTACTTTTGACAATTTGTCAAATCCTCCGTTCCCTTTAATTAGTTAGTCGAACATTGATCGTTGCTTGCGCATCTGAATATTTAAAAGCAGTCCAATCGCCATGATATTTGTCGTTAAAGAGCTGATTCCATAGCTCATCAAAGGCAAAGGAATTCCCGTTACCGGCATAATGCCCAAAGTCATCCCAACATTTACAAGCACATGAAAAGCAAGCATTGAGCTGATACCGACAGCCAATAACTTACCAAAATTATCACTGGCTTCAATGGCAGTCTTTATTCCTTGCCATAAAAGAACTAAATACAATAAAAGCAAGAACGAACAACCCACAAATCCAAGTTCTTCACCAACGACTGCAAAAATAAAATCCGTATGATTTTCCGGTAAAAAATTTAGCTGACTTTGTGTCCCTTCAAATAAGCCCTTACCAAACAGCATTCCTGAACCAATTGCTATCTTTGATTGAATTATATGATAACCAGAACCAAGCGGATCGATATTGGGGTCAAGAAATACCATTATTCTCGTTTTTTGATAGTCCTTCAACAAATGCCAAAGCAACGGCATCAAGGCAATTCCTACTCCAAATAATCCGCCCAGAAGCTTCAAATTGACTCCTGCAGAAAAAATCATACCGAGGAAAATAGCAACAAAAACCAACGATGTTCCTAAATCTGGCTGCTTCAAAACCAATAGGAAAGGCACCATCACATATGCAGCAATCGGCAATAAGTCATAAATCGTCTCCAATTTTCCAATCTTGTCCTCTAACATTGAAGCCAAAGAAATTATAATAAGAAGCTTTGAGAACTCAGAAGGCTGTAAATTAATTGGGCCAATCTGAATCCATCTTTGCGCTCCCAGGGCAGAATGCCCGAAGAACATAACTGCTAAAAGAAGTATCAGGTTAATAATATACAGAGCGTTGCCATAACGCTGCAACATCTTGTAATCAAAGTTAATAAGAAAAAGTACTACGGCAATATTTATTATGGCAAATATTCCCTGGCGCTGAACGTACCAGAAGCGTTGACCGCCATCATCGTTAATATGGGTTGCACTGCCAATTATCACAAGACTCATAATCATAATTCCCAAAGTAGCAATAATCAGGGGAAAGTTCAGCCTTTTTAACCAGCGATTATTCATATCTTTATACACCCGTATTAAACCAGTTAAATAACGATGAATTGGGCGGAGTCTCCCCCGCCCTTTGCCATCAAAAATTTTTCATCAGAACAGTCCAGTAATGATACCATTCTCATCAATATCCATGTTTTCAGCGGCCGGCTTTTTAGGCAGACCAGGCATGGTAAGAATATTACCGGTTAGCGCAACTATGAAACCAGCTCCAGCAGAGATCTTAAGCTCTCTTACTGTGATGTTAAATCCACTGGGACGCCCCACTTTAGTTTCATCATCACTGAGGGAATACTGTGTTTTTGCCATGCATATCGGCATTTTGTCATAACCAAGATCTTCAATCTCTTTCATCTGCTTATTGGCATCTGCTGTGAAAACAACACCGTCAGCACCATAAATCGTTTTAGCTATAGCGCTAATCTTCTCAGGAATAGTCTGGCTCACATCATACATAAACTTGAAATTTTTGGGTTTCTCAATGGCTGCCTCAACTTTTTTAGCAAGTTCTACGCCGCCTTTGCCACCTTTTGCCCAAACTTCAGACAAAGCAACTTCAGCTCCCATTTCGCTACACATTTTCTCCACGAGTGCAATTTCTTCAGGAGTATCGGTTGGAAAAGCGTTAAGGGCGACAACCGCAGGTAATCCAAAGGCATGAATGTTCTCAATGTGCTTTGTGAGGTTTGCCATACCCTTTTTAAGAGCTTCCATGTCAATCTTATCCAGTTCTTTTTTGCCTAAGCCACCGTGCATTTTCAATGCCCGGACGGTAGCGACAATTACAACTGCATCCGGATTGAAGCCAGCAAAGCGACACTTTATATCAAGGAATTTTTCAGCGCCGAGATCAGCGCCAAAGCCTGCCTCAGTTACTACGTAATCGGCAAACTTAAGGGCAAATTTTGTCGCCATTACACTATTGCAGCCATGGGCAATGTTTGCAAAGGGACCGCCATGGATAAAGGCAGGTGTTCCTTCCAAGGTTTGGACAAGATTTGGTTTGATTGCATCCTTAAAGAGAAGCGTCAAAGCCCCGGTTACATTCAGCTCGGCAGCACGAATTGCCCTTCCTGAACGGTCGTAAGCAATGACGATCCTTCCCAACCGCTCTTTCATATCCTGAAGACCCGAGGACAGACAAAGAATCGCCATCATTTCCGAAGCAACAGTGATATCAAATCCGGTCTCACGGGGAACACCGTGAGCCTTGCCGCCCAGCCCGATGACCACATGCCTGAGGGCACGATCATTCAAATCAAGGACACGCTTCCATACAATGCGACGGACATCAATATCAAGAGCATTACCCTGCTGAATGTGGTTATCAATCACCGCAGCCAAAAGATTGTGTGCAGTTGTAATGGCATGGAAATCTCCAGTAAAATGGAGATTTATATCCTCCATAGGAACGACTTGGGCATAGCCGCCACCAGCAGCGCCGCCCTTCACACCAAAGCACGGCCCAAGGGAAGGCTCACGAAGTGCCACAGCCACATTTTTCCCTATAACATGGAAAGCATCGGCCAAACCAACGCTTGTGGTGGTTTTCCCTTCACCGGCTGAGGTGGGATTTATTGCCGTAACAAGAATTAGTTTACCGTTCTTATTTTCCTTTACCCGTTCATAGGCGCCGAGGGTAATCTTTGCTTTGTATTTACCGTAATACTCAATCTCGTCATTTGTAAGACCAAGTTTCTCCGCTATTTCACCAATCGGGCGAATCTTCGCTTCCTGAGCAATTTCTACATCTGTTTTCATAGTCATTATCCCTCCTGAATTAAGCAATCGTCATATTTTCCCCAGCCTGCAGCTTCGCCGCCTTAACAGTATTTGCCATCAGCATGGCAATTGTCAGCAAGCCCACGCCACCTGGAACTGGAGTAATCGCACCGGCAACTTCTTTAACTGAGTCGTAATCCACATCACCAACAAGCTTCTTTGGTTCAATGCGATTTATGCCAACATCGATTACAGTTGCTCCCGGTTTTACCATATCAGCCTTTACAAACAGAGGCTTTCCGACTGCCGCCACAAGAACATCGGCATTGCGGCAAATCTCGGCAAGATTTTTTGTATGAGAATGACATACAGTAACGGTAGCATTCTTTTCTAAAAGAAGACTTATCATAGGTTTGCCAACTATATTACTGCGACCAATTACAACCGCATTAGCCCCATCCAGAGGAATATCGGCCAGTTCAAGCATCCTTACACAGCCGGCAGGAGTACAGGGTACAAGAGATTCCTGACCAGTAACGAGCCTTCCTACATTGACTGGATGGAACCCATCAACATCCTTCATGGGATCAATTCGGTTTAACACTTCATACTCGAAAGGCTGCAACGCCTTTGGCAATGGCAACTGTACGAGAATGCCGCTTATTTTCTTGTCAGCATTTAATGAATCTATCCTGCTGAGGAGCTCATCCTTTGAAGTATCGGCAGGCAGGGCAATCATCTCAGAGTGGAAACCCAACTCCTCGCAAGCCTTGTTCTTATTTCGAACGTAAACCTGGGAAGCAGGATCTTCGCCTACTATAATTACCGCTAAGCCCGGCATGAAGCCATATTTATCCCTAAATGCCAAAGCGTCTTCCTTTGCTGCCTCTTTAATTTTGGCGGCAAATTCTTTTCCGGAAAGGATTCTTGCGGACATAACTATCAACCTTTCTTCAGAGATCATTAGAGATGATATTCACCACTTCAGAAAGTGGAAAATTTCTTTGATCAGTGTAATGAAATATTCATCTCCATCAAAATTGAATAAAACTCAGTGAAAATATCATATGAGCAACTTATAAAAAGCTGGCAAATGTAAACACTAAAATGACTATAGATACGATGCCATTCCGCATAAAATACTTCTGGGTAAGCCAGGAAAAATCCCTGTAATCAGCAATTCGATGCTGATATACCAGAGTACAGGCGGCCAAGGCTATACCAATAAAATACAGACAATTTAAGCTCATTCTTATTCCCAGCCAGATAAATGTCCCAATAGACATAGCATGACCGATAGCCGCTAATCGAAAAGCATTAACTGCTCCCACTGAAACGGCTATGGAATGAAGGCCCTGGCTAATATCAAATTCTATATCCTGAGCCCCGTATATAACGTCAAAGGAACCTATCCACAGACCTACAGCCGAGCAAAGCAGTATTAAATTCCAATCTATACTGCCTCCGGCAGCTATCCAACCTCCGGCTGGAGCCATTGCTATAGCGACTCCTAAAACTGCATGGCACAAACAGGTTATTCTCTTCATAAATGGATAAACAATTGATGGAAGAGCGGCAACTGGCAGAAGTTTGAGACATATATCTGGCAACTGAATGACGGAATAAATCATTATCACTGTGCAAACAGCAATAAATATTATCGCATCCCTTTTGCTTAAATCACCTGTAACCATCGGGCGTTTAGTAAACCTTGGATGAACTTTATCGTATTTGAAATCCACTAAATTGTCAATAGCCAAGGCTGCGCAGCGAGCCCCGGTTAAAGCCAATGTTATCCAGATCAAAACCTTCCAGCCAGGATTGCCCCCTGAAGCAAGAATTGCGCCAACATAAGCAAAGGGCAAATCAAAAATAGTATGATGAATAGCAACATTTTTTATATGGGCGCGAAGGAGTCGATTTATTTCAGTCAAGGCCAAGATCCTTCCACTTCTCATTGACATTTCGCTTGACTATTTCGCTCATTAATATTTCATCTGGCCATTCTCTCGTGTGGCCTTCTTCCGGCCATGTTTTTGTTGCATCAATACCAAGCTTAGTGCCCCATTTTGCCATCGGCGAAGAATGATCTAAAGCATCCAGTGGTCCATCAACCATAATAATGTCACTTTTAGCATCAATGTTATTGAATACCCTCCACCAAACCTCCTTCTCATTTTGGACATCAACATGTTCATCAACTACTATGATCATCTTTGTGAACATCATTTGACCCATGCCCCAAATAGCCTGCATCACCTTTTTAGCCTGCTGGGGATACGTTTTCTTAATAGACACCATGGCGCAGTTATGAAACACGCCGGTAAGCGGCAAATTTATATCAACTATTTCGGGAATTATCTGCTGAAGGACAGGCAGGAAAATTCGTTCGGTTGCTTTTGCCATATAACAATCTTCCATAGGTGGACGGCCAACTATAGTTGCTGCGTATATGGGATTTTTCCGGTGCGTTATACAGGTAATGTGGAATACAGGATAATCATCCGCCAGAGAGTAGTAACCGGTATGATCCCCAAAAGGTCCTTCTCTTCTGACTTCTCCTGCCTCTACATACCCCTCTAAGATTATCTCACTGGCAGCGGGAACCTCAACGTCAACTGTTACGCACTTTGTAAGCTCTACAGACTTATGCCTTAGGAAACCGGCAAAAACCATCTCATCTACATCTCTGGGCAAAGGAGCTGTAGCCGCATAAGTAAGGGCGGGATCGGTACCAATTGCTACCGCAACCTCCATATGTTTTTTACCGGCGGCTATCGTATCTCTGTAGTTATCAGCCCCATTTTTATGAATATGCCAATGCATTCCGGTTGTACGTTTATCATACTTTTGGAGGCGATACATTCCCACATTTCTTTTTCCAGTAGCCGGATTTTTTGTAAATACAAGAGGAAGGGTTATAAATGGGCCTCCATCCTGTGGCCAGCACCTTAAAATTGGGAACTTATCTAAATCAGGCACTTTCTCAATTACTTCCTGGCAGGGGGCATTTTTTACATATTTAGGAAAATTTATCGCCCTTTTTATCATTGGAACTATTGAAATAACATCCATTTTATTTTGAAATGATATGTAGGGCAACTTTAACATGGCACGAATTTCGTCTGCCAAGTCCTCAATTGTACCGACTCCCAACGCTAAAGCCATACGTTCCATACTGCCGAAAGCGTTTATTAACACCGGGATATCGTAACCGACTACGTTTTCAAAGAGAAGAGCCACATTTCCGGTTCCCTCTCGTTTGGAAATGCGATCCGTTATTTCGGTAATTTCAAGGTCACAGCTTACCGGAGTCTTTATCCGCTTAAGCAAACCTCGCTTTTCCAGCTCTGCCACAAACTCTCGCAAGTCTCTGTATGCCATTGAAGCTCACTTTCTTAAAATGAATCTGACGATAAAATAACTTAACTCATTAAGAATAATCATGGGAAGAGCTACCATGATCTGAGTAAAAATATCAGGAGTAGGCGTAATAACCGCTCCTATCACAAAGGATAAAAAGATAACATAACGCCGTTTATCTCCCAAAAATTTTGAAGATAAAAATCCCAGCTTTGCCGCAATGACAATAACTAATGGCAGTTCAAACACAAAGCCAAAGGGAAGAATAAATGAAAACATAAAATCAAAGTACCTGGCCACCGAAAACATGGGCAGCAGTGAATCACTTCCAAATCCGCCAAAGAACTTCAAAGCAGCAGGCATTACCAGAAAAAAAGAAAATGCTAGCCCCGACAAAAAGAGAATTACCGAAGAAGGTACTATGACCGCGGCTATATATCGTTCTTTAATGGTTAGAGCTGGCAGGACAAAACACCACATTTGATAAAAAACGATAGGCAGCGCCAATATGAAACCGCAAAAGACTGATACCTTCAGATAAGTAAAAAAAGCCTCCGAAGGTTGCAAATAATATAATTTCCCTATCGGTTCTGAGATAAAAGTCATTATCTCTTCAATAAAGCAATAACAAATACCACTACAAATCAAGACTGCCAAGATTGCACGAATTAAACGCCAACGTAATTCTTCCAGATGGGCAATGATCGACATACTGCCATCATCAATCTCCTTCTCATTTACTGGTTCACCAGACCCGCCAGCCTCTTTCAGTTCGCTGTTGTCACAGTTTTGACCGGCACCTTTTTCATCAGAATCTATAGGATTTCTGCCATCTATGCCATTATTGAAGCTTCCTTTTTGAGAGTTAGGCTCCTCAGGCATCTTCCTTCACTTCGCTTTTGTTTTCAGGTTTTTCCGTGTTCATTGGTTTTGGTTCACTTATATCAGAGGTTGCTTTTTTGAACTCATTAATGCCTTTGCCAAGGGCTTTGCCAACCTCTGGTAGTTTTCCCGGTCCAAAAACTACCAGGCCAATTATAAGAATAAGAATAAGTTCCGGAACACCAATGCCAAACATATTTTCTCCTCCTTAATAACAAAATCAATAATTACGTTTCAAGATATAATCAGCTAAAAGGACAAAGGATTTTCTTAAATTTTCGCTACATTCTTCAGGAATAAATGACTTGGCCTTATTGACGTACTCCTGGATTTTTTTATTCGACCTGGCAACACCTTCACTCTCCTTGACGATCATAACAGCCTCCCGCAATTCCTCATCACTCATCAAGGGATTGGAAATTATAGCCGCCAGTCTTTCTTTTTTAGAAGAGCATTCCAAAGCATAAATAACTGGCAAAGTTATTACGCCCTGCTTAATGTCACACCCTGCCGGTTTGCCTAGCGTTTCCTCATTGCTGGTCACATCCAGCAAATCATCGGTAATCTGAAATGCCATTCCTAAATTATGGCCATAGTTATAAAGTTTATTAGAAATATCAGTCCCCATTCCTTCCACCAAGGCACCAATTTCACAGCAGACAGCCATGAATGCAGCCGTCTTTTTTTCGATTTGGCAATAATATGTATCCTCGCCGGCGGGAATTGTATACAATGAGGAGTCCTGTTGAATTTCTCCAACTGCCAGTAGTTTTACAAGCTCAATAAGCTTTTTCCCTATAATTCTCGGATATTCTTTGTCACTAATCAAACCAAATGCGCTGGCAAAAAAGTAATCGCCGGCTAAAACCGCCACATGATTACCATATCTTGCATTTGCTGTTTCTTTTCCCCTGCGCAAAAGGGAATTATCTATGACATCATCATGGATTAAAGATGCCACATGGATAAGCTCCAACGATGCTGCCAGTGGTACGATATCATCATAATTATCCTTTCTTGACAATTTGGCGGCCAACAAAAACAGCGCGGGACGCAGTCTTTTTCCGCCGGCACTTATAAGACTGCTTCCAATGCCAGATAACAGAGGAAAAGTCGTTTCAGAAACCTTCCGTAGACAATCTTCAACCTCATCAAGTTCTTTTCTGATTAGAGAATAAGATTTTGATAACAAATTCATCACCTAAATATTGAAATAATTACATCAAATCTGATTCACAGATTATTCTCGTCTATTGTAATCAATTCCTGCCTGTCATTATGCTTTTATAAAAAATATCTACATTTTCCATATACACTTGTAAAAGAATACAATATATATTAAAGTAATTGTATAAAAATCTTATGAAAGAAGGTATACATATGGGATGGCATATTTCTGGTGAACCAGGTGAAGTAGCTGAGCGCATTCTTCTTCCGGGAGATCCTCTCAGAGCAAAGCATGCGGCTGAAGTTTTTTTAACTGACGTTAAACAATTTAATTCAACCAGAAACATTCTTGGTTATACAGGTTTTTACAAAGGTGAACGGATTTCCGTTATGGGTACAGGCATGGGTATGCCCTCTATATCTATATACGTCAACGAATTGATCAAGGATTACGGGGTAAAGCGCCTTGTCCGGGTGGGAACCTGTGGAGCCATGCAGGAATACATAAAAGTTCGCGATGTTGTCATTGCTCAGTCCTGCACTACAGACTCTTCTATGATCCGCAACACTTTTGGACCGTGTATCACTTTTTCCCCTACGGCTGATTATTCTTTTTTGGAACGCTCTGTAGCTGTTGCAAGAGAATATGGAATTAAAGTGCATGTAGGTAATGTCCTTTCCCAGGACAGGCTCTATGATGATGAGATCAACTTAAAAAAGCTTCAGGATTACGGTGTTCTCGCCGCTGAAATGGAAGCGGCCGCCCTTTATCTGCTCGCTGCCAAATACCATGTAGAAGGGCTTGCCCTGTTTACAGTCAGCAATCATCTCATAACCGGTGAAGAAACAACTCCCGAAGAAAGAACGACAACATTTGATGACATGTTACGGATTGCCTTTGAAGCAGCGATTCGCTAAAAATTTTAATATGTTTAAGCCTGTGATTTGTTGCGGCAACTAAAGCCTTCACAACAGTGCATTCACTGCTAAGCAAGGGAAAATATAACCTATGATCAATACAAGGAAGATGTGAAATATCTCAATGTACTGGGGATGCACGAAGCAACAATTAAGAAATTGTTCAGGCTCAGGAACAACTGTGTTGATACGGGTGATCCAAGTGTATGGATGCCGTGTAAGGGCTGCACCTATTAAGCAGTTCTTCAAAAATTATTCCCTTTAGCCGTTCATCGTCTATTTTATATCCATAAGGGACCATTATCTCAAAGCACATCTTTTTCTGGTTTCCCTTAGATTTAGTGAGGTGAAAATCATGTAAGGAAAGTCCGGCATCAATACCCTTCAAAATATCTTCGACTACTTTTTGACATATCTTTTTCTCAGTGCTATTTAGATCTACAGGATCCATATGTATGATTATCTCTATCCCCAGCTCATCGTTGATCCTTTTTTCCAGTGTATCTATAATATCGTGGGCAGATACTATATCATAATCTGCGGAAATTTCTGCATGAAGTGTAGCAAAGGAATGATTCGGTCCATAGCTGTGTATCACCAAATCATGATAGCCGAGAATATTCTTACATTTTTTCACGATTTCATCAATTCTGGCCGTAATCTCTTCATCCGGGTTGGTTCCCAGTAACGGCTTTAACGTGTCATCTGCAGCATGATATCCGGTAAGTAAAATAAACAGGGCGACAATCATTCCTGCATATCCATCGATATTGTATCCGCCGAAATAATAAACAAGAATACTCAGCATTACGCCACCGGTTGAAATACAATCTGAAAAGCTATCTGTAGCGGCTGCTCTTATAGCCACAGAGCCGATCCGATTTCCTATTGACTTGTAGAAATGACCAAGCCACAGTTTTGTAAAAATTGAAAGAGTGAGTCCGCCAATTATTACAGAGTCGACACTTATCTCCACCGGTGAGATGATGCGTTGATAAGACTCTTCTGCTGTTTTAAGGCCAACAACAAGAATTATTACCGCCAAAAATAGACCCGTAAGGTACTCAATTCGTCCATGACCATAAGGATGTTCGCCATCGGCTGGTTTAGCCGCAAATCTAAAACCAAGAATCGTAACAAGGGACACGCCTGCATCTGATAAATTATTAATGGCATCAGCCACTATTGCCAGTGATGATGTAATAAGACCTAAAGCAAGTTTCAGTGCAAAAAGAAGCAGATTTACAATAATACCAACGATTCCGGTAAATTGCCCGATTTTCTTTCGGTCGTCTGAATTATCTCCCCTTGGCATCACTCCGCCAAAGTAGCGTTCCAGTAATAATTCTGTCATAGTTTCCTCCAAATACGATTATATTATCAGAAACAAACATGCTGCTCAAAAATGAGAAAGAAATTGAAAACTGTTCTTTATAATTTCAAAATTATTAGAAGCGCTTGCATAATTGCAAACGCTTCTAACTTTTTTACATGATACTATACAGCTTAAATTTTTTCAAGCAAATACTTTACCAAGCATGACATTCATCTTTTTCCGTTAAGTAATGGTTTGAGGAAGCTGCCAGTATAGGATTGATTATTATTTGAAATATCCTCAGGAGTACCTGTACATACTATGGTTCCTCCGTCCTCGCCTCCCTCTGGCCCCAGGTCAATAATATAATCAGCTGATTTAATTACATCAAGATTATGCTCAATAACTACAACAGTGTCTCCTGAATCTACCAACCTTTGCAGGATCACCAGTAAGCGGGAAATATCATCGGTATGAAGACCTGTAGTCGGTTCATCAAGAATATATAACGTTTTTCCGGTAGACCTTTTCGACAGCTCAGAGGCTAGTTTAACTCGCTGGGCCTCACCCCCGGAAAGAGTGGTTGCCGGCTGTCCAAGCTTTATATAGCCAAGTCCTACATCGTGTATCGTTTGAAGCTTTCTGGCTATCACCGGGATATTAGCAAAGAAATCCAAAGCCTCATCAATCGTCATATTTAAGACATCAGATATGCTCTTTCCTTTGTATTTAGCCTCAAGGGTTTCTCTATTATATCTTGCCCCATGACAAACTTCACATGGTACATATACATCCGGAAGAAAATGCATCTCTATCTTTATTATTCCATCGCCTTTACAGGCTTCGCATCTGCCTCCCTTAACATTAAAGCTAAATCTTCCCGGCTTATATCCCCTCATTTTTGCTTCAGCAGTCTTGCTGAATAAATCTCGAACAGCGTCAAATAAGCCAGTATAAGTGGCAGGATTTGATCTGGGAGTTCTACCAATAGGTGATTGGTCAACATCTATGATTTTGTCTATAAATTCAAGCCCAGCAATTTCTTTATGCTTGCCCGGCTTGCCTTTTGTATGGTATAACCGGGCCGCCACTCCTTTATAGAGTATTTCGTTGACAAGCGTGCTCTTTCCGGAACCGGAAACCCCGGTAACAACTGTAAACAGGCCTATGGGGAATCTTACATTCACATTTTTAAGGTTATTTTCTTCCGCCCCAATTATTTCAATAGCATTTACACTTCCCGTTCTACGAATGGATGGAACAGGAATAGTTTTTTCCCCTGACAAATACTGTCCAGTTATTGACTCCGGATTAGCAGAAATCTCACTCGCTGTACCTTGCGCCACGACTCTGCCTCCATGCTCACCGGCCCCTGGTCCAATATCGATAATTTGGTCAGCCGTGCGCATTGTATCTTCGTCATGCTCAACAACGATAAGAGTATTTCCTAAATCCCGTAAATGACAAAGGGCATCCAACAAGCGTTTGTTATCTCTCTGATGAAGCCCTATGCTGGGTTCATCGAGAATATATAGTACTCCCATAAGGCCCGAACCTATCTGGGTAGCAAGTCTGATTCGCTGTGCTTCACCTCCGGATAGAGTTCCGGCTGACCTGTTCAAAGTCAGGTAATCGAGTCCCACATGAGATAAAAAACCAAGCCTTGCCTTGATTTCCTTTAGTACCTGTGCTGCTATTTTTTTCTCTCTATCGCTAAGGTTTAGTTTGTCAAAAAAGGCCAGTGAATCACTGACTGATAAAGAGGTAACCTGATGAATATTCATCCCGCCAATCGTTACTGCCAGTGTTTCAGGTTTAAGTCTTGACCCATTACAAGCAGGACAAGGAGTCTCTGTCATATATTGCTCGTAGCTTTCCCTCATTTCATCGGAGGTCGTTTCTTTATAGCGGCGCTGAAGAATATTCATGACGCCCTCAAAATAAACATGGTGGGTGCGAACTTCACCAAACATATTTTCATATTCAAAATCCACCATCTCTTTTGAACCATACAACAGGGAATATCTAAGTTTTTCCGGCAACTTATTCCAGGGAGTTTCCAGCTTTTCCCCATGCTTGTACAGCATTGCCCCTATCTGACACATAGCGTATGAAGCAAGATTTTTGGACAGGGGGGCAAAGGCGCCATCGGCTATGCTTTTATCAGGGTCAGGAACTACGAGGCTTTCATCAAACTTTTTATTACTTCCCAGTCCGCTGCAACTTGGACAAGCCCCGAAAGGACTGTTAAAGGAAAACATTCTCGGGGCTATTTCCGGCAAACTTATACCGCAATCAACACAGGCAAAGTTCTGACTGAACATTAAGGTTTCGCCGTCTATGACATCAACATATACAACCCCGCCGCCTATCTTTAATGCACTTTCAACCGAGTCTGCCAGTCTGTCTCTTATGTCATCACGGATCGCCAGACGATCGACTACAACCTCAATAGTGTGCTTCTTATTCTTATCAAGCTTGATGTCATCGTTGATGTCGTACAATTCACCGTCTATGCGTACCCGGACGTACCCGTCCCGGCGGATTGCCGCTAAGGTATTTCGATGTTCCCCCTTTTTACCTCTTACCACCTGGGCGGTGATATATATTTTTGTCCGTTCCGGCAGTTTTAAGATTTGATCAAGCATTTGATCAAGGGATTGCTGAGTAATGGGTTTTCCGCATTTCGGACAATGAGGCCGCCCTGCTCTGGCAAATAACAAGCGAAGATAATCATAGATTTCCGTCACTGTGCCAACGGTTGACCTTGGATTATGACTGGTCGTTTTTTGATCGATAGAAATGGCCGGAGAAAGCCCTTCTATATAGTCTACATCCGGCTTATCCATTTGGCCAAGAAACTGTCTGGCATAGGATGACAGCGATTCAACATATCTCCTTTGCCCTTCTGCATAAATAGTATCAAAGGCAAGGGAAGATTTTCCCGAACCTGACAGTCCTGTAACAACTACCAGTTTATCCCGGGGAATTTCAAGACTTATGTTTTTAAGGTTATGCGCTCTTGCACCTTTAATTTTGATGAAATTATCCATAATCTTTCAACCGTCCTGTTTCACTCTAATCAACGGCATCGCTCTCGCCGCAGTATCTGTAAAAATCGGATCATCTGATATATTTTCTATCAGTAGTGTGTTGCGAGCTATGTAATCATCACTACCAACGCTCTTGTATAGGTCAATCAGTGACGCTGTCCACGGTAAGGAAATGATTTCATATATTGGAGTCCCTATCGTTGCTTCGTATTCTGAAATACATTGTTTTTTCTCATTCTTTGGATAATTATAAGATATCGCTACGATTCGGAACAACCTGGATAAAATAGAGACACGGTCGGTTATTATATATTCATGTAGAGAATCTACATGAACAATCATCGTATCTACCCCTACCTGTCCAAGTAAATTCAGCTTTTCAGCAAAGCTCATCTCCGTAGTTAAATAGCAGACACCAGCCCCAATAGCCGATAATGCCATTGATATTTCTGTTCCCTCGACAGCTGAGAGACCATCAAGCGCCACTATTGACGTTCTATTAACACCCATACTGACTAAATATTTTTTGTCAATTCAACACTATCGCTGATTTCTTTATCTGACCTTGCTTTTAGAAACATTGATTCTCCATAAGTCGCTGAACTAATTTCACTGATAGAACTTAAAGGTAGAGATACAACATCGAGCAGTGGCGCTGATATGTAATCAAGTAAACTAATAACCGGTAGCTGCATAAAATCAGCTCTTGTCATGGAATCCTTAACGAGGATGCCCTGTTTATTATATATTTGCCGATAAAAAAAGCTTTTTTCATATGCCCAGCGGAAGCTTTTATCAACACTTTCAAGAAGATTCATTTATACTAAACCAAAAACAGGGAGGGCTAAGCCCTCCCTAATTAAATCGTACTATTTTATTCCAACGGTCTCTGATAGAAAAAGGGCTTGTAGCTTGTATAGCCTAGCTTCCGGAAATTAAGAATAGCTTCGGTAGCGCCGACAAAGAGAATACCACCCGGCTTCAATGACTTGAGAAAATTACTATAAAGCTGATCTTTCGCCTCTTCAGTGAAGTAAATGACAACATTTCGGCAAAGAATGAGGTCAAAACCAGTCTCGAAGGGATCCTTCAGCAAATTGTGACGCTTAAATTCAATTACGGATTTTATATCCCGCTTAACAGCGTATTTTCCATCAACCTTATCAAAATATTTGGCCAACCGGGCTGGTTTTACGGCCTTAAGCTCACTATCCGAATAAACGCCTGCACGAGCCTTTGCCAGAATTTCAATATCTAAATCACTTGCCAAAATCCGGTGCCTCGTGCCCGGGGTCATCTCCTTCATAATTATGGAAAGAGAATACGGCTCAGCACCGATAGAGCAACCTGCACTCCAAATGTTAAGTTTTGGTGAACGCTTCAAAAGGTAAGGAATAATATCGGTCTCCAATAACCCAAATTTTTCAGGGGTTCTGAAAAATTCGGAAACGTTGATAGTAAGATATTCAATGAAGGCAGCAAAATCGTCTTTATTTTTGCAGCACTCATCAAAATAACCTGCATATGAAGTAAAATCACTACGGCAAACCAGATTCTCAATGCGGCGCCTCATTTGCGCCTCTTTATATAAATCAAGGTCAATACCGGTTTTTGCCTTTAGCTTAGTTTTGAATAGTCCCCAATCCTGATCATCCAACATTTTACTTTACCTCCATTGTAGAAATATTGAAAACAAAGAATTCAATCACGTATTCAAATAAAAATAAACCGCAGCAATTTTTTCGATAAATAACCCCCAATTCCTTCTAGAGAACGTAAAAATTTACTAAACAGGACATAAATCCTAACAGCTTAATCATCAGTCACCGAAATAATGGCTAAAGCTGCCAATTGTTATTTCAGGCTGTGCTTCTCTTAACGACTCAATAAATTTAATCGTGCCGATTGATGTACCGCCATTTTGTGGCATTGTTGCAAGAAACCAGTCCGGATCAATATTCAGATTTCTCATCTGAATCATCTGTATCGGAAGCTCTTTTAGAAATTCCTGCCAGGCAGTTACTTCTTCCTGACGGTCGTTAAAGCCGGGGAAGTATAAAAGATTCAATGATACATATACGCCATGCTCCAATGCATATCGGACACTGTTTTTCACGTCAGTCAGTTTATAAGAGCTTCGGTAGTAGGCGTCGTAAGATTCCGGTCTCGCGCTTATAATGCTGACTCTCATAGAATTCAGCCCGGCATCAACTATTTTCCTAATACCGAGGGTAAACCCAGCATTAGTATTTATATTGATCTGGCCTTTATCAGTATTTTCTCTTATGAGCTTGATCCCTTCAGCTATGTTATCGGCTGACAGAGACGGCTCCCCTTCGCACCCTTGCCCAAAACTAACAATACCCTGAGGAGCTATCGACAAGTGGTAAATTCCTATTTCGGCAATTTCCTTTGCCGTAGGTTTGAATTTAATCCTACTCTGGGGAGAAGGGCAACACTCTGCCGGCTGCAATGATATACAGCCCAAACATTTCGCATTACAAACGGGAGAAACCGGGATTCCCGCCTCCCATCGATGATAAAAAAGGTTTTCAGCAGTCTGGCAATGCCAAGTTAGTGCACAATTTGACAAGTGATCAACAAGACGATTTTCAGATAAATCTTTTTTAACATTTTTTACTAATTTTGAAAGATTTTTTGTATTGTAATGTTCTGGATTCCATTTATCATCTTGATTATCTGTATGTATTGCCGCTACATAAAGCTCGTCATTGTACACAGCCACCGCAGTATACCCATACAGCGGAAGGGGCCTTGCTGAGTCATTATTTTCCGAATCGATTCTATATGCGGGGACATGAGTCCTCGTGTAACCAGGCGGAATAACCGCCGCAACAGCCAAACCAGCAACCGGTAATACCTCTCCGTCTGAAGATACTCCCACCGCTTGTCGGCCAGGCATAAACATCAAATCTGACCCCCGTGGTAAAGGTATTAAATCTTCTGGTTTCAACTGCAATTCAGAATTACCAACTCTTCCCATGGCGCCTAAGCCCGGTATGTCAAGTATATTACCATCATCGTCAGCGTATAATGCTGTAACCTCATTCATTGTCTTCTTTATCACCTGCCTGTTCCTTTTTCCAAGCCCCTTTTTCTTTCTTTTGTTTTTTGGGGTTATACTTATTCATAGCAAAATCTATACCATTTGTGACGATACACTCTACCGCCGGTATAAGATACTTGATAGACTCGTCAATCAGTGGCCGCTGGTCCTCATTAAATACCGCCAAGACATGATTAACGACAGACCAGCTAGGCAGCGGCCTGCCTATACCAATTCGGATTCTTGCAAAGTTCTCATCAGGAAGGTGCTGCAACAAAGATTTAATTCCATTGTGTCCTCCGGCACCGCCTTTTTTTCTTATTCTGACAGTTCCAACAGGAATATCCATATCATCATGGGCCACCATAACATCCCCGGTATCAAGCTTATACCAATTCATCAAGGGGCCTACAGCTTCCCCACTAAGATTCATGTAAGTCAAAGGCTTTACCAAAATCAGTTTTTCTGCTCCAAGACGAGACTCCGCAACAAGAGCCTTGCCGCATTTTCTCCATCCTGCTGAAGTTCCAAGCTTATAAGCTACTGCATCCAGCAGCATCCAGCCCACATTATGCTTTGTATTTTCATATTCCTTGCCGGGGTTTCCCAATCCTACGAGCATCTTCATAATCGTATTCTATCACAACACAAGGCAGAATAAAACAGCGACACCTAGTATAATCCTATAGTATCCAAAGACCTTAAAGTCATTCTTTTTTATGTATTTCAGCAAGCACTTTATAGACAGCACCGATGTGATAAACGCTACAACCATTCCCACAAACAAAATGACAAACTCAGCAAAAGAGTAAGATACCCCAAATTTCAACAGCTTAAGAAAGCTTGCCCCAAACATAACCGGTATAGCCAGAAAAAAGGTAAACTCCGTAACAACCATTCTGGAAACACCGCACAACATTCCGCCCAAAATAGTCGCGCCCGACCTTGACGTTCCCGGTATCAGAGACAGTACTTGAAAACAGCCAATCAATATAGCCGTTTTGTAATCAAGCGAATCCAAACTTGTTATACACGGCTTTCGCCTTTTATTATAGTTTTCAACGACGATAAACAACACTCCATAAATTATTAAAGTAACCGCAACTACAGCGGCGGTCATAAAATGTTCCTCTACATATTCATCAAAAAGCAAACCTATTACACCAGCCGGAATTGTAGCTACAATAACCTTATACCACAAAACAACAGTTCTTTTTTTTTCGTGATAATCTTTGCTGGCGGCCCAAGGATTAAGCCTGGTAAAATTCATGGCCACAACAGAGAGAATTGCCCCAAGCTGTATAACTACCAAGAGCATATCCTTAAACTTTTGTGATACCTGCAACGTAATAAGCTCGTCAACCAATATCATGTGACCGGTACTGCTTATGGGCAGCCATTCTGTCACACCCTCCACAATACCAATTACAATAACCTTAAAAAGCTCGGCGGTCGTTAATTCCATTTTCTCCCCACTTAATAACTGCTGAGCAATCAGCTCTTCATCCAGCCAAATCTCTCAAAAATTGGAACATACTGTATTCTGTCAATAAAATCTTCGTAAGTATTCGCCGTTCTAAAAACCGGTAAGCGCTCAATAGCATACAAATTCGTCATTGTATCGACATTTCCATACTTTATCGTAAAAGCCCCCTTGTATCCACAACCACGAACAATATCAGCAATGTGCAAATTATAGGTACCTGTCGGATATGCTACATACTCGGCAGGCTTTTCCAAGACCTCTTCAATCCTTTTCTTTGATTCAGTAAGCTCCCTTCGGAGCTTTTCATCGTTCAACTCCGTCATGGAAATATGATCAACAGTATGGGACTCGATATCAATAACGCCGCTTTCTTGCATTTCCTTCGCCATATCCCAGGAGATGTAATAAGGCAATTTGCGATCAATAAAAGAGGTGATCACGAAAATTACGCCAGTGAAGCCATATTTTTTCAAAATCGGGTAAGCATTTGTGTAATTATCACGGTATCCATCATCAAAAGTGATCATTAACGGACGTTCAGGTAAATTAACCTCTTCTCCGGCCAGCACGCCCCTTAATTGTTCAAGGGATATAGTTTCAAAACCATTTTTTTTAAGAAAGGCCATTTGGTTATCAAAATCACGGGGAGTAACTGACAGAGAACTGAAGTAATCATCCACCTTATGATAATTAAGAATTATCATCTTCTTTGCTGTTGTACAAGCAGATACAGAAGCCATCGCCTGACATTTACTAATCGTAACCAGACAAAAGATAACTAATGAAAAAACAAAAAACTTTTTCAAGAATAAAACCCCATCAATCTGTATTCAGAGGCCCAACATCACAAATTTTATATTTTATGTATAGTATAGCAATGTAATGATAACAACTCTACGTAGTACTTTGCTATACCGTCATCAGCATATTGAACCCAAAATAATATTTCTCATGTTGCATTTTTATCATTTTAATCCCCATATACGTTTCCGTCAACCAAAAAACTATTGGTTAAAAATATTATTCTGTTGTAATGTTAAAGGTTAAATGGGTTCCCGTATCAAAACACTATTGAGTCAGCTTACATAGTATAGCCATCTCAATAGTGTTTCTTTTATTCATATCTAAGAGCTTCTATTGGATCAAGGAGAGCTGCCTTTCTGGCTGGGTAGATGCCAAAAAACAAGCCGATTCCTACCGAAAAGCTAAAGGAAAGAAGAATTGGCGATAGAGTTATTACGGTATTAAATCCACCAAATCGGGAAATTAACTCTGAAGCAGCACAGCCAAAGCCAATTCCAATTAAACCGCCAATTACTCCAATGACTACGGACTCAATGAGGAACTGGGTCATGATTGCCCTATAGGTTGCTCCCAATGCTTTCCTAATACCGATTTCCCGGGTACGCTCCGTAACAGAAACCATCATGATATTCATTATTCCTATTCCCCCAACCAGTAGCGATATTGCAGCCACACTGCCCAAAAACAAAGTGAGCATACTGGTTGTCTCATTTACAGTTTCCATAAGGCTTGTCATGTTTCTGACATTAAAGTCATCTTCTTTTCCCCCGGTTATCCTGTGGCGCTGCCTCAAGAGTGACTCAATGTCGCCCTGTACGCGATCCATTTTATCCTGAGAAGACACCTGAATATTCACAGACTGAACATAGGTAATGCCGAGGAGCCGCTCCATGGCGGTTGTCAGCGGAATGATTACAATGTCGTCCTGGTCCTGACCCATAGAAGACTGACCTTTGCTTTCCAAAACGCCTATTACTTTATAGGGTTGATTATTGATCCGGATATTCAGTCCGACTGGATTTTTGCTGCCATAAAGGTTGCTTGCTACCGTAGTGCCAATGACAGCTACACGCTGACGCTTTGTCAAATCATCCTGGGTAATGAAGGATCCAGCCGAAACCGCCAGTGATCGAATGGGCATATACTCAGTGGTAACACCATACACAGTTGTGTTCCAGTTTTGATTGCCATTTACTACCTGAAATGAACGCCGTACAGTAGGAGATACATAGTCAATATTCTTTACTTTTGATTTTATCGATACGGCATCCTCATATTTCAGGGTAGTCCTGGAGCCCGCCGCTGACCGGAGACCTCCGGTATTGGAACTTCCCGGCATGACAATCAGCATATTGCTTCCGAGGCTGGAAATAGAATTCGTAATATTCTGCTTGACCCCAAGCCCCACTGATACCATAGCGATTACGGCTCCAACGCCAATAATGATTCCCAGCATTGTAAGGATCGTCCTTAACTTATTAGCCGTCAATGCATCGAGGGCAATACGCACGCTTTCCTTAAAAAGCATATAGTCTCCCTCCTCCCTTTTTATACTACATCCATTTGGACGCCCTTTCCGGCGTCCTTAGTTATTTTTCCGTCCCGAACCAGGAGCTGCCTGCTGGCACAGGCAGCAATCTCCGGCTCATGGGTTACAAGAATAATGGTCTTCCCCTGGTCATGTAATCCCTCAAAAATCTCCATGATTTCCCTGGTTGACTTTGTGTCCAAATTTCCGGTGGGCTCATCCGCCATGATTATTTTTGGTTCATTTACAAGGGCTCTCGCTATAGCTACCCGCTGACGCTGACCGCCGGATAATTCATTGGGCTGATGATACGCCCGGTCAGCCAACCCCACCGCCTCCAGGTAATGCATTGCCCTTTCCCGTCGTTCCTTGCTGTCTATCCCACTATACACAAGGGGAAGCGCCACATTATCAAGAGCGCTTATCCGGCTTAGAAGGTTGAAGTTTTGAAAGACAAAGCCTATTTTTTGATTACGGGTTACGGCCAGATCATCATCACTGAGGGAAGCGACTTCTTCTCCATCAAGTTTATAGGAACCAACCGTGGGCCGGTCAAGGCAGCCTAAAATATTCATGAGGGTTGATTTACCGGAGCCCGATGGACCCATGAGAGCGACAAACTGACCTTTGTATATATCGGTGGTTATTCCATCCAGCGCCGCTACCTCCTGGTCACCTATCTGATAAAGTTTTTTTATACCTTTTAATTCGATAGTTTTCTCCGGGTCGTTAATCGTGCTTCCCTGCTGGACTTTATCATCATATTTGTTCATACCCTCACCTCCGTCGTTACATTCGCGGTGGACCGCCAAAGGGTCCCCGGTTTCCGCCAGAACCTTTACCGCCCTTTTCTCCGTTATTCTTATTCATGGCCACCTTGTAGGTATTTGAAATCTTGTCCCCTTCGGAGACACCGTCCACAACTTCCACATAGTCATCGCTGTATATTCCGGTTTTTACACTTCTTTCCTCAGTGCTTCCATCTCCTTTGACAAGTAACACATAGGATCCATTAGCATTTGTCTTAAGGGATGAAATGGGAACTGCCAAAGCGTATTTCTTCTCCGAGGTCACAACCTCCACCCTTGCCGTCATGCCCGGCAGCAAATCATTATCAGGATCATCCACATCCAGCGTGACATAGTAATAGATTACGTCGGCTGACGATTTGCTGGAAGAACTGCTTGAGCTTATGTTCCAACTGTTTGTCACATCGGTTTGAGAAATCTCTGATACTTTGGCCCTAAACTTTCTATCAGTATAAGCATCTACTGTAAACACTGCCTCCTGACCAACCTTTATATTCCCGATATCAGTTTCATCGATTTGGGCTTTTATCTGTTTGCTTGATAAATCGGCAATCAGCATAATAACCGTGGGATTATTATTGCCTTGTACTGCCATAGTGCCAGGGGTCAGTGGCTCTCCCACAACGATTCCATCCATGGGAGCGGTAATTATAGTCTCAGCCAAATCCGACCGGGTAACCTCCAGGGAGCTTTTGGCAGTATCGTACTCCAGCACAGCGTCTTCGTACTGTTCCTGGCTGTTTGCGCCAATATTGTACAAATAAGCTGCCCGATCGTATTTCGCCTTTGCGTTTATTACCCTGTATTGCGCCTGTTCGGCCTTTGCTTCATAATCCTTTCCATCCAAAGTCGCAACAGTCTGACCGGCCTTAACCTGCTGATTTTCCTTTACCAGCACAGTTTTAATGCGGGCAGTAATTTTTGAGGACACTTCAACCGAATTTACAGGCTTTATTGTTCCGGTCGCGCTTACCGTTGACTTCAAGTCCATCTTGGAAACCTTGACTATCTCAATTTTTGTTGATTCCTTTGAGTTCTCAGAGGAATTGAACCAATACCAGGCACCGCCAAGTACACCGGCAGTTATTAAAACACCGACCGCTATTTTAGCCATTTTCTTATTGCCCATCTTCTTCCACCTCCTTTTTTGTATCCAAGGCAGCTTGTTCCGTTATTTCATTAGATTGTCTGTTAAGAGCTTCTTCAGCAGTTTCTCCAATGGAGAGTCCCATTTCATTTTCCACCGTAGCTCTGTTTCGTGAGTAGTCATACTTTGCGCTGATGTCATTTAATTGGGCGCTTACAAGAGCTACCTGCGCATCCAATACATCCAGCATAAGACCCTCACCAGCCTTGTATTTTTCCGTAGCAATATAGTAGTCTTCCTGCGCCATGGTAACGGCGATCTTCGTAGTACGGAGTCTTTTCTCCGCCTCTCTCATGTCCAGATACGCCGTTTGAAAAGAAAGGTCAAGATTCTCTAAATCCCGCAGAAGCGTTAATTCGGCTCTTTCATAGTCTGCTCTTGCCTTCTCAACAGCAGCATGTGTAACTCCACCGTCAAATATGTTCCATCTTGCCGATACGCCGGCTTCATAATCACTGCTGCTGGTATGAGGCCTGGGTGAATACCGTTGACTCCCCCCAATTCCAGCGGAGACCGAAATCTGCGGGTAGTAATCTGCTTTGGCGCTCCGGATAGCATACTTCGTCTGCTTCACCTGATATTTATCAACAATAATGTCCTTTCGGTGTTCCAGCGCGTAAGCCAAACAATCTTCCAGTTCAGGATTAAATTCAACATAGTTAAAATCTTCCGTTAAAATAAGCTCTTCTTCGTAGGGAAGTCCCAAAATATTTTTTAGTGTCTTTATACTGACTGCGTACTTATTCTTCGATCTAATCAAATCCTGTTCAGAATTCGACAGTTCCACCGAAGAACGAAGAACATCTATTTTTGCTTTGCTTCCAGCTTCGTAAAGTTGCTGAACATTTGTCAAGTGAGCCTTATAATTATTTACCGTCTGTTCGTCTACCTCAACAGTCTGTTTATTTTGAAGGACGTCATAGTAGGCTTTTATCACCTTAAGTCTTGTATTTTCTCTTTCCCTTTCCGTTTCAAGCCGGGCAATCTTTACCCCTAGCTTACTGCTGGAAATATTTGCCTCGTTTTTTCCGGCCGTAAAAATAGGCAGGCTTACAGAGGCACTAACGCTGCCATTTCTGTTTTGATCTGATTCGGTACTATTCTTATTAAGTCCCAGGCTTCCGTTACCGGAAATAGTAATACTATTTTGGCCACGAGCAGATTTCAGATCAGCTCTGGCGGATTTCTCTCCTACCTTGATAATGGCTAAATCCGTATTCTGTTCCAATGCCATGTCAACAGCCTCTTGAATAGATAGTGCAGCTGCTTTACATATACCCATATTCCCCATTATCAATGGAGCAACGATCACACCAGCGGCAATAGTTTTCACCTTTTCAAGAACTGATTTTTTCATTACTTTCACATCCTATCCATAATGTGGACTCACTCTTAATGATCATGTTCTCAAATTATATACTCATTCACTAACTATAGCAATTTCTAACGCTGATTATGTTATATATCAGTATTATGAAATTGGCATTAGAAAAACATTTAAAAATATAAAGATTTTTATACATCTTGTTTAGTCTACGTTTATTCAGAGCTGCTACCATTAAATCATTTTGTCATTTTTGTCTATTCTGCTTTCCCAAATCGTGGTAAAATGTCGGAAAATTAACAATCGAAGAGGTTATACTAATGGATATTGACTTTGTTAGCATGTTGACGCCTTTCCATGACCGCCTTGGTCCAATGGGAGCCGTATTCGTTGCTTCATTTCTTCAATCAATAACCGGTTTTGGGCTTATGCTGACCGCATCACCTCTCATGATGATTTTTTATGACGCAAAATTAACCGTACAAATCCTCATTTATATTGGGCTTTTTTCCAATTTTATTCAATCGATTATGTTGTGGCGTACAGCAAAATATGATTTAATTTTTTTCCTTACCTTAGGTGCTGTATGTGGCCAGCCCTTCGGGTTCATTCTGTTCAATTACGTTACGGCCGACCACCTTAAAATTATCATCAGCGTTATTCTTCTCTGTTTCCTTGTTGTAAACCATTTTTCCCACCTTAATTTTTCTCAAAGACCACGAAACGCTTTCATTGCCGGTCTGTTCTCCGGGATTATGGCAACAAGTGTGAGCATGGCTGGGCCTGCCTTGATAATTTATTTTGCGAATGCGCAGCTATCCAGAGTTGAACTCCGCTCTACCTGTGTATTATATTTTTTTCTTGTTCAATCGTGCTCAATGGCCATATTTTGTTTCAATGGCGGGACAAACATGGTGGCAGCCGGAAAAGAATTCTTTTATATGCTGCCGGGATTGTTTGCCGGTCTCTTTCTGGGTCAGATTGCGTTCAAGCACACATCAGTAAAATTCTTTCGATTCCTCCTCTCTGCCATGCTTTATTTTATCTGTTTTCAATCCCTCTACGCTACCTTAACAAAATGAACTTTTCATTGACTCATAAGTATTTCAATAGTAAAATTTACCAGGCGGAGAAATTCGCTTGGTTTTATTTTGCTTTTTCAGTATTATGGACTATAGCAAAGGAAAAGGACGGTGAGGGTAATGGACAGTGACCATCCCAATTTATGTGACCTATCTGATTGTAATATGATGAGTCGCAGCAAACAATTGTTACCCAATAACATCATTAGAGAAATATCTGCCGTCACTTTCCCCCTGTGTATCTTTTCCCTCCCAGGTGTAGGGACGTGGTTTTGCTGGCATTTTGTCTTTATTGTCCATTTTGTCAGTTGACTGTTATTTTTGCCACACCCTGAGAGCATCACTATGACGGCATGTATTTCCTGGAAAGGAGCTTTCCGTCATGCTGAAAATTTATTGCTCATTGGAAAGTGGACCACTTGAAGAGCTTAACCTGAAAAATCTCAAAAAAGGTGCCTGGATAAATATAATTGATCCAACTCCTTACGAATTAAAAGTAATTGGTAATCTTACCGCCGTTGAGCCTGATTTTCTTCGCTCAGCCCTTGATGATGAAGAGCGCTCACATATTGATGTCGAAGATAATTCGGTGATGATTTTGACTAATGTCCCGGTGATGCGTACTAATGTAAGCTATGATACACTGCCTTTGGCCATTATTATTAGCGGCGAATATATTATTACTGTTTGCCTTGAGGAAACTCCAGTGATTTCTGAGTTTAATGAGGCAACGGCCCGGACGTTCAGAACATTCAAGAAGACGAGATTTCTTTTTCAGATTCTATACAAATCAGCTACCTTTTATCTTCGTTATCTAAGACAGATAAGTAGACTTTCTGATGAAGTAGAGTTAATGCTTCGTAATTCAATGAAGAACCAGGACATTCTACGCCTTTTGGAGTTGCAAAAGGGTTTAACTTACTTCAATGCCTCTCTTCGTTCTAATGCGACCGTACTCGATAGGCTTTTGCGCCTGTGTAACAATCAAACTGCAGATTCTCCTCTTCGTATGTACGAGGAGGACGAAGACCTTCTTGAAGATGTTATCATCGAGAACAAACAGGCTCGAGAAATGGTTGAAATGTACAGTCAGATTCTTGCCCGGCTTGCGGATACCTTTTCATCCATAATTTCCAATAATCAGAATCTTGTGATGAAATTTCTGGCTGCTATGACCATTGTGCTTGCCATACCTACTTTGATTTCCAGTTTTTTTGGTATGAATGTTGCTGTTCCTTTTGCCGAAACGCCAGGGGCATTTACAATGATCTCGCTTATAGCCTTTGGTATCGCCGGCTTTGCCGGTTATTATCTATGGCGGCGGAATATGTTCTAAACATACTTATGGGTATTTCTACCTCAGATTGGAGAAAAACTATGCGTCCAACTATGGCCCAGGCTCACCTTAAGGACGGTTTTATTTACGGAGACGATGTAAGCCAGGAATATGTGTATATGCCAGCGGGGGAAATCGGTTTATCAAATCCCATGTGTGTGTACGAAAACAACGGTGTTATTACCGATGTTGATTTTGCTGAAGCTGAAAAGCTTATAACATTTCGTAGCCTGAAGGTCACCTCGCACCCAACCCTGGGTAGTCGTTCCTGCTGATTTGTAATTATCTTGCAGCTCCATTTTTCTTCCTCTTTAGGTCAAGCGATGATGTAAATATCGTCCATACCATGTTAGTTACTGTGTTATCAACCACTTACTAAATTAAAGTGGAAGACATTTTTTAGTCACTATATTCTCCTGCAATCCAAGGATTGTAAGAGGTAAGTAAAAACACTATATAACTTGGAGGTATTATCATGAATAACTTCTTGAGCAAACTAAAACTTACCACTTCCGTATTGTGCTGTTCCCTGTTGCTGATTGCCATGCCAAATAATCACACATCGGCAGCTTCTAAGCCTGACCCTGTAGTAGTTGTTACTGGTTCAGGCGCTGCTTCCGCCGCACCTGACACAGCCAATATTTCTCTGACGATTTCCACCACAGCAGAGGACACTTCCACTGCCTCCGGCGAGAATGCGGCTATTACCGAAAAGGTAAGGACCGCTGTGCGTGAACTGGGTATCGGTAAATCAGACATTCAGACCAGTAATTACAATTGCTATCCTGTATACGATAATGATAATAGTATTTCAGGCTACAGGGTCTCAAACACCTTAAAGGTAACTGTCCGGAATTTTTCTGTAATAAACAAGGTTATAGATAACAGCTTAGCCGCCGGGGTAACGCAAATATCAGGCCTTTACTTTTCTCTGAGCGATACCTCAAAACTACGAAGCGTTGCAATCAAGGCTGCTATTGCTGATGCAAAAGAAAAGGCGGAAATCATTGCTGCTTCCCTGGGAAAGACAATCACTGGAATAGAGACCATTACAGAAAATTCCTCTGATTCTCCCCGCAGATATGGTAATGCAATGCTCTTAAAAGCCGCAGAATCCTCTGGCACGCAAATTGATAGTGGAGAACTGGATTATATTGCAACTGTTACTATTCACTACTTCATCAATTAAGAGAGTAATTAGATTTGAACAATGCAAAGATAAAAGAACGACTCCCGGAGCTTGATTACATAAGAGGAATATCCATGTTGGGGGTTATCGGTATTCACATAGGTTCTCAATATCTTATGAACCCAACCCCCAACATTCACCTTGTCGCATTATTTCAGATACTTACCAGATTTTCCGTCCCTATTTTTTTCTTTGTATCTGCTTTTGGACTTTTTTGGCATCTCGACTTAAATTCCGCTTTTGACTATCGAAGCTTTTATTTCCGCAGAGCAAAATCAGTCCTGGTACCTTATCTTTTTTGGTCATTCTTCTATATTTTTTATTACACTGTTCTATACAGAAGCACTATGCTTCTTCATTTTAAGGAAATTATAAAGTATCTCATATTTGGTTTCGGTTCGTACCAGCTCTATTTCATGGTTATCCTCATGTGGTTTTATATTTTAATGCCTCTCTGGATACCAATTGTAAAAATTCTTACGATTCGCCATCTTGTGGTAATTCTTGCCGCTCAAATTATTTTTAATTACTGGTCGTGCTATATACTGCAGCCAACTAATTTTTCCAACCCTTACATCAGTTATCTGATAGCGCAAAGATTGAACTATTGGGTGTTTCACTATCTATTTATATTCCTTGTCGGCGCTTATTGTGCTAGTCATTGGCAGGAGTTTAAGGTCTATGTAGACAGTCGTCTGCGCTCTCTTACTCTATTATTTTTTTTAACCGGCATTGGTTTGCTTTGTCATTATTATTACCTGTTGAGATATGTCGGCTTACGTCCTGAATGGGCAATAAATATAGCGCAACAGCTAAGCCCTGTTGGTGTCCTGTATACCCTTGCCTGTTCCCTTTTCTTTTTCTCACTATTTAGGAGACAAGCATTTCCTCTGTATTTGAGGAAAATATTAAACTTGTGCGGTTATCATTCCTATTTTGCTTACCTGTTTCATCCAATAATGATAACATATATAGGCTTTGTAATTGCCAGTTTGGGATATGTATATACCGCTCCCGTTATCTGCTGTTACTATTTGGCTGTTGTTATTGGTTCTATTCTTGTTGGCGCTGCATTGAGAAAACTTGGTCATGTTTACCCAATTGTAAATAAACTTACAATCGGTACTGCATCATAACCATTGGTGCATTAAAATTAACCACTCATATAATAATAAGTAATAAATTATAAAGGAGATTTTGATCATGTCAAATTCAAACTCCGTTATCATCGTCGTTGATATGCAAAATGATTTCATTACAGGTTCCCTTGGAACTGCTGAAGCCGTTAAAATTGTTCCGGAAGTTAAAAAATACCTTAAAGAAGCGAAGGAACAGGGTATTCCTCTGATTTTCACCAGAGATACTCATCAAAGCGACTATCTCAATACATCTGAAGGAAAAAAACTTCCTGTAGAGCATTGTATTGAGGGAACTGACGGATGGGAAATCTGCCCTGAACTTATTCCCTACACCAAAGACAGTATTATTGTAAATAAGCCTACTTTTGGCTCACCCGCCCTTGCTGAAGCTGTTAAAAACTACGATAACATAACCCTCTTAGGGCTTTGTACAGGTATATGTGTTCTTAGTAATGCAATTCTTCTGAAAGCCTTCTATCCAGAAAAAAATATTTCAGTGGAGAGCACTCTTTCTGCCTGCGTTAATCAAGAAACTCATAAAACTGCTCTTTCTGCAATGAATCTCTGCCAGATTAACATTATTTGACACGAAATCAACATTCAAATCAAAGGCACTGGTTAAACCGGAGGTTTTGATTATATCTATTCCATACCAAACAAAAATGGTGGTTACAAAGTCTAGTCTCTGTAACCACCATTTTTGTTTGGTATTAAGCAGTCTGATTAGAAAGTCGGAACAACTGCGCCCTTATATTTATCCTGGAAGAATTTCTTTGCATCCTGACTCTGAAGAGCCTTGCAGAGTGCTACGATCTCAGGACGCTTTTCATCACCGGCACGCACAGCGACAATATTTACATAGGGGCTGGAACCATCTTCAATCACAATTGCATCCTTAGTCGGAACAAGATTGGCCTGCATTGCGAAATTAGTGTTAATTACGGCAGCATCAACATCATCGAGAGAACGAGGAACCTGAGCAGCTTCAAGCTCCTGAATCTTCAGTTCCTTCGGATTATCAGCAATATCCTGAACGGTTACATCAACAGCTGTCTTTTTCAGCTTAATAACGCCTGCCCGCTGGAGAAGAAGCAATGCACGACCGCCGTTAGTAGGGTCATTAGGAATAGCGATAGAAGCGCCGGTCTTCAGCTCGTCAAGCTTCTTAACCTTGCGTGAATATACTCCCATTGGCTCGATATGAATACCAGCGGCACTAACAAGCTTTACATTCTGATGCTCTTTGGTAAAGTTTTCCAGATACGGAAGATGCTGAAAGTAATTAGCATCCAGTTCCTTGTCATTAGTAGCAAGGTTCGGCTGAACATAATCGCTGAACTCAACCACCATCAGCTCAATACCCTCTTTTGCCAGCAGGTGTTTAATAGCATTGAGTACCTCAGCGTGGGGCACCGGGGTAGCGCCAACTTTAAGCTTTGTGGCTTTCTGCTCAGTTTTTTGAGCTGGCTTTGCATCCTGCTTCTTATCTGCCCCGCCGCCGCAGCCAGCGGCGGCTAAAGCGAGAATAACCAATGATGCAAGAATAAAATAGATCTTCCTCATGAGTATTCCTCCTAAAATTATAAATATAAATTCCCTTTATGGAAAATACGCAAAATTATCTCTTATTAAGATTGGCAGCCAAACGATTACCAAGAAATTGTACAAGCTGAACAAGAACAATAAGCACTATTACAGTTGCAACCATGATTTCGGGTCTGAATCTTTGGTAGCCATAGCGAATCGCCAGATCTCCCAATCCCCCGCCGCCAATTGCTCCGGCCATTGCCGATTCACCTACAAGCGCAATAACCACCGTAGTAAGTTGGGCAACAATTGAAGGCATCGCTTCAGGGAGCAGTACCCTAAGAATAATTTGGCTGCTGGTTGCCCCCATTGAACGAGCAGCCTCTATAATTCCGTCAGGAACTTCCATCAGTGAAGTCTCAACCTGTCGCCCGATAAAAGGAACAGAAGCAAGGACCAGGGGAACCATCGCTGCCGTAGTACCAATTGAGGTTCCAACAATCAGGCGAGTCAATGGAATAATGGAAACCATAAGAATGATAAATGGTACAGAACGGATGGCATTTACCACTGAACCTACCAGTTTATTAACCGGCTTACAGGCCAAAATACCACCCTTATTGGTAACATATAAGAGAACGCCTAATGGTATGCCAAGCAAGCTGGAAAAAATCATGGATACAGCTACCATGTAAACTGTTTCCCCAAGCGCTTTTACAAGGAGGGCACCCATATCACTTGACATATCCGACCACCTCCACCATCAATTGTCTGTCTTTAAGGTATTCCAGCAGTGATTTTATAATAGCGGTATCACCAGTAATACCTATCAACATCCGGCCATAGGGGGTAGATTGTATTTCTCCAACCATGCCATAAAGAATGGAGACATCCGCATCATATTTGCGTATCATTGTTGATAATACAGGTTCGTCAGCGGAATTTCCAATAAAGGTCAACCAGATAAGAAGCTGTGCCCCGTTTACAGGTTCCTGGCTAAGCTCCTTATTCTTAAGGTCACCAGGTAATTCCCGACTAAGAATTACGCTGGTAAACTCTTTGGTAATTTCACACTGGGGATTTGTAAAAACATCCAGCACCCGACCGCTTTCAGCAACGACTCCTTCAGATATAACTGCTACCCTGTCACAGATATCGGTTATTACGGACATTTCATGCGTTATTACAACAACAGTTAGCCCCATTTTCTTGTTGATATCTTTGATCAGGGCAAGAATTGCTTTTGTGGTCTGGGGGTCCAGCGCACTGGTTGCCTCGTCGCAAAGAAGGACTTTAGGATCATTTGCCAATGCGCGGGCAATGCCAACGCGCTGCTTCTGCCCGCCGGAGAGTTGCGCCGGGTAATTATCTGCTTTATCCGAGAGCCCCACAAGCTCCAGGAGAGGAATGACTTTCTGCCGAATCTTCTCCTCCGGTGTATTTGACAGACGCAAAGGAAATGCGACATTATCATATACAGTTGCGGAAGACAACAGGTTAAAATGCTGGAATATCATTGCAATGGATTTTCTTATCTCTCTGAGCTGCGACTCAGACATAGAAGTTAAATCCTTGCCATTAACAATGACAGTTCCGCTGGTAGGTCTCTCCAGCATATTGATGCATCGCACAAGAGTAGATTTTCCGGCGCCAGACAAACCAACAATGCCAAAAATCTCTCCCTGCTCAACATGAATATTTATTCCTTTAATGGCTTCTACAGGCCCGTTAGGTCCCTGAAATGTCTTTTTTAGATTTGAAAGTCGTATCATCAAGCAGCCTTCTATTGCATTTTCTTACAAACCAGCCTGTTGGCGCAATGCTTCAGCTTTATCCGTGCGCTCCCAGGGGAGATCAATATCGGTGCGGCCAAAATGACCGTAAGCAGCCGTCTGCTTATAAATTGGACGGCGCAAATCAAGAGACTTTATTATTCCAGCCGGACGAAGATCGAAATTCGCCTTTACCAGCTCGCTAATCCTTGCATCCTCAATCTTTGCCGTACCAAATGTTTCTACGTAAATCGATACAGGCTGAGCTACGCCGATTGCATACGCAAGCTCAATTTCACAGCGGTCAGCAAGACCGGCAGCAACAATATTCTTTGCTACATAACGGGCCGCATAGGCTGCGGAACGGTCAACCTTTGTAGGATCTTTTCCGCTGAACGCGCCACCGCCATGTCGGGCCATGCCGCCGTATGTATCAACTATTATTTTACGGCCGGTAAGACCGGAGTCACCCTGAGGACCGCCAATTACAAAATTGCCGGTAGGATTGATATAGTATTTTGTCTCATCATTAAGGAATTCGACCGGAACAACAGCCTTGATGACATACTCAATCATATCTTTGCGAATCTTAGCCTGGGAAACTTCCGGAGAATGCTGAGTAGAAATAACGATAGTATCAATCGCTACGGGCTTTCCATTCTTGTCGTAAGCAACGGTAACCTGAGTCTTTCCATCCGGCCGAAGGTACGGAAGCGTGCCATTCTTACGAACTTCCGCCAGCCGCCGGCTCAACTTGTGGGCAAGGGCAATCGGAAGCGGCATATACTCAGGAGTCTCATTGGTTGCATACCCAAACATCATCCCCTGGTCACCAGCGCCAATGTCTTCGCTTTCCCTAACAGCATGCTCTTCTCCATCTCGGGCCTCGAGAGCTTTATTCACACCAATGGCTATATCAGCAGACTGCTCGTCAATAGAGACAAGAACAGCGCAGGTCTTGCAGTCAAAACCATAATTGGCATCAGTGTAACCTATTTCTTCAACAGTCTTGCGGATGATGTTCGGAATATCCACGTAACATTTAGTGGATATTTCCCCCACTACATGAACCTGACCAGTAGTAACGAGAGTTTCACAGGCAACACGGCCAGTGGGATCCTGAGCCAGAATAGCATCAAGAATACTGTCAGAAATTTGGTCAGCCATCTTATCAGGATGACCCTCTGTTACAGATTCCGAAGTGAAAAGAATCTTTTCCATTTTATCCTCCTTATAAATAAAAATACAACAACATAGTCCGTCTGGAAGAATAATTTTTTGAATTACAATAAACCCAATAAAAAAACTCTCCACATGGAGAGCTCATCATCTCTCATCTTATCTCAGGCCTCAGCCTTCGACAGGAATTGGCACCGTTGCAGTTAAGCATGGTTGCCGCAGCTTCACAGGGCCAGTCCCTCCACTGCTCTTGATGAGCTCAAGCTACCCTTATCATCATACAAACAAGGCAGCTCCTTCGTATTTACTTGTCGAGTAGTATATAGCAAAGAAAACACGTTGTCAATCGCTATTTTCTACATTATCTCCAAACATTTTTCTTTCCCGACTGTCATAGCTGCCCATATATTGAAAATACAGATAAAAGAAGAATGCAAAACCAAATGATAATATGCTTGTCATCTGGGCCGACTTAAACAGACCAAAAATAAGCTCATTGTAATCGCCGCGAAGATATTCAAGAAAAAATCTTACTATCGAGTACAGCATAACATAAAGCATGAATACCTGACCACTCTTATGGGCTACCGAAACCCGGTAAATCAAAAGCACGGCAAAAATCACAAAATCAAGTTGACCTTCCCAAACCTCCGCAGGCCAAAGGGGCGCACTGCCATAAGTTTGATATGCCAACGTAGTATCAGGGTACACTATACCAAAATTACTACCTGTAGGCGCACCAAACGCATCGCCATTCAAAAGATTTGCACACCGTCCAAGTCCCTGACCAAGAATAATTCCCGGGCATACTATATCAGCTAAAACCCATACGTCAATCTTATGCTTTACCGCATATATTATTCCCGTGACCGCACCAAAAACAAGACCTCCTTGTATGGCCATTCCTCCTTGCCATACGTTGAGAATTTCTGATAAGTGGTTATGGTAGTAGTCCCAATCAAAAAAAAACACATCCCACAAACGGGCGCCTAAAATTCCCATAAGGCCACAATATATTCCCATATCTACGATATGAGAATGCCAGCGGCCATCCTGGCGTGCCAAGAAGTAGGCTACGCCTGTTCCTAACACTATTGATAAACTAAGAACAAGGCCATACGCCCGAACAGGAAAATCTCCAATAAAGAACAAATATTGATGCATAATTAAACCTTCTATGTAAACAAGAGGCTGCCTGGTAAACAGCCTCTCATAGTCTTATTTAAGTTTTGACTCCGCTCTATCCATGATGACCGAAGACAGATCCCGCTTAGTCATAAGAGGGAGATCCTCTATTGACCCGTCGCGGGAAATTATCTTGATGATATTCGTATCACCCTGGAAACCAGCTCCTTGCCTTGAGACATCATTGGCAACAATAAAGTCCAAATTTTTCTTTTCAAGTTTTGACTGTGCATATTGCAAAAGGTTTTGGGTCTCAGCCGCAAATCCAATCAGAATCTGATCCGGACGCTTCAATTCACCCAGCTCTTTCAGAATATCCGGATTTCGTTCCAATTCTATTACAAGATCCCCATCCGTCTTTTTAATCTTGTTTTCTGCAACATTTTTCGGCCTGTAATCGGCAACAGCAGCTGCTTTAATAACTATGTCCGCGTCAGTAAAATCAGCAAGCACCGCTTCCCGCATTTGCCGGGCCGTATTGACCTTAACAAATTTTGACAGACCGGCTGGCGGTTCAACGGTTGCCTGTCCGGAGACAAGTACGACCTCAGCTCCTCTTGAAACTGCTTCGGCAGCAATAGCATAACCCTGACGTCCACTGGAACGGTTGGCGATAAAGCGAATCGGATCCAAAGGCTCTATTGTCCCACCGGCAGTCACAAGCACCTTTTTCCCAACTAAACTCCGCCTGACAGAAAAAAATTTTTCTATCTCTGCCACTACATCGGCCGGTTCCGGCAATCGTCCAGCGCCAACTGCTCCGCAGGCAAGGAGCCCGGAGGCCGGCTCGATCATCCTTGCCCCCCTGGCTTTCAGGGAGGCTATATGAGCCTGGGTTGCCGGGTGATTGAACATATTTGTATTCATAGCCGGCGCATACACCACCGGAGCCTTTGTGGCCAACAGCATAGTACTCAGAAAGTCATCAGCTATACCCACATCAGCTTTAGCCAAAATATTAGCAGTTGCCGGTGCAATCAAAACAAGGTCCGCCCACTGGGCAAGCGATATGTGCGCCACATTAAAATGCTGCACTTCAGCCCACATGTTACAGGTTACAGGTTGACCGGTAATCTCCCGGAAGGTGAGTTCCGTTACAAATTTCTTTGCCTCTTCTGTCATTACAACCCTGACAACAGCGCCAGATTTTTTCAGACGACTGGCAATTTCTACTGCCTTGTAGGCGGCAATTCCACCGGTCACACCTAAGATAACCTTTTTATCTTTTAGCATAGTTTTACCTGATACACTCATACATTAAATTGATTGGAGCACTTAAAGGTAATCTTTCCCTCAGCGATTTCTTCCAACGCATTTGTAACACTCTTACTGGAACGCATATTTTCATCGCTCTTAATAAGGCTTTCGTCCTCCATAAGCTGCCGGGCTCTTTTCGCAGCTAAAACTACAAGCGCATAACGGCTGTCCATTTTTTTGAGAAGAGTATTGATCGAAGGGGTAACCATATCCATAATTGACATCAACCTTTCTAAATATAATCCTGTGGTCAGGCAAAGCCCGCCACAAAAAACCTGATTTTTATTCTGCCAAGCTTCCAATCAATTCCTGATTGTTCGATACTTTAGCGTGCTCAGCTGTAAGAATGGCATCTATCGTATCAACAGCGTCATTGACAACGTCATTGATAACAATATACCCGTACTTTCCCGCTGCCGCTAATTCATTACGAGCAGACTCAAGCCTGCGAATTATTGCCTCTTCAGCGTCAGTACCTCTTGAACGGAGTCTTCGTTCAAGCTCTTCCAGTGAAGGCGGAAGCAGAAAAACAAAGACTCCATCCGGCATTTTCTCCATTACGTTTAATGCTCCCTGAGTGTCTATCTCCAGCAGGATATCCCGGCCTTCCTCAAGGGCTTTTTCTATCGGAGCCTTGGGAGTTCCATAATAATTACCGTACACATCAGCCCATTCCAACAGACCTCCGTCTGCTATCATCCTCTCAAAACTCTCGCGGCTATGGAAAAAATACTGTACTCCGTCCTGTTCTCCATTTCGGGGATTTCTGGTAGTTGCTGATATTGAATACCTCAAAGATGTCCTCTTCTTCAGCAACGCGGCGCAAACAGTTCCCTTTCCTGTGCCAGAAGCGCCAGACACAACAATAAGACATCCTTTACGCTTCATCTTCATCATCCTTCCCCAAATCGTCTATATTTCCATTTACACGGCGGGCAATGGTCTCCGGCAATAACGAAGATAAAACTACTTGGCCGCTGTCCATGACAATTACCGACCTGCAACGCCTGCCGGCAGTGGCATCTATCAAACTGCTGCCGGAAACTGCTCTGGCATCCTGAACAAGCCTTTTAGCCGGAGCCGAGCCTGGCGCGACAATTGCAATCACTTTTCCTGCGTTTACAACATTTCCCAGACCAATATTAGTCAGCTTGGTATCCATTTTCCCTTTTACTCTACATTCTGAATCTGCTCGCGCAGCTTCTCAATCTCGCTCTTTACCCTGACTGCCAGCTCGGATACTTCAATATCAGGGGATTTTGAAGTTGTAGTATTGATTTCCCGATTCATTTCCTGAATCAGAAAATCCAGTTTCCTGCCGATAGGCTCATTTTCCGTAAGGATATTCCTAAATTGTTTAATATGACTGCGAAGCCTTACAAATTCCTCTGTATAATCAACCCTGTCAGCATAAAGGGCAACTTCCTGAATAATTCGCTGTTCGCTCTGAGGATCGTCAAATGGCTTTATCCCAACATCCTCCAATGTATTTATCAGGCGCTGACGGTAATTCTCTACCATGCGTGGCGCAAGGGACTCCAGTCTATCTACGACAGAAGACAGCAAATCCAACCGCTGAGAAAAATCAAGGGCAATATTTTCCCCTTCCCTTTCCCGCATTTCCACAAAACTGGCCATCGCATGAGTCAGAGCTGTAACGAGAACCTCTTCACAGCCTTCCATCTCATCAGCAGCTTCATCCACAGTCATAACATCAGGATATTTCGCCAAATCCAAAACATTTTTTATTGGAACCAAACCCGTGGCCGCCGCCAATTCATCAAGCCCTTTTTTATAAGCCAGTGCCAGCTTTATATCGACAGAAATCGCTTTTTCCTTAGGGCGCTTATCACAATAGGTAACAGATACCGCAATCTTTCCTCTGGATGCGAATTCTTTAATCTTATTTCTTATGACGTCATCAAATCGGTTAAGGACATACGGCATTCTGACATCAATATCCAAATATCTCTGATTAACGGCCTTTACTTCAATATGAAAGCGGTAGCTTTCAGTCTCGGCATCACCAGACCCAAAGCCCGTCATGCTGCGAAGCATTAGTCTCCCCCATTCAGGTAATTTTCAAATGTTTAACACGCCTTCAAAAACCTTTACGGCCGGACCGGTCATATAAAGGTGATTATCTTCCCGCCATTCAAGCTGAAGGATGCCTCCATCCAGCTCAATCTCCGCGCTTCTTCCGGTGCGTCCTTCCAGCACAGCCGCTGTCATAACAGCACAGCTCCCGGTTCCGCAGGCCAGCGTCATTGCTGCCCCACGCTCCCAAACTCTCATACGGATATGACTATTATCTCTTACATAGCAAAAATGAGTATTTGTCTTTGCCGGGAAGGCCGAATGAATCTCAAATGAGCGTCCTATCGTCTCAATAAGATCACAATCTTCCTCTTTATCCATAAATACAACGGCATGGGGATTGCCCATTGACACGCAGGTCATTTTGAATTCTCTGCCGTCTACCACTATTGGCTGACGAACGATTTCTCCTTCACCATAGCCAGACACAGGAATTTCCGGACCATTTAGAATCGGTTCACCCATGTCAACCGTTACACTGTCCACTACCCCGTTGACAAAATTTAATTTTGGAACAATTACTCCTGCCCCGGTTTCAATCCGAAGCTCCGCCTTATCAACAAGTCCAGACTCATATGCCTGTTTGGCAAACATCCTAATCCCATTTCCGCACATTTCGGCTTCGCTGCCATCAGAGTTAATAATCTGCATACGGAAATCATTGGCGGTCGTGTCACGGGGTGGAAGAATCAAAATTATACCATCCGCCCCAACGCCAAAATGACGATCACAAAGCTTAACAGCCAGCTTTGCAACGTCGTATTTTACCGCCAACTCATCTTTCATATCGATGAAAAACACAAAATCATTACCACAGCCATGCCACTTAGTAAATTTTAACCCCTTTGGCATAGTAACCCTCCCTATTTTTCAAATTTAACCACGATAAAAATTACAAACCGCCTTAACGAAGTCACGGAAAAGAGGGTTAGGATTATTGGGGCGGCTGGTAAGCTCAGGGTGGAACTGGGAAGCTACGAACCACGGATGATCCTTGACCTCTACCATCTCAACCAGACTCTCATCCGGTGATGTGCCGGAAATAATCAAACCGGCTTCCTGAAGCTCTTTACGATACTTGTTATTAAATTCATAGCGGTGACGGTGGCGTTCAGCAATTTTTTCTGCGCCATAGGCCTTAAAAGCATTTGTTCCGGGCTGAACCTTACAAGGGTAAGCACCGAGGCGCATTGTGCCCCCCTTATCCTCCACTTCGACCTGAGACAGCATTAAATCAATAACCGGATATGGCGTCTCAGACCAAAACTCTGTGCTATTAGCACCATCCATCCCGCAAACATTTCTTGCAAACTCTATAACCGCGCATTGCATACCAAGACATAGGCCAAGGAATGGCAGTTTATTTTCACGGGCGTATTGAATTGCCAAAATCTTTCCTTCTATACCCCGGTCACCAAATCCTCCAGGTACAAGAATGCCCTTAACTCCAGAGAACACCTCCTCCAGATCTGTGTTATCCGTCTGAATTGATTCGGAATCAATCCAGGTGATTTTTACCTCACAATCATTGGCTATACCTGCATGATGCAATGCTTCGGTAACAGACATATAAGCATCCGGCAACTCAACATATTTTCCAACTACCGCGATACGGACCTTCCCGGACGGATTTTGAATCCTGTGAACCATGCGAGTCCACTCCTCCATGTTTGCCGGAGAAGTATTAAGGTGAAGTTTTTCCAATACTATTCTATCAAGTCCCTCACGCTGCATCATCAGCGGAACTTCATATATAGTTGAACAGGTACGATTCTCAATTACTGCATCTATATCAACATCACAGAATAAGGCAAGCTTTTCCTTCATGTCCGTTGATATTTGTTTCTCAGTGCGGCAGACGAGAATGTCCGGCTGTATGCCAATACTGCGGAGCTCCTTTACGCTATGCTGAGTCGGCTTCGTTTTCAGCTCCCCTGCGGCTGAAATATACGGCACTAAAGTAACGTGGATATACAGCACATCGTCTTTGCCAACTTCTTTTTACCTGTCTGATTGCCTCAAGAAAAGGGAGGCTCTCAATATCGCCGACGGTGCCACCGATTTCAGTAATTACCACATCGGCATTATCAGCTTTTGCAATATCATAAACATGCCGCTTGATTTCATCAGTAACATGTGGGATTACCTGAACTGTTTTTCCCAAATAATCACCACGGCGTTCTTTTGTCAAAACATTCCAATAAACCTTACCGGCAGTTGTATTGGAATGCTTTGAAAGACTTATATCGATAAAGCGCTCATAATGACCCAAATCCAAATCTGTCTCAGCCCCATCATCAGTGACAAATACTTCACCGTGCTGATAAGGACTCATCGTGCCGGGATCAATATTGATATAAGGATCAAACTTCTGAATTGTAACAGTAAGACCTCGGTTCTTCAAGAGGCGACCCAAAGATGCAGCTGTTATTCCCTTACCAAGAGATGAAACGACGCCACCGGTTACAAAAATATATTTTGCCACTTTATTATTTCCCCTGTTCAGTCTTTTCAGCTTTGGTCCTACGTGTCTTACTCTTTGCTGCTCCTGCTTCCTTAACAGCTTTGGCGGTAGAATGAGAGCGTTTAGGCTCAGCAGGAACCCACTCGCTTAACCCCCACATAGATTTTCCGTCCTCATTTCGCCCAACATAGCTAAAGCGGCTGTCCATATTTATGAGAGTATACACCTCAGAAATCGTATTTGAAAGGGACTGCACCGGCTTATGACGGAGCTCTATAATCTCCAGTACAAGATCCTTATAGTAAACAGGCTCTCCTTTTTCTGACAGGATATAGTATGCGACATCTACATCAGAGCAGCGTGTAAAATCCTTGTCCTTAGTTGCCATTTTCTTTCTCCTCCCAGTTGTATCCTTCGAAAATTACATCTTTTCAGGTGCTGATATACCCAAAATTCCCAATGCCAACCGTATAATCCGCTGGGCAGCGCCACACAGCGCTAACCTGGCTTTAGCCAGCTCCGGTTCAATCCCTATGCAGCGGCACTGGTTATAGAAGCTGTGGAAGTCACCCGCTAAATCGTATACATATCTGGCTATTCTCTGCGGAGCATAGTCAGCAGCCGCCCTTTCAATTTCCCCTGGGTACTCGATAATTTTCTTTATAAGGTCAATCTCTTTGTCATCAGTCAGCAGAGTCAACTCAGGCGTTTCACTTGTATCAATTCCCATTTCAGCTGCCTGACGGAATAAACTGGCAATTCTGGCATGGGCATACTGTATATAGTAAACCGGGTTATCGTTTGACTGGGATTTTGCCAGATTTATATCAAAATCCAACTGACTGTCTAACGAGCGCATAATGAAGAAATAACGAGCCGCATCAGTTCCTACTTCCTCTATCAGTTCTCCCAGTGTCACGCTCTGCCCGGTACGCTTTGACATCTTTACAAGCTCGCCATCACGATACAGATTCACCATCTGCAACAGCAAAACTTTAAGGTTATCAGGATTATATCCAAGCATTGAAAGCGCGGCTTTCACCCGAGCTACATATCCGTGGTGATCAGCTCCCCATATATTGATTACCTTGCCAAAGCCCCGCTGAAACTTGTTACGGTGATAGGCGATGTCAGCCGCCAAGTAAGTGGATACCCCATTGTCTCTTATTACGACACGATCCTTGTCATCTCCATAGGCCGTTGACTTTAGCCAAAGAGCCCCCTCTTTTTCATAAATATCACCGGTCTTCTTCAAAGTTTCTACCGCATCCCTTATTGCATCAGGATGAAGCGTTCGCTCGCTGAACCAGATATCAAAATCAACGTTAAAAGCCTGTAAATCGCGTTTGAGACATTCCAGCTTTTCCTTTAGGGCAATTTCCTTCAGGGCTGCCAGACGCGCGCCCTCATCCATGTGGAGATACTTATCTCCATCACGGTCCTTGATAACCTGAGCCGTATCAACAATATCTTTTCCACGATAACCATCGTCGGGAACCGGAGCATCCACACCGAAAAGTTGTAAATAACGGGCATTAACAGATTCTGCCAAATGATCAATCTGATTACCTGCGTCATTTATATAGTACTCGCTCGCAACCGGGTAACCAGCCGCCCGGAGCAGATTAACCAAAGCAGACCCACAGGCCGCCCCCCTGCCATGTCCTACATGAAGAAGCCCGGTAGGATTTGCACTGACATATTCAACCTGTATCTTCTTAACATTCTTTTGGGGAAGCTGACCAAAGGAATCGCCCTTTGCAATTATTGACGCAAGGCTATCGTATAATACACTTCCCTTGAGATAAAAATTAATAAAACCAGGACCAGCGATGACCGCATGGTCTATAAAGTCAGCTGAAAGACAGTTGATAATTGCTTCAGCAATGTCTCGCGGTTTCCTGTGAAGAACTCTTGCCGACTGCATAGCCGCATTAGTGGCAAAATCTCCCAGCTCCTTTTTGGGAGGCACCTCCAACACGAACGACGGCAGTTCTCCCTGTGGAAGCATTCCCGCCTCCTGAGCTGATTTTACAGAATTATTTATAGCCTGTATAAGCTGTTCTTTTACATCCAAAATCCATTTCCTCCCGACATTCACAACAGGGCTATTTTATCAAAATGAAAAGATATTCTCAACAATTTTGTATAATAATCTAAACGCAAAAAGGCACCGCTGCGCGATGCCCCTTATTTGCTTTTATTCAACAGCAATATTTAACTCTATTGTATGACCACCAATATCCATTTTTACGAATAAAAAGCTGTCACTGCTTATTCTTATCTGGAAGTTTTCGCCGGTTGTCAGGCTGGGTGTAGAAATATCGACATCATATCCCATCCCGGCCAGGGAAGTGGCAGCGTTGGCTGTCAGCATATTACTCATCTCGGATATTGCGCTCTGCGCCATTTCATCAAAGGTCTCGACCGGCATGCCCATCATCATAGAAGAAGCGATATACTTCGCAGTATCTTCCGTCATGTTGTAGGCAATGCTTCCGCGAATTTGCTTCGTAAAACCTACCAAGACAGTTACGCCAAGGCTTGTTGCCATCTTACTTTTAACGCCCATATCTGCTCGTTTCGGCACTGGTAAGCCCAACATAGGCATTACCGAAACAATAGCATCAATGAACGGATTAACAAGCTTTGCATCCATGCGTTAATTCTCCTCTGCAAATCCCATTTCCATATACATAGTACCAAACACTGAAACGCACTTTGTTCGGAATGCCTTCAGGCCAGCTCCTGCCAATTTCACATTAGAGCCCACAATCAAACCAGGAGGGGTTATCCTCATTTCCTTTCCCTTGTTATGGTCATTGATAGCCGAAACTGCACGTCCAACGATAATGTTTACTGCCTCCTGAAGCGTTTCCATCGCCGTTTCATCATCCAGCTGGCTCTCATCCCTATTTAGAAACGCCGCTGTAAACTTATACATCGTCTTTTGATCCATGTGTATAACAACCCGGCCGCGAGGCTCACCAGTTAATCCCATCAGTACCGAAATGCCTTCCAGCAAGAGGGAATCTTTTTCGTTTTTTTCTGCGTACTGCAGACATTCCTGACCAGTAAAACCTGACAGGGTTTCTGAAAGAGCTTTATTGAATTCAGGCACATAATCTTCATTGAAATCATTCGCATTAACCGGCTTACGGCTGCACAAATTAACTAATGCCTCAAGAAGCTCATCAATACGAACCGGCTTTTGCACAAAATCAAAAATACCAACCGTTTTTCCCTGTTCAATCAGGCTGTCATCGTACATCGAACTAATCATAACAACCCGAACATTATTATCAATCTTTCTCAGATTTCTCGTGCATTCAAAACCATTGGCGTCCGGCAGATTCATATCCATAGTGACGACTTCCGGTCGATATTGCTCAAACATTTCTACTGCCTCAGCAGCAGTACGGGCTGTTGCTACTACCTCAAATCTTGTTTTCGACAACAAATCAGAAATAATGGCACAGCTAATGCGAGAGTCATCAACAATCATCACGCTGATTCTTTCCATTACGGTGTCACCCCACTAAGCTCTTGTGTTTATTTTCGTATAGTATACAAAATTTTTCTCCCTTTCTCAATAGCAAATTAGACGACACTACCCGAATATTTTTGCATCTGGCCTTTGCAATAGCTCTATCTGATTCTACATAATGTATATCAGTCCGAATATAATCACCTCATCCATTTCACTAACAGACGGAATTGAGGATTTCAAATATTTTACTTGAGTAAAACAATGTATACAAAAATGACATGAATATCTTCTATGGCGAAAAATTTCCATCTGTTATATAATTTATGAAATTATTCTTTTGGAGGGATTTATTTGAGTGATTCTACCTACATTATCATTGCATTTGTGCTCTACTTGGGCGCAATGATGGCTATTGGAGTTCTTTACTACAAAAAGACTTCAAATATGTCGGACTATATTTTAGGAAACAGGCAGCTTGGCGCATGGATTATTTCGCTCAGCGCTGAAGCCTCGGACATGAGCGGCTGGATGCTTATGGGTTTGCCTGGCTATGCTTATGTTGCCGGTTTTAACGCCGGTTGGATTGGTCTTGGTCTGGCCATCGGGACCCTTCTCAACTGGCAATTTGTTGCCAGCCGCCTTCGCAATTATACCGAATTGGCGAATAATTCCTTAACCTTGCCGGACTTTTTCCAGAATCGCTTCAAAGACAACAGTAACTTTCTACGGGTTATCCCGGCAATATTTATCCTTATTTTCTTCGTGATATACACATCTTCCGGATTTGTAGCTGGAGGAAAGCTTTTTGAAACGATTTTCCATCTTCCTTATGAATACTCCCTTTTCCTCGGAGCCTTCGTTGTCGTCTTTTATACCTTTGTCGGTGGCTTCACCGCTGTATGCACCACTGACTTCATTATGGGACTTATGATGTTTGGCGCGATAATCATCGTTCCTACAATGGCCGCTCTTTCCCTTGGCGGTATCACAGAAACCACGGCGGCTATTTTTACTGCCCACCCCACATTCTTCCAGCCGTTAATCAAGCCTGACGGTTCCACCCTCTCTATGATAGAGTTCGTATCTCTTATGGGCTGGGGACTTGGCTATTTTGGTCAGCCTCACATCCTCGTAAGATTCATGGCCATAAGCTCTTCTAAAGAAATCAGGCCTGCTATGAATATTGCTATGACCTGGGTTGCAATTTCCCTGAGTGCCGCAGTCCTCGTGGGCATGGTCGGCAGCGTCTATCTGACTGATTCCCTTAAAGGAACCAACGCCGAAACAGTATTCCTTGTAATGACTCACCGCCTTTTCAATCCTTTTGCTGCCGGCATCGTGTTAAGCGCCGTGCTGGCTGCGATAATGAGTACCGCTTCTTCGCAGCTTCTCGTGGCCGCCTCGGCTATCGCTCAGGATTTCTACGCCGCCATCATAAAGAAAAATGCCAGTGAAGGGGAACTGGTCTGGGTTGGTCGATTCTCTGTTTTGGCAATAGCTCTGATGTCCCTGCTCCTTGGTCTCGACCCTAACAATTACATTTTGGATATGGTTGCTTATGCTTGGGCTGGATTTGGAGCAGCCTTTGGCCCCATTACCCTTGCCGCTTTATTTTGGCGGCGCACTACCAGAAACGGCGCTATTGCCGGCATAGTTGTCGGCGGTCTGACAGTTTTGATATGGAAGCAGCTGGAACTCTTTGGTCTCTATGAGCTGGTACCAGGTTTCATATTCTCCACCATCGCTATAATTATCGTAAGCCTAATGGACAAAGCTCCAACCAAAGACATAACCGACATTTTTGATAAAATGGTTGCCATGGAAAATGACCATTAACCGATTACACAATCTTGTTACTCCTCCCTTTTCCTTGACACTGACCAACTACGCTGATATAATGTCGAATGCTTGGAGAGGTGGCCGAGCGGTTTAAGGCGCTGGTCTTGAAAACCAGTGATACAGCGATGTACCGTGGGTTCGAATCCCACCCTCTCCGCCATAACTGAGTATCAAACACGCAGGGAATTTTTCCCCTGCGTGTTTTCATTTTACAAAAAAGCCGCTGCATTTAGCAACGGCTTTTTTAGTTGCGATTCAGTTTTCATCTTTTAATTGAACCCGGCAATGAGGGCAATATGTAAAACCTACAGGTACATCTTTTCCACAGTTTGGACAATAACTATGCTCATTGACTGAAACCTCCCTGTTTCCCTGTCTGCGATAAGGATTATCCACTGTATCTGCCGCTTCAAACCTCCTGGGGAGATTCTTCGGCCGACCAAAAAAGAGATAAGCCACACCCATCAGGGGAACAAACAGGGTTGCCACCGTCCAGAAGAGCATCGGTCCCGTACTTAGGCCTCTTTTCTCTGCGTCTCTTTTAACGAGATACGCGCAAACAATCGCAAATAAAATTGATAAGATAGCCAAAACAGTTCCTCCTTTTTATTTCACAAAATATGGCTTCAACAAAAGGGTCAAAAAATAGCATACGGCGGCAACCAGAACGACTGTTGCCCCTACCGTCATATCGCAATAATAAGCGCCAACCAGCCCGGTCAAACCGGATAGAACTGATAGGAAAACTGACACGAGGTGATACCCTTTAACATCTGAGGTAACGTTTCTTGCTGCAGCGCCAGGTAACACCAGCAAAGAATTGATGACAAGTATTCCGACCCATTGGATTGACACAGCTACCACGATAGCTACCAGTGAGGCAAAGCAACTTTCTATAAGAAATGATCTTATTCCACGGCTACGGGCAAAGGCCGCGTTTATGGATATCAGCAGCAGAGAGTTGAACAATAGACTCCAGGCAATTATTACCCCACAAAAAACCACGAAAAGCGCTGCAATTTCTTCCCGACGTATACTCAATACATCACCGATAAGGTATGACGAAAACTTATTAAAGCCTCCTCCACGGGACATAATCATCAGCCCCACTGCTACGGCCATAGCAGAAAAAACGCCTATAACCGTATCTGTAGATTCCCTGCTCATCTGCTTTATGTACGTTATAAAAACTGCAAAAATTACCGAAAAGACAATCAACGAAAGCAGTGGCGAGCCTGCGCCTAAAAGCACTCCTATCGCAATGCCTGAAAAAGCGCCATGTCCCAAAGAATCGGCGAAAAAGGCCATTCTGTTTGAAACTACCATCGTGGAAAGTAACCCAAATAATGGAGTCACCAGCAGGATGGCCAAAAAGGCATTCTTCATAAAGGAATAGCCCAATAATTCAAAAGGAAACGCCCTGTCAAGAATAGAATAAACGAAGTCCATCATTCATCTCCCCCATGCTTGACAGGAACAAAAACCGGCGGCTGATAGTTCTCATCCGGTACGTATATTTCACCGAAAACATTTTTTACCCGGTCATTATCAAATACCATCCTTGGCGTACCTGTTATGGCAATGCCATCACAAAGGAACACAACCTTATCAGCATTCCTTGCCACCAAATCCAAATCATGGCTCACCAACAGGATTGCCATATCCTCAGTTTCCCTGAGTTTATCAAGGATTTCGTAAAAAAGGGCAAGCCCATTGTGGTCCACCCCGGATACAGGTTCATCAAGAATCAGTAGTTCTGGTACAGGATCTAAAGCAAGCGCCAGCAACACTCTTTGAAGCTCGCCACCGGACAGTGCTCCTAACCGCCGGGAAACAAGTCCCTCTGCTCTAACCCGGGTCAAATCATTCAATATACGATCGTGAAGTTTACCTGCCCCCATCAACCATACAGGTTTATTTGACAATGCCGCCAGAAAAAAATCTTCAACTGTAGTGGGAGCGCTCACGTCAAAACTCAAATACTGAGGGACATATCCAATCCGGGGCCGGGGAGATTTTCGTCCATTACCCGACATATAGCTTATTTTCCCTTTATGAGGAATTTCTCCAAGAATAGCCTTTATCAGGGTTGACTTTCCTGCCCCATTGGGGCCAATCAAGGCAGTGAGCTGACCGCAGTGAATATGTAGATTTACATCGGACAAAACCCCGGTTCCTGCATATTCAACGGAAAAATTTTCTATTCTCGTACAGCAAAATCGCTGAGCACAGCTGTCACTACCAGTTTCCGGCGGCTTATGATGAAATATTGAACGGAGCAATTCTCTTTTCCTTTCATTCTATTCATCTAAAACTAGAACAGGATTAGACTAATATTAAAGAATAATAAATATTATTTACGAAGATCTTCAAAAGCACGGCAACCCCATACCGTAACCGCAACCAAGTAAGCCAAAAGAATTACCACAGATAAGTATTCAAACGGTTGACCCAGCGAAATTGCCCGCAAAGTAATACTTGTATGGGTAAGTGGCAGCACATCAATTATCAATCTCAACATATCGGGCATAGTCTTTGTTGAAAAGAATGTGCCGCAGAGAAAGGACATAGGTAAAAGCACATAGGTATTTATTTGCCCCATTTTCTCATAAGTAGAAAGGTACATAGATGCCAGGAAACCGATTCCGGCAAATATTCCGCAGTTCATTATGATCACAAGCCAAAACCAAATTGATGTAACAACCTGCGCTCCAAAGGCAAAAGCTAATACCAAAATAATTATCGAGGAAATTAGCCCCCGGAGAACAGCAGCCATGATCTTACCAATAACGTACGCAGGCGGCCAGATTGGCGCAACGATATATTCCTCAAGGCTCTTATGATAAACTCGCTCAGCATGGACAGGCGTTACACTGTTAAAACTGATGTTCATTGAATTCAGCGCCAAAATACCTGGTACAAGGAAGTCAAGATAGCTTACGCCGACGCCTGTATTGATACTTCGACCAAGGCCCCAGCCAAAAGCGACCATATAAAGCATAGGCGCAATCATTCGGCTTATAATAAAAGCTGTCATACGATGTTTAAGCACAATCCAATCACGCCAAAACACTGTCATGATATCATGTATTCGTTCCACAATAATACCTTATCTATCCAATCCTTCTCTATGACCAGTCAACTCCATAAAAACATCCTCCAGAGTGGCGGGCCGGACACTGCCCTTTACGGTGAGAGTTTTAATAAAATCAAATGCTCCCGCTTCTTCCACAAAAAAACGCCAAGCCCCTTCCCATTCAGCCAGGTATCGTCCGTAATGGTCGATAAAGCCCTCTGGAGTATCAACATCCAAAATAGTGCCCTTCTTCATGATGGCGACCCGGTTACAAAGCGCTGCTGCTTCCTCTATATAATGAGTCGTAAGCAAAACCGTGGTACCTCTTCTTGCCATTTGTCGAATAAGCTCCCAGATACGACGGCGTACCTGCGGATCAAGGGCAACCGTCGGTTCATCCATAAACAGAACATCCGGCTCATGGATAAGACCCCGGGCAATCAACAGCCTGCGTTTCATTCCTCCTGACAGCTTTCGTACACTGTCGTTAACAACGTCCTCAAGCTCTACAAATTTCAATAATTCTTTTATTCTTTGTTCTCTTTTGTTCTTTGGCAGCCGGTAAAGTCTCGCATGTAGTTCCATATTTTCCCCAGCTGTCAAATCCTGGTCAAAATTTAAGTTCTGGGGAACAACACCGATTTTCTGCTTTATTACCCTCTCATTTCCTTCAAGAGGGATTCCATCATAAAGAATTTTCCCTCCACTTGGCTGAGTTAAAGTTGTGAGCATTCTTATTGTTGTGGTTTTACCTGCGCCATTGGGCCCAAGCAGTCCAAATATTTCGCCCTTATTTATCCTGAGCGATAAACCGTTCACCGCTGTTTTTACGGCTGTTTTTCCATCGGGCCCCTTATGCTTGAATCGCTTTACGACATTTTGTAATTCAATCATATAACCTACCTTAAGAAATGTGGATTACGCCGGTTACAATTTTCTTTTATTAACCTTCCGCACCTTCAAACCTGCCACCAACACAGGAATAAGCAATCCTGCTGCCGCCAGACTGCCACTTTCATCAAATCTGGTAAGCGCAAAACTAAGGATCACTATAATCGTAATAAAGGCTGGCAACTGAAATCTATCTATACTGGTTGGTTTCTTTTCAGTATCCGGATATCCTCCCGTACCCTGGTTACGACGAACATGGACAAGCAGACCGCTGATGACCATCAAAATTGAAAAAATCAGATAAACGAACCACATCAGTCCCAAGCCTCCATTCATTGACCAGGTTTTGTGAAATTGCGCTACGTAAGCTATTAGCCTGGAGGCTGGTGAAGGAGTTACTACAAATAAGTTTTCCCCATCCGGTCTCATGCAGACAAGTTCAACTGCATTATTTCGTATATTGCCAAAAGGGGATTCTGTAAGATAAAAAGAATAAAACTCCTTTCCTTGCGCCGGAAATTTTATAGATAACAAACGGTATTTATCTGCCGGGAATCTCTCCCTTAATCGCCGTAAAGCTTCAGAAGGAAGTACTTTGAAATTGGAATAAACCTCACCATACTCCTTATCTATGCGGCTGAAATACTCTTTTGCCTGTATCTCGTGATCCTTTAACTCCAGACCAAAATCAGAAGGAACAGTGGTTAAAAGTATCCCGGAAGCAGACATTACGAACAGAAACGATCCCGTCAACACACCAGTGAGACGATGCACATCCGACCAAAACCATCTTTTGCTTTTCTTTAGTAAAGTAATCCGGCCCAACGGCCCATTGCAGGCAAACCCATGAAAAAGAAAACCGGAAATTATTGCCACCATGGATATTACCAACATAAAGACCCATATTGGCTTTAACCAATAATCCAATGCTGTACCAGTATGGGTCTTCTTGGCGTATTGTAGCAGTCCCCTCAGGATCTCAGAGCGGTAGACGGGCATGACCGGTGTGCTGACGGTTCTCAAATCCACATCATAGTTTACAAGGTCTGCCGCTTTCTTCTGTTTACCCTTACTCCCTGTAGTTCCTTCCGTTCTGTTTTCAAGCTTAAATTTTAACAGGCCGTATTTTGTATCAGCAACCGCTTCCAAAACGCTTACACCGGGAAAATGACGATCTACTTCCCCCAGCCCATCCGTGAGGTTATCCCATATTTCTTCCGAAGAATAACATTTCTCCGCTGGTAACTTAACCCCCATACTATTCCATTGATAAAGTGGGCTCCTGCCCAGTAGTATTATCCCGGTAACGCAAAGAATCAACAGCCCGATTGCCGACAACAATCCCGTCCAAATATGAATTTTATATATGAGACTGATTTTTTTTCTAATGATTCGAATCAAGGCCATGCTGTTATTCACTGCCTCCTTTCTGATAATACTGCCAATGCCACTTCCCGCTTACCATTATATTCTATCATAAAAGCCTATCGTAAATAATATTTCTTTCCAGTTACTTCAGTTCGACAATCGTAGCGCCGCTACCCCCTTCGTCCTCACGGGCAAAATCAAAACCGGCCACTGCCTTATGCTCTGCCAAATACTGATGGATGCCCTGCCTTAGCTGTCCTGTACCTTTCCCATGGATAATGTTTATTTTCTTTAACCCGGCCAGCTGAGCATCATCAATAAACTTATTTACCTCCGGGATGGCATCGTCAACCAAATAACCCCGCAAATCAAGTTCCGTGCGGGCAGATTTAACCTTGTTGAAATATATGCCAGCCTGCTTTACTTCGCCAGCTTCCTTATCCTCCTTTGGTCCGGAGACAAAATTGCAGCTTCCTGCGCTTACCTTTGTCCGCATACTGCCAATCTCGACTGTAAGTTCAGCCCCCTTCACCCGCACGACCGTAGCCTTTTGTCCCAGCAGCGGCACATATACGATGGACCCTGTAACGATTTTCTCTACATCGACCTTCTCACGGTAAGTTTCCGATGGTCTCGCTTCGATCCCCGGTGAATCCAGGGCCGCCTCTTTTAATCGCTTACGGGCTTCCTCTATTGCCTGCTGTCTTTTCTTTATTCCCTGATCATTATACTGTTCCTTTAGATCCTTTATGATGTCCGCTGAATCCCGTTTTGCCTTCCTGATTATTGAAGCGCTTTCTTCTTTGGCTTTTTTCAGGATCTCCGCCTTTTTTTCAGTCAGCTCTCTTTCGAGCTTTTTTACCAGATTCTCCTGTTCTTTAAGCTGTCTTTCCCGCCCACGGAGCTCATCAGTTTTCTTCTCATAGAAGCGTCGCTTGCTTTCCAGCTCAGCCACCACTTCCTCAAAACGAGCGTGATCTCCCTTGATAAAGTCACCGGCCCGTTCGATGATACTATTATCTAAGCCCAATCGTTTGCTTATGGCAAAGGCATTCGATGCGCCAGGTATTCCGATGAGCAGTCGATAAGTCGGCCGCAGGGTTTTAACATCAAATTCCACACAGGCATTTTCCACCCCGGCCGTCCTGTAGGCAAATGTCTTTAACTCGGAGTAATGAGTGGTTGCCAGGACGGAGGACTTCCGTTTAAGCAGCTCTTCCAGAATCGCCGTCGCCAAAGCAGCTCCTTCTGCCGGATCCGTTCCTGCTCCCAATTCATCCAGCAGCACAAGGTCATCCTGAGTGGCTTTTCTGAGAATAAAGACGATATGCTTCATGTGAGCGGAAAAAGTAGACAGACTTTGTTCTATGCTCTGTTCGTCACCGATATCCGCATAAATCTCTCTATAAACACTCAGCCTGGAACCACGCTCAGCCGGAATGAATAAGCCTGACTGAGCCATCAATGATAGAAGACCGAGGGTTTTCATGCTCACCGTCTTACCGCCCGTATTAGGCCCGGTAACAAGGAGCAGTCGATAGCCATCCCCCAGTCTAATGTCAATAGGCACTGCTACCTTCCTGTCGATAAGGGGGTGCCTTGCCTGTTTTATGTCTGTAAGCCCCTTATCATTCAGCTCCGGTCTGGTTGCCCCCATATCCCGAGCCAGTTTTCCACAGGCAAAGCTGAAATCTATGAAGGCCATAGTATTCAGATTCTCTAAAATAAATTCCGTTTCCTTTGCCACTTCCCGCGAGAGAGATGACAAAATTCGATCGATCTCCTGACGCTCGGCCAGCATCAATTCCTTTATTTCGTTGTTTCTCTCCACTACCGCCATTGGTTCTATGAAGAGAGTCGATCCCGTAGCGGACTGGTCATGAACTATACCCGGCACACTGCGGCGGTATTCAGCCCGAACCGGTAAAACATACCGGTCTCCCCGCATACTTACAATGGTTTCACGAAAAACTTTTTGCTTGTCAGGATCATGTAAAATTCCCTGCAGTATTTCCTTTATCCGCAGCTCATTTGCCCGTATAGACCGGCGAATACGCAAAAGCTCGCCGGTGGCATCATCACGGATACTTCCATGCTCATTGATCGTCTCATAAAGTTTCTTTGTCAAATTGCCCAGTATTTCCAAAGAACGGGCTTTTTCCCGTAAAATATCACAATCAACAAGAGCATCCAACTCTCGGAAAAAAATCTTCAGCTGTTTTGCAGCGTCCAATGTTTCCCGAATAGTCACAAAATCTTCCAACTCCAGAATACCGCCAAGTTTTGCTCTCTTAACTGCCGGTTTTATATCATGTATGCCACCTAATGGAGGATTTTGGGTAACAAGAACCCGCAGAGTTTCTTCAGTAGTCTCAAGCTTCTCATCAGCCTCTTCCAGAGACTCTGCCGGGGTCAGCCTGGACGCAAGATTTTTTGCCAGTGAAGACCCACAATGGGACATCAATATTTCCGTTATCCGGTTGTATTCTAAAAGTCTTAAAATCGTTTTGTTCATTTCACGTTCCTGGTCTTCTGGACTTGTTGTTAATGGATTTTACCTTTTCTGTCAGAATTATAATGCAGTCCTTCAGAAAATTGCAAGGCAATTTCCACCAAGCAAAAAGGCGACAGATGGCCAACATCTGTCACCGGACAAAACATAGCTATTATTCGCTTATTTCTTCACGCGTCAACAAATAATCAAGATGAACATCAGCCGAAGTATTCAAATCCAAAAACTTTCCGCTCTCGGTCTGAACCATGGGCTTTGAATTTATTCTTGATTCATCAATGTAGACAATCTTTGCCCGCTCGCCGGTATTGAGCATTCCCCAGGCGCCATTTAAGGAATGACATACATTCTTTACGAAGCAAATGCCATACTCCGTGTCCAGCTTATTGCTCATAATATCGTCAAACAGGACATGAAAAATATCAAAAGGAGATGTTCGAGTTGCATAGTTTCTATTAGAAGCCATTGCATCATAAATGTCAAGTAACGCCAGAATGCGACCAAAATCGCTGATTTGTTCCTTGAAAGCACCCTGCGGATACCCCGAACCATCGTTCCTCTCATGATGCTGCCTGACTGCCTCCGCAATTTCGGCGGCAGAGTCCAGTCCACTCTGCATTATCATCTCACTGCTCAATGCTGTGTGGCGGCGAACCAGACTCATTTCATTTGCTTCAAGCTTTCCTTTTTTTGTCCTGATGGCTACAGGTATTCGCTGCATTCCTGAATCACAAAGCAATGCTGCAATGACTAGCTGCGTTCTTCGCTCCTTACTCATTCGTAGCCAGTTTCCCATAAGCCCCGCTAATATTCCCATATTTAAGGAATGGTGAATCAGGTATTCATCTTTTCTGTCAATGCAATGAAGCTGAATAACGGAATTGCGGTCATGACAAAGAGCCCAGAAGCGGGGATCACTAACCAGCTTTAAAATCGCTTCTCTGTCAATTTTACCATCCGTTAGAATTTTATCATAAATAACATGAAGCCCTGTCAGGTTAATTCTATAGTTAAGAACGAAGTCAGGATTAGACACGTGCTCAGCTGTTGGATCAGCTTTTACTATGACTTCATACTTTTCCGTTTCCGGTTCATCAATAATTACTGAAAAAACGCCCCACAGGTCAAAGCCATCAATCATTGAATTGGTAACTTCTGCCCCGGCTTCTGCCAAAATAACTCCATCGTCGTTAAAGACATCTTTCCCCAGCTTCATCCCCGGCTGTAGCTCATAAATCGCGTAACGCTTCAGCACTTTCTTCACCTCTGGTATAATATAATGAACCTGATTACTAATTGGATTTCATTATATAGGCAATCAAAAGTGATGTAAACCTTTTTTTATTTGTCTAATAGTATATTTACTATGTCTTTTTTATGCTCTCCATACCTTTAAGGAAGTTACAAATATTGTTTTTCCCGGCTCTTTTGAGGTAATGGCGGATGGAAAACACGAAACCACGTTGAAAACATAAGGTCTTATCATCTGACATAATAAAGTATGCTTAATTTATCATCGAACGGATACCCCACACATCTTACTTCATATGACATTATATTCTGTGCAAAAAAGAAAAATAAGGCTTCTGGCATATTACCTACCGTCACGCCGGAAGTCTTATTTTTATGAAATCGCCGATATAATTTTACTGGCGGACCATGTTGTATGACAATACCAACATAAGGGGAAATAAGACGATGAAAGTATACGGATATGTGCGGGTATCCAGCGCAAGCCAAAATGAGGACAGACAGCTGATAGCCATGAAAGAAGCGGCTGTGCCAAGCAAGAATATCTTTCTGGACAAACAGTCGGGAAAAGATTTTCAGCGGCCAAACTATCGACAGCTGCTAAGAAAATTAAGACGGGGCGATCTTCTATATATAACGAGCATCGACCGCCTTGGTCACAATTATGAGGAAATACAAAACCAATGGCGGCTACTGACCAAAGACATGGGCATTGATATCTGCGCGCTGGATATGCCGCTCCTGGACACCCGTAACGGTAAGGATCTCATGGGCACATTTATAGCAGACTTAGTGTTGCAGATATTATCATTCGTAGCGCAAAGCGAAAGAGAAAACATACGGCGGAGGCAGAGCGAGGGGATAACCGCTGCCAAGGCGAAAGGCGTGCGCTTCGGCCGACCGAAAAAAGAAGTACCGTTGGATTTCAATGCCATCGTCGAAAATTGGGAGCAGAAAAATATCGCAATAAAAGAAGCGCTCCGCCGGAGTGGCATGAGCGCATCAACCTTCTACCGCAGGCTGAAGGAACACCGGTCAGCGTCAGGCAATGAACGCCGCCAGCAGTAAAGGAGGCTTCCGGTGTACGGTCACCTCATCACTTGAAATGCTCACATTCATGGAGACTGTCGCTGAATGCAACCGTTACTAAGACAAATTGGCACTTGTCTTACATATACCTTTCCTAAAGCTGATAACTATTGTATTTCCTTGATGTTATCGTAGTTGTTTATCCATGTATTATCACGCCGCCATACGATATCCTTCTTGATTATCCTCGCCGGATTTCCCCCAATTATTATGTTTGAAGGGAAAACTGAAGAGGTTACACTACCTGCACCCACCACGGAATCTCTCCCTATGGCAAATCCTTTCATAAGCTTCACATCCCGCCCTATCCAGACCCGATCGCCAATATTTATCGCCTTGTTGTAATTGAGCCTGGTACCGAGCTTCATATCAAATATATGATGTGAATCATGGTTCCTTATCGATATGCCCCGAGATAACATACTATCTTCGCCGATAGAAATACCCCCACGCCGCAAGTAGAGTAGCCGAACCCATTGTCGTTTTATCCCCGATTGCAACAAGCGCATTGTTACCGCATTCGATACCACAACGGTTTACCGTATATATTTCTTTCCCGAGCCTCACATGTGAGTTAGAGCCGTGAAATCTTACAAAGACACCAATCAATTAATTTGGTGTTTCATACCTAATACTATTACCCAAAAATCCTCATAAATGTATTCTGAGGGATTGATTCGAGTAGAGTTTGATGTTATCTCTGCTTTATCCAAATAAGAAATATCACTTAAACGAAAGAACCACGCATTTGGCAAATGATCACGTACCTCCCGTGGCGCTTCTTCTATCTCCTCAATTTTTTTAGGCAGAATATGACAAGACACTTGCCAATATCCTTCATGTCCTTAAATTTTAATACACGATATTCGTCAAATGAGTTGATGTCGTCATCCTCATATTTCTTATCGTGGATATAATCGACATGAAAGCGAAACTTAATAAATCCTTTATAGTGATTATAATGACGCCCTGCCCCCCCATAATATTATGGGAATATCCGGATTTTCCTGCCGCATTTTCCAAAAGCAAGTATAGCCGCCGGTTTTTAATCTCATTTTATAGCTCGCCCTTATTCTGGAATTTTAACAATATTTCATCTTGCTAGTCGAATATACTTTTAGCTTTTTTGCGCCAATCGTATTGTTCGGCCAGACTCCTAGCACTTGCTTGTATATCTGTGTCATCGACGTGCAATAGCGCCGTTTTTATATTTTCGACTGCTGCGTTTATTGAGACGCTGCGATATAATGCCGGCGAATCAGGCAGATTATTCATCGCAGATGCGACCGTTTGCTTTCCGCAGGCAAGGTATTGGAAATATTCCTTGGGGACGGTTTCAGCGTGCCTGCCAAAGAAAGGAAGAAGTGCTATGTCGAGGGATTGGATCGCACTCGGCAACTCTTCGTAGGGGACAGAAAGATATTGGATATTCTTAAAGCCTTTCATCCAATCTGGCGATTCAGGGGGGAGATCTCCCGTAAAAACAATATCGCAATCAGAAAATACCTCGCAAATGCATTGCATCATCGCAAAATATATCCGATTGTCCAGCGTCCCGGCAAACCCTATTCTTCTCCGCCTCCCTTCTGTCGCCGCCTCTTGTAACGGGCATGGCTTATGAAAAAACGCATAATCAACGCCTCCGCTTACATTACATATTTTCACGTTCGGATATTTCTGTACGGCATAGTAATATTTAATATCACAAATCTCAGTAGATGATGATCCCGTCAGTTTACGTAATTGACGAGGTTGTTCTTCAGTGATATATAAATATTTTTGCAGTGGATTGCGGCTTATGTTTGCCAAACTATATTGCCCGGGTATCTCTTTGCTGGAGTCTATGACCTCATATTCTTTTGGAAGCCATTTGCTCAACAGTTGCGCAGCGGAGGGATAGGATAGGTGTCTTTCGTTTTTTTCATCCGCATTGTTTAAAGGCTTTTTATAATTAACGATTGTTTCATAACATCGTTTAGCGGATTGGGTGTCTTGGAAATCAAACCTGCTAGCCAGCACAAAATCTCGCTCTTTTTTATACTTCTTGGGATTTTGGAACGCTTCCCTCAAAGCCGGAAGCAATTCCCTAAAACAAAAGGTTTTTTGCCCTGGCATGAACATATCTATATTATTGAAGACAAAGCCTTTTTCCGCTTTGTAGCTCTCATAATCAGGGACAAGGTATATTATGGGGCGATTCAGCAAAAGGAAATCGTAAACTATGGAGGAATAATCGCTGATCATCACATCAAAAGTATTCAATAGCTCATCGTAACGGATGTCTTTTTCAAAGAGCATTTTATCCGTCAATTCAAAGCAATCTTCGGTAAGAGAAACTTTCCTACCTAAAAAAGCTGTCTGTTCGATAGGATGTAGCTTATAGATAAACGCTGCCCTGTTCTCCTTTAGAAAATCATCAAAAGCCTTTTTATCAAAGTCCTTTAAACGAAAAATATTATCCGAAAAAATAGCCCCGGCATGGCTACTACCGTTGGCACGAAAAGAGGGGGCGAAAAATATATAGCGCCGGTATTTTGTGATCTCGCTACCGAAGAGGTTGGCTAGCTTTTCAGTTCCCTTGGAGCTTTTTACGCAATCTAGCCGTGCTTGTCCGGTAACGTAACATCTGCGCAAATCGAAATGGAGCATAGCAGAAAGCTTAAAGCGATCGTCCAAGCTTTGGACACACATGAGATCTGTCTGCTCAAACAGCTCCGCCAGGAACCTTACACGCTGCTGGGTCATATCTTGCTCGTAAAAATCGTGAGCCTTTATCCCACTGCCATGCCAGACGTTTGCGAATATCTGATTTTCCCCTTTGCGCAAGTTCCGGAAAGTGTAGGAATTCATGATCACATAATTCGCTTCGTGCAGTAGCTCATTCCCCTCCATGGTATTATAGACAGCGCAGCGGATACCTCTTTTAGCCAGCTCATAATACCTTTCATCTTTTTTTATCAACCAAGCTGTCTCATGCTCCGTATTGTTTTTTACATATTCGTAGATAGCGTGGGGATTGCAAGCAAAATCTGGCTGCGACATAAATAAAAACAACATTTTCCCATAGCTCCCATCAATAGATCCCTAGCTTAAACCATTTTTGCACAGCTTTTTAACCTGTGCTCAACCCATAATAAGCTACCATGCGCGAAGCCCCTTCCGATAAAGATAGCTTTGGCTTCCAGCCAAGCCCCGCTAATTTTGAGGAATCGCCGACAACAGAGGGCAAAGCGCCTTTGACTTCGATGGAATCCCTTTGCCCATAGTCATAGACTATCTTGATATCCCTATCCCTTACGGCACTCGCCATGATATCCGCCAAGCCCCTGACGGACGCTTCACCACTTTCGCATACTACGTTGTACGCTTCGCCGCTTTTTCCCTTAAACATTATGGTAAGCATAGCCGTTATTGCATCCGTTATATACATGAACGCTCTGAGCGCCATACCATCGCTTTTTAACGTTATGTTATCGCCTTTAAGCATTTGCGAAATAAAGTCGATATGAAGTCTGCCATCGTCAAGCTCTAACCCAGGCCCTATGATTTGAACAGGCCGGACAATAAACAACGGCAGATTATATTTCACTTGATACGCCTTACACAAAGTTTCCGCCGCCCGCTTGCCGCAGGAATAAACATTCCGCATATCCAGAGGGTCCAAACAGCCGCACGCATCTTCACGGAGCCGCTGGCATCCCTCTACCCTCCCATATACATCTACGCTGCTCAAGAACAAAAAATATTCGCAGGGGTTATCGACAGCAGAATCTAACATGTTTTCTGCGCCTTTGACATTTGCCAGGAAAGTATTGACCGGATCTTCATACCTTTTTTCGACCCCCGCCGGACTGGCAGCGTGGATATACGCATGAACAACTTCTCCAACCTCGATTGGATCGCAGACATCTTGTACTATAATTTTGAAATCTTTTCTGCCTATATAACCGCTGAATCGAGACTTGGCCTTTTTCCCATTCCTGCACAACGCCAAAACTTTTGTATTAGCGCCCCTATCATCATTGAGCGCAAGGAAAGTATGGACAAAGTAGGCGGGAACATAACCGTTTGCTCCAGAAATTAAGATGGTCTTCCCATAAAATCTTTCAAATGGTATATCAGATGATAATATCGTCCTTACGTCATCGTAGATTATCTTATCCATATCTCTCTCCATTTCTATGATATCATTTTGGCAGATAACTTTTTATGGCACGTCAATATTATCTTAGTTAGTCGTTCATGTGCTATCCCGCTGCATGCGATACCTTGCCAGATTATTCTCGCCGGATTTCCGCCAATTATAGTATAGGAATATCCGGATTTTCTCGCCATATTATTCAAAAATCGGTATAGCTGCCGATTTTTAATTCCATTTTATAAGCCTTTCTCCGCACGATAAAGATTTTCTTGCTCAATAAATAGCGGATATAACGCTTTCACCATGGCTAAATCTTCTGGATAAGTGACTTTGATACAGAAGCGATCCCCCATGACCATACTACATTCCACGCCAAGATTTAATACAAGCTCGCTGTCCTCCGTCACCTCTACGGGGTTTTCATCCTGCCGATAACACTTATGAGCCTGTTCTAACACCCCGTAGCGATATATCTGTGGCCCTTGCTGTACGAAAAGTTTTTTCTTTTGGAGCGTTCTGTTTACTATTTTGCCGTCGCTGCTAAATGTAATGGCATCCGTGGCTTTAACGACGGTTATGCTAGCATCGTATCGCTCTATTTGTTCGTATAGTTTGTCCATTGTCTTTTGGGAAACAAAGGGGCAAACCGCCGTCATGATTATGACCGTATCGTTCGCCTTGGCAGGCAATGCCTCTATACCTTGATATACGGACTCGTATCGCTCCTTTCCGGCCTTTGCCAAAACAGATAATTTCGTTATGCCGTATAATTTTGCCCATTTTTCAATCCGCCCGTAGTATTTTTCAGAGGCACAGACACAAATCTCGTCAACATGCCTGTTTTTCTGCGCCGTCTTTAGCGAATAGACCAGCATGGGATAGCCAAGTGCTTTTATAAATTGCTTAGGCTCATTGCCCTGGAAACGAATCCCCTTACCTCCCGCTAGGATTATCGCATAATTCATTTTTCAACTCGCCCCTCATATATCTATGTATTTTTTTCCCGACCTCTCCGTCTATATTGCATAGATGTTTTGCTGCCGCCCGCCGCTTAAGCTCATTGAGTGACGCTAGTTCCTCGTAATTTTCAAGAAATATTCTAAGGGCGTTACTTTGTTTCTCTTTATAGTATAGTCCACCAACAAAGGAATGGAGAAAATCTTCTTTTGATATTTCCGCATGGGATATTTCGGCGGGGTATCCATATGCCGTTATCATCATCGGCTTTCCAGTTATTGCATAAACAGCGGATAAGGAACCACCGGCTCCAAAATAACAATCTGAAATTGCCATAGCTAAATGAAAATCTGTCGTCTCATCCAAAATTCCCCATGACTGATTTTGAAAATATTCACGCAATCCAAGATAGTCTTCCAGAAGTTGCGGACGCATAGAACGCAATGTCGCCATCGTCAACGGATGTTCCCGCCAAATGACTGAAAATATCTCCCGAAATCCATCAAATATCTCAAATATGCGGTGAACATTTTCGACGAAGTACTCATCGTTCCGCAAAATCAGGCTGAGGTTAGTATTAAAAAATAAAACATGCTTACCCTTTAGCTTTCGTTCCCACTCCTGAGGGATCTTAAGGCAAATGTTTTGATATGTGAGCATCTTGTCGAACTTTGGAGATCCCAAGCCAAGAAATTTTTGCTCAAGATAAGCCTTGTTAATATGTTTTCCCCCCACCCCATGTTCTTTTGCAGCTTTCATATATTCGCTAACGTAAATCTTTTTCATGTTTTCCGACTGCAATATCACTTTATCCGCAAAGGCAGTCCCCGGGAAAAAGCAAAAATGCTTCATGTTTTCTATGGCTTTTTCATTGCCAGGATCAATTTCTGGCAAGACAAAATACGGAATATAAACCAGTTCGTTGGTAAATTGCTTCAATCGCCTGGCGTAAAAGTAAGGGTGGACGCTAGTGACGTAATTATGTTCGTCGTAGGGATTGTGGATAAAAATCACATCGGGACAGCGCTTTTCAAAATTGTACTCATCGTAGTGCAAAATAGGAACATAGCTTGGATATAGATCCCCTTCGTAATGTTCTTCGCCCAGGCTTCCGTCCGGATTCTTATCGAAATAGGGGATTGGGATAACGTAAGCGTTGCAGTCGGGGTCGGCATCCGCTTCCTGCCAGACGCTCTCCAGCGAGTCCCACATACTCGCCTTATAGGGCAGAAAAACGACTTCTTTAGTAAGTCGAACTTCGTTTCTGAATCGTTTTGCCGCTTTGGAAATTTCCTTCCGCAAAGGGTTAATTTGGGGGATAGCATCAGAGCCTGGTTCTCCAGTAGACAGTTCTTTGCAAAGCTGCGAAACAAGTTCGCCGTAGCCTTCAAAAATCTTTGCGGCAGGGCTGCCTTCCCCTTCCGCACTCGCTATAAGCGAATCTATCGCCAATGCGGCGTCCTGGCATTGCGACAATAGCTCCGTAGCTTGAGTAAAATCACCCAGCTTGATAAACTTTTTGATCTCGCTATGGGATTTTTCTATCGCCTTAACGAGTTGTTCCACTTGATGTTTCTCTGCTATCCTCATCCTCTTGAATCTCCTTATGTCAATTGAGGGTTACCACCAGCGGCAAGCTACCGCACACGATCCGCCAGCAACTCTCATAATGTGTACTTTTTGACAGTAAATATTTTTGTCCGCTCTCAAGAGGCAAAGTTGTTAATCTCTTAATGTTGCGGCTTAATATTCCATTGTTTCTCTAAAAAGGTGTGGGTTTGTCAATGATGTGTTACAAAAAAGAAAAGGAATTTATGACCTGTTTT
>CAZIKQ010000002.1:0-124556 GCA_964540025.1 uncultured Schwartzia sp. | reverse complement strand
TTCTATGCCCTACATCAATGAGAACTAGCAATAGCTTATTATCCATTATTTCTGCCAAAATCCGGGAATCGCCTACTCGATAACGCCATTGCCCGCTTCGATTGGCGGTCAGCCCCCTGCCATGAATGCGCGGATTTTCACAACCAATCAAATTCTTATCAATCCACGCTTTGATCATCTTCTGCGTCTGTCTATCCAGTTTCTTAAAGGCTTTATCAAATTTATCTGTAATAGTCAAATGGTAAATCATAAGCCAAGCTCATCCCACAGCTCACTAATGGGGCGTGTTTTTAGTGTTCCTGCCTTTTTTTCAGCCTCGTAGTCCGCAAAAACCTTCATGTCATATTCATCTTCCAGCCGCTCAAAGGTAAACTTTTTTATAAGTGACGATACCTTGCAGTTAAATATCTCGGCTGCCTTTGCCAGGACTTTCGCTTCCCGATCGTTTACTCTTACGCTAATGACAGCGCTCATACCTTCCACTCCTTTTGTGTATACTTTTGTATGACATCATACTATCATCAACATCTACAGATGTCAAGGTAGAATCCATATTAGACATACAGGTAACTCCTTGTGATGGAATATTTATCCAACTTATCCGAACACAAGCTATTCTGCATATCTTTTGATGTGTCCTATTTCATTATCAATTAGATATTTGTATATTGTATGAACTTGATCTCTTCTATGTAATTACATATAATAAAAATAAAGGTAATAAAAAGGAAATGATCACATGCGAAACAAAATAGACAGCCGAATCCCACGATACAATAAGTTAATAATGCCTGCCTTTATCGCATTGAAAGAACTCGGTGGTTCAGGAACTAATGATGAAATTCGCAACCAAGTAATTAGCGACCTAAGCATCCCGGATGAGGTTGCTGATATTACGCACATGGGAAAGGCTAACCAAAGCGAACTGTCCTATCAGTTAGCTTGGGCTAGAACCTATCTTTCCAAATACGGGGTAATTCAAAATAGCGCTCGTTCTGTATGGTCTATTACTCCCAACTTCGTTGGTGTAGATGTACTAAATGAAAAGGAAATTGTGGCTTCTGTTGTAAAAAAGAACGCGGAAAAACGAAATAAATACGCAACCGTAACCAAAACAGAAGATGTCCCTGAAGATGATGACCCTGCTAATGATGATGAAGAATTCCCTGATGAAATAAAACCCTGGAAAGAAAAACTCTCAGAAATCATTCAAACAATGGATCCATACGGATTTGAAAGATTAACTCAACGTGTTCTTCGTGAATCTGGTTTCTCACAAGTTGAGGTTACAAAGAAGTCTGGAGATGGCGGCATCGATGGAACAGGCAAATTAAAAATCAACGGTATTTTCAGCTTCAATGTGGCATTTCAGTGCAAACGATACAGTGGTGTCGTCGGAGCACCGGATATCAGAGATTTCCGTGGTTCTCTTACAACAAACATTGAAAAAGGCCTTTTCATTACAACTGGCACTTTTTCAAAGGCTGCCCGTGAAGAAGCCTGCAGTCCTGGCAAACAACAGATTGACCTTTTAGACGGTGAGGAATTCATCAACAAGCTTGTCGAGTACGAAATTGGTATACATCCAGTAACTACTTATGCTATTGATGAAGAATTCTTCAATAAAATATAAGATTTAGCTGATCGCTTTAGGGGGGGTGTAAGCGGGAGTGTAAAATAAAGTGTGTAAGTTAGAAAGTTAAAAATCTAACTGCACACTTTATTTTTATGTATAAAGTTTGCTACACTCAAAGAAAGGATAAAGAAAAGGATGGGTACAGCACTTATGGCACGCAGGAACAAACAGAACACCAGAGGAGCAGCAATCGCAAAAGCTATCATGGAAGAATACCAGCCACAGACAAGAGAAGAAATGCAGGACGCCATTAAAGATATCTTTGGGCCAATGTTCGAGGCCATGCTCCAGGGGGAGATGGACTCCCATCTGGGATATGGAAACAATGAACGCGGGGAAAAGGATACTGCCAACAGGCGTAACGGCTATTCCCATAAATCTGTCAATAGTACCTATGGAAAGCTGGATGTTTCCGTACCCAGGGACCGGGACGGCAGCTTTGAGCCGAAAGCAATCCCCAAACGCGCAAAGGATGTAAGCGGCATTGAGGACAAGGTATTGTCCATGTATGCAAGGGGCATGAGCCAGCGTGACATCGCCGATACTGTGGAAGACATATACGGATTTGATATTTCCCATGAGACCATTTCAACAATCACAGACCGGGTGATTGAGACAGCGGAAGAATGGCAGAACCGGCCTCTGAAAAAGTTCTACACATTTCTCTTTGTAGACTGTATTTATGTTACCATCCGCAAAGAAATGGAGACGAAAAACTGTGCAGTCTATGTGGTCCTGGGTTATGATGTGGATGGGATAAAGGATGTGCTTGGGCTTTGGATCGGGGAATCCGAGGGGAAGCATTACTGGATGCAGATATTTGACGAGATCCGGGCAAGGGGCGTGGAGGATGTGCTGTTTATCAGCATGGATGGCGTTTCAGGACTGGAGGAAGGGGCAAGGAGCATCTTTAAAGATGTGGTTGTACAGCGCTGCATCGTGCATCTGATCCGCAATTCTATCAAATACATCCCGTCAAAAGATTACAAGGCATATACGGCGCAATTGAAGAAGGTATACGGCGCCCCCAGCCTGAAAGCGGCGGAAGCGGAATTTGAGCGTTTTAAGCAGGCATGGAGCCAGTATCCCGGCGCGGTGGATGTGTGGGTGCGCAACTGGCAGCACGTTGCTCAGCTTTACAATTACGGGAGCGCGGTGAGGAAGGTGATGTATACAACAAACGCCATAGAATCAGTCAATTCCAGCTTCCGCAAGGTCACGAAGAAAGGGGCGTTCCCCAACGAGGATGCCGTGCGCAAGGCCTTTTACCTTCGGATTGTAGAATTATATAAAAAATGGAATGGCCGTCCTGTTGCAAACTGGGCAATGGTACGTAACCAGCTTGCAATGGATGAAAAGATGCAGGCACGCATACTGAAATACGAACAATACTGATTCTGACGTACAAAACCGGCAGCCATAAAAACTGCCGGTAAGGGAAAATTTAAAAACTTACACATTTTACTTGACAAACCCCTTGACAACCCACCCAATTATAGGATTTTCTCTGACAAAACATAAATATTTCCACGACAATGTTTCCCCAAAGTCTGTAGGAATTTCATCTTTCTCGCACAAATCCTTTTCTAACACATTCGCCCAGCTCATCATATCCAGTATAAGCCGTTCCATATCAAGTACTGGCGATATAAATAAAGCCTTTTCAATATCACAAGCCTGTAATGTATGCATTGCAAAATAAGCCCCTATACTGTTCGCAATCAGATAAATTTTATCATATCTTTTATGTGCTTCGTCATAGACCATTTGAATCTGATTTTGCACAATCCACGGAATATAGTCGTTATAATCCACCCCTATAATATCAAACCCCGTGCAATTTTTCTTATATTGTTCGGCTTCTGAAGAGCTTCCGCCTTTTCCGTGAACATATAAGATTACCTTTTTCAAAATACCACTTCTTTCGATTCTAACTTATAGCCATACTCCCAAATCCTCATATTAAAATTTTCCCCGCTTCCATGACGGAGTTTTCCATCGGCCCTAAGACTTCTAAAAACGTATACCGCATACGAATTAAGATTCCCGGCTGCGTTATCGGCTATTATTGATTTGACGACTTTGCTGAAGTATTTATCTCCGTATTCCTCACCTTACCGGTCATCCCTTGACATCAACACGACACACTCCACGTGGCTGGTCTGAGGAAACATATCGACCGGCTGGACTTTTTCCAATTTGAATCCTTTTGGCAGAAGGATTGCCAAATCTCTTGCCAATGTGGCCGGATTGCAGGAAACATATATTATTCTGTCCGGCTTTAGCTTGGCCATTGTATCAAGTACTTCCGGAGTTGCCCCGGCTCTGGGAGGATCTATGACAATGACCTGTGGTTCTATTCCCTCGCGGTACAGTTTTGGCATATAGATTGTGGCATCGCCGACTATGAATTCAGCATTGCGGATATTGTTGTCCCTTGCATTCTTCTTTGCATCGGCTATCGCTGGAGAAACTATTTCTATTCCGTAAACTTTCTTTGCATATCTTGCCAGAAAGAGGCTGATTGTTCCCGTTCCACAATAGGCGTCAATAACAATTTCCTTACCTGTAAGCCCAGCATACTCCCGGACCTTTTCATACAGGGCAGTTGCCTGTGCTGTATTAACCTGAAAAAATGACCGGGGAGATATGTGATAGACATAGCTTCCAACGTTATCGCTAATCGTTGATTTACCCCACAGCAATCTTGTCTCTCTGCCCAAAATAACATTGTTATGATATGTTTGAATATTATGATATACGCTTACAAGATTAGGAATTCTCTCCCTTAAAAATTTCACCAGAGCTTTGTCATTTTCCAGCCGCTTTGTGGCCGTGATAAGAACGACCATAGCCTCGTCATTTTTGCCAACACGCCCCATGATGTGACGCAGGCAGCCTGAATGGCTGTTCTCATCATAGACAGAAATGTTAAATCTTTTGATTGCTTCCCGCATGGCGGCGGCAATGATATTATTGCCGTCATTTTGGATGTAGCAGTTAGGGGTATCAATAATCCTATGAGTACCCTGTTCATAACAGCCTATGCAGATTGTTCCTTTGTGTTTTCCTACCGGAAATTGCATTTTATTTCGATAATACCACGGCTCAGCTGCTCTCAAGGTATCCTCTGCCTTCACTCCAGTAAGCCCGCCGATATGGCAGAGGGCATCCTCCACTTGGGCCCTTTTCATTTTACATTGGGCCTCGTAGGATAGGTGCTGCAATTGACAGCCGCCACATACTTCATAATATTCGCAACGGGGCTTAATTCTGTCGGAGCTTTCTTTTTCCAGAGAAATCAGCTTCGCCCTTGCATAGCTTTTCTTTACCAGATCTACTTTTCCTGAAACAATTTCCCCAGACAGTGCCCCGGGGACAAAGACAGTAAATCCTTCTGCTCTGGCTACGCCCTCAGCATTATCGGTCAGTCTTGTAATTTCCAATCTGCAGGTTTCTCCCTGTTTGACAGGTATTTCTGGTTTCATTGCATTTCTACCCCTGTTTCATATATTTACTCTGGAAAGCAAAGCATATCACGGTCTGTTGAATTTATGAGACGATTATAGCGATTAAAAGCGGTGGTAAACAATTTGTCTAACACGATGATGTTACAATATATCAAGTAACGCTGACGGTTGGTTAACGAAAATTTTTCCGCCGGCTTTTATCATATTTTCCAAGGGTCTGTATCCCCACAGTACCCCTACTGTCATAACCCCTGCCCTGCACCCTGTTTCCATATCTACATCACTGTCTCCCACGTAAACGGTTTTGGATTTATCAATACCGAGTTCCTTTATAATATTGTTGACATTAGCCGGGTCAGGCTTCTTGGGGATGCCCGTCCTCTCTCCGGCCACAGAGTCAAATTCTATTTCCGGAAATACTTTTCTCAGTATTTCATTTACCGCTGAATAATGTTTGTTTGTACAGACACCTATCTTTATACCTTTGGCCTTCAGCGCTAACAATAGCTCTCTACTGCCCGGGTATGGCGCGGTATTTACTACAAGATTCTGCTGATATAAATCTTTATACATTGCCAGAGCTTCAGCTTGCTGCTCTTTTGTGAAATCAGGCAGGATTCTTTCCACAAGCTTTTTTGAACCGTTTCCGACAAAAAATTTGTATTCATCAACAGTATGCGCCGATTTACCATATTTTGAGAGCATTTTATTGGCAGCAGCAGAAATATCAGGTAAAGAATTTATAAGTGTCCCATCCAAATCGAATACCACAAGTTCATGACGAAAAATCATAATAATGTACCTCTTTGATTCTCAAATACACTAAATCCCATTATACATTCGACATTTTTACATTCTACATTGATTAGCGAATTCCTTTTCGCAGTTCAGTTCCCTGTTGATTTTTTGTGATTGTTGATATAACCTATGGAGGTATTATAAAAAATATAATCTACAGGGCATTATCAATGGGCAATTGTTCCCTGCCCAAGATTTTCACTACATACTTCATGAGGTAAACAATGAGTCTCGATGGATTCTCTATGCGGCCTTTGGCTAATGAGCTTAATACGCTACTGTCAGGTGGACGCATAGACAAAATAACGCAGCCTAATAAACAGACGGTGCAGCTTTTTGTACGCCAGCCTGGCAGTACATATTGCCTTTGCCTATCCGTTTCCCCGCAAAATCCAGTGGTTTATTGTCGGAAAAATCCCTTTGACAGTCCGGCAGAGCCGCCTGTTTTTTGTATGGTTTTGCGCAAGCAGATAGAGACGGGACGCATAGCGGCTATAAGGCAGTATGGTTTGGATCGTATCATAATCATCGATGTAGATTTTCTTGGGGCTGGCGGAAAAATTGTCACAAAATCCCTGGTCTGCGAGCTTATGGGAAAATATTCCAATATAATTCTTGTCACAGACAGTATTATTACGGATGCGCTAAGGAAAGTAGGCAATAATTCCAGCCGCATACGCACTGTCCTGCCGGGTGATGATTATTGCCTGCCACCAGATACAGCGCGACTTGACCCTTTGGCCGCTCCGGTGAAAGATATTATTCAGCAGGTACGTTCCTTCAATGATACCCGTCTCGATAAGGCTCTTATTGCCGTATGTCAGGGATTTGGCCCGGTCACAGCAAGAGAAATTGCTTACTCGGCCGGACTTTCGGCCTCAATGACAGTAAATGATCTCGATGATCTGGACTGCTCTGCTTTGGCTACTTCTCTTACAGAGACTGTTAAAGCAGTTTCTGATGACAATCTCAAGCCCTGTATTGTTCTTGATGCAAATGGAAAGCTATTAGCCCAGGCAGCATTTCCTTTGCACTATTTTTCTCATAAAGATGCGCCAAATGGCCCTGTTTTCTTTGACAGTCTCAGCTCTCTGGCTGAAAAAGCGGTCGAAGTAATCGGCAGCTATATTCCTCCCGATAAAGACAGGTTTCAAAAGCTGGTGAAAGCAGAAATCGTCCGCCTTCAAAACAAGATAGCCGTCCTGTCAGGTGAACTTAACCAGGCTGACAATGCAGAGATTTACCGAATAAGCGCCGATAACCTTCAAACATACCGGTATACCCTAAAGGATCATGCCGATAGTGAAGTAGCCCTAAATGATATATATGGCAGTGGTAAAATTATTATTGTCCTGGACAAAAAGATTTCCATTGGAGAAAATATTCAGAACCTGTACAAGAAATATGCCAAACTCAAGCGGGGAAAAGAATTGATGCGCCAGCAGATCGTTCTGGCAAAAGAGAATCTTGCCTATATGCAGGGCCTTGAGAATTCCCTTGAATCCTCTACGCTGCCCATTGAAATTGAAGATATTCGCAGTGAACTTATCCAAGCGGGTCTTCTCAATGAAAAAGGGAAAAAGAAACCTTTTTCCCAGAAGAGCTCCGAACCATTTTCTTTTGTTTCTCCTGATGGAATCAAAATTCTCGTTGGGAAGAACAATAACCAAAACGACCGCCTTACATTCAAAATCGCCCATAAAGATGATATTTGGCTTCACACAAAGGACATTCCCGGCTCCCATGTTATAATTAAGCTCACTGAGGCAGGTTTAACTCCACAGCTTCTACCTGAAGAAACACTGCTTCAAGCTGCCGGACTGGCAGTTGAATACAGCAAGGCAAAGGGGTCAAGTAATGTCCCTGTCGATTATACCCGAGTCAAATACGTCAAAAAGCCATCAGGAGCAAAACCTGGCTTTGTCATTTTCACCAACCAGAAAACAATTATAGTCTAAATAAATATCCCCCGGCTACTCCGGGGGATATTTATTTAGACTTGGGGCCATCAGGCACGTTCAATGTAAGCGCCGGTACGAGTATCGATACGGAGCTTATCGCCTTCATTAACAAAGAGGGGGACGCGCACCTCATAACCGGTCTGAACGGTAGCCATTTTGGTTGCGCCAGTGGCAGTGTTGCCTTTAACGCTGGGCTCACATTCAGTTACCTCCAGAACGACGGAGTTTGGAAGACTGATACCAATGATGCGGCCCTTGTAGGACTGAACGGCAACTTCCATTTCCTCGAGCAGATAGTTAAGAGCGTCGCCCAGCTGTTCCTTGCTGATTTCTTCCTGCTCATAGGTCTCCTGATCCATGAAAGTATACATTCCATCAGACTCATAGAGGTACTGCATCTTGCGAGTCTCAAGATGAGCCGGGGGCATTTTCTCGTTCGGGTTGAAGGTACGCTCGATAACAGCCCCGGTAACGACATTCTTCATTTTGGTGCGAACAAAAGCCGCGCCCTTGCCCGGTTTTACATGCTGGAATTCAACGATCTGCCATACTGCGTTGTCAATCTCAATGGTAAGACCAGTGCGGAAATCTGTACTTGAAATCATTTGAAACTCTCCCCTATTATAATTCTTTTAATTACCTTTTATTTCTAAAAGTTGTTTACTGCTTTTTGTCAGTCTCCTTGAGCCGGTTTCAGTAACCAAAACCGTATCCTCTATCCTGACTCCACCCCAGTCGGGAATATACACCCCCGGTTCAACGGTGATAACGGTGCCTGCTTTAAGACTGTTGCAATTGCTCTTAGGGGACAAGCGCGGTTCTTCATGTATCTCAAGACCGACGCTATGACCAAGCCCATGGCCAAAATACTTTGCAAATCTGGCTTCCTCCAACAAGAGACGTGCCTGCTTGTCTACGCCTATTCCTGAAGCGCCGGGCTTTACCAGAGAGACCCCCAATTCCTGCGCCGACAATACAGCCGCATAGATTTCGCGCTGTTTTTCGTTAGCTGTCCCAATGCAAACAGTCCTGGTTACATCGGAGTGGTACCCTCTGTATACAGCACCGTAATCAATTGTAACAAATTCACCCTCAAAAATCAACTTATCTGTTGCGATTCCATGAGGTAAACTACCTCTTTTTCCTGAAGCGACTATAGTTGTAAAAGAAGCTTTCTCCGAGCCGAGACAGCGCATAGTATTTTCTAACCGCGCCGCTACTTCTATTTCAGTCATGCCTGGCCTAATATAAGCGATGATGTCTTCAAAAGCATCGTCACCAATATCACAGGCTTTTTCAATGCAGGCAATTTCTTCTCTTTCTTTTATAACCCGCAGCTCATCAAGGGAAACGGAAATGCCCGGTTTAATGGGCTGAAGTTCCTTTGCCAGCTTTGAATATTCATTAAATGTCAATGAGCTTCCTTCAAAGCTGACAGAAGGGACGCGGATTTTTTTTGCCAAATCTGCGCTTACTTTGATAAGCCCTTCTTTTTGCTCTATCAATTCATAAAGAGGCGCCTGCTGTTGTGCCTGCTCGATATAGCGGCAATCCGTTATGAGGTACGCCTTGTCTTCAGTGATAAGGAGCATTGCGCTATCTCCGTAAAAACCGCTGAAGTAGTGGACGTTTTCATCCTTGCTTATCAATACCGCAGGAATTTTATTTTCCCGTAAATAATCTCGCAGGTGATTTATACGGTCTTTAATCATAAGGATATTCCCGTCTTTCCGGCAGCCCGCAAGCGGCGGAGAATAACCTCCAGCGCCGCCATATAGCTATCTACTCCGAACCCGGCGATCTGACCCAGCACGACAGCGCTGATGACGGAATGATGGCGAAACTCTTCTCTCGTATGAATATTGGAGAGATGCACTTCAATCACCGGCACCTCAACAGCCGCAATGGCATCGCGGATAGCAATACTGTAGTGAGTAAACGCCGCCGCATTCAGAATAATATAATCAAATCCGTTTGCCCTTGCCTGCTGAATTTCATCAACCAGCTTTCCCTCATAGTTTGACTGAACGGAAACCAGTTCAACACCCTCTTCAGCGGCTCTTTTTTTTAGCATTGCCGCAATATCAGCCAGCGTTGTACGGCCATAAATTTCCGGTTCTCTGGTTCCTAAAAGGTTGAGGTTCGGACCATGAAGAACAAGTACTTTTGCCATATTGATCATCCTCATTTATTTTTTGGGGCTCTGACCTTTGACGAGGCCCGAGGGAAGAAATTTGCCCAGATGCGCCGTATTGTTAATGGTCTCTACCATAACATAATCACCGTCAAATCGCAACACATTTACCGCCGTGTTATCCTGTCGGAGCGACCAGAGATAATGCAGGGGGATGTGCATCAGCGTAGCCAGCATTGACCTTATCACTGCACCATGAGCGACTACCACAACTGTTTTTCCAATGTTTTCGGCTATTATGCTCTTCAGCCTGTTTACCGAACGTTCAGCCAATCGGGTGAATGTTTCTCCATTTGGGATTGACAGATTTTCCGGGGCGCCAAAAAAATTTGAAATCTCTTCCGGCCAGACCTTATTGATTTCTTCATAGGTCAAACCCTCCCAATCACCGAAATCAAGCTCGCGAAATGCCTTATCAGTAATGACCTCAAGTTTGAAGTTGCGAGCGATTGCCTCCGCAGTTGCAAAGGCTCGCTTTAGATCGCTGGAATAAATACAGTCCACATTTTCAACGGGGAAATTCTCTGCCAATAGCTTCGCCTGATTATAACCGTCTTTAGATAAATCCGTATTTGATTGCCCCTGGTACCTTCCTGCATTATTCCATTCCGTCAAACCATGGCGAATAAGGATAACTCTCGTCATAATATGTCACTTTCCTGAAAAATCCGTTTTGTAATCTCTAAAAATCGATTATTTTCTTCTCTGGTTCGGACTGCTATACGAATGTAGGTATCGTCAAGCAGTGGGTAATTATCACAATTTCTTACGAGAACACCGTTTTCTCTGTATGCAGCTGCAACCTCTGCCGCGGTTATTCTATCTGATTTGGAATGCTGAAGACTGCAGTTTTGAATATCCACTAATATAAAATTTACTGTGGGAGCAAATAACTTGATTCCCAGATTAAGCTGCTTCAAGGATGCTAGAAGGTATTCCCTTTCCGAGTCTACAAAATTTCTGGTTTTTGTTTGGTATTTTCCGTCAGCAAGAGCGGCTATGCCTGCTTTTTGAGCCAGAAGATTAACGTTCCAGGGGTCTTTTTGCATATCTATTTTTTTCACCAGCTGTCCGTTCATCAAACCAAAACCCAAACGAAGCCCGGGAATAGCATAGAATTTCGTAAGAGAAGCAATGACCACGAGATTCCGGTAACGGCTGACCTGGCTTCGCACCGAATAGCCATCGTCAGATTGAAGGAAATCAAGGAATGATTCATCAATGATGATGGTAGTTTCAGGAGCGCTTTCAACCAGGCGGATTATAAAATCACTTTCCAAAAGGCACCCGGTCGGGTTATTGGGGTTCCCAAGAAACACCGCATCATAATTTGCCGTATTTTTTATCAGTTTCTCCTGATTTAATCGAAAGCCTTCCGCTGGCAGCATACGGAAATAATCAACCGATGCCCCTGAAGAAATGGCAGCTCTCTCGTACTCGCTGAAGGAGGGACCCGGAAGTAATATTTTTTGTGGTCTTATCGTATGCATCAAAACATAAAAAAGCTCGGCAGCGCCATTGCCGAGCACGATTTCCGACACATCAACATCGTAATGAGCAGAAATCGCCTCTTTGAGATTTTTCCCCGAAGGGTCCGGATAGTGGACAATTTCCTTTATCGAGTCAGATATTGCCCTTTTTACGGACTCACTAAGGCCAAGCGGATTGATGTTAGCGCTAAAGTCAAGCCATTTCCTTCCTGCCGGGGAATCATCATAAATATTGCCACCGTGAACGAATCTATCCATCTTCTCCCCCGCTTAATCTAAAATTTCCATTATTCGTCCGCCGGAAGTAAGCTCTACCGTTTCACAATAATGAAGGTGGCTGAACAGGGCCGCCAACCTGTTTGCAATTTCATCAATATGCTCCTGGACTGTATCGGGAGAAAACAGGATCCCGATTACTGTACCGCTGTGGGCAACGTTTACTCCCAATGCGCCGCGTTCTCTTGCCGCTTTGATCATATCGGACAAATCCTTCTTGGGCAGTATCGACTGGTTCGCCAGTGAACTCTTTGTAGCCGCCTCGGCCCAGGCAGCCGGTGCGCTGGAGCTGCGAATAAGCTCCAAGGCAGCGTCAGTTATCTGCTCATTCCTGATAGAAAGCTCAGCTAAATCAGGTCTCTCATGAAATGATACGGTGTCAACTGCTCCGCCGGCATCAAAAACCGCTATCTTCAAACGAGGATATTCTTCCATCGTTTCCAGGCACTCGCCTGTCATATGATTCAGCCTGATTATATTCTCAAAGAAAACGCCATCGGTAGGCTCTATACCGGCAGCGATTCTGCTGACCTCCGGAGCTGTAAGCTCTACTCCGTAAGCTGCGGCAACAGCAAAACAAACTGCCGCTATATCCGCACTGCTGGAGGCCATTCCCTTACCAATAGGCAGTTCTGAACTTAGGGTTATACCGTAATCAAAATCGGTTTTTCCTAAATAATCCAGTGTCCTCTTCAATGCGGCCTGGGATTTTACCCCAAGGCCGCTGATATTATTGTGTTTGTCAGTGATTGTAACGCGGGTGTAAAGATTTATCGGGCAGGTAATCAGATAGGGCGTTCCCCGGTGCGTCCCCTGCACCAGTTCACCGCAAGAACCGGGAACCTTAACTGTAAGCTCCACTAAGTCGACACTCCAATCAACAACAAATTACAAATACTAAAAGACGGCTCCTCATTTCAACTATGTAAGCAACGAAGAACCCCTTCCCTTAGCTGATATTTCCATCGCCCTTATACACAGAAGTAATAAAATTGGCCAAGTCTGTTCTCCTGAAGAATAGCATTACAATGTGACGTTTATAATTCCTGATTACATTATATTTAATCCGAGCATAAAAGTCAGCATGACAAGTCCTTCAACAAGAGTAGTTATACAGCCATATATATCACCGGTAAGGCCGCCTACTTTATTTACCGCAAAAGCTGCAAAATAACGCATGAACAAATAACCCACGGCCAAAGATACCCAGGCTAAAGGGCCAAAAGGTAGGACAAAAACAGCCGTTGATATGGTTGCAAAAGTAAGAGTACGATTATCTGCGTACATTTTGAAGGCTTTTCCCATTCCCTCAGGCCGGGCGTATGGATAAAACACTATTGCCAGTGTCATCATGTATCTGGCGATAATCGGAAGAAGGAAAAACGCCGGTACCAATTGAGCGGGAGCCATGTCAAGTATTATGCAAAGCTCAAAAATCATGAGGGTAACAAAGGCGAAGACACCATTTGAACCAACGCGGCTGTCCTTCATTATTTCCAGCATTCTCTCAGGTTTTCTTCCGGAGAATAAACCGTCCATGGTGTCCATAAATCCGTCACAATGAATTCCTCCGGTAAAGAGAACCGGAAGGATCAACATAATTGCAGCAGCAAAGTGAACCGGAAATGCAATCCCATTTTCCGGAAGCAGGGCGGTCAGCACATAGGCAAAGGCAGCATACACAATACCTAATGTGGCCCCTATCAAAGGAAAAAACTTTACGCTTTGACCAAAATCTTCCTCTGTCCAATTATCCTGTTTAACCAGACTTATCCGGGTAAGAAACTGCAATCCGATAAAATATGGTCGTAACATAATCAATCTCAAAGCTTAACCAGAGTGATAATCAAAAGGAAAAAAACCGTTACCGTGTACATCAGGCGCGTAGCCTGACGAATATGAATTGGTCCCAATTCGTTTATTGGCTCTCCCATATACGCCCGGAATGACGGCCTGCCAAAATAATAATTCAATCCGCCGAGTCTGATACCCAATGCGCCGGCAACAGTCGCCTCGGCATAGCCGCCGTTCGGGCTGGGATGCTTGTCAGCGTCACGAAGCATCATTTTCCAGGCATTTCGGTAATCATATCTCCAGAACCAGGCAGCTGCCACCAGCAGGATACCGGTAATTCGAGCCGGGATATAGTTCCACACATCATCGCAAAGAGCTGCCGTCCGTCCAAAGAAAAGATATTTGTCGTTTTTATAGCCGATCATCGAGTCCATGGTATTAGCAGCCCTGTAGGCAACGGCCAAAGGCAACCCGCCAATAGCCCAGTAAAATAATGGAGACAATATTCCATCAGTGATATTTTCTGATATTGTCTCAACCGTTGCTCTTGTACATTCGCCAACTGAAAGCTTATCCGTGTCCCGGCCGACGATCCATCCGACTTTCAGACGAGCATTAACCAGGTCGCCGTTTTCAAGGTATTCCCTTATCTCTCTTCCCGCCTCAGCCAGGGAGCGGGGAGATATTACCATACTGAGGAAGAAAGCCTCAACGGCAAACTCAAGATGCGGAATGCCTGACATGCCAGCCAGCATTTGTATAAGAACAGCTATACTGGTACAGATAATGAGCGTGAGTACCATCAGGGCTGAGCCCTTAATTCTTTTAACCGCATCACTGTCAGATTCATTATAAAATAACTTTTCCAACAGTGAAATAAGATTTCCCATCAGGCATACAGGATGAATTGAAGAGCGGGGATCGCCTATCAGACAGTCAATAAGGAACGCTGCCCAGCCGGTAATCATTTATTGTTCACCAAGAATCTTATAAAGTTTATCCATATCAAGAGCAGCCCGTACTTTTCCGGCCAAATTATCATAAGCTCGCTGCTTTTCCGCATAGACGTTGCGTTTATTTTCCAAAGCTGGCAGCCCCTTCTTTACCCGCAGGGCGTTTATTACGGAACGGCGGAATTCATCGTGATCAAATATCCCGTGAATATATGTACCGAAAACAAGCCCGTCTGCGCGGACTGTTCCTTCAGCCGCCTGAACAGCTTCATTGGCCCGCTCGGTTATTACCAAAGGATGTTCATCTCCCATACCGGTAAACTCAGTTTCGCCCATATGGATTTCATATCCGTGAAGACCAGAGGCATCTATGGTTTGACCGAGGAAATGGAGACCATGACAATCAGCGATTACCTGAGAAGTAAGCTTCTCCGCGCTGAAGTCCGTTACCATATCCAGCAAACCAAGACCGGGCGTTCCATCAAACTGCGATTCTGTATGATTTGGGTCCCTGATTTCCCTGCCCAGCATTTGATAACCGCCGCAGACACCTATCAAAGGAATGCCTTCAGTCACTTTTTCTTTTATCTTTGCCTCAAGCCCGCACTTTCGTATATAAATCATATCCTCAGTAGTGTTTTTGCTGCCTGGGAGCATGATCAGATCTATCTTGCCGAGCTTATCTATTTCCTCAGGCCGGTCAATATATGATACGGATACGTCTTCTTCGCCTGAAAGACATTCAAAATCCGTAAAGTTTGAAATCTTCGGCGTCTTTATGACAGCGATCTTTATATCGGCTTTTTTTTCATCAATTCCCTTTGTTTCCAGAGCAACAGAATCCTCATCATCAATCCCTAAATGAACGACGTGAGGAATAATGCCCAAAACAGGCTTTCCGGTTTTTTCTTCAAGGAATTCCACCGCCGGCTGGAGCAATGTGACATCGCCACGGAATTTATTTATGATGAGCCCCTTTACCAAATCCCTTTCTTCAGGAGTCAATAATTCAAGCGTTCCCACCAGGGAGGCCAGCGCGCCGCCTCTGTCTATATCGGCAATAAGCAGAACCGGAGCATGAAGATAACGGGCAACTGCCATATTAACAATGTCATTGGCTTTCAAATTTACTTCGGCCGGACTTCCCGCGCCTTCAATGACAATGGTATCGTACTTTTCTTCCAACCGTGCCAAAGCTGCTTTAACTTCACCAAACAACTTTGTTGAATAGCCCTTATGATAATCTCTGGCAGACATATTACCAATCGGTCTGCCAAGCAACACAACCTGAGAAGAAGCATTTCCCGTCGGTTTCAACAGAACGGGATTCATATCCACATCAGGATCAAGTCCGGCGGCCTCGGCCTGAGCTACCTGAGCCCGGCCCATTTCCTTGCCGTCTTTCGTAACATAGGAATTAAGCGCCATATTCTGCGCTTTGAAGGGCGCAACATGACGGCCATCCTGAAGGAAAATGCGGCAGAGAGCGGTTGCCAATATACTTTTTCCCACATTTGAGCTTGTTCCCTGAAGCATAATATACTGTGTCATGTTATACCTCTTCCCTAATTATTCATTTGAAATTGCTTTAAGATTTACCGGTATGCCACATACAACGAAATATGCCTCGTCCGCCTCTTTTGCCAGCCATTGGTTGGCAAGACCGGCAATATCACGATATTCCCGGGCCAATTTATTCTCCGGTACAATACCGGCCCCTACTTCATTCGTGACAAAAACTGTTGTGCCTTTGTTATCTCTTGCCGCCTCTATCAATTTATTTACCTTTTCATTGGCCAGCGCGTAATTTTTTTCAGAGTCATCAATTGATTCCACGGAACAGAGGAGATTACTCATATATATAGTAACGCAGTCAAAAAGAATCGCTGTACAGCCCTCTTTTGACGCCTGCTCCAAAGCCATGTGCGCATCGTAAGGGGCTTCATACGTTGTCCAGGCGGCAGGGCGGCGTTCCTGATGAAGTTTTATCCTGAATTTCATCTCGTCATCAAAAATCTGGGAGGTTGCTACATAACCGACTTTTTCCCCCTGTTCAAAGAGCTTCTTGATGTATTCCTCGGCGAAGGCGCTCTTTCCACTTCGGGAACCCCCGGTAACAAGAACAATTTTTCCCACTTTATTTCTCCTGTTGACAACGATATTCCAGACATTTTTTTACAAAATATTCAGCTGCATCAGGACATCCGGCAAAATGAATGTGCAGATACGATCCCAATATATTTCCCTGCGCATATCCTGCCATATATGGAGGAATATTCCTCATGCGTTGAAATGTAAAGGCTCGGGGGTACTCTTTGGGATCTATATTTTCCGGAACAAATTCAGAAGAAAAATGAAATTCATGACCATGTAGGACAGTTCCCTTTTTCCCCAGAACTGTATCCCTTGCCATCGTTGCTTCAACATAGCCTACAGTCTGTAGTTTTTTGTTCATTTCTACCGAGCCGGGAACAATGCCCGTCATCGGAAAATGATTTCCATCAAAATCAACCATTTCCCTCATGAGATACATAAACCCGCCGCACTCTGCATAAATGGGCATTCCACTGTCAGCCGCGCGGCTTATGGAATCGCGCATAGTTTCATTGGCGTACAGCTGAGCGGCAAACATTTCCGGAAATCCTCCGCCAAGAATGAGCCCATCTGCCTCAGGCAGCGCATCATCGCTGAGAGGACTAAAGGGGAGTATTTCAGCTCCGGCCATTTCGAGCTGATAGATGCTTTCAGGATAATAAAATGTAAAAGCATCGTCTCTGGCAACAGCGATCCGGACCTTTCGTTCAACTGGAAGAGCATACCTTTCGGTAATCTCCAACTCAGAGGCTTCCTTTGCCAATCTGATTATTGCCTCGATATCAACTGACGAGCCGACTGTCCGTCCAATTTCGGCAACAACTTCTGCTTCAGAGTTGTTTTCCTGTACCGGAACAAGACCTAAATGACGCTCCGGCATATTCATTTTATCGTTTCTGGAAACAGCGCCGTAAACAGGGATATCGAGCTTCTCCAGCGCCTCCTCGATCATCTGGCGATGAGTAGGAGAACCAAGCCGATTGAGGATAACCCCGGCAATATTAACTGTCGGATCGTACTGCTTGAAGCCAAAGGCTAGTGCCGCCGCTGATTCTCCCATAGATTTTGCGTTAATTACCAAAAGCACCGGGGCATCCAGTAATTTTGCAACAGAGGCAGTGCTGCTTATGCCATTCCTGCCACCATCATAAAGTCCCATCACGCCCTCTATAATAGCTATATCAGCATTATTTGCTGTTCTGGCAAATATTTCTGCCAGCCTTTCCTCGGTTACGAGCCAGGTATCCAGATTATGACCCGGACGGCCGGAAGCTATTTCGTGGTAACCGGGGTCAATGTAATCAGGTCCAACCTTATAGGATTGGACCTTCAAACCGTTCTCCTTTAATGCTGCAAGGAGGCCTGTAACTATTGTCGTTTTTCCAGAACCACTTTGCGTGGCCGCTATAACTATCCGAGGAATACGCTGCTTCATGGTGATCACCGACGATTATCAATCAGATAAAGAATAGCATTGATAACAGACGCGGCGATAGGGCTTCCTCCCTTTGTTCCTTCCACCGTAACATAGGGGATTTCGCCGAATTCAGCCAGCTCTGCCTTCGAATCGGCAGCACCGACAAAACCAACCGGGATACCAATGATGACAGCAGGTCTGATGTTTTCCTCACGAGCCATTCTCAGTACTTCAAAAAGGGCTGTAGGAGCATTGCCGATAGCAACTATAGCCCCATCAAGCGCCTTGCCAAAATGACGCATTGCCGCCATTGCCCTTGTTGTTCCTTCCCTCTTTGCTTTTTCAGCAATTTCCGGATCTGAAATCCGACATTCTATCTTTCCTCCGTATCGATTAAAAGACGGTTTGTGGATTCCGGTGCGGACCATCTCAACATCAGTATAGATATTGGCCCCTCGAAGCAACGCGGCTTTCGTTGCTTCGATAGCATCAGGACTAATTCTGATAACTTCCGCATAGCTAACGTCACCGGAAGCGTGTATCATGCGGGAATATACCTTGGTCTCTGCTTCGTTGAGATTCAGGTCGGCAAGGTAAGGAGCAATAATGTCCATGCTCTTGTTTTCTATTTCCATTGGTTGTTTAATAAAGTCCATGTTATTCACCTCTTAAATTCATATTCCCAGCCACAAACTCAATGACAGTCTCAAAGTCTACGGCTAAATTTTCATATTTGATCGCCGGTTTGTCAACGAGTATCACCGGTAAATCCAAATCATCAGCCGCGCTGAATTTAGTATCAGTACCACCGATACTGCCGCTGTTTTTTGTTATGATTACATCAGCGCCATACTGACGGAACATCTCACGGTTAAACTCACGGCTGAACGGCCCTTGCAGGGCAACTATGTCTTTTGGCGATAATCCTAAAGACGTAACTTCCTCTATTACAGCTGCCGTTGGTAAAATTCTGGCGACAATTCTGTGCCCGGACAAGCAGGGTGAACAGATAAATTGCTGTATATTCCGGCTACCGGTAGTAAGAAATATTGTCTTCCCCAGTCCAGCCGCCTTTTCGGCCGCCTGTTCATAATTTTCTACCACAGAAAGATTTTTACAATTTATTGGCGTTGCCGGTCTTTCGTAGCGGATATACGGCACTCTCGCCTTTTTGCAGGCATTCATGGCATTTTGTGACACATTTGCCGCGTAGGGATGACTTGCATCGACAAACACTTTAATATCGTATTTCTCAATGTATTCCGATAAACCTCTTTCATCAAGAGGCTTATCATTTATCTTCATGCCCGGGTACCTGGACAACAGCTCGCTTCCATATCTGCTTACAACAGAAGCGGTAACCGGGTAACCATTACTCAGGAGAAGACCGGCAAGCTCTCGGCCGTCCCGAGTGCCAGCAGCTACGAATATCATACGTTGTACCCGCGAGGTGTAACCATAAAACCGTCCTGAACGAAGGTCTGTGAATTGCCGATGATGACCATTGAGAACATATTTATATCCTCTTTTGTAAAGTCCTTCAGAGTAGAAATCACTTTGGTTTGATTTGCTCTGGTAGCGTTGTTTACAATCCCAACGGGTGTGTCCGGAGATTTGTACTTGAGGAGGATCTTTTGCGCTTCTTCAATATGAGTAGAACGGCTCTTGCTCTTTGGATTGTAGAAAGCGATTACAAAATCACCCTGAGCGGCAAGTTCCACTCTCTTCATAATAAGCTCGAGAGGAGTCAATCGGTTACTGAGGCTGATTATCGCAAAATCGTGCATCAAGGGGGCCCCGAGAATAGCGGCCGAGGCATATACCGCAGACAAGCCTGCAATGATCTTTACCTCAGGTCTATCCTCTTTCGCCATCTTAAGAATGATTTCAAGAACAAGACCCGCCATCCCGTAGACACCGGAATCACCGGAAGATACTACAATGGTGTTCTTCCCTTTACAGGCTGATTCGACAGCCAAGCGGCACCGATCCACCTCCTGCATCATTCCGTTACCGATGATTTCCTTGCCTCCAACCAGATCCTCGATCAGTTTAATATATGGCTTGTAGCCTGCCACAACCTCAGCAGAAACTATGGCTTCCCTTGCCTCCGGAGTTAAATTATCATAGCTGCCCGGTCCAATACCGATAACAGTTATTTTTCCCATACCAATGCCACCGTCACTTTCTTAAACTTTGTTTTTTCCAGCGCAAAAACTCCCCGCTCTACACAGGAAATAGCCGCGGCGCCACACACATTTCCTACGCCGATTTTACTTTTAACAAAATCAGACTGGTCCAAATCATATTCTTCAATTTTTCTTTCCAGCTCCTCATTCTTGAAAAATCTGATTGGTATTTGCAAATGGTCCGCTAGTGCCAGTATTCCTTCCTCATCAGCCTTCACAATGGTGCTGGCAATAAGGGAAACGGCAGAAATCTCCTGTCCGATCAGTTCACAGGCAGCCGACAGCGCGCTTTTAATTTCTTCTTCAGGAACACCTCTTCTACAACCAATACCGGCAATAAGCCTGCGCGGATGAAGATACATCAGTTTTTCACATACAGGCAGTGCTTTCGGTGTAATAAAAACCCCTAACTCTTTTGTAGAAACAGCTTCATCAACTGTCACGAGTTCAGAGCCAATTCCCCGTTCACCCAGCTTCTGCCGAAAAAATTCAGCCCGGGTGAATGATTTATCTATGTAATAATAAATCGGTCTATGGGCCAACAGGCTTGAATTTATCCGTTCAATCATAGATTTCGGATGTGGCTTCAAGCCAAGCTCTGTGGCTATAATATCAGGAGCCACCAGCTCATTTACGTCTGTCGCTGTCGTAACGACGGGCTGTGCTTTCAATGCTTCGGCTATTTGATATGTCAATGCATTAGCTCCGCCAACATGACCTGACAAAAGACTGATGGCATATCTTGCTCGATCATCGACAACGATGACGGCTGGATCAAGCAGTTTGCTTTGCAAATGCGGAGCAATCAATCTGACTGCAATCCCTATTGCGGAGAAAAAAATCAGGGCATCATAGCGGGAAAAGGCGTCACCAACCACATCAGCGAGGCGGCTGTAATGCTTTGCATCATCAGGAGCCGGCTTTCCCTCCTTTACAAAAACATCAACGGAGCCGATTCCCGCCGCTCTCAGCTTCTCCGCTAACTCAATTCCGTGAGCAGTGACTGTAAAGGCAGCACATCTCATGCTTCATTGCCCTTGCGGTAACCGTGACTAAAATCAGGGGCGTAAAGACGGGAAAGCTCATAATCGTTATCAAGAACTTTGCTGACGACGATCATTGCGGTGCGGGAAATATCCTTATCCTTTATCTCTTCACAAATTGTCTCAAGCGTAGCCCGAACAATTTTCTGCTCAGGCCAAGACGCCTTCTGTACAATTGCAATAGGAGTTGTCTTGTCATATCCACCGGAAATCAATTCTTCAACAACCTGCTGAAGCATATGTACGCTAAGGAAAATACACATTGTAGACTGATGGGCAGCCAAAGAACGGAGATTTTCCCGGGAAGGAACCGGTGTGCGGCCCTCATTGCGGGTAATTATTACAGTCTGGGATACGCCAGGAAGCGTATATTCCTGTTTCAAAGCGGCTGCTGTTGCCAGAAATGAACTGACACCAGGGATAACTTCATAATCAATATTATGCTTTTTCAACTCATCCATTTGCTCCTGAATAGCGCCATAAATAGCCGGGTCGCCGGTGTGAAGGCGGACAACCCGCTTTCCTTCAGCAACCGCCTTTACTATTATGTCAATAACCTCCGGAAGCGTCATCGATGCGGAATTAAAAACTGCACAGCCGTTTTTGGCAAATTCAAGCAACGATGGATTTACCAAGGAGCCTGCATAGATGATAACATCTGCGCGCTTCAGTAAATTTTGACCTTTTACAGTAATGAGTTCCGGGTCGCCAGGACCGGCGCCAACAATCGATACGAGCATATTTTTTCCTCCTAATTGTGTCGGTTCAACAGCATACATGAGCAGCACCGTATTATGCTTTTTTTATTGCAGTGACTATATATATTGGATTGACAGCATCAGCCATATCATATGGCCCTACTGCCTTCAGCCGGTTGACCTGAACCTGAATCGCTTCATAATCGAATTCTGTATAATGGCTTCTCAAGTATTCCAGACAAGAAGCAATTGTCTGGATGGTAATACAATTTAGAATAACTCTTCCGCCAACCTTCAACCGCTCGTGGACAATATCCAAAATACCTTCAAGATTACGGCCGCTGCCACCTATTATAGCTGCATCGCAGCCTGGCAGCCCCGCCAATGCCCCTGGAGCTTCTCCCGAAACAATCTCCACATTATCAACCTGAAACTTATTCATGTTTTCTCGTATAAGGGATATTCCTTCCGGATTCCTTTCTACGGCATAAACTTTGCCTTCGTCAGCGATTCTGGCAGCTTCGATTGATATTGAGCCTGTCCCTGCGCCGATGTCGTAAACAACATCAGTGGGTGAAATCCGCGCCTTTATCAGGGTAAGAATCCGGACTTCCTGTTTTGTCATTGGAATCTTGCCGCGAATAAACTCACTATCCTCAATTCCACAATAAATCATTCTGCCTTCACCACCAATACGCAATGTGTCTGTAATACGGTTTCTGGTGCCTTACTCAAAGTCGTTTCAACAATATATTCATCGCTGTACGATAATCTTGATGCAACAGCGAGGTATGAATTTTCCGGCCACCCGAGACTTATGAGCAGCTCAGGAATAGTATGGGAATTTTGCTTTGTATCAGTAATGAATCCGAGTATGCGCCCTTTTTTATACTGCAATCTTGCCTTATCGGGGGTTCTGCCGTGAAAGCTTATGAATTCCGCTTCATGCCATGGCAGTGACAATCTTGCAAAAGCGTACTGTACCGAGCTTATACCCGGAATAACCTTAATAATATCCCTTGGAAACTCTCGCAGGATCGCATCAAGCAGGGAAAAATACCCTGGATCCCCTGATACCATTGCAACGACATCACTTTTATCCAGGCTTGCACGGATGAAATCCAAAACTGCTCTAATATCTGCTCTGATTGGAAATATCACCTGTTCAGAGCTTCCGCTGGAAAAGTCGTCAAGCGCTCGTTTTCCTCCCACCAATACTCTGGCGGAGTCAATAGCTTTTCTGCCTGCTGGTAAAACAAAATCAGGATTTCCCGGACCGATCCCGACTACAACAATTTTATGCATCATCCATGTCCCATCCTAATTTTCGACCAATCGCTCTGGCGTTTTCGTCCATGCCCAGAACATCACCCTTTAGAGTAACCAAGACGGTTCCTATTTTTATATTGCCGAATACGAATCGCATTGCCCGCTCACTGGCTCGTTGAGCAATTACCTCATACACCTTATCCAGCTTATACTCAGAAATAACCGTCATGGCCTCTTCTGTGGTAATTGACTCAAGGACCCGCTTTACCCCCTCCGGTGGTAAGCCGTAAAGAGCGGCATAAGCAGCTATGGTTTCCAATCTGGCATCCCCCATCCGGTTATGAGTATGGAAAACGCCGGCTGCAACTTTTGCCAGCTTACCAATATGACCAAACAAAAGAAGCTCCTTAACGCCTCTTTGTTCAGCCGCTTCCAGCATAAAGCCAATAAAATTGCTCGTCTGAACTATAACCTGTTCATTTATACCATGCCTGACGGCCTGGGTTTCACCGATTTTTCCCGGCACAAAGACAATCGCCTCGTATCCCATTGCCATGGCAACATCAATTTGCGGGACAAGGGAATTCTTAAATCCATCCTCAGACATAGGACGCAATACCCCGGTACTTCCGATAACCGAAATACCTCCCGCAACGCCTAAAATCGGGTTTAATGTCCTCTTTGCCAGTTCTGTACCGGCAGGAATTGAAACTTCAACCTCTACCCCTGCTTCCGGTCCTAATAAATCGTCTACAACAGTTTGGACCAGCTTCCGCGGGCCAAGATTGATTGCCGGTTCGCCAACCGGTACCTGCAATCCTGGCTTCGTAATGTAACCGACCCCTTCACCCGCAGAAAATGTGATGATTGACTGATCGGGCTTCAGTTTTGTGATTGTAAAAACCGACGCGCCGTTTGTTATATCCGGGTCATCGCCGGATTCCTTTATGATTTCAACGCGCACTCCATCGGCCGACGGATCACCCAAAGGCTCTACAGATTTTACCGGTATTGTTAAAGGTGTTCCGTCAAGAGCGGTCAGAATCAAGCTGCTTAATCTTTCGCCTTCAATAAGATAATGTAAAGCAGCCTTTACCCCTGCCGCCATACAGGCGCCCGTTGTATAGCCGCCTCTCAGCTTCTTTTCCAAAGAAATAACCCCCCGCATAAAAAGGCAGGAGGCTGCAATTTACACACAAAAATGTAACATTACACCTACTAGCCTATCCATCGTAGACAGGATACTAATCGTATCACGGTGAAAGAAAAGGCAGGTCTCCTGGCTAAAATCATCGCATACTCAACCTTCCCGGCAACAACGCCAGTGGCTAAATGAGCTGCTCCTTCTTACAGTGGCGGGACCGCGCCGGAATGTACCGGACTTCCCTATTAAGTCTCACGACGCCCTTTCCTTTATTCACGAGCAGTATTATACAGCAAATTATCAATAACTTCCACAATAATTGGAAAAATTGATAAACAAATTTATAACGGCTAAAAGTCTCTCCTACTCCAAACAGGCAAGGGTTGAATGATCATTTAATCAACAAGTTTAAGCTAATACCTCAGTCGTCGTTGTGCGCAGAAGGAACGATCAGCCAGGGACGCTCTTTAACAACAGCAAAAAAAGAGACCAGTCCACTGTCCGGACTGGTCCCCTCTCTATCATCATGAATCATTAAACCTTATTTAAGCTGCAAACACTGTAAGCGGAAATTCCTTCTTCTTTTCCGGTAAAGCCAAGTTTTTCTTCTGTAGTTGCTTTAACATTTACGCAATCTAAGTCAATCTTCAAATCAGCGGCAATATTTTCTCTAATTTTTTCTATAAAAGGAGCCAGCTTTGGCCTCTGTGCAACTACTGTTGCATCGATATTTTCAATGTCAAATCCCTTTTCCTTTACAAGCTTGACAACCTGACGAAGAAGTATCCGGCTATCGGCCCCCTCAAATTTCGGATCATCATCAGGAAAGTGCTTTCCTATATCGCCCAGCGCTGCTGCTCCCAGTAATGCATCACTAATGGCATGAAGGAGCACATCAGCGTCTGAATGCCCCAGTAATCCAAGCCTGTGAGGAATCTCGACTCCGCCAATAATTAGTTTTCTTCCTTCCACCAATTTATGAACGTCATAGCCCATACCGACTCTACTCATAACAGGTTCCTTTCTCTGTTTTCTGCCAAAATCATTTTGGCTATCGGTAAATCTTCCGGCGTTGTAATCTTAATGTTCTCGTATTCACCCGGAACAATTTTAACCGGTATTCCCAGCCGTTCTACCAAAGAAGAATCGTCTGTTCCCAAAAAGCCTTCTTCTCTGGCTTTTCTGTATGCCTGTATTAAAAGGCCTCTTTTGAACCCCTGAGGTGTTTGAACCGCCCACAACTCAGAACGTGTTGGGGTAGACGTAACAAAACCGCCTGACGCCACAACCTTTATTGTATCTTTTACCGGCACGGCAACAATAGCCGCCGAATTATCACGAACAGCTCGTATAATCTGTCGAATCACCCTGCGGCTGATGAGGGGACGGGCGCCGTCATGAATCAGGACAATTTCAGCGTCATCCCTTACTGCCGCCAGAGCATTTTCGACTGAATATTGGCGCTCGGCTCCTCCGGCAACTACCTTTATAATGTCCTGCCTTGGATAAAATTTTACCTGCCCTTTTATTTCATCAACCTCATCTGGAGCTACAACGATAATTATTTCGCCAATTTCCGGCAAATCAGAAAAAGCCGTGACAGTTCTTTCCAGGATCGTCTTGCCGGCTAATAAAACAAACGCTTTGTTTTTTCCGGTGCCAAACCGCTTCCCCTGGCCAGCTGCTGGAATAATAACAGAAATCATAATTGCGTACACTCCTGTATGCCGCGCTAACTAAGTACCTCTCTTGCCTCTTCCTGTGTCATTAAGATTTCCCTTGGCTTATTTCCTGCCACACTGGGCCCGATGATACCCAGCTCCTCCATCATATCGATAATACGGGCTGCCCGGGAATACCCTATTCGCAACCGCCTTTGGATATATGACGTGGAAGCGGTGCCTGATGACATAACCAATTCTACCGCTTTATCAAGAAGCTCATCCTTCCAATCATCCTCCTGTTCAGCAACGTCATTTTCCGCCTTGGAGTTGTCATTCTCAGTGAAATCAACCAGCTCCTGATTGATTTCAGCTTCCTGTCCCTGACTCTTAATGAAATTTATCAGTTTTTCTACCTCTGAATCACTTATAAATGCTCCTTGTACGCGTTTCGGTTTTGACACACCTACCGGGCTGAACAACATATCTCCCTTACCGAGAAGCTTCTCAGCGCCTGAAGCATCAAGAATGGTACGAGAATCAATCTGTGAAGAAACAGCAAAGGAAATCCGACTGGGAATATTTGCTTTTATAATACCGGTTATTACGTCAACCGATGGTCTCTGCGTTGCCAGTACAAGATGTATACCGGCTGCGCGAGCCTTTTGAGCTATTCGGCAAATTGCATCCTCCACATCCTTTGGCGCCACCATCATAAGATCGGCAAGCTCATCAATAATGATAACGACAGAGGGCAAAACATCCCAGCCTTCAGTCCTGGCAATCTTATTGTAGCTTTCCATATTGCGGACACCGCTGGCCGCTAATTTAGCGTAACGTTTTTCCATTTCCTGAACTGCCCAATTCAGGGCAGAAGCAGCCTTTTTCATATCGGTAACAACGGGAATCATCAAATGAGGTATCCCGTTGTAGTTTGACAATTCAACTGTCTTGGGGTCGATAAGAATAAACTTTACTTCATCGGGAGTAGCCTTAAACAGAATACTTGTAATAAGCGTGTTTATACAAACCGATTTACCGGAGCCGGTAGCACCGGCCACCAGAAGATGCGGCATTGCAGCGATATCAGCAAAAACAGGCTCACCGCTAATGTCCATCCCTATGCCACAGGTCAGCTTTGATTTTGCTGAAGCAAAATCAGGATGCTCCAGAACATCCCGCAATCCTACCCCTTCAAGCTTTTCGTTGGGGACTTCAATTCCAACGGCAGATTTTCCGGGAATAGGTTCAATTCTCACTGAAACAGCGGCCAATGCTAACGCTAAATCATCGGCCAGGTTAGTAATCTTGCTTACCTTAACTCCCGGTGCAGGAGAAACCTCAAACCTGGTAACTGCCGGACCATGACAAGCGTTGACAATGCTTGCATTGACCTTAAAATCTGCCATGGTCTTTGAAAGGATTTCAGCTTTACTATTGATTTCCTGTCTTAGTCCTTCAGAGTGATTGTTATCCAGCTTTGAAAGAATTTCTTCTATCCGGGGGATTATATATTTAGGTTTAGCGCTCTGGTCTAAGCAATCGAGTGCTTCAGCTCCGTTCTCAATGGCAGTGTCGTCCTGTTCTTTCTCGCTGGTCTCAGCTAACGTTTCATCACGGTTATCCCCCGATTCCCTGTCATCAGGGATACAGCCAATGCTATCAGCAAGTTCATCCAATGCCGGAGGTGTAACAACCCACTGCCCCAAAGCTTCTGACTCTTTTTCTTCTATATGCTCCTTTTCATTTGCCGGAATGGCTATATACCTATCGGATTTATACTCGGAGATTGGAATCATTTTATTTTCCGTTTCAACTATATGGCAGTCACCTTCCCTCTGTTCCTGTATTTCTGAGACATCAACGGTAATATTTTTCATATCGCCAGTAACTGGGACTTCTTCCTTGTCTTCCTGATTTTCAATCGATTCCTGGGAAATCAATGCCTGTTTTTTAATATCCGACTTAGTAAGGTTTTCTGCCTTTAGAGCGTGGTGCTTTTCTTCAAGCAGCTCCACAGCTGTTTTCGTTCTGGTTATTATAGTAGACGGCCCATTAGGATTATTATCCTGATAGTCCGCTACAGTTTCAGGCCCTTGAAAATCGGAAAAACTCGATTTAGTCATAACATCTTCATCAGACGCAGATGCTATAAAGTCGTCTTCATCTTCCTGATTGTACAACTTACTTCCTGAATTACGATAAAGCAACCCCTCCAGCTTTAGTTCACCGGCTTTTTTTACTTCCTTTATGGCGTTTTCAACCAGTCCCTCATCCTCCGGAGCCTTATCCAAATGTTGTATTGATGTATCAAAATCCAGGGGCAGAGGAGGAGGCAATTCCTTTTTTATACTATTCTGGTTGATTTGCAAAGTATCATTATTAAGAATCGGCGCAGCTGATAACAATGAATCCTTTCCTACAGAATCCTTGTCGGCAAATCCTTCATTTGTACCATTGCCGGAGCTGACAAAACGCTTCCTCTGTTTTTTTATGCTTTCCTCTGTTTTCTTTATTCCCCCCGACAAAGACAAACCCGTAGTCAATATAATGCTGCAGACAAATAAAGCGAAATAAAAAATCAGCCCCCCTGTAATTCCCAAAACCTTTCGTATTGCGAACAACGACAAGCCGCCAATTATTCCGCCGCCGCTAACAATATTTTCCGGCAATAACTCCCCGTTAACAGGAACAAAAAGATGGTGCAGCAGAGCGCACACCGAAACAACGCCAAGCACCATGCCAAATGATTTCTGTTTATCTGAAAACAGTTTATGGTCCCGCGCAGCACACCAGCCTATTGCAAAAGCAACCATCAGCATAAGCCAGACACCAATTCCAAACAAATATTTACTTACCCTGGCAAAATACAGGCCAACATATCCCACGTTGAAATTAAACAGTCCGCATAAACATATCAAAGACAGCGCCATTATGATAACGCCGTATATTTCATATCTTCTTTCACTTGTAGTGCTATTGGCATTCATTTCTCTGCCAGACATTTTTTTCGATCGTTTTCTTCTCTTACCTTCTGTTTTCTTACTTTTATCTACAGCCATTGAAGCTCCACCTCCCCTCAATTTTTATAAACCTATTGCCTGTCTGGCCAGTTTATCGGCAAGTTCATTCCCTGCTATCCCGGAATGACCGGAAACCTTTTCAAATTTTACGATATCACTGTAGCCTTTCATGAAATCAGCATATTTCTTAGTCATTTGATTATTGGTTTTCCAGCGTCCTTCAGCCCATTCTGAAATTCCCTGATAATCATGACAAATTGTTACGGCCTCCAGTCCTTGTTCTCTCGCCCAGCGAGCTGCGTACACAGCAGCCAAAACTTCTCCGGCTATATTTCTATGTTTGATATATTCCGGATTATCACCGGCTCCATTTCCACTACAAATAAGCTCCCCCGCCTGGAAAACGGCATAGCCCCAGCCATACCGTTTTCCATCAAAGGAGCCATCAACATAAATCTTAATCTCAGCATTATCCGTATTCGACTTTTCGGGTTCTATCCCTTTCAAAAAGTTTTCCGCTTCCTCAAGGGTAGAAAAACCTTTATAAACAGCGCCTTTATAGCCGATAGTCTGCTTCTGGCAATCAGCCCATGTCTTATATATTCCTGACTGGCGCCCACAACGCACGGCGTAAAATTTCTTCTTTACCGCCATTTAACAGCCGTATCTCCCTTCTCAGGCAGTAATCCTCTCTACCGACTGAGCTGCTTCGTGGATAATTCTTTCCTCATCAATGGTCTTAAGCTCTCCTTTTTCCATCAGTACTCTGCCATCAACTATAACCGTATCGGCGGAATTTGAAGGAGCAGAATACACCAGCAGCGAAACAAGGTCAAATTTTGGCTGCCAGGCATAGCCACTCATATCAAACAAGGTTATGTCTGCTATAGCCCCTTCTTCAATTCGACCAAGATTATTCAGTCCCACAGCTTTTGCTCCATATTCAGTCCCCATCTTTAATGCCTCAAAGGCAGGGACAGCCAGCGGATCAAGGGTATCCACTTTATGGAGCAGAGCAGCCAGTCTGATTTCCTCCAACATATCAAGATTATTGTTACTTGAAGCACCATCGGTTCCAAGACCAACCGTGATTCCTGCTTTCAAGAGCTTTGTCACAGGAGCAATCCCACTGGCCAGCTTCATATTACTGCCGGGATTATGAGCAACTCGTACATGATGCTTTACCATAATTTCTATATCACTACCGGACAACCAAACACAATGAGCCCCTAATGTCCCACAATCAAAAATTCCCGTATCCTCCATGATTTCCATGGGAGTCTTACCATAATTCTTCCGGCAGTCCTCAACCTCGCCTTTTGTTTCCGCAAGATGTATGTGTATATCAGCGCTGCGCTCCCTGGCGGCCTCCGCTACCCGGCGCAAAAAATCAGGCGGACAGGTATAAGGCGCATGGGGCCCAAACATGACAGTAATTCGGCCATCAGCCGCTCCATGAAAATTATCAAAAAGTTCTTTATTCTCCTTGAAAGCCTGCTCTCCATTGGGAGCAACGCCAATGATGCCGCGGGAGAGAACACCCCGGAGCCCTGATTCAATAGTCATCTGGGCAACCTGTTCCATATCGCCATACATATCGGCAAAGGTAGTCGTGCCGGTTTTGATCATTTCTACAGCAGCCAGCATTGCACCGGCATAAATATCCTTCTTGCGCATCTTTGCTTCTATAGGCCAAATCATATTATTCAGCCAGTCCATTAGGTTCATGTCATCGGCATAACTGCGGAGAAGCGTCATAGAAGCATGAGTATGAGCATTGACAAAACCCGGGACAGCCAGTTTCCCTTTACCATTTATAACATTGTCGGCTGCTAAACCGTCCGCTGCTATTCCTACTGATTTAATTATATTGCCTTGTATTATAATATCAGATTCCCGGGTTTTGCCATTCGGCATCACAACAGTTGCACCTTTTATTAAAGTAATCATAACAAAAGCTTCCCTTCCTGTTAAATTCCCAGGTACGCCCTTTGCTCTTCGGTAAGCTCGTCGATGGTTACCCCCATGGAAGCAAGCTTAATCTCCGCCAGCTTTGTATCAACTTCACTGGGAAGTACATATACCTCATTATTAAGCTCTTTATGAGCATTGAGAATATGTAATGCGGAGAAAAATTGAACACCGAAGGAAAGATCCATTATCTCTGCCGGATGACCATCTCCAGAAGCAAGATTTACCAGGCGTCCTTTGGCAAGCAGGTACAACTTACGACCATCCGGTTGCAGGAACTCTTCGATATTATTCCTGACAGTCCTGCGAGATACAGACTGAGCCTCTAATTCAGGAATATTTATTTCTACATCAAAATGTCCGGCATTAGCCATCATCGCCCCATTCTTCATAAGGGCAAAATGACGGTCACGGATGACATCCTTGTCGCCTGTAAGGGTCAGGAAGATATCACCAATCTTTGCAGCCTCATCCATGGTCATGACTCTAAAACCATCAAAGACAGCTTCTATTGCCTTTATTGGATCCACCTCAGTAACAATTACATTGGCGCCAAGTCCTTTTGCCCGCATAGCGCCGCCTTTGCCGCACCAGCCATAGCCAGCTATGACAACGTTCTTCCCGGCTATTACCAGGTTTGTTGTCCGCATAATGCCATCCCAGGTTGACTGACCGGTGCCATAACGATTATCAAATAAATATTTACAGTAGGCGTCGTTTGCCGCCATCATGGGGAATTCAAGCTTACCTGCTTTTGCCAGCGCCTTAAGGCGAAGGACGCCGGTGGTCGTTTCCTCGGAACCGCCAATTATATTAGGCAGAAGCTCACGGCGAGTAGTGTGAATCAGATTTACCAGGTCTCCGCCATCATCAATAATTATATCCGGTTCAGTATCCAGTGCCCGGTTCAAAAACTCCTCATATTCTTCATCTGTACAATCATGCCAGGCAAAGACATTGATGCCCTCCTCCACCAGTGCAGCAGCCACATCATCCTGAGTGGAAAGCGGATTACTTCCGGTAACGGTGACTTCAGCGCCGGCATTTCTCATCACCAGAGCAAGGTATGCCGTCTTAGCCTCCAAATGAATAGTCATTATCAGCTTTTTTCCGGCAAAAGGTTTGGAAACAGAATATTCCTTATCAATTGCATTAAGGACCGGCATAAAATTCTTTACCCAATTAATCTTATCATGACCGGAAGGCGCGAGCTTGATGTCTTTAATCATTGATTTCATTTTATTTTCCTTCTTTCTAAATGTATAATTAAACAATAATCGATTTTACAGACTTGAACAGCCTGGAATTTTCTCTGATTACATTTTCGTTGCCTATTGCACAAAGAATATTCTGTTTCATGCACTGGTCAACAATTTCCGCCAAATTCCTGATGTCCTTTAATGACGCTGAAAGAACCTCATCCCTGACTTTTTGTCTGTCAGCAAGGGTCACACCCTGAAAATAACAGTTTCTGGCTGCCTGACCGATGTTCTTGGGAGTTTTCGGAGCATCTATGCCGCTAATTGTGCCTATTATATACTTTGTTATCTCCCTATCGCTAATCTCAAGATTGGTCAGATAATCTGAAATCCCGTCAAAAACACTTATTGTCTCAGAAAGGTTAGGATCTCTGTATGAAGCAAACAATGCCGTTCCATTTCGTTCTATATGAGCAAAAGCGCCATAGGCTCCACCCTGCACTCTTATCTTGAGCCACAGATAATCATACCGCATTATCGTTTCCAGGAGAAGCATTGCACCATGAAATTTATAGCCCTTATCAAGCCTGCGGAAATTACCTGCTTTGCCAACATACTGTACCTGACTTGATATCATCAAGCCTTCGTTTAACGGGGAACACTTAAATTCATGGACCGTTGAAGCCTGCGCGGCATTATCCAATGCATTCAGCAAGGATTCTACATTTTTCTTAATAAAGGACTGGTCTTTGGCCGGTGCCGTAATCCCAATCTTCAAATTATGGCGGTTAAACAAACGCTTTGAAACACTAGTAAGCCTTTCTCTGATTACTTCAAACTTATTTTCAAAATCACCTAATAGTTCTGAAACAAAATAGTAGTAGGGTAATACTTTCTGATCATTATATGCTGCCACAGGTAATATATAAGATTTTAATCTGGAAAACATGACGGTATGTGGAGAGCGAAGAATAGCCAGCTCCGCAGATGATTTTGTTTCAGCCAGCAAATCGCGGAGCCTTTGACGGTTATCAAAACATGTCCCTGTCAAAATTTCCCGCAAAATTCCTACGGTTTCCGAAAGCTTAGAATTAAGGCACTTAACAGATACAGTAAATAATGGAACATAATCCCTTATATTGTTGTCTTTGCCCACGGCGTTTAGATTATAATAAATACCCCCTGTATTAAGATCTGTGAGGTTGATTAAGTCTGAATACTTTCTTTTTTCCGTATCAATGCTGCCTAATATATCCAACAGCAGCATTGCATACTGGATGTCACTCTGAAGAATTACAGATGCATCAAAATACAATGATAAATAGGTAATTCCATTGGTAGGTACATCTGTCCATAAGTACTCAACCATATTCTCTTTCTGTACCTCAAGAGGATATTCTTTTGGCTTCGCTTCAATATCAGAGATATTAAGCAGGGGAATCGTTGCTAATGCCTCAGGAGAATCAGCCGTCGCCTGACGTGCCTTAAGCTTATCATCTATGGCCATTATTTCTTCCAGTTGAGCTTTAGTCAAATGTGTTTTTATTTCATCAAGCTCTTGCCGTTCTCTTTTTTCGTTCTTTTCTCCCAATTCGTTGTCGGGTATAAAAGTAATGAGAGCGCCATGATTATTTTCCAGAATCATCTCCCTTAACAACCGCTCAAAATAACCTTTATCCAGCTTCTCCCGCAATATATTAAAAGCTTCCTCAAAATACAGGTACTCGGCCGGATCTCTACCATAGAGCCAGCTATTCATTACTTCTATAGCGTATATGATTCCCTTGGGATACTGATTAAAATCCGCCTCTCTAATCCTAAATTCCAAAACATTTAATGCCGCTTCCAAAAGTTTTCTATCAATACCATTATCTACAAGCTTTCTTGCCGTATCCATAATGAGGCTTAAATATCTCCCTCCATCTTCCTGGTTGGCGTTCAACGCAGTCAGGGAGATATAGGGCTGAAGAACGGCATCTTCGAGGGATGCACTAAAATCCTTCCCCAGCTTTGAATCTATAATCACCTTTCTAAAAGGTGAAGCCTCTGACAATAAAAGGGCCTGAACAAGCACTGACAAACCAATCCTGTCTATATTGTCCAAAACCCTGTTTACAACGAAGCTATAATTCAGGAAGGACTTGCCCTCAGGTGATTCATCCTTTCCAATTGGATAGAAAGACTTAATTCTCTTTATTTCCTTAAAGGATGATTGCATTGGAATACAAGAGTCTACATATATTTTATCAAATGAGGATAAATATTCATTATTTAGAAAAGCAAGCTGTTCTTCTATATCAAGTTTTCCATAGAAGAAAATATAGCTATTTGATGGATGATAAAATTTTCTGTGGAAATTCTCAAATTCTTCCTGGGTAAGCCTGGGAATCGCAGCAGGATTTCCTCCTGATTCATAACTATATGTATTATCCGGGAAAAGAGCCCTCATTATTTCATTTTCAAGAAGGTCTTCCGGTGAAGACAATGCTCCTTTCATCTCGTTAAAAACCACACCACTATATTCAAGCGGCGCTTCCTCGTTTTCAAGCTCGAAATGCCAGCCTTCCTGGCGAAGTATATTTTTGTCACTATAAATATTAGGGTAGAATACGGCGTCTAAGTATACATCAATCAAATTATGGAAATCCTTATCGTTACAACTGGCCACAGGATACATTGTCTTATCCGGAAAGGTCATTGCATTTAAGAACGTATTCAATGAACCCTTTGCCAGTTCTACAAATGGCTCCTTTATCGGGAATTTTCTGGACCCACAAAGGGTTGAATGCTCAACAATATGAGGGATGCCCATATCATCAGCAGGTGTCGTCTTAAACGAAATAGAGAATGCTTTATTATCGTCATCCCTCTTCAAATACAAAAGCCTGGCTCCACTTTTTAGATGAATAAACTCAAAGGTTTCAGAAGCAGACTCCTCTATTATATTTTTACTGATAAGCTTAAACCCGGAATATACCTGATTTAATTCCATAGATAAAGTTCCCCTTATACATATTCAAGTTAAACTAAAACAAGTATATTATATAGCAAAAAAGAAAAAATATAAAGATTATCTGCAATAAAAATATCCTCTGGCCTGACCAAGAGGCTTTAACGGCCTGAAAGGCCTTATAATATCAGTCAGGATTTACAGCTAAATCCAGAATCAGCGCTCCAATACTCCGTCCTCTTTTAGATTTTCACGTATGTAGTCATCTTTTTCTCATTCACATTTGATAAACCATGCACATCCTGCCATTGGTCATTGATATCCCTCCCCTGATCTATTCGTTGCAGTTGACGGACCGCAACTATATCTTATCATAGGGAGGATTTTTTTGTAGAGACTCATACCTATAAGGTTTACTGAACCCCCGGTCTAACTGGAGGATTGTTATGAAAAAAAAGGCACTGTCCGAAGACAGTGCCTTTTTTCTTAGAAAACCGTCGACTGAATTAGCCGATGATAACGAGGGTGTCGCCAGCCTGTACATTGGCACCAACCTGAGCGTTGATAGCCTTTACAGTGCCGCCGCAATCAGCGAGGATCTCGTTCTGCATCTTCATAGCTTCGAGGATGAGGAGATTATCGCCAGCATTAACAGCCTGACCAACAGTTACGTTAACCTTGAGAACCTTGCCCGGCATCGGAGCTGCAATGGCGGTCTCGCCAGCAGCAGCGGTTGCAGCAGGAGCAGCAGCCGGAGCCGGGGCAGGAGCAGCGGCCGGAGCCGGGGCAGGAGCAGCGGCCGGAGCCGGAGCAGCCTTCGGAGCAGCAGCCCTGGGAGCAGCAGCGCCGCCTACTTCTTCAACTTCAACTTCATAAGCCTGACCATTTACGGTAATGTTAAATTTTTTCACTTGAGATTCCTCCAAAACATCATTTATATTTGAACGCCCACCAGACCTCCGCCATTAAAGGCGGAGTCTGGAAGCAATCGTCCACATATTGTTGGGCTGTACGCGTACAGCGATGTAATTTTTTCCATACATCTGCTGAACAGCAGCTGTAAGAACAGCAACCGTTTCAGGTGTTACGCTGGTCGTTCCCACCTTGAGAACCTCCGATTACAAAGGAATGTTGCCGTGCTTCTTAGCCGGGCCAACCTCACGCTTGGTAGCAAGCATGTTGAGGGACTGGATAATGCGAGGACGGGTTTCCTTCGGCTCGATGACGTAGTCAACATAACCACGCTCGGCAGCCTTGTACGGGGTAGCGAACTCCTCAACGTACTCAGCAGTGCGCTGCTCACGATCCGGATCCTTACGGAAGATGATGTTAGCTGCACCAGCAGGTCCCATAACAGCGATTTCAGAAGAAGGCCAAGCGATAACCTGGTCTGCACCAACTTCGCGGGAGCACATAGCGATGTAGGAACCACCGTAAGACTTACGAATGATAAGCGTAATCTTAGGAACAGTAGCTTCGCTGTAAGCATAAAGCATCTTTGCACCATGGCGAATGATGCCCATATGCTCCTGGCCACGGCCAGGGAGGAAGCCCGGAACGTCAACCATGTTCAGCAAAGGAATGTTGAAAGCATCGCAGAAACGAATGAAACGGGAGGACTTATCGGAAGCATCGCAGTCAAGGCAGCCAGCCATTACCTTCGGCTGGTTAGCGATGATACCTACAGTGCGGCCATCGAAACGAGCGAAACAGGTAATGATATTGGTTGCAAAGTACTGATGAACTTCATAGAACTCGCCGTTATCAGCAATCATGCGGATAACTTCCTTCATGTCATAAGGAGCATTCGGGTTATCCGGAATGATCGTATTGAGACCCTCATCCATACGGAGCGGATCATCAGTGCAATCCACAATCGGAGTTTCCTCCATGTTGTTGCTGGGCAGGAAGCTGAGGAGGTAACGAATCTGCTTAATGCAGTCTTCATCATTCTCAGCAACGAAATGAGCGCAACCTGACTTGGTGTTATGGGTCATAGCACCACCGAGTGCCTCAGCAGTAATCTTCTCACCAGTTACAGACTCAACAACAGCCGGTCCGGTAATGAACATCTGAGAGGTGTTCTTTACCATGTAGATAAAGTCGGTGATAGCCGGAGAATAAACTGCGCCACCAGCAGAGGGTCCCATGATTGCAGAAATCTGGGGAACAACACCGGAAGCAGCAGTGTTACGGAAGAAGATTCCGCCGTAGCCACAAAGAGCATCGCAAGCTTCCTGAATACGAGCGCCGCCGGAATCATTGAGACCAATGCAGGGCGCACCCATCTTCATGGAAAGATCCTGGACTTTCCAGATCTTCTTTGCATGCATCTCACCAAGGGAACCACCCTCAACGGTAAAGTCCTGGGCAAAAGCGTAGACAAGACGTCCGTCTACAGTGCCGTAACCAACGGTTACGCCTTCGCCCGGATTCTCTTTCTTATCCTGACCGAAATTTACGCAACGATGCTTAACGAGGAGATCGAGTTCGACGAAAGTCCCCTCATCAAAGAGGAGATCCAAGCGCTCACGAGAGGTGAGCTTGCCCTTCTGATGCTGCTTGTCGATCTGCTTCTGACCGCCACCCTGCATGAAGTGCTCTTTCTTGGCCTTCATCAATTTGATTTTTTCCTGAACAGTAGCCATTTTATGCCTCCTAATAGGATTAATTTATTTAATTATCTCCGGTACTATTTTGCATTAAAACTCACAAAATTGCAAGTACTTTTGAAAAAAATTATTCCTCATCCCGGAGCTGGCACAGTTCAAGGAGAATGCCACCAGTAGCTTTCGGGTGAATGAAAGCAATATCAGCACCGCCAGCACCACGACGCGGAGCCTTATCAATCATTGCTACGCCCTTAGCCATGAGTTCTTCAATAGCAGCTGCGAGGTTATCAACGCGGAGAGCGACATGCTGAATACCGCCTTTGCCGCCGTTGGAAGCCATCCACTTAGCAATCGGGCTCTCAGGATCGCCATTCAGGGGAACGAGGAGCTCAGCCTGGGAACCATTCCACATGGGATGGAATACAGTGGTAACCTTCTGAGAAGCAACGGACTCCTCGCCAGTCTTAGCAACACCGAGGATCTCGCCCCAGAATTTGCTGCCGGTTTCAAGATCGCCGCAAGCGATACCAAGATGATCTACACCAAGAACTTTAAATTTGGACATGATAAAACCTCCTACATTAAATTAGAGCTCTATTTAAGCATGTTTTGCATAATATCTGCGGCAACAGAATATGGATCAGTTGTGCGTGATTTGATATTCTCAACCATGGTCTCAATTTCACCATTGTCGACGATCTTACCGCGGATGTAGGACTCAATCCTGCTGCTCAGAAGATCAAGCAATTCATTCTTGACACGCTCAGTACGCCGTTTAGCCAATTCACCATTTGCTTCAATATGATCGCGATGCTCATGAAACTTTGCAACGAGTTCTTTGACACCGATGTTTTGATTGCCGACGCACTTCATGATAGGCGGACGCCAATCTTTCATCACGCCGTCAAGATCAAGCATCATATTAAGCTCAGTGGCTAACTTATCAGCGCCATCATGGTCAGCCTTATTAATGACAAAAATATCACCAATTTCAAGGATACCGGCCTTAATAGCCTGAATATCGTCACCCATGCCAGGGATCAATACGACTGCTGTCGTGTCTGCAGCTTTTACAATATCGACCTCGGACTGGCCGACGCCGACAGTTTCAACTATGATGACATCTGTCCCGAATGCATCGATGGCTTTAACAGCGTCAGCTGTTTTATGAGACAAGCCGCCAAGGCTCCCGCGGGTACCCATACTGCGGATGAAAACACCTTCATCAAGCGTAAGGCTGTTCATACGAATACGATCACCCAAAATAGCGCCGCCGGTAAAGGGACTGCTTGGGTCAATAGCGACAATACCAACAGTCTTTCCCTGACTGCGGAACGTTTTGGCGATTTTGTCTGTCAACGTACTTTTGCCGGCGCCCGGAGGGCCGGTAATACCGAGCACATATGCATGGCCAGTATGCGGATAGAGCTTTTTCATGATCTCAGTGGCATTTTCGTACTCATTCTCAATAGCCGTGATAGCACGGGAAAGAGCCAGACGGTTGCCATTAAGAAGCTCCTGCGCAATGTCCTCCATATATTGCACCACCTTTGACACCATAAAACCATGCCCTCTCTGAATATTAAATTCAAAGAGGGCAAAGTCTCTAACAAATATACCTTAAGAGCAAATTACTTCTTTACGTGCTCATTGATGAACTTGACGATATCGCCAGTCGGAGTACCCGGGGTGAACACTTCAGCGATGCCAGCCTCTTTGAGGGCCGGGATGTCGCCATCCGGAATAACGCCGCCGCCGATGATCAGGGCATCCTTGAGGCCCTTCTCACGGACAAGGTCAACAACCTTCGGGAAGAGATGCGGATGAGCGCCAGAAAGGATGCTCATTGCAACAACCTGAACATCCTCCTGCAGAGCAGCCTCAGCGATCTGTTCCGGAGTCTGACGGAGACCAGTGTATACTACTTCAAAGCCAGCATCGCGAAGTGCGCGGGCAACAACCTTTGCGCCACGATCATGACCATCCAAACCAGGTTTTGCAACCAATACTTTTACTGCCATTTGAATTTCCCTCCAACATAGATTTTAACCTGCTTTTAGAGTCTTACAATCAACCTCTGGATTACAGGCTGACATGCGCCTCATAGAGACCGAAGACTTCGCGCATAACGTTGCAGATTTCTCCGAGCGTGGCATACGTCTTAACAGCCTTCAGAATGTGCGGCATGAGGTTCTCATTGTCGTTTCCGCAAGCCTCTTTCAGTTCTGCCAAAGCAGCCTTGACAGCGTCGTTGTCACGACCTTTTGTCATCTTGTTGATCGGCTTGCCAGCCTTCAGATCGGCCAGCTTCTTGCACTGCTCAACACCAACGGAAGCATCGACTTTAAGAAGCCCCTTAGGCGGCTCTTCCTCAATGACATACTCGTTGACGCCAACTATAATGCGGCGTTTGTTCTCAACGTCCATCTGCCACTTGTAAGCAGAATCCTGAATTTCCTTCTGGATGTAACCTTTCTCAATAGCAGATACAGCGCCGCCGAGTTCATCAATCTTCTTGATGTACTCCCAAGCTTCCTTCTCGATGCGATCGGTCATAGCTTCTACATAGTAGGAACCAGCGAGCGGATCAATAACGTCAGCAAGACCGGACTCGTTAGCAACGATTTGCTGAGTGCGGAGGGCGATGGTGACCGACTCCTGGGTCGGAAGAGCAAGAGCCTCATCCTTGGAGTTGGTGTGGAGGGACTGGGTGCCACCCATTACAGCAGCGGCAGTCTGGAGAGCAACGCGAACAATGTTGTTGTTCGGCTGCTGAGCAGTCAGCATGGAGCCAGCGGTCTGAGTATGAACGCGGAGCATCATGCTCTTGTCCTTCTTGGCGCCAAAACGCTCCTTCATGACTTTAGCCCATACACGGCGGGAAGCACGGAACTTTGCAACTTCCTCCAGAACGTTGTTGTGAGCGTTCCAGAAGAAGGAAAGACGGCCAGCAAAAGCATCGACATCAAGACCAGCCTTGATAGCTGCATCTACATATGCGATACCATCGGCGATAGTGAATGCGATTTCCTGAGAAGCAGTGGAACCAGCCTCACGGATATGGTAACCGGAAATGGAGATGGTATTCCATTTCGGAACATTCTGAGAGCAATACTCGAAGATGTTGGTAATGAGACGCATGGACGGACGCGGCGGGAAGATGTAAGTGCCGCGGGCAGCATACTCTTTCAGAATATCGTTCTGAATCGTACCGCGCAACTGATCGGCCGAAACACCCTGTTCTTCAGCAACTGCAATGTACATGCAAAGCAGTACGGACGCCGGAGCATTGATGGTCATGGAAGTGGATACCTTGCCAAGATCAATCTGATCGAAAAGGACTTCCATATCAGCGAGGGAGTCGATAGCAACGCCGACTTTACCAACTTCACCCTCGGAAATCGGATCATCAGAGTCATAACCGATCTGAGTCGGGAGGTCGAATGCGCAGGAAAGACCAGTTCCGCCATTGGCAATCAGATAGCGATAGCGCTCGTTGGAGGCTTTAGCTGTCGAGAAGCCTGCGTACATACGCATGGTCCAGAACTTGCCGCGATACATGGTCGGCTGTACGCCGCGGGTGAAGGGATAGTTTCCAGGGAAACCGCTCTTCTCCATGTAGTCACCCTCGCAATCAAGCGGGGTGTAGATACGCTGCTCCGGAACGTGAGCACGCTCGGGGAACTTTGCGATTGCCTTCTCTACCTGTGCATTGTAGGCTTCCAAGCCAGCTTTAATTTGTTCATTGCTCATAATTTTTGTACCCTCCTATTATTTTTTCATGGTACCTTTTTCTAGGGCATTAACATGCCAGCTAAGCGCCTCGTTGAGGAGATGCGGCTTATCGGCATTCTTGGTAGCTGCGCAAGCGCGATCGAAGTAATCCTGCAGCTGATCCCTGTACTCCGGACTGGAAACTGCAATGATTTCCTTTGCACGCTGTTTTGAGGACTTGCCGCGGAGATCTGCGACACCCTGCTCCGTAACGATGAGGTCGACGTCCTGAGCGCCATGATCCTGATGGGAAACCATCGGAACGATGGAGGAAACCGCGCCCTTCTTCGCGCTGGAAACGGTGAAGAATACGGAAAGGTAACCGTTACGAGCAAAGTCACCGGAACCGCCAATACCGTTCATCAGACGGAAACCATTGATACGGGTGGAGTTAACATTACCATAGATATCGCACTCAATTGCCGTGTTCATAGCGATAACGCCAATACGACGAACGATTTCCGGGCTGTTGGAAATTTCCTGCGGACGGAGCAAAAGCTTCGGAGCATAGAAATTGAAGTTACCATAGAGCTTCTTCTGTCCATCTGGGGACGGACTAAGAGCAGTACCAGAAGCAAAGTCGAGCTTACCAGCATCGATAAGGTCAAACATACCGTCCTGAATAACCTCAGTATAAACTGTAAGGTGCTCCTTGTCAGAATCAACGAATCCGCCGATAACGGCGTTAGCTACGCTTCCAACGCCGGACTGGAGCGGAAGGAGATTCTTAGGCATACGGCCAGCAGCGATTTCTGCATCAAGGAAGTCGAGCAGATTCTTGGACATAGCCCGGGAATCATCATCAATTGCACCCAGAGGGCGAGTGTTATCCGGAACGTCACACGGAACAACAGCTACGATCTTGTCAAGCGGGCATTCAACATACGGCTTACCGATGCGGGTATCGGAAGCTACAACATTGAGGGGCATACGATACGGAGGATCCTCTGGTACGTAAACATCATGCATACCGAAGAATTCTACCGGCTGGGTAGTATTGACTTCAACAATAACTTTCTTAGCCTGCTTTACATAACTTGCAGTATTACCAAGAGAAGTAGTCGGAATGATATAACCTTCCTTGGTGATCATGCATGCTTCGACGATTGCAACATCAAGAGTGCCGCCGCCGATGTAGCCGTAACGAGCCAGCTGAGCAGCTTCGCTAAGATGGAGATCCTGATACTGAACTCTGTTAGCGTTAATGGCGTTACGCATATCGCTATTGGTCTGATAGGGCATACGGAAGTTTACACCATCAACTGAGGCCAGAACTGCATCAAGCTCAGGGCCTACGGACGCACCAGTCCAAAGGTTAATCTTGAACGGCTCCTTCTTCATGCGCTCGGCAAGAGCAACAGGAACCGCTTTAGGATAACCGGACGGAGTGAATCCAGATGTACCAACGTTCATGTTTGGCTTGATGTACATTGCTGCTTCTTCAGCAGTGGTGATCTTGCCGCGCAATTCAGCGTTTAGTACGCGATCAGTGATATCAATCATTAAGAAATCCTCCCTCATTTCGGGTTGACTACAACCCTATATTTGCCAGTCTCACATCTGTATCAATGCGTAACGAAATCCATTTGAAAACCCCGCAGTAACAAATGAAATATATATACACATTTACCTTCGATGCTTGACAGACCTTACCTGCGAATAATATACCACGAGCAAGAGACACAGTCAAGGACAAACGCACTGTTTTTACGGCAAAAAATACAAATTTTTCAACAAGGCAGAAGTGTGTCATCTGTTAGTTACCACATATATCTTTATACATTAATTTTAGAAAATGACACTATATATTGTGGTTAATGAACAGTAAATACCCCATATTATGTGGGGCTATCAAATTCCATAAAAAATCCGATGGTTTTTGTACTTTTGTATACAGGTAAATATTTGTCCACTATAAATGGACAACGTACACATTATCATTCTAGTTTTGTAAAGTGCAAAGGGCTTCTTTTTTCATAATCAAAGCCATCGTGAACCATAGGAGCATAGATGTGGGGATGTTAAACACAACATTATCTGTCAATCCCCCCAGCGCAACCGAGACAAGTGCCAACGCCAGTCCATTGGAAAACAGCGTTGCATCGTCTGCTTCCTCCCCTTTCCCCTTATTAAAGCCGGTTCTGATTGCTGCAAAAAAAACATAAAAGAAAGAAAGGGCGCCAGCAATACCTATCTCAGCGAAAAAATTAAGGTACATATTATGAGCATGGTATATTGTTATGCTGGGATCATTTATATAGAAGTCATAATAACGATACACCATCCAATACATCCCCCAGCCTATACCAAAAAATGGCTGCTCAATTATCATCCAGATTGTTGCCTCCCAAATTGCCAGCCTCATTTCTGAAGAAGTATCCATTCTGGTGAAAATCGTTGTAAGCCTGTCCAAAAGCGCCGGACTAAGCGCCAATGCAATTATACCAATAGTAAGGGAGGCGTATAAAATTCTCCGGTCTTTTACAATACCGTATACAGCCAGTATTATTCCAAGTGAAAAAATTGCCCCTCTGGCATACGTCATCGCCAAACATATACCTGCTGCTATGGCAAATACACTCAGAAGTATTTTGTTTCTGTTGTTCTTTGCCCTGGATAACAGAACGACTATGACACAGATAACCTCGTTCAAATAACCTGCAAGAATGTTGGGATTTACCCAGGTTGAAAATACCCTCTTCCTTAATTCCGGATATATATTAGCATCCACCCAGGCAACATCGGAGATATCTATACCAAATACATATTGATAATAGCCATACAATATCACCAGGATAGCGCTGCTCCCTAATATGTACGCAAGTTTTATCACTTCTTCCCTGGTTTTTAAGTTTTGAACAACCAGCTCATAGGTTAAGACATACGCCCCTACCAAATTATACCAATTGTAAAAGCTAAAGTATGGATCCATTGCCCCGAAAACTGAAAGTCCACTAAGGATGAAAAAAACCAGGATGAATTTGTCCACTTTCGTTCTTTCAAATTTTCTTTCAGGATTTTTAACGAATCTGTATAACCACAGGAGCACACCTAAAGCAAGCGCTAAGGTAGCCGCCCAAGGTGATAAAGCTACAAAGAAGGCTTCGGCATAAACTGCCACCATACAAAGCTTTCGCCTTTTTTCATCAGCAATATGAATTTCGCTTGATGATTCCATAAGCTACCTGTTCCCTCCCAGCTTTTTTGTCAGAATTTTTCGTATGTACCCAATGAGATACAGCGAGCCAGTTACCACAAGGAGCTCATCATGGTTTTGCCGCTCAATTGCTATATCCAGAGCACGCGCTCTCTCACCTGACACAGCAATTACTTCGGCATCGTGAATTCTTCCGGCAATTTCCTCCGGTGTCGCCGCTCTGTCAGAATCGGGTGATGTCACTACTACCCTGTCGCCAGGTCTTAGTAATAAACCTATCATAGATGCAACAGCTTTATCCCTTAATATGCCCAATAGGTACAATCTTTTTTCATTCGGGAACCTTAAATCAAGACTACGGCGAAGCGCTTCCACGCCTGCAGGATTGTGGGCACCGTCAATTACAATCTTATGCCCTCTAAGTGAAAACACCTCAAACCGGCCTGGCCAAAAAGCATTTTTCATTCCCTTAATTATTGAGTCCGTTGTGATCCTGTCGTCTTTTTGTGAGATAAGCCTGGCTGCCTTCACGGCAATCGCACTATTGCCAACCTGATAATCTGCCAGCATTTTCAAGCCGTAAGATAATTCCATATTGCCGCTTTCCTCATAAACGAGCCTCATCCCATCAGGATCATCACTGATTTTTTTTACGCTGAAACCTTTCCCGTTCAAATACAATGGAGACTTCAGCTCATTGGCTCTTTTCGCAATAATATTTACGGCTATCCCCTCTGCTCCGCTGACAACTGGAATACCATTCTTAATTATTCCGGCTTTATGGTGCGCTACTCCTTCTAATGTTCCTCCGCATTTGTCTGCGTGTTCCAGCGTAACATTGGTTATAACTGCTATTTCTGGTTGAACAACATTCGTTGAATCCAGAAGTCCGCCAAGGCCTACTTCGATAACAGCATAATCCACGCTCTTCCGGGCAAAATAAAAAAAGGCCATCGCAGTCAGAAATTCAAACTGCGTGGGACACTCTTCACTATCGTCAAGCATTGCTTCAACATATCCCCGGACGATGGTTGCAATCCCTGCGAAATCTTCATCGCTGATTTCTCCACCGTTTATTGTCATCCGCTCGTTGTAACGAAAAAGATGCGGAGAAGTAAACGCTCCAGTAGAACAGCCGGATACAGAAAGAATTGAGGCCAGCATATTTGTCACGGAACCTTTTCCGTTGGTGCCGGTAACATGAATAGTCTTATATTTATTCTGCGGGTTGTCCAATCTATTCAGCAGACTGATGATTCTGTCCAGTCCGGGTTTAATACCAAATTTTGCCAGGTCATTCAAGTATTCAAGGGACTCCGTATAAGTCAATTCTATCCTTCCTCTCAACACATTGTGCAAGCATTTTCATCATACAACAAAATATGACCTTGTCAATTGTCAATTACTGTAAAAGAAAATACGCCGGGAAACCTCGGCGTATTTTCAGTATGGCTTATTACTTTACAACAATATTTACCAGTTTATTGGGAACAGCGATAACCTTAATTATTTCTTTCGAGGCAGTATACTCCATAACCCTTGGATGTTTCATCGCTGCTTCACCGAGAGCATCCTTGTCAAGGTCAGCCGGAACGTTGATGCGCCCACGAACCTTTCCATTCACCTGAAGAACAACCTCAACCTCACTTTGAACAAGGGCAGCTTCTTCATACGAGGGCCACTTCTCAAGGTGTACGCTACTGTTATGACCGGTAAGCTCCCAAAGTTCATCAGCAATATGTGGGGCAAAGGGAGCAAGCAGCTTGATTAAGCTAAATACTACCTCTCTGATAAGATTCTTATTAACATTATCTGAGCCTTGGACTTTATAGAAGGCATTCACCAGTTCCATAATTGAGCTGATTGCCGTATTAAACATGAAACGGCCGTCAATATCAGCTGTTACCTTCTTGATAGTGGCATGAAGGACACGGCGGAGCTCCTTTTCTTCCGGCGTTAAGACCGATACATCATATTGGTCACTGCCTGCCTTTACCATGTCAGTGAACTGGTCAATAATTCTCCACACGCGATTGAGGAACCGGAATGCTCCCTCTACCCCGTCGTCGCTCCAATCTAAGTCCCGCTCAGGGGGAGCGGCGAAAAGTATAAACAGTCTGGCCGTGTCAGCGCCGTATTTACCAATTATTTCCTCAGGAGATACGACATTTCCCTTGGATTTTGACATTTTACCGCCGTCTTTTAGAACCATACCCTGCGTCAAAAGGTTCGTAAATGGCTCATCAAAACTAACCCATCCTTCGTCACGAAGCACCTTCGTAAAGAACCGAGAGTAAAGAAGATGTAAAATAGCGTGTTCAATGCCGCCAATATACTGGTCAACCGGCGCCCAATAATTCACTTTCTCTCTGGAGAATGGTTCTCTGCCATTGAGAGCATCAGTATACCGGAGGTAATACCAGGAGGAACAAATAAATGTATCCATCGTATCCGTCTCACGTCTGGCTGGACCACCGCACTTTGGACACGTGCAATGCACAAACTCCTCACACTGAGCCAGGGGAGATACAGACCCCTGTTCAAAGGATACATTTTGGGGCAGCAGAACAGGAAGCTGTTCATCAGGAACAAGCTGCTCGCCGCACTTTTCACAATAAACAATGGGAATAGGCGCGCCCCAATATCTTTGACGGGAAATGAGCCAGTCCCGGAGGCGGTAATTAACCTTGACTTTAGCGTCACCAAGTTTTTTCTCTACCATCCAATCAATTATGGCTTTTCTGGCGTCGTCAGAATTCATCCCATTAAACTGGGCGGAATTAACCATGACACCGGTTTCAACGTAGGCCTCGGTCATGTTATTCTCATCGATGGGCGAATCCGGATTATCAACCGTTAAAATCAGCTCAAGATTATATTTTTTGGCAAACAGAAAATCTCTCTGATCACCGGTTGGTACGCCCATAACTGCGCCAGTACCATAATCGTATAGGACATAGTTAGTCACCCAAACAGGTATTTTTTTACCGTTTACGGGATTAACGGCATAAACACCGGTGAACATACCCTTCTTTTCAGACTCGGCAGAAGTGCGCTCAATATCACTGCTGTTTTTTGTTTCTTCTACAAATGCGCGAAGTTCCTTTTCATTTTCCTTGCCAACAATGAACTTTTCCACCAACGGGTGCTCGGCAGCAAGGACAACATAGGTCACGCCAAATACAGTATGAGCGCAGGTGGTATAGACAGGAATTTTCTCTCCATATTCAGGAACATCAAAAGAAAACTCCAGACCTTCACTCCGACCGATCCAGTTGTCCTGCATGATTTTTACTCGCTCCGGCCATCCCTTTAATAAAGCGAGATCTTTTTTCAATTCATCAGCATAAGCGGTGATCTTTAAGAACCACTGAGAAAGAGCCTTTTTTCGGACATCATTATCACAGCGCCAGCATTTTCCATCGATTACCTGTTCATTAGCCAGAACCGTTCCACAGGTATCACACCAGTTTACAGACGCTTCCTTTTTATAAGCAAGCCCGCGCTTATAAAAGGTCTCAAACATCCACTGAGTCCATCGATAATAATCGGGACGGCAGGTTTCTACCTCCCTGTCCCAATCGTAGGAAAGACCCATTTCCCGCTGCTGACGCTTCATGTTATCAATATTGGAGAAGGTCCAGTCAGAAGGATGGACCTTATTCTTTATTGCCGCATTCTCCGCAGGCATACCAAAAGCATCAAAGCCCATGGGATGAATAACGTTAAACCCAGCCATGGTCTTATAGCGGGCAATAACATCTCCTATAGAGTAATTGCGGACGTGTCCCATGTGAAGATTACCGGACGGATAGGGAAACATTTCCAAAACGTAATACTTTTCCCTGTCCTTAGACATTTCCGTCTTATAGATTTTACTGTCAGACCACTTAGTTTGCCATTTTTTTTCTATTTCACGAGGTTTATACTTTAACATTTTTCTCCTTCTTCCAACGGTTATCTTTTTCGACCAGTCTCTACGGGTACGAGAATTATCTGTTTCCCCTCAAGCCGCGGCTCGATACGATAATCAACAATCCCTGCATCGTATAGTTTAACCTTGAGCTCCAGCAAAAGCTTTCCCAGCTTCTCAACAATATCCGGGGTAAGATATGCAATATTTATATTTGAAGCGGGATTCTCCTGAACAGATTTTTTCTCGGTTGCCTTTTCCTTTGCCAGAAACACATCCTCCAGCGTTGGTTCTTCGACAAAATTCTTCAACATATCCTTATCGGATAGATTTTTTGGTATCTTTGCCATATATTCCGCCTTACTTCTTTTGTTCTTTAGCCCAGGAATCACGAAGACTCACAACTCGATTGAAAACAGGTTTTTCAAATGTAGTATCATCATCTACACAGAAATACCCCTGACGAAGGAACTGATATTTGGTACCAGCAGCAGCATATTTTACACTTGGCTCAACTTTTGATTGAATGACCTTCAAGGAATCAGGATTCACCGCCGAAAGGAAATCATCAGGTGTATCCCCTTTTTCATCAGTCTTAAGCAGGTAATCATATAATCTGACTTCTGCATCAAGGGCAGTGGATGCTTCTACCCAATGAAGTGTACCCTTTACCTTGCGGCCAGCTGTGGCTCCGCCTTCTTTGGAATCAGGGTCATAGGTGCATCTTATTTCTTTAATTGAACCATCGTCATTTTTTACTACTTCTTCACACCTGATTATATACGAATATTTAAGCCTGACTTCCCCACCAGGCTTGAGGCGGAAGAACTTTTTAGGTGGTTCTTCCATAAAATCTTCGGACTCTATAAAAATTTCCCGGCCAAAGGGAACAAACCGATTAGTATCGTTATTAGGATTATTATCCGCCTTCAAGTATTCAATTTTCCCCTCCGGATAATTTGTGATTACTACTTTAACAGGATACAGAACTGCCATCACACGATCAGCTTTGGCGTTCAAATCTTCACGAACAGCGTGCTCAAGCATCCCAGCATCAACAAGACTGTTGCTTTTTGCAACACCAATATCCTCACAGAAAGAACGGATTGCTTTAGCTGTATAACCGCGGCGGCGCAGACCGGAAATAGTCGGCATTCTGGGATCATCCCAGCCGCTCACGTACCCCTTCTCAACCAAAAGGCGCAGCTTGCGTTTGCTCATCACCGTATTAGTAAGATTCAATCTGGCAAACTCTATCTGCCGCGGCCTGGTATTAACATCAAACCCCAGTGAATCCAACAGCCAATTATACAGCGGTCGATGGTCTTCAAACTCCAGCGTGCAAACAGAATGGGTTATCCCCTCAATCGCATCGGAAAGCGGATGAGCAAAATCATACATTGGGTATATACACCATTTATTACCAGTACGATGGTGTTCGGCATGGGCTATTCTGTATAGTACCGGATCCCGCATCGCAATATTGGGAGAAGCCATGTTAATCTTTGCTCTAAGAACATGTGAACCATTCTCGAACTCACCGTTCTTCATCTTTTCAAAGAGCGCAAGATTTTCCTCGATGCTTCTATTTCGGTATGGACTTTCTTTTCCAGGGTCCGTCAATGTTCCCCTATACTGACGTATTTCTTCTCCGGTAAGATCACATATATATGCCTTCCCAGCCTTTATGAGTTGAACAGCGTAATCATAGAGTTTCTCGAAATAATCCGAAGCATAAAATTTTCTATCGTCCCAGGTGAACCCAAGCCATTTGACATCTGCCTGAATTGAATCAACGTATTCTATATCCTCTTTTACAGGATTAGTATCATCAAAACGTATATTGCACTTGCCGCCAAACAACTCTGCCAGGCCAAAATTCAGGCAGATGGACTTTGCATGACCAATATGAAGGTAGCCATTTGGCTCAGGCGGGAACCTGGTATGTACCCCTTCGGTATATTTACCATTTCTCAAATCCTCCTCGATGGCATTCTGAATGAAATTAGACGCCAACGAAATCTTATCAGCCATGCTTATCAATACTCCTTTATGGGCAAAGCCCGGTTTCTTTTTCATTTTAGCTGATTCAGTATATCACAAAAATATAGCTGCCGCTATAGATTAAAACGCTTGATTACTGCGTTCATTACATTTTTTCTTTACATACTCCCGTAACCGGATAAGTCCGGGCAATATTTCTTCATTTGGCATAATACATTCAATAATTCTGTCAATATAACCGGCCTCTACAATCCTCTTCATCGTCCAGGAAAAATTTATATCATATACCCATATCAGTCTAACAATCTTTCGGTCATCCTTCGTCTCAATTTTTGAATAATCACACTGGATGCCCTGGTTGAATTCCTCAACAAATTTCTGATTTATCCCTGAGCCATCCGATGGCTCCAAATATGGGCTGAGCACTCTGAAAATATCCAGCTTATCAGCATCACGAATAATTTTCGCAAACAATAGGTCCCGTCCATCATCAGTTGCCGCTATAACCCGCTTGTTATGATTCATTACGGAGAAGGTAATTATTTTTCTATCGGTTTCTGATAATTCATTCAGAAGTCCCGTATCAGAAATAACTTTTATTCCCAACTTAGAGTGATCCTCTGATTGGGCATCAAAAAATGTCTTGTAGATCTGGAATTGCCTGAATCTTCCCACATCATGAAGCAGCCCAAGGAGCTCGGCAAGAAAAACATCGTGTCCTTGTAATCCTAATTCCATTGCCAGCTCTTTTGAATGAAGTTGAACATACGCAGTATGCTCTAATTTCATTTTTACTGCTTCTACAACCTGTTGGTCTGGATCGCTGAAAAATGATTCCGCATATTTATGTACAAATGATTCGCATTTCTTTATAAACAGATCTTCCTGTTCTTCATAATCCCAGGTAGCTTTATTTGCATCTCTCTTTTCCAAATTCAACAACCTCGCATTTCACTAGTATTCCTACAGCTCATATAAGCGCATTATAACGCTCTGTGGTTCAGGAAAAAGCCTTGCTGTTTTCATTCCTTCTATACTTTATTAAAGATAAAGATATAATCTCCACCTTACAATCTCCAAAAGATCTACCGCCACTCAATTATTCAAAGTGACAGGCATCTTTTAGTCGTTATAACGATCCTTGACCGTTGAATGCCATCAGGCAGTCTTGCAATTTCATGAAAGACAGTACTATAAATTATTAAGGCGAGGCCTGAAAAATATCAGACCTCGCCTTAATATAGAAAATCAAAATTACAAATCCTGATTATTAACTGGCTCGAACCCTAAATTTTGTATAACCTCATTTACCTTTTCAGTATCAATGGGTTTTGTTGCGTAAGCGTCACAACCAAGCTTAAAAGCTTCATCTACATAGCTAACATCAGCAAGAGCAGTCATTACCATGATGCGAAGACGATTCTCAACCGGAATCTGCTGCTGCGCTTCTATCGCTCTGATTACCTTAAGAACCTTGAGACCATCAGCCTTTGGCATCATAACATCAAGGCAGAGAAGGTCATACGGCTCATTCTTCTTCCATGCCGCCATGCAATAATCAAGAGCATCAACGCCGTCTATTGCCAAGTCACACTCGCCATAGGCAGACATAAATTCCTTCAAAAAGGTCCTATTAACACGATCGTCTTCTGCAATTAAGATCTTCATAATTATACTCCTCTTATATAAATTAATCGGCAATCTTTACTTTGAAAGCTCATCCATACAATACTTCATAAGATCGGCAATATCCTCGCCACCATCGTTTGTCTCCCGACGAGGTTTTGGATTCACAAAAACGCTACGCGAACGGATTACTTCGTCAACAGAGTCAACCTCATGGCACGGTATCCAGAAAGAAAACACACTTCCTTCGCCCGCTTTTGAAGATACACCCACACCGCCTGACATCAAGTCAACAAGTTCCTTTGTTATCCTCAATCCCAAGCCTGTGCCACCAAATCTCCTTGTACTTGAACCGTCAACCTGACTAAAAGGTTTGAACAGTTTTGAAAGGTCAGCCTTCACCATTCCTATTCCGGTATCTCTGATTGAAAACTCCAAAACAGGATTACCTGATCGCTCACCCTTGACAACCTTTATTGTAACACCACCCGAATTAGTGAATTTGATCGCATTACTAATCAGATTATGGAGAATCTGACGAATTCTCAAAGCATCACCACTAACGTATCGCGGTAAATCATCAGCCAATTGAGTTTCTATGTAGAGGCCCTTTTCCATTGCGGCTTTTTTTTGCGAGGACAATACCTGATTAAGATTTTTCATAAAATCAAATCTTGTAATATCCAGCTTCAGCGAGCCACTCTCCAGTCTGGAAAAATCTAAAATATCATTTATTATATTCAGCAGATACCTTGAACATTCCTTAGCTGAATTAAGATTATCGCGCTGATAATCAGTCATTTTCGTCCGCAAGGTAAGGTCGATCATTCCCACCATACCAGTAATGGGCGTCCTGATTTCATGACTCATATTAGCAAGGAATTGCCCTTTTGCCTTGCTTGCAGCTTCCGCTGCCGCCTTGGCCTGCTCCAATTCATACTCATATTTCTTTCGATCAGAGATATCTATGAGGGATATAATTACATGTCTTTCTTTATTTGCAACAGCAGTTGCAACACATACTCTAAGCCATATTAACCGGCTGTCGTCAGCCCGGCACATGGCAATATCAAACTGGTCATCATACTGACCATCTGAGTCAACAGCTTGCTTAATGTGGTTATTCATTGAACATAACATACAATTACGTCCATTTCCACAACCTGCTTCTACGCTGTTTTTGCACTCAAAAACATCACCAAATCGTCTGCCTGTTGCAGAATGAGCAGTTGACTTCAGCATTTGCTCCGCTGCCCTATTCAAGTCAACGATACAGCCACGTGAATCGACAACCAGAAGTCCAACGACAACAGCAGAAAATATAGTCCGCAGGTACTGCTGATTGTCCTCAAGCTTCAACTCTAATTGCCTCAGGCTGGTGATATCTCTAAACAGAGATGAACTACCTCTCAACCTGCCATCTTTTCCAATAATCGGTGTACTTGTGGCCGAAATGTAAGTGATACTTCCATCCGGCCACTTGATACCCGAATTTATCCGCAACTCAACGGATATTTTCTCCTCCAAAGCCTGTTTGATTGGACTACTTATCCGAACATTGGAGGCCAAATCATAGATTGCACATACATCATCAAAATACTTGCCACGAACATTATCGGCTAATCCCAAAATCCTAACAGCTGCTTCGTTCAGATATTTGATACGACCGACTTCATCGGTAATCAAAACACCATCCCGAACGTCGCCGAGAAGCTCAGTCAAAATCCTGGCATCACTTTCTGCTATAATGTCCCGCATCTACTCATTCCTCCCCCCTTTATCAATCTGAGAAGCCAGACAAAATCAACTGATATTTTCCAAAAAACTATCCTTGCTTACTTCCCGCAGCAATGGCCATGATCGAGCCTGCTATGGAATCCAGCGGCATCTGCCTTTGCACAGCCCCGATATCCCAAGCTGCTTTAGGCATTCCGTATACGACGCAGGTTCTCTCATCCTGCCCAAGAGTTGTAGCGCCAGCTTTTCTCATCTTCAGCAAGCCATTGGCCCCGTCTTTGCCCATACCCGTCAGAATAACGCCTAAAGCTTCTCTCCCGTATAAATCCGCCACTGTATCAAACAGCACATCAACCGCAGGACAAACACTATTCACAGGTTTGCCTGGAGCACATTCTATTTTTGTGCCGGAGATAGTGCTGACCAGCCTCATGTGCATGCCGCCGGGGGCGATGTACACATGGTTATCTTCCAACTTATCACCGTCTTTTGCTTCCTTGATCTCTAAAACACACTCGTCATTAAGACGCTCAGCAAAAAGACGGGAAAAATTAGCTGGAATATGCTGGACAATAACAATAGGCGGCAAAGGAGGCCTTAAAGCTGTAATGACCTTCGTCAGGGCCATAGTTCCCCCGGTAGAAGCGCCTATGGCTATAAGAGTAATCTTTTTTGTCTTTAAGGAAATTTTACCGGATTCAGCCTTTGAACCAGTATCCTCTTCCGACGCTGAAGCTGCATTCACATCAGAGTTACTCTCAAAACCGCTATCATTTTGAACCTCGTTTACAGGATAATCCTCTTTATCCTGTGCCCTCTTCCTATTATAGGAAGGGGGTCCCATAAAGACACTACCAGGGCTAACACTTATCCCTCGTTTTATGACTTTATAACTCGATTCTGCAATAGCTTCAACCCTAGACAAATACATAGCGGTAACTTCGGCCGCCGACTTTGGATTTACAGCGCGTCTGCGATCTTCTGTCGGTTTAGAAACCGGCTTCTCATCGCTTTGTCTACCCTTGTCACCGTACCATTCATACGGTCTGGTATGAACCCTCCGAAGGGAAGCAGTTTTTAATCGCAGGGCAACGTCACTAAGATATGCATCATCAAACCTTTTTCCTGAACCAGGCTTTGCAACAAAATCGCAAGCGCCTGCAGAAAGTGCCTCCGAGCAATACTCATCATCGGCACTCATTACAACAGTCGGTAATGGATACTGAGCCAGAAGCCGCTTCAGGAATTCTATCCCATCCAGCTTTGGCATTTCCACATCCAACAACATAACATCAGGTTTGAACTCTAATATCTTATCCCTTGCCGAAAAGGGGTTATCAGCCTTTTCAAGAACACTTCCCTCCGGAAGAAATCTTCCCAACTCTTTGAAAAGTGTCTCACGGAAAATGAGTGAATCATCAACTATAAGCACTCTCAAAACTTTGTTCATTTTATGAAATTTCCTTTATCCGGGCAAACATTCTTAAAAATATAGATAATTACCGCTCATCATCGGTAAGAACGATCCTGGCTGGCGGTTCATCAGCGGAGCCGTAATCTTCGTCGGCGCCAATCTTAAAGCGCCCAGCCAACTTGTTCAAATTGAACGCCTCACGGCTAAGTTCTTCACTGGCGGCAGCAGTTTCCTCGGAGGAAGCAGAGTTTGCTTCAACGACCTTGGACACCTGAAGGACGCCCTCATTTACCTGCTCTATAGCGCTACGCTGCTCATTGGAAGCAGCTGCAATAGAATCAACAATATCTGCAGTCTCAGATACATTATTGACAATAGCATTCAGAGACGTTGCGGTCTTTTGAGCGATACTTCTTCCTTCCGCAACACGGGAGATAGAATCCTCAATCATGTCAGTGGTCTCTTTAGCCGCCTTGGCACTCCGAGCAGCCAGATTACGTACTTCTTCAGCAACTACTGCAAAGCCCTTACCATGTTGGCCTGCACGAGCGGCTTCTACAGCCGCATTAAGAGCCAGTATATTGGTCTGGAAAGCAATCTCATCGATTACCTTTATAATCTTGGAAATATTGGTGGAGGATTCGTTGATGGATTCCATTGCATCAAGCATCTGACGCATAGACTGATTGCCATCATTGGCAGCAGTTTTTGCTTTCTCGCTTAAATCAGACGCATGATTTGCCGAATCGGCATTGCTGGTAGTCTGTGCAGAGATTTCGGAAATAGTAGTTGACAACTCTTGAATGGATGCTGCCTGTTCGGTTGCTCCCTGAGAGAGAGAAATGCTGGCATCTGAAATATTTTTTGCACCGGTGGAAACTTGTTCAGCAGCGTTACGAATATCAGAAATGGTTCTCTTTACATTGCGCCGCATCTTATCAAAAGCATCACCGGCCATAGAAAGCTCATCTCCGCCGCTTTCTTCAAAGGGCTCGGACAAATCACCATCGGCGATTTTAATAGCTGCTTCCTTGAAGTGATTGATTCTACCGGCAGTATTGCTGGCAAGACGAACGCCAACAAAGAGAGCGCCACCCACGATTACCACTGCTGCAACAACCAGCACGGTTACATTTGTAGAGGTCTGGCTGTCAATATCATCTAAATCTTTCGTGCTTGCTGCTTCCGCATTCTTAAATATCAGGCTGCAGTGTTCGCGGAAAGAAGCAACCTGACGACCGACCTCAGCTAATGCTCTCATATTGACATTGCCGTCAGCCATAGGAACAAGAGCTACCTTTCTGGCTTTGCGGTACTGTTCGATATCATTCTGCAAAGTTTTGACTGCCGCTTTGCTGGACTCAGTGTAAACCACAGCAGCCAAAGCCTTTATTTGCTCATCAGTACTAGCGTCAAGCCTCTCCATCTCTGCCAAGCACTTATTGCGGGCAGCCAGATCTGTCTGGTGAAGAGCCAGTAATGCTTCAGCATAAGAAGAATTAAAATAACGGCCGGCTGCGTAAGTAACTATCTTACCCTCAACATTAACATTGATAATCTTCTCATAATTTGCTGACATCGCATTTTGCTGGTAAATACTGTATATCACGGAGATAACAATAAGTAAACCCATGCTGACTATCGTGCCCACAAGTTTGTTCTTAATTGTCATTGAAGTTTTCTTTGCTCTTGCCATTATTCGCACCTCAAATCTTAGTTATCGGCCATCATATCGGCCATAATTTCTGTATCCTCTTCGGAGAACAGCTTTTGCCAATCCAGCAGCATGGTGGCTTTTTCACCGTTCTCACCAGATTTACCAATGCCACTGATGCAACGATTATGCGCTGCTTTCAGTTTTGGCGGAAGCACGACTGAATCCTCGGGGATAGTCAGAACCTCTGCCACACTGTCCACAATGACCCCCACCATGACGTCAGTCATGTCGACAACTATCACACAGGTTCTGTCATGATAGGGCAGGAACTCCTTTTCAAATCTAAGACGCATATCTACTATGGGGATTATCTTGCCACGAAGGTTGATTATCCCCCGAAGGTATTCCGGTGTTTCCGGAATACTGGTAATCGGCAGGATTCCGATAATTTCAATGACGGCCTTTATATCTATGCCGTACATTTCGTCACCAACCGCAAAGGTGAGATATTTGTCCTTTTGAGTATCCTCGGTAATTGCCAACAGCGCCTTTTCGTCTTCGGTCATAAAAGTTTCACCTTCTTTTTATGATAAAAGAGTCTTTGCCATATCCCCGGCGTCGAGGATAAGACTGATGCTTCCATCGCCAAGGATAGTGCAGCCTGCAATGCCACAGGAATTGGACATTCGTTGTATATACTTTGGAACCGGTTTTACAACTATATCCTGAACGCCCAGCAACCTGTCGGCAAACAAACCTATAACGCGCCCGTCTGCCTCTACAAGAAGCAGTATACCGTTTTCCAACTCAGTTTCGGCATCCGGAACCTTGTACAGCGCACCAAGGCGGACAACGGGGAAAATCTCTCCCCTGACCATTATCATTTCGCCGTGATCCGGATCGTGAACTATCTGCTCCAGCGTGGGCCGGAAGGACTGCCTGATAGAATTTATCGGCACGGTATACCTTGCGCTTCCGACGGCAATTGACATACATTCAATAATCGCCAAAGTCAGCGGTATCTTCAGGGTAGTGACAGTTCCCTGTCCCGGCGTACTGTCAACCAGAACCGTCCCCCCCATGTCTTTGATATTAGATGTAACAACATCCATGCCAACGCCACGTCCTGAGAACTCGGTGACTTTTTCATTAGTCGAGAAGCCTGCATGGAAAATAAAAGAATAGATTTCCTTGTCAGTAAGCTCCTCTTCCGGTTTAGTGAACAGCTTATTTGCCCGGGCTTTATTGAGAATCTTTTCCCGGTCAAGCCCGGCGCCGTCATCGGTAATCTTAATCAAAACCTCGCCGCTGGCATTCGTTGCCGACAAGGTAACCGTACCGGTTTCATCCTTGCCGTTACCGGCTCGGACATCGGGCATTTCAATGCCGTGGTCGACACTGTTACGGATAATATGCATCAGGGGATCCCCGATGTGCTCAATAATGTTCTTATCTACTTCCGTATCTTCACCAACCAATACAAGTTTGGCTTTCTTATTCAATCGCTTGGTCATGTCTCGGACGATACGGTTCATCTTCATGAAGGTAGCTTCCAGAGGAACCATCCGAAGCTCCATGACGCTGTCCTGCAATTCATTCGCAACCTTGTGGAGTTGCCGGGACGCCTTCTGAAAATTCTCAAGCTCCTGATTGGCAACATCAGGATTATGAGTCACCATCGCCTCAGCTATAACCAGCTCACCGACAAGATCCATAAGCCTGTCAAGCTTATCCACAGCGACACTTATCAGCTGCTGCTGATCATGCTTCAACGGCTTTGGCCTTGGCTTTGGCTCAGGCTTAGCCGGGGTTATTGGCTCAGACGATGATTCCGCCGTCTGAACTGCCTGCTGTACAAGCGACGGCCAATATTCACACTCAGAAACATCCTTTAGCTTCTTTAGCTCCAGGGAATCCAAAAATATCGTGGTATCCAAGTGCTTCTTTATGTCCGCTTCATCCAGCTTAGTAGTAAACCACAACTTAAAGCCATCCTGCTGGATCTTGTCCGCGGCGGTATCATCCTCCAAGATTTTGTCAGGAAGATGATGTATTTCAAGCACTTTATCCTTGAGTGCATTCAGCACGCCGAAAGCACGGACTTCCTCCATGCCACAGTCCGGTTCAAATTGTAAATGGGCAAAGAAGACATTTTCGCCGGACGAATCAGCAGGTTTCGTAGCTGCCGGTATAAAGTATTGCTGAGGTTTTGATTCTTCAACGGGCCCAAGAGCTGCCGCTCCAGCAGTTTTACCCTCAGCGGCTTTCTTTTGACCGTTGACCTTGCGTAAATCAACATCCGGGTCATCTCCATTGGCTTCCTTAAAAGCCCTTAGAAACGAACGGGTTGATTCGCAAAACTCGTCGCTGCTCGCATCTGCTTTTTCACCAGCGTCAATCTTTTCGATTTCGCTTCCCATAAAGTCAACAGCTGAAAGCACCAAGTCGGTAACGGCGGAGCAATCAATGTTCTGTGGCTTCCTCTCGCGGATATAAAAGAACACATCCTCTACTGAGTGAGCAACCTTCGAAACATTGTTTACCATCATCATCGCCGCAGACCCCTTTATCGTATGAAGTCCACGGAAAAACTCATTTACATCATCCGGGTCAAAACTTTGCGCCTGTTCACTCTTTAAAGCCAACTGCTCCAGCTGCTCCAAAAACTGGCGGGTCTCAAAGATGAACATGTCTAGCATTGGCTCATGCTCAGCCACAAATCCCACTTCCTCCTGTGTAAAATTTGCTTTATCAGCAAAAATGGTACAAAAACCCGTTAAGCACCACTATTGAGATTTTATCAGTCTTTCCAGTCACTTTCAAGTTAAAATATACAGTATTTTTATTTCATGACTTTTGTCCCAACATCTCAATTTGATAATACAAATTTAACATTAAAAATTGGTCTTTAACAACACTTTTTTGCCTGAATATTAAGCTTTTCCAGGAAATAATACCTGTACAATTTCAATTAAAATAAAACTAATATCAATCTGCTGTAACTACAGCGCCAGTATTGGCAGAAGTTGTGAGTTTTGCATAACGGGCGAGATAACCGGTTTTAATCTTGGGCTCCGGCTTAATCCACGCGGCGCGGCGCTTTTCAATTACTTCCTCTGGAACCTCCAGCTGAAGTTTGCGATGTGGAATATCAATTGAAATCCTGTCACCATCTTCAATAAGAGCAATCAGGCCGCCCTCCATGGCTTCAGGAGAGATATGACCAATGCAGGCGCCCTGGCTTGCTCCCGAGAACCTTCCGTCTGTAATGAGGCCAACCTTGAGTCCACGGCCTGTTATAACGGCTGTCGGGTTAAGCATTTCCTGCATACCAGGGCCGCCTTTAGGACCTTCATAGCGGATTACAACTACATCGCCATCAACGATTTTTCCATCCATGATAGCATTGACCGCATCCTCCTCAGAGTTGTAACATTTGGCAGTTCCGCTGTATACAAGCATATCATCACTTACAGCCGAAGCCTTGACTACAGCGTATTTCGGACACAGATTACCTTTTAATATCGCAATACCGCCTGTAGCCCTGTATGGAGCGTCAACAGAGTGAATAACATCGTAATTTAGGACCTTGGCATTCTTAATTCTATCGCCTAAAGTACCGGTGATAGTCAGGGCATCGAGATGCAAAAGATTTTTCTTTGCCAGTTCAGCCATTACCGCATTGATGCCGCCTGCCTCATTAAGATCCTGCATATGATGTTTACCGGCCGGGCTGAGTTTAGTAATATACGGCGTTTTCTGACTTATTTCATCAAAAAGAGGCGGCTCAATAGTGATTCCCGCCTCATGAGCAATAGCCGGAATATGAAGAACGGTATTTGAGCTGCCGCCGATAGCATTATCGACTGTGATAGCATTTTCAAATGCTTTTAGCGTCATAATATCACGAGGTTTGATATCCTTGGCGATTAAATCCATCACCACAGCTCCGGCCCGCTTTGCCAGGAGACGGCGCTGCCCTGCATAGGCAGCCGGTATAGTACCATTTCCCGGCAGCCCCATGCCCAGCGCCTCTGTAAGACAATTCATGGAATTAGCCGTGAAGAGACCGGCACAGCTACCGCAGCTCGGGCACGCATTTGCCTCAAGGTCTTCCATTTCCTCCGCAGACATCTGTCCGGCTGCAAATTTCCCTGCCGCTTCAAAGGCCTGACTTACGCTAATATCTTGCCCATGGAAGCGTCCGGCAAGCATTGCGCCGCCGGAAACAACTACGGACGGAATATTGAGACGGGCAGCTGCCATCAGCATACCGGGAACAATCTTGTCACAGTTTGGTATAAGGATCAATCCATCAAAGCCGCTGGCAGTAGCAACAGCCTCTATGGAATCGGCAATAAGTTCACGACTGGCAAGGGAAAATTTCATGCCGGTATGGCCCATCGCTATACCGTCGCAGACACCAATTGCCGGGAATTCAAAAGGAGTACCACCGGCAGCCGCAACCCCAAGCTTTGCCGCATCCGCGATTTCACGGAGATGAAGATGACCAGGAATCACTTCATTAAAGGCATTGCAAATACCAATAAGAGGTTTTTTCAAGTCCTCCGGGCCGTATCCCATAGCATGGAAAAGAGAACGATGCGCACAGCGGGTGGCACCTTTTTTTACAACGTCACTTTTCAAAATAAACCCTACCTCTCACAAAATGTATGTAACACTGTAAATGGTATAATAACGCTTTTATCTAACTATTGCAAGACATAATCAAAATTCGATACCCTGCTGTGCCTTGATTCCTTTTTGGAAAGGATGCTTTACCAGCCGCATCTCTGTAACAAGGTCGGCAGCCTCAGCGACTGACGGCCGAACATCCCTTCCGGTAATTACAAGGTGAATATCCTCCGGCTTCTCTCTTATCAAGTCCAATACGCAATGTTCTTCTATCAGGTCGAATTTGACAGCGTAGTTAAGTTCATCCAGAATTATCATATCCCATTCGCCGCTGTGAATTTCTTTTTGGGCAGCCTGCAGCGCTTTACGGGCAGCTTCGCAGTGCTCGGTTTTATCCTCACATCGTTGAGTAAACCCCTTACCGCACTGACGAACCTCAATTCTCCCATCAATGTCCCCCAAGGTTTTCAGGGTCTTTAATTCTCCATATTTCCAACCGCCCTTAATGAACTGAATTATCAATATGCGGAGTCCGTCTCCCCATGCACGAATTGCCAGTCCCAGCGCGGCAGTTGTCTTTCCTTTCCCATCACCGGTATGAACGATAACCAGTCCCTTTTTCTCCTGAACAGATTCATTTGACATCGTATCCACCTCAGCAATATAAAAAAATTTATTCTCAAGACTGTATAAATGCTTGAAAGATGATATACTGTTGCAGACTTATTATATCATGTATTGATGAAGGTTTCTAATGCGTGGTACTGATACCGTATATATTTTATTCGAAGTAAGGTAATTTGATGAAAAAGTTCCTCTCTTTCGTCTTTATTATGTCCGCTTTTTTCCTCGTATTTATGTATGCTATCGAAAAATCAGACATAGTTCTTTGGGGCCGGGGTAATGCCAATGCAGTAATTACCGAGACTGATCACGGCCAGATACTAAGCTGGGAAAGGCTTCCCTATCCATGTTACTACCGAATAGATACAATATCTGTTACAAAGGGAGAAGACAACAGTAAGCCAATAAGACGAGTAGAAAAAAGTGAGTTTTCCTTATCTCCAAGCTGTAAACTTGAATCCTCTGCCTATCATACCGAATACGTAATTACCCCATACGGTATGTTTGGTGAATTAAGACATCCCTTTCCACCTGTTGTTAATACAAAATATGTACACAAGAATGTACCTGTACTGATAAGCAACTTCACCGCAAAATCACCAGCATCTATCAAACCCTTTCTTATGTGGCATACGGTACCAACTGCCGCCTGCTACAGGCTGGAGCTGCTTGTGGCGCCCCCTGATAAAGAAGGTAAAACAAGTGATCTTGGTAACACAATATACCTGAACGACAAAATTTATACTAACGGATGTCAGATTGATCTGACCAATTTTATCAAGGATAAGGCAAATATTGAAAAAAAATACTATTGGCGGGTACAAGCTCTAAATCTTGATCGGGAACCTCTGGGGGATTTCTCGCCTGTCAGCGAGCTATATGTCGACGAATCCCTTCCTGTTCCCGATCGCCCCCAGCTTATAGAGAATGACAAAATAGTAACCGGCAGAATGCCATTGTATCCAGTTTACAGCTGGATACCTCTTGCGGACAGCCAGCTTGATTACGAGGTTGAGCTCTCTGCTCAGCCCTTTGATAAAGACCATGAAAACAGACCGATCGAAAATCCTTTATGGCGTAAACAGGCTGATAATAAAACTTGTCTTTATGATGATTTCCCAAGAGGAAAACCTGGTACAACCTACTATTGGCGAGTCAGAGCGCTGGACAAAGACGGAAACCAGGTAGGTCACTACTCTGACACTGCCGCCTTCACCATTCCAATATATAAAAACCGTCCATTTGCTGCAGCTTTTGGCGACAGCATTACCCACGGAGGCGGCGCAATTTCATATTCTCCCGCTAATCTTGAATACTGCTACACCAGCTATCTTGATTTTCCCGCTATCAATTTAGGGAAAAGCGGCGATACCCTGGATACTGCTATTGCCAGATTTGAAGCCGACGTCCTTCTCCTTCATCCATATAATCTGCTTATCATGGAAGGAACGAACAACCTGCGAAACGATATGAGTTCCTCGGACATGTGCAGATATCTCGACTCAATAAGGGAAATCTGCGAAAAAAATGATATACGGCCAATTTTTTTGACGATTTTGCCGCTAAACCCACAAAGAATTCTCCGTGCTTTTAGTTCTGTTACTTATAGCGAATGGGACAGCAAGCTTAAAACCGTCAATCAGCATATTCGTACAATGCCCTACTGTATTGATTTGGAACCATATTTTTATGATGCAGAAAACAGATTTCTGGCTCCAGAGCTTGCTATTGACGGGCTTCATCCGGATGTATCCGGCAAAATGCTAATGGCAAACATCATAAATAAAAATAAACATCTCCTGCGTAAATAATACAGGAGATGTTTATTTTTATTTTTTCCTGACCTCCCTTGTTCCCTGTAGCTCAAAAATTATATCTCGAAGCTCAGCCGCCCGCTCAAAATCCAAAGTTTTAGATGCGTCCTGCATCTGCTTTGTAAGCGTCCTTATCAATGCCTCCTTGTCCTTATTTGTCAGCTTCCGTTTCTCCTTTTTCTTTGTTGCGTAGTCTGCTCTGTTATCTGCTGCTACCGATGATTCAACCTCTGTCACTATCGTTGTTTCGATCAGATCCTTCACCGGTTTAATAACGGTCACGGGCGTAATATTATGATCGCTATTATATTTATTCTGAACGTTTCTTCTTCGATTGGTCTCCTCGATAGTTCGTTTCATTGATCCGGTAATCTGGTCAGCATACATAATAACATGACCTGCGGCATTTCTCGCCGCCCGTCCTACCGTTTGAATCAGTGATGTTTCCGACCGCAGAAATCCTTCCTTGTCCGCATCAAGTATTGCAACAAGGGAAACCTCCGGCATATCCAACCCTTCCCTGAGAAGGTTTATACCTACTAAAACATCAAACACACCAGCCCTTAAATCTCGGATTATTTCAGCCCTTTCAAAGGTTGCTATATCAGAGTGGAGATACCGCACCTTTATGCTTTCTTCTTTGAGGTAATCAGTAAGGTTTTCGGCCATTTTTTTCGTCAGGGTCGTGACCAGAACCCTTTCATTTTTAGCGGCGCGTTTTTTTATTTCACTTATAAGGTCATCGATTTGACCTTCAAGCGGTCTGACTTCTATTTCCGGATCAACTATTCCAGTAGGTCTGATTATCTGTTCGACAACCTGTTGAGCTTTATTCAATTCATATTCAGCCGGAGTCGCTGAAACATACACAATCTGGTTTATCCGCTCTTCAAACTCTTCAAATGTCAAGGGCCGGTTATCAAAGGCCGAGGGCAGCCTGAAGCCATTATCTACAAGGGATATTTTCCGGGAACGGTCCCCAGCGTACATTGCCTTCAGCTGTGGCACGGTGACATGTGATTCATCCATTACAATCAGGAAATCGTCTGGAAAATAATCCAGCAATGTGTAGGGAGCCTCTCCCGGCTTACGGTGAGTAAGGTGCCGTGAGTAGTTCTCTATCCCTGAACAATAGCCCATTTCCTCAATCATTTCCAGGTCATAATTGGTTCTTTGCTTTAATCTTTGGGCCTCAACCAGCTTGTTCGCGGCCTCCAGCTCCTGTAGCCGTTCATTCAGTTCCTCCTGAATTGAGGCTACGGCCATCTTCAAATCTTCGTCAGCCGTTACATAATGCGACGCAGGAAAAATCATTGAATGTAACCGTTCTCCATACACATGACCGCTGGTTATGTCAAATTCTAAAATTCTGTCAACCTCATCCCCAAATAACTCAATACGAACCCCCCGATTATTGTACGAGGCCGGAAAAACCTCTATAACGTCTCCACGCACTCTGAATTTATCTCTTTCAAAGGCAATGTCATTTCGTTCGTAATGAATAGAAACAAGCTTACGAAGAATATCATCTCTGGATATCTCCTGCCCCTTATGAAGAGACAAAACCATCTCATGATAGCTTTCCGGTGAACCAAGTCCGTATATACATGATACGCTGGCTACAACAATTACATCCCGCCGTTCAAAAAGAGAGCAGGTGGCAGAATGGCGAAGCTCGTCTATCTCATCATTTATTGAAGCATCCTTCTCAATATACGTATCGGTTTGCGCTATGTAAGCCTCCGGTTGATAATAATCATAATAGGAAACAAAGTAACCAACGTAATTATCCGGGAAAAATGCTTTGAACTCACTTGCCAATTGTGCAGCCAGCGTTTTGTTATGGGCTATCACCAGGGTGGGCTTTTGCACCTTTTCTATCAATTTGGCGATTGTGTATGTTTTTCCTGTGCCAGTGGCGCCCAGAAGCACTTGCGCTTCCTGACCGTTTTCTATTCCCATTGCCAGATTGTCAATCGCCTGAGGCTGATCTCCTGTCGGTGCAAAAGGCGAGGACACTCTAAAGGGCCGGTCTGCCACCGTTTCTATTTTTTCAAAATTCACAGCCATTTTCTCATCCTCCGCATCTGATAATAACTCAAACAGGAAAACATTTCAAATCAAAAAAGCCGCCGGTTTCCCAGCAGCTTGTACGTAACGGAATAATATATTGTCTGTAAACGCGCCCACGAGCGCCTGTTATAAGACTCCACGGAAATAATGACCGCGGGTTACTCCCTCGGTCGCGGTACCTGCCTCGGTTTTCCTGCACCAGTCGATTTCTTCCGGGGAGAGGTTGCTTCCTCTCCGCAAGTAATCCCGATAGGCGCTTACTAACATACTTATATATTTGGGGTCAATAGCTTTTGCATCAATGCGGACAGCAGTTATCCCGCTATTGGTCAGCTTCCCTATTTCCGGCAGGAGGCTTAAAGTTTTACTGTTTAGCAGGTGCATGTGGCAGTATTGGTCATTAACCACCGGAAAGAGTTCTCCCTTTCGGTCTTTCAGGAAATATGGGCCGTTCTTACAGGGCATCGAGCAGGTATCACAGCCATCTTTTCCCAGGCCGCCCAAAAAGCTACCCAGGACGCAATACTCTGATACCATCAGTTCCAGCTTGCCGTGTACTATACATTCAGTCTTGATGGGCGATTTTTTTATCAACGGCAACAGTCCCGAAAGGTTTAACTCGGGGGATAATGTGGCTTGTTTTACTCCCAAATTTTCCAAGGCTTCAAGGGTCAAGCCGTTAAAGGCTATCAGAGAAAAATCCGAGCGCAGTTCTATGGACTTCCCGCTGCCTTCGATCAAATCTCTCAGGAGCCGGAGCGTTCCAATATTATGGACATATACGCCAGTCGGTTCCAGTTCAAGCCAGCTTTGCCAAATTGCCTTTAACCCGGGGAGCGCATCCTCCCGGCAGATCCTCGGCGTGTTAAAGAAAAGTTTACAATCCTTGTTGCTGCTCTTCACCAGCGCGGCAGCCTCGCGATAGCTGCCGATACTCAGCGGTTCATGATGATAGCTGTCACCGCCAAATATGATGCCCTCAGCGCCCCCTTGGAGAGCGGCTCTCACTCCCTCAAGCGCAGCGGTACTTACATAAACTGACGGTATGCTCCCCGGGCTTTCTTTTGCATTTCCCGGCGAATAAACTTCTGATGGTGTGTCAAGATTTCTCGCGGCCAGGGTGGTTCCGGCCCCTCTTTCCTTGCGCCATATATCGAGCCGGAGCTTATCCAGGGCGTCGGCAGCCTGACGGCGCAAATCATTGATAACGCTTACCGGGACCATCACGCCCGGCTCAATATCAAGTTTAAGCTCCGCCAGACTGTAAACGGTGCTGCCCAATCTGTTCAGCTGTTTTTCCGCAGCTTTTTCGGTCAGGGGATGATTTTCTGCCGAAGGAATAATGTAGTCGGCCTCAGCCAACACCTGAATATTATTGTCCCCGACCAGCCGCAGATCCAGCCTTGGCTTCTCATTCAAATGAAATCTGGCTGAAACCGCCACCGGCACTCTCCTCACCGGCGCGCCGGCAGTGTAGCGGCTGCGGGCTTCGGTCATCAAGGCAGCGTCATAAACCCGAAAGGCCCGGTCGTTCTGCCGGATATTGAGGCTCGTGACAAAGGAGATGGTTTCTCCCGCCTTAGCCGAGTTTAGCTTTGTTCCGTGAACATCCGCAAATTCATCCAACTTGATTGTTGTCCGGCCGCCCACTTTGACCCAAAAATCCAGCTCGTCGCCCTTATTGACGTCAACCGCCAACTTCAGAAAAACTTTTGAATTGTCATCATCTATTTTGGCTACCCTTCCGGCCAAAATTCCCCGATTATTGGGCCGCATATCGCTCATCATATGCCTGCCGGGGCGACCTTTTAGATAAGCGGTAGTAAAGTCACGGTTAAACACCTGGGCCAGGCGGCGTTCAGATTCTTTGCCGGTTTTGTAACCCTCATTGCCCTGAAGGAGAGTGTCCAGAGCCTGACGATACGTATCAACCACTACGGCTACGTACTCCGGTCGCTTCATCCGCCCCTCTATTTTCAGCGACGCCACCCCAGCGGCCATGTACTCCGGCAGTAATTCCAGAGTTTTTAAGTCCTTAGGGGAAAGCAGATATTCTCCTGCCTTTCCCTTCAACAGATCCTGCCCCCTGCGATTCACCAATGAATAGGGCAGTCTGCAGGGCTGAGCGCAGCGTCCCCGGTTCCCGCTGCGTCCCCCGATGAGACTTGACATGAGACATTGACCGGAATAGCAAACGCACAGGGCCCCGTGCATGAACACTTCGATCTCTACCGGGCTGTGGGCGCAGATATATTTTATATCTTTAAGGGAAAGCTCCCGGGAAAGGACTACTCTCGTAAAGCCCAGGCCAGCCAGCTCCAAAACACCGGCCAAATTGTGAACTGTCATCTGGGTGGAGGCGTGAAGAGGCAAATCAGGCGCAACCTGCCTTGCCAGCATCGCTACCCCCAGGTCCTGCACCAGCACGGCATCCGCCCCCGCTTCATCAAGAAAGCGCAGATAATCGGCGCATTCATCCCATTCTTCATCGCTGACGATCGTATTGACGGTGACGTGAACGGCAACCCCTCTAAGATGAGCAAATTCAAAGGCCCACTTCAAAGCCTCCCGGTCAAAATTATCAGCATAGGCTCGCGCGCCAAAAGAAGGCCCGGCAAGATATACCGCGTCCGCCCCGCTCTCAACGGCGGCGATAAATGCTTCCCTGCTGCCCGCCGGAGCAAGCAATTCCATAAACTTCTTCATAAATACACACCTGTTATGTCGTCGATCGCTGACGGATCATCTGCAAACAAATCGGTCACAAAAAAAGGCCGTCATCCCAGTTGCCTTTAGCCACGGAAAACGACCTCACTATTCTTTTTGGTGCGGACAAGAGGGCTCGAACCTCCACGCCTTACGGCATTGGATCCTAAATCCAACGCGTCTGCCAATTCCGCCATGTCCGCATTGTTGCCGTGTATCCGCAACGAAGGTTATTCTAGCATGGATAAATAAAACTTGTCAATAAAATCAACCATGAGTAAACGGTCTCTCTAATTACTTTGCCGCCTTTATCTTGCTTTCTGTACCATTCAGCAGCCGCTCAATATTTTGCTTGTGGCGGACGATGATAAATAGCGCGGCCAGGCAACCAAAGACAATGAACCAGCCATCATAGCCAAACAGCCAGGCCATCACCGGCGCTAAAGCCGCTGCCACAATTGAACCCAAAGATACATAACCTGTAAAATAAACGATGGCAAACCAGACTCCAAAAAGCAAAACAGTTACCAGCGGCATAAGCATAGCAACCACGCCTAAACCGGTTGCAACTCCCTTACCACCCTTAAAACCGAGGAATAAGGACCAGGAATGACCAACTATCGCCATGATGCCCCCAATTACCTGAGAAAAAGATGAGCCATCGGCAAATTTAACGGCAAACCAAACGCCGAGACACCCCTTAATGAGGTCACAAAGGAAGACAGTAATCCCGCCAGCTCTGCCAATAGTACGCCACGCATTTGTCGCGCCAATATTATGACTGCCATGGTCCCTCAGATCTGTCTTCCATATAAGCTTTCCCAAAATGAGACCGCTTGGGATAGAACCGACAAGATAAGCACAGGCAGCTGCAACTATCAATCCGAACATCAATCATCCTCCTCTTCTTTCCTTGCTCTGGTAATAATGCGTAGCGGAGCGCCTTCAAAGCCAAATCTGGCCCGAAGCTGATTCTCTAAATATCTCAAATATGAAAAATGAACAAGGGTTGGATCATTAGCAAAAAGAACAAAACGAGGTGGTTCTATACCAACCTGAGTCATAAAGAGCAGCTTTAGCTGACGTCCTTTATGCGCCGGAGGCGGATTGATGGAGATTGCATCATTCAACAGCTCATTTAGGACACTGGTTTGAATGCGCATTGCCTGTTGATCCGCCACATATTTAACTACATCAGTCACGCGATTTACCCGCTGTTTTGTTAATGCGGATATGTACAGTACCGGGGCATACTGAAGGAAAACGAGTTCATTGCGGATGACCTCCGTATATTTAACAGTGGATTTATCGTCCTTGTCAGGTATCAAATCCCACTTATTGACGATAATAATAACGCCTTTTCCTGATTCGTGGGCAAAGCCGGCGATTTTTTTATCCTGCTCAGTTACTCCTTCTACCGCATCGATAACCATAAGAACAACATTGGCCCGATCGACAGCTCTCAATGCCCGCAACACGCTATAATGCTCTACAGGTTTATCTATCTTTGCTTTACGGCGCATCCCGGCAGTATCGATCAAAGTGAATTTAATATCGTCCTTCGTGAAATGCGTATCGATAGCGTCCCGGGTCGTTCCGGCAATATCGCTTACAATTACCCGCTCTTCCCCGAGAATTGCATTTACCAGAGAAGATTTGCCCACATTCGGACGGCCGATCACCGCAATGGCCAGCTCATCGCTCTCATCTTCCCCGGCTGCCTTCTGCGGGAAAGCCGCTACCACGGCGTCAAGAAGATCACCCAGATTCAGGGAATTGGAAGCAGAGACGGGGATCACGTCCCCAAGTCCCAGACTGTAAAAGTCATAAATATCATCCTGCTGCTTCGGCGTGTCGATCTTGTTTACGGCAAGGATGACCGGCTTCTTTGTCCGACGAAGGATCTTTACGATCTCTTCGTCCTCACTGGTGAGTCCGGCCCGACCGTCCACCACAAAGAGGATCACGTCGGCCTCATTGATGGCAATCGTTGCCTGCTGGCGCATACTGTTCAGCAGTTTATCATCGCTGGCCAGCTCAATGCCGCCGGTATCCACCATGGTAAACTCGTTATTGAGCCATTCGGCGTCAAGATAGATCCTGTCCCGGGTGACACCGGGAAAATCATCCACGATAGAGACCCGCTGCTTTCCAATCTGATTGAAAAGGGTAGATTTGCCCACGTTCGGGCGGCCAACTATGGCTACGATTGGCTTGCTCATGCAGTGCCTCCTTCTAGTTTAGCTCCGTATAGGCGGCGTTGCTCTGCCACATATACGAAGTACGTTCCACAGCGGTATTATTTGAATAGGCTGAATCAAAATCCGTTAATACCTGGAAAAGTTCATCTCCATGGAGAATCGGCAGGATCCTCAAACCAGTATCCTGTTCCAGCGACTCCAGCGTATCGTCATCAAGGAAAATCCTGTCGCCGGCTCTGAGGCAAGAGGCGGGAATGACTACCCTCTCCGGCAATTTGTTTTTCTCCTGCAGGTCAGCTATTACTTTACGAATATCTTTGCCGGTGAGGAGTCCGGACACATTGACGCTCTCTCCAAAAAACTCATTCACCACCGGGACGACCTCATATATATCGTTGCCCTGCGCCGCTGAAAATTCCTTTACTATTCTGTCTATCAGCGGTTGAATACCCGTTCCCGTAAGAATAGTGACCGGCGTATCACTCGCTTTTATATCAGCGCCTGTCGCCTTTTGCGCATTATGCCAATCATCGAGAAAACTTCTGGCCAGTCCCACCCCATTATCAAGCTGGGGAAAGCCGTCATATTGCTCCGCTTCCGGCAGCTCCCGGCCAGCCATAAGGAAGAATTCGTCCCCCAGATAGACGAAGTTCTCTCCCATTTCCTGGCGGAACTGTTTCTGGTACGCGCTGACAAGATCGATGACTTGTCCCGCCCCATCCCTGTCAAACAATGATAAGGGATAACAATCTTCCCGGTACTTTGTAAGACCTACCGGCACGATTGCCAGAGACGCCGCATAGGGCCGCCGCTGCCACAACTCTTCGATGGTTCGTTTCAACTCGTCGCCGTCATTTAATCCGGGACACAAAACCACCTGGGAATGAAATTCTATTCCGTCTCTGGCCAGGCGGTCAAGCTGGGAATTCAGTTCCTTTGCCCTGGGCGATCCCAGCAGCTTCTCACGAAGGACCGGATCGACCGTCTGGACAGAAATATGGAGAGGGCTCAAATGATAACGAGCGATCCGCTGAAAATCCTGCTCCCCGATATTCGTCAAGGTCACAAAATTTCCGTACAAAAAGGAAAGCCGGTAGTCGTCATCTTTTATGTAGAGAGCCGAGCGCATCTGCGGCGGAACCTGATCAACAAAGCAAAAATAACAATGATTTCCGCAATGTCTGATCCCGTCAAAAACTGCCGATTCAAACTCAACGCCCAGGTCTTCATCAATATCCTTGTCAAAGCCGATAACCTCTTCCTGGCCGTCAGCATGGCGAACAAGCAGGTCGATCTCTTCATCGGCCATAGCAAAAGACAAGTCGATAAGATCTCGGGGCTGGGCTCCGTTTATTGACAGTATTTCATCTCCGGCTATCAGACCCAGCTCATCAGCCAAGCCTTCCGGCTCCACATATATTATTTTGCCCCCGCGGGATTTTACTTTGCTCATGATTTTTCCATTACCAAAAAAGGGGCAGGTCTCTGCCTGCCCCTAAAATATTCATTTCCGATTATTCGGCAGCCGGAACCTCTTCTTCGAGATTCTTGTCAGCCTTTGCAATGCTCAGGCTGATGCGCTTCTTGGCGGTGTCGATACGGAGGATCTTTACGGTGACCACATCACCCATGCTCACAGCTTCGTCAGCTTTCGCAATGCGGCGGTCGGAGAGCTCTCCCATGGGGATGAGACCATCAAAGCCCGGCTCGATTTCCATGAAAGCGCCAAAATTGGTGAGCTTAATGATCTTGCCCTGGATAAGGGAACCTTCAGTATATTTCTCGGCCCGCTCGAACCAAGGATCCTGCAAAGTATCCTTCACGGAGAGGGAGATGCGCTTGGTCTCAGGGTCAAAGCTCTTGACCTTTACATCCAGTTCCTGACCGACTTCAAGAACCTCGGAGGGATGCTTGACCCGGCTCCAGGAGAGATCGGAGATATGGGCAAGGCCGTCTACTCCGCCAATATCGATGAAAGCGCCGTAGTCTACAAGGCGCTTAACGACGCCCTTCAAAGTCTGACCGGCTTCGAGGGTAGCGAACAGCTCTTCCTGCTTCTTAGCCCGCTCCTCCTCAAGGATCTTGCGGCGGGAGAGAACAAGGCGCTGCTTCTTCGGATCGCACTCCAGCGGGAGCGCCGTAACAGTCTGACCAACGTATACCTGAAGATCCTTTACGAAACCAAGGTCAACCTGAGAGGCCGGGATGAAAGCCCGCAGACCCTGAACAGCGGCTACAACGCCGCCCTTGACCACATTGGTGATCTCAGCTTCCACAGTCTCCTGACGCTCGGTGATCCCCTGAAGGACCTCCCAGGCGGCAAACTTATCGGCCTTGACTTTGGAGAGGACTGCGCCGTTTTCCCCGCCCAGGGATACGACAAAAACCTTGATCACATCGCCGACCTTGACCACATCCTCTGCGGACTCAGGGGCCGGATAGCGAAGCTCGCGCTTGGGAATGGGAATTTCCTGCTTGTAGCCGATATCTACAAAAGCTTCGTCACGATTTACCATTATGACGGTACCTTCGACGACTTCCTTTTCTTTGATTTCCTGACCTGCGGCTGCTTCCTCCTCAGCCAGGAGCTGTTCCATTGTCATTTCTTCTTGCACTTTTCATAAACCTCCTTGATAACCCAGTCGGGCGTCGACGCCCCGGCTGTGATACCAATATTTTCTATTCCGTCAAACCACTCGGGCCTGAGCTCGGAAGCCGTCTCGATATGGTATGTCGAACACTTTTCAGCGCAAAGCTGCGCCAGCCGCGTGGTATTTGCACTGTTCTTCCCACCGATGACAAGCATCAGATCCACATTGCCAGCCAGCTTTATCGCCGCTGTCTGGCGTTGATCGGTGGCCGTGCAAATAGTCCGCAATATATGAATGTCATTTGACTTGCCGAGGAGCGTTTCCACTATGTGGTTAAACTTGTCTCCGGAAAATGTCGTCTGAGACACGATCCCTAAATGAGCGCAGGGCATGAGTTCCTCGGCCTCTTCCACGCTGTCGATCACAGTTGCCTTGGAACCTGACCACTCAAAGATGCTCTTTACTTCCGGATGCTCTTTCTCGCCGATTATTACGACGCTGTAACCCTCGCTCATCAGGCGATGCGCCGCCATCTGAGCCTGCTTCACATGGGGGCAGGTAGCGTCAACTACCTCAAGGCCCAGCCGTTCCGCCTCTTCATACACCTCGGGCCCAACCCCGTGGGAGCGGATTATAATAGTGTCCCCTTGCTTCATTTCCGCTGGAAAATCAACGGTTCCAACGCCTTCACTTTCCAGCCGCGAAACCATCTGCGGATTGTGAATAATGGGGCCCAGCGTGGCCGCTCTGCCATCAGACCGGGCATTATCCCGCGCCAATCCGATAGCCCGCTTCACGCCATAGCAAAAACCCAGATACTCAGCCAACATCACTTTCATAGATTACCACATCGTTTCAAATTTATCAAGAAAATTATTCGGACAGAGATCACTATTTTCCAAATCTATTCTCGGCACAATTTACAGGACGTCAAACTACTTCACCCCGGTTATAGGCATCAAGCATATATTGTATTTTTCCCATCAGTTCTGTCGAAAAATCATGCAATGCCTCTTTATCCGCGTGCTCTGCATCGTACACCATGGGCTCGCCGTAAAGCACGGCCACCTTCGGCAAAAACTTCTTCCCGAATATTTCCCTTGTTCCCACTATTGCCACCGGGACAACCGTCGCCTTTGACAGGGAAGCCAGCAGGGAAACCCCGGCGCCCACCTTGCCGAGCTTTCCGTTTTTACTTCTTGTCCCTTCCGGAAATATTGCCATACACTCGCCGGACTTCAGTATCCCCAGCGCTTTTTTTATGGCGCTCTTATCCGAGGCTCCCCGCCTTACCGGGAAAGCGTGAAGATTTCGGATAATGCTCCCAAAAACCGGAACCTTGAAAAGCTCCTCCTTGGCCATGAAGCTCACGGGACGGTCAACATACGTGGCCAAAAGCGGCACGTCCCAAAAGGACTGATGATTTGCCGCAAAGATCACCGGCCCTTCTGAAGGTATGCGTTCCGAATGCCCCAGGGTAAAATCAAAGATATGCCAAAACCGGCGAAAGAAAACTCCCAGCAGTGAGTATAACATCTTTTCCTCTCATTCTGCCAGCTTTACGATGGCCGCTTCCGCCTCGTCGATATCCATATTGGTGGTGTCCAGCAATATGGCTTCCGGCACTCGAACCAGGGGAGACTCTGCCCTTTCACTGTCGGCCTTGTCCCTGGCGGCGATTTCTTCCTGCAATTTTTTCAGGTCTACGTCAAAGCCCTTTTCCTTCATTTCCCGGCAGCGGCGATTTGCCCGCTCCTCGATGGAGGCCGTCAAAAAGATCTTAACGTCAGCGTTGGGCAAAACCTTTGAAGCAATATCCCGGCCATCCATTATCACGCCGCCATCAGCGGCCATCTTTTGCTGAAGGTCAACCATCTTCTTCCGCACCCGCCTTACAGCCGCCACCCGGGAAACGATCGCCGTCACCGCCGGAGTGCGGATCGCCTCGCTGACATCCACTCCATCGACGGAAATCCGCTGGCTTCCATCCTCGTAAGATAGCGCTACGGTAAGATCATCAGCCACTGCGGCGATGTCTTCATCGGTAAAGCTGTCACTGCCAAAAGTTTGCAGCACCTTCCAGGCGACAGAGCGGTACATAGCGCCGGTATCTATATATACGTAGCCCAACCGCTGAGCCGCTCTCCTGGCCAGAGTACTCTTTCCGGCCCCGGCCGGGCCGTCTATGGCAACTACTTTTTTCATTTGGCTAACCTCTCCAACGTATCATAAAAAACCGGATAAGAAATATTCACGCAGTCAGCGTTCTCGATGGACAAGCCGCAGACGCAGCCCAGAACCGCCAATGACATGGCCATGCGGTGATCGTCATAGGATTTACAGAGGGCCGGGAGCAGCTTGCTCTTGTCGGTAACGCCACGGATCACCAGTCCATCTTCCGTGCCATCAATATGGCTCGGGGCAACCTTATTGAATTCATCAACAACCGCCTGGAGCCGGTCGGTCTCCTTCACCCGCAGCTCACCGGCTCCGGTAATGGTTGTTGTTCCCTCAGCCAACAAGGCCGCCACGGCGATAACCGGGATCTCATCGATCAGTCTGGGAATTATTTCCTCGGTCAGACGAGTCGCTTTCAGCTTTGCGCTCCGAACCAGAATATCGGCAATGGACTCGCCGCCGGATGTCCGCTGGTTTTGGATCGTAAGATCCGCCCCCATACTTTTTAGAACGTCTATGATACCGGTACGGGTTTCATTCATCCCCACGCCGGTAAGAAGCAACTCGCTGTTTTCGATGATGCTCCCCGCCACCAGCCAAAATGCCGCGGAGCTTATGTCGCCGGGAACCGCAATTTCTGCGGGCACCGCCAATCGCTCGGTCGGATGAACGGTGACCGCCGTGCCGGATTTCTCAATCTTCACCCCAGAAGCTGCCAAAAGTCTTTCGGTATGATCCCGGGATGTATAAGGCTCAATGACGGTGACCGGGCCATCGGCTCTGAGCCCGGCCAATAAGATCGCCGACTTCACCTGAGCGCTGGCCATGGGCATATCGTAAGTAATTGCCCTCAGCTTTTCCCCCTCATCACCGGGAAGCACCGTGATCGGCAACCGAGAATTTTTCTCCCGACCTACGATTTGTGCACCCATTTTACTTAGAGGAGCAATTACCCGGCCCATGGGCCGACGGGAAAGAGAATCATCACCTACAAAAGTTGCAAGGAAAGGCCGACCGGCCAGCACACCCATCATCAGGCGAAGGGTGGTTCCGGAATTACCGGCGTCCAAAACCGTTGACGGCTCTTTCAAGCCGTTCAGGCCCACTCCGGTGACCACCATTTCTCCCTCGGACAGCTTTTCTACCTTTGCGCCTAATGCCCGCATTACCCCAACCGTGGATAAACAATCCGCCGATTCAAGGAAATTCGTTATGTGGACAGTTTTCCCCGGTTCGTTCATAGCGCCAAACATTATGCTGCGGTGTGAAACCGACTTGTCACCGGGGATATTTACTGTTCCGTGAAGACCGTTCTTCACCACAGAAATCGTCTTTGCTGTCATTGCTACCACCTGCGATCGTAAGGTTAAATACTGCTTTATTCTACCATTACTCTGATAAATCCGCAACAAAGGCCCTGGCGGCTGCCACCCCCGCTGCATGACCGGTGGAAAAAGCTGCCTGCAGATTGTAGCCGCCAGTATAACCATCGATATTGATCACTTCCCCCGCCCAATATAGTCCGGCCACCAGACGGGACGCCATCGTTTTAGGGATTATTTCATCGGTATTTACCCCGCCGGCCGTCACAATAGCCTCTGTATAGGGTCTTGTGCCCGTCACCACCAGCGGCAGGGACTTTATAGTCTCAACAAGTCTTGACCGGCTTTCCCGGGACAGGTTGTTAGCCGTCTGCATTCCCTCAATAAAGGATTGATCAAGGATCGGCCCGATCAATTTCATGGGCAGTAAATCCACCAAGGCATTCTTCATTGCCTTCACGGCGTACTTTTCAATATCCCGGTCAAGCCTGGCCGATAACTGATCCCTTGTAAGGGCGGGCTTAAGATCGATCAATATTTCCACAAAGGCCGAAGCCTTCTGCCCGTTTAAGGCCTCGCTTGCCCTTCGGGATAACCGGAGAATTATGGGGCCGGACAGGCCAAAATGGGTGAACAGCAGCTCGCCAAACTCCTGTCCTGCGTCAGTTCCGTCAATCCTCAGGGTTGCCCGAACATTTTTCAGAGTCAGTCCGGCGGCCTCCGCCGTCCAATCATCTTCGGTTTCCAATGGCACCAAGGCGGGAAAAGTCGTGGAAACCGTATGGCCCAAGGACCTTGCCCAGCCGTAGCCGTCTCCGGAGGAACCTGTGGCCGGATACGATAAACCTCCCGTAGCGACGATTATCATATCCGCCGATAATTCTTCACCGCTTCTGAGCCGCACTCCCCTTATTCTCTTTTGGGGCGTGAGTTTTGCTGACTTCTTTTTCCCTTTCTGCTCTTTGCCGATTTCTGCCTCCTGAACATGAACAGCATCGGATGGAGCCAACGTATCCCACAGAAGCCCGGCCACTGGCGAAGCCGTCCTGATGTTCACCCCTCGCTGCCTGGCTGAAACTGTCAGGGCGGTGACAAGATCTTCAGCGTTGTCGCTGACCGGAAACACTCTGTTGCCCCTTTCCACCTTTGTGGGAACGTCAGCCTCTTCAAAAAACGATACGACGTCGTCATTGGTAAAAGCCCGGAGACTGCTGTTGAGGAAAGAACCTCCCCCGGGAATGTTGGCGATTATTTCCGGCAAAGATGACGCGTTTGTAAGATTCCCCCGGCCTTTGCCGGTGATCCTCAGCTTCCGGCCGCATTTCGGCATCTTTTCCAGAAGGAGCATGTCCGGCCTTTTCTCAGGAGGAATGCACAAATTGTCAAATTCTTCCGCCAAAGCGATACCGGCCATCAATCCGGCCGGGCCGCCCCCCACAATCACAATTCTCTTATTCATCCTTCAAACCGGCTATCTCGTACAACATCTTGACTTCATCCTCGGTCAAAAAACGCTTCGCCCCGCATTGCAGTCCTTTGAGGGATAAGGTGGCAAACCTGACTCTTCGCAAAGAAACGACTCGACAGCCCACCGACTCAAACATGCGGCGCACCTGCCGGTTCCTTCCCTCGTGAATGGTGATCCTCACTTCATACAGGGGCGGCCTGCTGTCAGGCAGCAGCAACACCTTAGCCGGGGCCGTCCTTCCATCGGACAAATTGATTCCGTTCCGCAGCGCGTCTAATTTTTCTCCCGTCAATTCACCTTCCACCACGGCGATATAGGTCTTTTTCACCTCCTGATGGGGATGAAGGAGTCCGTTCATCAGTTCGCCGTCGTTTGTCAGGAGCAGCAGTCCCTCGGTGTCATAATCCAGTCTTCCCACCGGATATATTCGCTCTTTGACCGATGGAACAAGATCGAGTACGGTCTTTCTTCCTCGATCGTCTGAGGCCGTGCTTATATAGCCTGTCGGCTTATTTACGATAACGTAGATATGTTTCTCCGGGGCGGTCAGCTTTTTTCCGTCAACTTCTATGTCCTGACCGGGCCACTCCGCCTGAAAACCCAGCTCGGTTATCAGCCTGCCATCCACCTTGACTTTCCCCGCAACGATCAGCTTTTCCGCCGCTCGCCGGGAGCAGACACCCGCCCGGGCGATTATTTTTTGCAAACGCTCCATGTTCTTAAATCCTACATATTCGTGTTTTCTATCGGATAACCCAGTGAATGATTTTATCACGAGACCGGACAATTTCCTAGAAAATAATTTACCGGCTGCCGCCAGCTCCCCTGTTAAATTTTCATTTCGCTTTGCAGACTAATATGATATAATGTCTCAATGATTTTTCAGAAAATATTTATACGAAGGATGATAACAACCAATGGCAAAATTCACGCGCAAGATCAAAAAAAATATGGACGCCCCGCGGATCGCGGCGGAGGAGGAAGCAAAGGACATCGCCGCCTCTCAGCCTCACAACCAGCAGTTCCGCTCCTGGGAAGTTTACGTCATCGCCGGCATCATGGCCCTGACTCTCTTTCTGGTGACCGGCAGCTGGGGAGCGCTGGATACTACCAACCGCATCATGTACATCGTGCTCCTCATCACCCTGGGTCTTATGTACATGCAGCGCCGCATGACCACCCTCAGTGAAAAACAGAGCCTTTGGCTGGGCAGAGCAGTTTTGGTTCTTCTCGGTTCATCGGTAGCAATTTTCCTCGTCAACAGCTACAACACCTATTTCCAATAAGTTAGGAGTGCTGATATGGCCTTGAAGCCCATGTTGTATGACATCAGTGTCATCGAAAAGCCCATCCGAGCCGCCCTTGGCAACGAAACGACTGAATCGACCATTGCCATTCTCGAAGGCATCCGCCTGGCCATGAACAATTATTGTTCCATCCGTATGCCCATCGTCCTTACCGATGAAGCCATCGAACGCCTTGGCCTCAACGCAGATACCGAGGAAAATCCCAAGCAGGAAGAATTGGTGAACCCCGAACAGGACTTCACCCTGCGCACTATCCACAATGAAGAGACAAACAAGGACTGGCTGGTAGCTTTCACCAGTGAAGAGGAATCAAAGAAAGGTCCGGCTTCAGCGATTTACACGGTGCCCCTCTTTGATATTCTCCCCCGAGTGGCGACCATTCAGGAAGTGGAAGGCATCGTGATCAATCCCTGGGGAACAGCTTTCAGCCTTCGCCGCTCCATGATCGAGGAAATACTCCGCATCAACAATCCCAAAAGCCAGATATTTTTTAATCTGGGAGACATAACCACCCTGGAATGCGACGCTATCGTCAACGCGGCCAATGAGCGCCTTGCCGGTGGCGGCGGCGTAGACGGCGCCATCCATCGGGCGGCCGGCAAGCGTCTCAACAAAGCCTGCAGCGAGCTGGGCGGCTGCAAGACCGGAGAAGCAAAAATCACCAAAGGCTATGACTTGAAAGCCCGCTACATCATCCACACCGTTGGCCCCGTGTACAAGGGAAAAGGCGACGAGGCCAGCTATCTGGCTGATTGCTACCTCAACAGCCTGAATCTTGCCCGGGAGCACAACATCCACAGTATCGCCTTCCCGGCCATTTCAACGGGAGCGTACAGATTCCCGGCGGAGGAAGCGGCAAATATTGCCCTTGACATCACTGCTCAGTGGCTAGGACTGCATTCGGATTATGGCTTGCAGGTAATTTTCTGTTGCTACGACCAGGAAATGCTGGATATATACCAAAGCGTTCTCAGCAATATGACAAAGCAAATGAATAAAGAAGACTATAAAGGAGAATAAGTATGTTTGGCGGTATGGGAAACATGGGCAACATGGCCCAAATGATGAAAAAGGTTCAAAAAGCTCAGGCTCAGATGAAACTGATGCAGGAAGAAATAAAGAAGAAGACCGTAGAGGTCACCGTGGGCGGCGGCGCTGTGAAGATCGCCATGAACGGCGACCATGTGGTTCAAAGTCTCTATATTGATAAGAGCGCTGTAGATCCTGAAGATGTCGAGATGTTGCAGGATCTCGTAATGTCTGCCATGAATGAAGTCATCAAAAAGACTGATGACATGATGAACAACGAAATGCAGAAGCTCATGAGCAACCTCGGACTCCCTGCTGGGATGATGGGCTGATTTTTTATGGAAACGATCGCTCCCCTGGCAAAGCTTATTGAAAATTTTCGCTCTTTACCCGGCATTGGCGCAAAAAGTGCGGTACGTCTTGCTTATCATGTCATTGATATGGATCCGGCTAAAGCCAAAGCTCTGGCCTCGGCAATTACAGAAGCCCGGGAACGCATTGGTTTCTGCCCTGTCTGCTGCAATCTGACAGATACCAGCCCCTGCCAAATATGCAGCAGTACTAAAAGAGACCGTTCAATAATCTGCGTTGTTGAACAACCTCAGGATGTGGCTGCCATTGAAAGAATGCACAACTACCATGGTATGTACCATGTTCTCCACGGCGCTCTCAGCCCTCTCGATGGAATAGGGCCGGACCGCCTTCGAGTAAAAGAGTTATTGAACCGCTTCAATGACGATACCGTCAAGGAGATTATCATCGCTACGGACCCGGATGTGGAAGGAGAAGCTACTTCCATGTATTTGGCGCGGCTTCTTAAACCGCTCGGTCTAAAGGTTACCAGAATTGCCCATGGACTCCCAGTAGGCGGCGACCTGGAATATGCGGATGAAATAACTTTAGCCAAAGCAATGGAAAATCGTATTTCACTGTAACGTTCTTTGGTTGCCTCTGCTGGTGTAAATAAAGCTCCTGTGGAAATTTTTGAACTCATGCATTACAAACCATGATAAGGAGGGACAACAATGACTTCGACTGTCATTATTAGTTTTGCGGTAGGCGTTCTCGCCATTCTATTGATTGCAAAGCTCATCGGATTAAGTATCGGCCTTATACTAAAGTTTCTCACCAATAGCGTTATTGGCGCTTTCATGCTCATTATTATAAATCTTTTTGGGGCTAATTTAGATATTACTATCCTAAAAGCGCTTTTTGCCGGTATTTTTGGCATACCCGGCGTCATTGCGATACTTATTTGGGATAAAATGCTGTAACGCCATAAAAAACAGGCAGCGCAAAGTGAGTAATCATTTTGCGCTGCCTGTTTTTTCTTAGACTCCGGTCAATCTGACAATACTCCTGTAACATAGGCCAAAAAATCGGCTTTTATCGGCATCAGGTACACATTTGCATTATATTGTCTGGCAAATTCTATTACCTGCCGCCCAAATTTTATGCTCCAGTCCATGCCGATCTCAAATTCCCGTGGAAAAACAACGTTGTTCTTTTGTTCCCAATAACTTTTTGAGTTGTCGGAAAGTACCGGCGTTATTCCCCAGTATACATCAAGCCCATGAAGCATATCCGCATACATTTCCAGAAACCTCATATCAAAAAAAGGCTGAGTGAAAAATCCATCCGCCCCTGCCTGCAGCTTCCTGCGCATGCGGTACTGCTCCTGTCTCATGCTGCCCCTGTACTGGTCAATACCGGCATACACTTTTATATCCGGCATCTCCTTTTTGAATTTCCAAATAACATCAATAGATTCGGTAGGATAAACCGTATGCGTCATATCCTGAGGAGGGTCACCCTGAATGACCAATACCTCTTTAATATTATTCTCCCGAAGGTAATCCGCCATGGGAAGCGGTCTTTCCAAATCAATATCCATAGCTCTAATATGGGGAATAACTGAAGGAAAATACTTTTTGGCTGCAACAGCCCCCTCCGGTCCCCGGAGCTCACAGCTAAGCAAATCCGGTATGTTTATAATATCGATCATTGATAGCTTGCTTTCAACCATCTGTAACTCATTTATTAGTCCCACTTCTGTTCTGGGGACAAGCTCTAGTGATATTCTTCCCATATTCTATCTACCCTTTTATTTTACTAATATGTACTAATCTGCTTACTTACCAGAAAGTATTAAGATAACATTACATATCCTTTCAATAAAAACAGGGCGGCACAGGCCGCCCTGTTTTTATTGAATATTGCCACCTTCGATAACGAGGGTCTCCATATAATCAGCGCCATAAGTTCCTTCAAGAGTAGCTTTATACGCGGCATGGAAGAACTTCTCGCCACCAAGAGAAACGATCTCATCATTGATCCATTTCCGAAGGCTGTCATTACCCTTTGAAACAGCCGGTGCAATAATATCAGCGCTGCCCAGAGACGGAATTCCTACAGTAAAACCAGGAGTTGACTTTGAGAAAGCAATTACCTCGGTGTTGTCGTTTGCCCAAGCAACAGCATTGCCATTCTCAATAGCATTTTTGGCCGTTGCATAGGTATCATATTTCTGTAAAGGAATGTTAGGATAATGTTCCATGAGGTACATTTCAGCAGTGGTACCGCTGATAACGATCATCGGATCGTCTTTATTCCAATTGTCCAAGGAAGAAATAACCCGGGAGTCAGGGGAAACGACACCGAGAGCTACATTCATGTACGGCAGGCAGAAATCAACCTCCTCAGCCCGCTGGGGAGTGACAGTAAAGTTGGCCAGGATTATATCCACCTTGCCGGTCTGAAGATAGGCGATGCGATTGGCTGCCTCGGTAGAAATAAAATTTACCTTTACGCCAAGGTCTTTACCGATACGCTTTGCCAGGTAAACATCATAGCCCTGATATTCACCATTTTCATCAACATAACCAAAGGGATTTTTATCTGAGAAAACTCCAATATTGATTTCTCCGCTGGATTTAATATTGTCCAATGAACGGAAATCTCCAGCATGGGTCCCCGCCGTGGTATCCCCGTCTTTAAGTTTCGTGTCTGCCTGCTCAGTCTTCTGAGCTGGCTTTGCGTCCTGCTTCTTGTCTGCTCCGTCGCCACAACCAGCTACAGCTAAAGCAAGAATGACCAGAGACACAAGAATGAGATAGACCTTCTTCATTGAATAATGCTCCTTTTTAGAAGCCTGATTATTCGGCTTCTTCTTCCCTCATCATTTCTTCGTAAATAGCATTTACCTTTTCAAACTCTTCATCGGTTGGCTCGACATATTCCTCCTCGCCATCCTCATCGGTAACCACCTTAGCGAAGAACGCTGAATCCTCATCCTCAGACTCCTCACCGTCATATGTATCCGGAACCAGAAGCGCATAGGTATCATCACCGACAGGAATAAGCATTTCCTCGATAAAGTAATGCTCGTTGCCGTCATCATCCATCATGACTATAACAACTTCTTCATCCTCGAAATCAGTCTCATCAATAATTTCTTTATCAGCCATGATAATCTCCTTTCAAAATTTATCCTTTTGGCAGACTATCTAAATACCCTTGCAGAATATAGACCGCCGCCATTTTATCAATTACTCTCTTACGTTTCGCCCGGCTGACATCAGCCGCTATAAGGGATTTTGCTGCCGCCACGGTCGAGAGTCGTTCATCCCAAAAAATGATATTGGCCTCGGTAATAAATTCCTTAAGCCTGGTAGAAAACTCCTTGACAAATTCGCAGCGGGAACCCTCACTGCCGTTCATGTTGCGCGGGTAACCAACGACAAAATCCCTGGCTTCAAATTGACGGCTAAGCTCCACAAGCCGTTCAAAATCTTTCTCCGGAGCCCGGGGATTTCTCCTGATTGTTTCAACTCCCTGAGCTGTAATAAGTAACAAGTCGCTTACTGCAACACCAATGGTAGCGTCTCCAACATCAAGAGAAAGGTACCGTTTTTGCGGAAAGTCCATAGTCAGCTCTCACGAATTCTGTCAACATAGGAACGAACAAACTCTTCAAGGAGTTCATCCCGTTCCAGCTGACGGATTTGGCTGCGTGCGTCATTGTAACTGGTAATATAGGCAGGATCACCGGAAAGAAGATACCCCACCAGCTGATTGATGGGATTATACCCCTTCTCATCCATAGCGGCACAGACATTTCGAATAATCGTCTCGGCTTTTGAACGGTTTTTCTCCCTTTTGTACATCATTGTTTCATCGCTTACCATTTGCGCACCTCCTAAATCAACTGCATTATCAAAAATAAACTATCAAATCAACAATACAAAAAGAAATTCAGTTAGTACTACTTCTTGTCAAACATATCATGCTCAATCATGTACTCAGCAATCTGAAGAGTATTGAGAGCCGCGCCCTTGCGGATCTGGTCACCGCAACACCAGAAGTTTACGCCATGCTCTACAGACTCATCGTAGCGGAGGCGACCTACCTCTACATCATCCAACCCGGAAGTATTGAGCGGCATCGGATAAATCTGCTCATCGGGATTATCGGTCAGCTTAACGCCCGGGAACTTTTCCAAAGCCGCACGGGCTTCTGCCAAATCAATATTGCCTTCAAATTCTACATTCACGGATTCTGCATGGCTGCGATAGACTGGAACGCGAACTGTGGTGGCCGTAATTTTCATTTCCGGAGCATTCATAATCTTACGCGTCTCCAGAATCATCTTCATCTCTTCCTTGGTATAAAGATTTTCCTTAAAGATATCGATCTGCGGAATCAGATTAAAGGCAATCTGATAATGCTTCTTCAAGCTGGCCCCGGGAAGGATTTTGGCCGTAACCGGCCGTCCGGCAACGATGTCCGCCACCTGTTCCTCAAGCTCCTCCATAGCTTCCTTGCCGCCGCCGGAAACTGCCTGGTAAGTGGATACGACCACCCGCTTAATGGGAACAATATCATGGAGCGGCTTAAGGGCCATAACCATAATGATGGTAGAGCAGTTAGGATTTGCGATAATACCTTTATGTCGGGCAATAGCCTCCGGATTTACCTCGGGGACAACAAGCGGAACCTCCGGATCCATACGGAACGTAGAAGAGTTATCAATTACTACCGCACCTGCCTTTACCGCAATCGGCGCAAAAGTCTCACTGATGGAGCCACCTGCGAAAAGGGCAATCTCCACCCCTTCAAAGGAATTCTCAGTCGCTTCCTCAACAACGTAATCCTTTCCCATGAATTTGATGACCTGGCCGGCCGACCTTTTAGAGGCCAAAAGCTTCAGCTCCGCAAAGGGAAAATTTCGTTTCTCGATTAGGCGCAGGAATTCCGCCCCGACTGCTCCGGTGGCGCCAAGAATTGCAACATTGTACTTTCTCATATCATTTCTTCCTTCCCATTGTTTACATCAGCTTATCAAGGCCGATTACAAGTCCTTTCAAACCAAGTATTTTCTTACAGGCCAAAACCACACCCGGCATGAATGATTCACGGTCCAGAGAATCATGACGGATGCTCAGCGTCTGTCCAAGTCCGCCAAAAATTACCTCCTGGTGGGCAACATAACCAGGCAAACGAACACTGTGAATGGGGATTCCATTTACCTGCGCCCCCCTTGCTCCGGCGATTTTCTCTTTTTCCTCCGGGTGCCCTTGCCTGTGGGCCTCCCTGACCTCGGAAATCAGGTTGGCTGTTTCCAATGCGGTACCCGACGGAGCATCAAGCTTTCTATCATGATGGAGCTCAATAATCTCAACCTCAGGCATATATTTGGCTGCCTGTCGGGCCATGAGCATCATCAAAACTGCACCTATGGCAAAATTCGGGGCAATAAACACGGGTGTGTCATATTCTTCACTGAGGGCTTTGAGCTGAGCCTTTGCCTCATCGCCCAAGCCGGTTGTACCAATGACCGGGGCTACTCTGTTTTTCAGGGCCAGCACCGCATTTTCATAGACCACATCGGGACGGGTAAAATCAACCATTACCTCCGGTTTTGTCTCCGCTATGGTTGCCGCCAGGTCAGTAGTGACCTTAACCCCAACCGGTTTAAGACCCGCCAGCTCACCGGCATCCATGCCGCCCTTGAGATCAACCGCTGCTACCAGCTCTGTCTCAGGGTCATTGATAATCGACTTTACCACAGCCTGCCCCATACGGCCACAGGCCCCGGTTACAAGGACTCTTACCATTACAAAACCTCCCGACAAAACTCTTTCCTAAATCTATATCTTCGTATTTTAGCAAACTAATATCAGAAAAGTCAAACTTTCACTGAGTATATATTATTATTTTGGTATCTCAATCGTTCTTTTTCGTCCGGTTGTATATAAACCACACAATACCATATACGGCCATTGTAGCTAAAACAACCGTCATGAGCCTGTCGCTATGCTCTTTCATAAGCACTGCATCATGCCCAACTATAACCTCAAGGGCAGTGGAAGGAAATTTTCCAATCAGGTTTGCCAATATATAATCCTTAATGCCAATTGAGGACACCGCTCCCAATGCCGTCAAAAGCCCGGAGGGAAAATAGGGAATCGTGCGGAGAAACAGCATCAGCTTGAATCCATTTTTTCCGCTCATCTCATCGACTTTTTTCAGGGATTTGCTCTTATCAATTATCTTTTTGGCCGTATCCCGAAGGACAGTGCGCATCAGTAAAAAGCTGATGATTACTCCTACCGTCTCCGCCAGCCAGGATATTATCACGCCGTTAAATATCCCAAATAGTAACCCATTTGCCGTGGATACAAATATTGAAGGTAGGAATCCCAGGGCATTTATGAGCACATCAAATAAAAAACTCACGGCCATTGCCCAAGCGCCGAATCCGGCAATGAAATCAACTGTATCCTGAAGCTGACCAGAGGTTGCTACCCGCCAAAAATCAGAAAAGAAGGCAGGTGCAATCAGCCAGATAGCAAAAGTCATCGCCACTAATAAAATACCGGCTATTATTTTAATGGTTTTCTCTGTAATTTTCATAATTTACGCATCATTTATCTGACTAAACTTGTCTTTATATTTTTCCGTAAGATAGGGGCGAATAGATTCAATGGCCTCTGCATCAGCCATTGTCTCCAAAGCCGCCTGTCTGGCCCTGAGAAGTATATCAGTATCCTTCATCACATTAACTATTTTCAAATCCCCTGTACCATGCTGCATAGAGCCGAAAAACTGCCCCGCGCCACGCAGCCGTAAATCAGCTTCAGCCACTTCAAAGCCGCTGGTGGTATCCCTAAGTACCTCCAACCGCTCTCTGGAAACTGCTGATTTTGAACCGGCAATGAGAATACAGTAAGAGCTATATTTACCACGTCCTATCCTGCCTCGCAGCTGATGCAGCTGGGCCAGGCCAAAACGCTCGGCGTTTTCTATAACCATTATGCTGGCATTGGGCACATCTACCCCTACCTCTATAACGGTTGTTGCCACCAGCAGGCTCAGCTTATTTTCGTAAAAATCAGCCATAGTCTGCTGCTTCTTATCCTTTTTCAGCCGGCCATGAACGAGACCAATAGAAATATTCTTAAATATTCCCTGGGAAAGTTCGTTATATACCTCTTCCGCAGAAGGAACATGATGGCTGCTGTCATCAGGGTTATCTCTATCTTCTATCAACGGGCAGACAACATACGCCTGACGACCGTCCTCTATTTCCTTTTTGACGAATTCATAAATAAGCCGGCGCCGGTCGCTTTCCCGGACAAAGGTACGGATTGGCTTCCGGCCGGGTGGAAGGCGCTCTATTCTCGATACATCGAGGTCACCGTATACTGTCAGCGTCATTGTCCTTGGAATAGGCGTTGCAGTCATGACCAGAACATCAGGCGCGTATTCACCCTTCTTGTCCAAAGCCGCCCTTTGGGAAATGCCAAACCGGTGCTGTTCGTCAGTAACCGCCAAACCCAGGGCAGCAAACTTTACCGCCTCCTGAATAATCGCATGGGTACCGATTACTATATCCAAGTCGTGGCTAGCTATCTTTTCCAATGTCTCACGATGTTTTTTTGCGCTAAGGCTGCCAACCAGCAGGCCAATCTTTATTTCTGTTTCTTTCAGCAATTCGGTAAATTTTTCATAATGCTGCCGGGCCAATATTTCCGTTGGCGCCATAAACGCGCCCTGATAGCCGTTTTCTACCGTCTTTACCAATGCCATAAGAGCTATAACTGTCTTACCGGAGCCCACATCTCCCTCCAACAACCGGCGCATAGGAATCTGTTGCTCCATATCCTTCTCAATATCCTTCCAAGCTCTTAGTTGATCTTCTGTCAGCGAGTATGGCAAGACACTAAAAACCGACTTGACCAGGGAACCGCTCATCAAGTGACGAACACCATCGACTCCCTGCTGGCTGTCCCGCTTCAGCAGCAACAGTCCGCATTGAATTACATACAGCTCCTCAAAAGCAAGTGTCTCTCTTGCTTTTGTTAATTCCTCATTACTTTCCGGGTAGTGTATACTCCGCAAAGCCCTTCGCCTTGGCATGAGCTTATATCTGTTTCTGATAGACTGAGGAATTATTTCATCAATACTTATATCTGACGCCCACAAGTTTTCCGTCAGACGGCGAATATATTTCTGACTTATTGACTCTGCTAACTGATACACTGGCAAAATCCCCTGCTTTTGAATTGCTGCTCCCGACTCCAGCAATTCAAAAGAGATAAGCCTCGTTACGGCCAGCATACCCCGTCCGCCATAGGCAAGGCCTACCTTTCCATATACCAGTATCCTTTTCCCGACAGTAAGCGACTTTTTCAGGAAGCGCTGATTAAACCAGTTTACCTGCAAGTAACCGGTGCCATCCGATATTGTTGCCATCAGGATACTTCTGTATCGCCCATACATTTTCTCCCGTATATTGACGATTATCCCAATAACGGTATAGATACAGTCTTCTCCATCGGGTGATAATTCTCCTATGGCGGTGATAGAGCTTCTATCCTCGTATGCCCTTGGATAATATGTTACCAGGTCCTCAATGGTGGAAATACCGAGCTTTTGCAGGGATGCGGCCCGCTTCGGTCCAACTCCGTTCAGGTACTTCACATCCGTTCTTAAATCGAGAATATTTGCTTTTTCCATCATATCACTACCATACAGAAAAGAGGCTGCTGCGGGTATATGCAACAGCCTCCTAAATCACCTGAATAATTATTTGAAAAGATTGCTTACGGACTTCCGCTGATGAATGTTCAGTATAACATCTGCTAAAGCATCGGCCAAAGACAGAGTAACTATCTTTGGGGACTTCTTTTCCTCCGGGAGTGGAATAGTATCAGTGATGATAAGTTCTTTAATACAGGAATCGTTTATGCGTTCAACCGCCGGCCCGGAAAGAATTGCATGAGAGCAGCAGGCATAAACCTCCAAAGCTCCTTCCTTTTTCAGAGCTTTCGCGCCTTCACAGAGGGAACCGGCAGTATCGACAATATCATCAATAATGACACAGCGCTTACCTTTTACGTCGCCAATAAAGTTCATGACCTCAGCTTTACCCGGCTCAGGACGGCGCTTTTCAATTATAGCGATGGAAGTGCCAAGACGATCTGCCAAAACCCGGGCACGCTGAACGCCACCCAAGTCAGGAGACACGACAACAACATTCTCCATATTCTTGGAAATAATATAATCTGCCAAAACTGGAGCAGCCGCCAAATGGTCAACGGGAATATCGAAGAAGCCCTGAATCTGGCCGGCATGGAGATCCACAGTCACCATGCGGGTGATTCCGGCACACTCCATGAGATTGGCAACAAGCTTTGCAGAAATAGGCTCGCGGCCACGGGTCTTGCGATCCTGACGCGCATACGCATAATACGGGACGACCGCTGTTATGCTGTGCGCTGAAGCTCGCCGACAGGCATCTGCCATGATTAGCAGCTCCATAAGATTATCATTTACCGGATAAGTAGTCGGCTGAATGATGAAAATATCACGACCACGGATACTTTCGTCGATCATAACCTGAGTCTCGCCGTTGTTAAAGTGCCCAACGCTGGCCGCGCACAGCTTCAATCCAAGATGCTTCGCTATATCCTCGGCCAGCTTCGGATTTGCATTACCGGCCAGGATGCACAAATCTTCCTTGTCTCTCAATATCATTTTGATAAATCCTCCCCTGGAAAATACCACAAATAATCAGACAATCAATGATTAATTTATATGAATACCATGAAACCGAAATGAAAATTCAGCCTTGGAAAATATAGTTTGAATATCAACCATTACTTCTTTTACCAGCCCAGCCACGGATGTTTTTCTGGTGGGCTCTCGCCACAGCTAACCAACCGGCCGGCACTTCCTTGGTGATGGTAGATCCTGCCCCTACATAGGCCCCCTCCCCGACCGTAACCGGAGCAACGAGATTGGTATTACAGCCAATAAAGGCATTATCCCCCACCACCGTGCGATGCTTCATCATGCCATCGTAATTCACGGTAATCGTTCCGCAGCCCATGTTGACTTTGGAACCCATATCGCAATCGCCAATGTACGAAAGATGGGGCAGCTTTGTCCCTTCACCGATATTGGAATTCTTTACCTCTACAAAATTGCCGACATGCACATCCTTCTTCAATACGGTATTGGGCCGAATATGGACGTAGGGACCAACTGTAACTCCTTCCTCCATCTCACACTCATGAGCATAAGTAAAGGAAACCACCGCATTGTCCCCAACCTTAACATCGGTAAAGCGGCAATTTGGCCCAATCTCACAGCCACTGCCTATAACAGTCCTGCCTTCAAGCCAGGTCCCAGGATAAATCACCGTATCACTGCCTACTACAACCTCTGCATCAACGTAGGTAGTCGCCGGATCCATCAATGTTACGCCCTGCTCCATAAGCTCATTGTTCTTACGGGCTCTGATAATCTTTTCCGCCTGAGCCAATTGTACCCGGGAATTTACTCCCAAGGTAGATTCATAATCGTCAACAGCATAGGCAGCAATCTTTTCTCCCCGACTTCTAAGAATGTCAAGCACATCCGGGAGATAATATTCTCCCTGCGCATTGTGGCACTCGACCTCTGCCAAAGCCGAGAATAAAGACTCTTTATCAAAACAATAAATACCGGAATTGACTTCACGTATTTCCCGCTCCATCTCAGTAGCATCCTTATGCTCTACAATCTTTTGAAGCATACCATCCGCTGACCGGATAACCCGGCCGTAACCGGTGGAATCAGGCATAACAGCCGTAAGAACGGTTGCCTTTGCGCCACTTTTGCAATGTGCCTCATAGAAAGCCCTGAGCATTTCAGCTGTAAGAAGCGGAGTATCGCCGCAAAGCACCATCACGGTACCAGTTTCATCCTTCAGAGCCTCGGCTGTCTGAAGTACTGCATGGCCAGTTCCCAGCTGTTCAGCCTGAACAACGATTTCCGTATCAGCCGAAATAGCCGCTCGAACCATTTCCGCCTGAAATCCCACCACTGCAATGCTCCTCTTCGCTCCTGCGCCCTTTGCGGCATCAATCACATGCTGCAGCATGGGCTTCCCTCCCGCCTTGTGCAGGACTTTCGGCAGCTTGGACTTCATGCGAGTACCTTTTCCGGCCGCCAGAATAACAGTAATCAGTTCAGCCATTTATTGTCTCCCATTCGATTCTTATTTTCCCTCAGGTACGGTTTTCTTCGACCGTGCATCCATAGCAGTTAAAAGAGTCTTTTCAGCCTGCTCCATATGATTTGCCGCCGCCCGCTGGGCCTCCATAACGTCGCCCTGAGATATGGCCTCTACAATCGACTTGTGTTCATTGAGCGTGGCGGCCATACGACCCGGATAGGCCATGGACATAGAGCGGAATCTGGTAAGCTGCTCCCGAAGGTTATTTATTATCCCAACCAGCCGTGTATTACGGCTGGCTGTGTACAGGATATCATGAAACTCCATATCGGCTTCAACGATCTTGTCCATATGCCCTTGCTCAAAATAGTCATTGATGACGACTAATAAACGCTGTAGCCTTTCCAGCTCTTCCTCAGTTATCCGCTCAGCCGCCAAACCGCAAGCCAGAGACTCCAACATGGTGCGAATCTCAAAAACTTCATTGACGTCGCGAATGGAGAGGTTTGCAACATAGGTGCCGCGGCGCGGCATCATGATAACGTATCCTTCCAGCTCCAGTTTACGGATTGCCTCGCGAACCGGAGTGCGGCTTACTCCCAATTCCTCGGCTACCTGGATCTCCATCAGGCGCTCACCCGGCTTAAGGATTCCATTCTTGATAGCGTCCCGCAAGGTCTCGCAGACCACCTCTCGCAGAGGCTGATAACTGTCCAGCCGTATTGGTGCGAGTCTCTTTTCCATAACTACTGTCCTCTCCTCAAAAATATAATTCAATACCGAATAGCTTAAAACAATGATAAATATTACATTATGTCCTCAATACAGGCCCAAAGGCAATCTGTCCTTCTGTTTTTCCCTGCATAGCCATCGCCAGTCTCTCAGCCGATGCCTCGTCACCGACAATGCCAAATACGGTAGGACCGCTACCGGACATCAGAGCAGCCAACGCTCCATTTTCCATCATTAACTGCTTGTATTTTTTTATAAGAGGACAAGCAGGGATAGTAACATTTTCAAAAACATTGACCAGAAATCCGGGGATATCCTCCAAATTTCCACCCTTGACAAGGCAATCAATTAACCCTTTTGTATCAGGATGTGAAAAATCCGGCGTCTTTCCGGCAAACTCGTCAAAGCTGCGATATGCCCAAGGGGTCGAAATATCTGCCGGCGGTTTTGCCAAAACTACATAACAAGGGCGCATCGTTGGCAAACTTTCAAGAATTTCCCCTCTGCCAGTAGCGAGCATTGTCCCGCCAATAACACAAAATGGGACATCCGACCCTAATTCACTGGCAATGTCAGCCATCTCTGATGTTTTAATATCAACATCATGAAGCCTTCTCAGCCCTCGCAGGACTCCTGCTGCATCGGCCGAGCCACCGGCCAGACCGGCTGCCATCGGTATCCGCTTGACTATATCTATGGCTATGGCGCGACAGCCATAGCTTCCCAAGAACTGCTCTCCACCGTTATCCAGCCTGCTACCATAATGCTCATAAAAAAGCTGGGCAGCCCGCCAGGCAAGATTTGTTTTGTCACAGGGAAGATCTGCAATATCCATTGTCAGACGAAGCAGTATTTTTCCCCCTGCTCCATTGGAAAAAACGATGGAATTCTCCCCGGCAGTCTCCCAAAGCTCATCGGCTTCTATGGGAGACAACCGCCATATCCTCACAGTATCGTAAACGCCCACGGACTGCATCACCATTTCCACCTGATGAAAACCATCGCTGCGCTTACCCAGGATATCAAGCGTCAAATTGATTTTAGCCGGAGCTAATTCAGTTACCGTCATTACTTTCCCCTGTGCTTTTAGCCGTTCATTTATTGCACATTGAATACAAAAATACTTATTCACATAGATATTATCAGGTGAATTCTACCAATTTTCACCGCAATAATCAAGAATAAGTGGTTATAAGTCCGAGAAAATTTGTACTTTGAATACAGAAAAACATAAATCCCATGAAATAACCTGTGCAATTTCTCTGATATTTGGTCAAATATTTTCCCGTCCAAAAATAATTGACACACATAAAAGACAGCCGACAAAAATATTCGCCAGCTGTCTCTTTGATAATCATAATGCTATTGTTCAGGAAAATGCCACAGGCATTTTCCTTTCTCTTTACACTCAACGACGGCAGAAATGTCATCCCAACCATGCTAATGCCTAATTGAAGTGGAGAACGTCTCTTAGTCGTTATATTTTATTATTTTGCCATCAATTCCGCCAGCTTATTGGCAAAACCAATCGGGTCATCCGGCAGTATTCCTTCAATGAGCAATGCCTGAGTGTAAAGCAGACCGCAGTAATCCTTAAATTCTTGCCCCTCTGCCCCGGCAGTATGAATGTTCGCCAGTTTCTCAAAGAGCGGGTGATGAGGATTGATTTCCAGGATGCGCTTTGCCTTAAACATTGGATTATCCATTGCCGCAAAAGTTTTTTCCATGGATATTGATGGTCCGTTTTCATCGGCTACCAGGCAGACAGCGCTGGTCTTTAACCGTTTCGAGATCTTAACGTCGCTTACCTTATCGCCGAGGGCTTTCTTTATGTCCTTCATCAGGGCGTCGTTCTTCTTGGCGATATCTTCCGTCTCTTTCTTGACCTCCTCGGCCTCGGCATCATCAAGGTCAAGATCGCCCCGGCTTATGGAGCGGAACTTTTTGCCCTCATACTCCCGGAGAGTATCAACGCAGAATTCATCCACCGGATCAGTGAGGTAAAATACCTCAAAGCCTCTGGCCTTCAGCTGTTCCATTTGAGGCAGCTTTTCAATGAGGGCCTGGTCCTTGCCGCTGGCGTAGTATATTTCCTTCTGACTTTCCGGCATCCGCCCAATGTATTCCTTTAAGCTGGCGAGCTTATTCTCCTTTGAGCTTTCAAAGAGCAGGAGGTCTTTCAATTTCTCCTGAGCGTCCGGATTAGTAAATATGCTGTCATATACGCCAATTTTCAGCGATTTACCAAAGGCCACCCAGAATTTTTCATAGCGTTCCCGCTCGTTCTTCATCATTTTTGAAAGAGTTTTCAGGATGGTTTTTTCCAGGGACTTTCCAATAGTCTTTAATTCACGGCTCTGCTGAAGCAATTCACGGGAAATATTTAGTGATAAATCCGGAGAATCAACTAAGCCCTTGATGAATCTCAAATAATCAGGGAGCAGATCCTTGCATTTATCCATGATAAATACGTGGCGGGAGAACAACTGGAGCCCCGGCTCAAAGTCGGTGTGGTAGAGGTTAAACGGCGCCTTTGACGGTATGTACATCAGGGCTGTATATTCCGTAGTGCCTTCCAGGGTAACATGGAATATCTCCATGGGATCCTCCCAATCGGAGAACTGTGCCTTGTAGAAGTCATTGTATTCTTCCTGAGTGATCTCATTTTTATTGCGGGTCCAGAGCGGCTTCATGGAATTAAGAGTACGTACCTCAGTACGCTTGATTTTCTCCGCTCCTTCAATAGGTTTACCATCAGCGTCCTTCGGAGTTTCTTCAATCTCAAAATCCATCTTTATGGGATAGCGGACATAATCACTGTATTTCTTTACGAGATCCTGGAGCTTATAGCGTTCAATGAAGTTCTCCTCTGCTTCCTTACCGGTAAACTCATCGGAAAGGTGCAATACAATTGTTGTCCCACGGGTATCCTTCTCCGCTGCCTCAACTGAGTAAGTACCCAGACCATCGGATTCCCAGCGGGTCGCCTCCGTGGTGCCAGCCTTTTTTGTAATTACGGTAACCTTATCAGCAACCATAAAGGCAGAATAGAAACCGACGCCGAACTGACCAATCAAATCCTTATCAGTAGTCTCGTTCTCCTCCTTCTTTTCGCCTTCCGCCGCTTCCTTTTCCCCAGCCTTTTCCTTCATTTTTTCCAGGAAAGCCTTAGTCCCGGATTTGGCAATCGTACCGAGGTTTTCCATGACCTCCTCACGGGTCATGCCAATACCGTTATCGGAAATGGTAAGGGTCTTTGACTCTGCATCCGGCAGAAGATAGATTTCATAATCCTCGCCATCAGCTAAAAGATTGTGATCAGTCAGCCCTTCAAAACGCACCTTGTCAATGGCATCGGAAGCGTTGGAAATAAGCTCCCTGAGAAAAATTTCATGATTGGTGTAAATAGAGTGAACCATTAGATCAAGTAGTTTTTTTGTTTCCGCCTGAAATTCATACATTTCTTTTGACATTTTTCTAACTTCCTTTACATATGTAATAAAAAATAATCAGACAAAATCCCATGGTTGGCACTCAGATACAGCGAGTGCCAACCATGGGATAATAATACATCAAAAAGTCAAAGTTTGCAAGTTTTTTTCAAGCCTTCCGATAAAACAATCATCACCAGCGCTTTGGCCAGCAGCGATGCAGATAGTCCCGGATATACTTCTCACGACCATTTTCTGAAGGCTCATAATAACGAGAATTTTTAGAAATTTCCGGAAGGTACTGCTGCGGGGTAAAGTGACTGGGATAATCATGGGGGTATACGTACTCTATACCATGGCCCAGCTTGGCTGCCCCCTTATAATGGGCGTCCCGGAGATGCATTGGCACTGGGCCTGTTGCTTTTCCTCTCACCTCCGACAATGCCCTGTCAATAGACATATATGCCGCATTGCTCTTCGGGGCTGAGGCGATATAAGTCACAGCCTGAGCCAAAGGTATTCTGGCTTCCGGCCAACCCACGAAACGCACGGCATCCACCGCCGCCATGGCCAAAACCAGCGCCATGGGGTCGGCATTTCCCACATCTTCTGCCGCGCAGATGGCCACCCGGCGGGCGATAAATTCCAAATCTTCGCCCCCGGCGATCATTCTGGCCAGATAATGAATAGCCGCATCCGGATCGCTGCCCCGCATACTTTTTATAAAAGCCGAAACTATATCGTAATGATTATCGCCTTTCTTATCATATTTCTGAACTCTCTCTCCAACAATCGCCTTCAAAGCTGCCAGGTTTATTTCTCTCGTACCCTGGCCGCCATCACCAATCATCACCTGTTCGGCTGCTTCCTCCAAGAGGTTCAGAGCAATGCGGGCATCGCCACCGGAAAGTCCCGCAATGGCTAAAGCCGTTTCATCCTTCATTACGAGATTTTTATCTCCGAGTCCCCGTTCTTTATCCGACAGAGCATGACGGAGAATCATCGCTATTGCATTATCATCCAGTGGCGAGAGTTTCACTATCCTCACCCGGGAGAGCAGAGCATGGTTTACCTCAAAAAAAGGGTTCTCCGTAGTGGCGCCAATAAGAATTAAACGGCCATCCTCGACATAGGGAAGCAGGATATCCTGCTGGCTTTTGTTGAACCGATGAATCTCATCTATAAATATTATCGTTCGGCGATGATATAAACGGCGTGCGTCCTTCGCTTCCTCCACAATCCGGCGAATATCCGCTATTCCGGATGACACGGCATTTATTCGTTTGAATTCACTTTCGGTCGTACCTGCGATCATCCTGGCAAGAGTCGTCTTTCCCGTCCCCGGCGGACCAAAGAGAATCATGGAAGGGATCTTGTCGGCCTCAATCATCCTGCGAAGGTATGTTCCCGGACCCAGCACATCCTCCTGCCCGACAAATTCATCGGCATTCCGGGGTCTCATCCGCTCTGCCAGTGGCTCAAATGCAGCCCTGTCTTCCTCAGCTGCCGAAAAAAGATCAAAATTTTCCATTGTTATCTTCCTGTAGAACCAAAGCCGCCGCTTCTGGTACCTGCGGCAAAATCCTCATCAGCGGTAAGATACCGATAAAATATTCCCTGAGCAATTCGATCTCCCTTATTGATAGTTACCGTTTTGTCCCCCATATTCCGCAGGGCAATGATAATATGGCCTTCGTTATCGCTGTTGTTATAGTAATCGGAATCAATTACCCCCTGGCTATTAGCCAGCAAAAGCTGTCGCTTTATGCCCAGGGAAGACCGTATATGAATACCCAGATACTCGTCAGCCTGCATATATGCCTTTAATCCTGTAGCAACCAACGCAAGCGCCCCCGGCTCTACGGACACGCCTTCCGCCGCCTCTATGTCATAACCGGCGCTGTGCGCTGTTTTGCGTACAGGTAAATTTATATTTTTGTCTCTGAATGATGAAATGACCTCAAAGCCTCTGTTCCTCATTTTGCTTCTCCCTAAACTTTTCTTCTATTTTATCACAGATGTTCTACCAACTAAAAGAGAAAAACTGGTCAAATCCGGTTCAGATAAGTAAAAGACCCCGCGATCATCCAGCGATGCAGGGCCTTTATAATATTCATTTTTCTTCCGGCTTCGCAAAATCCAATCCATGAGCCAATGGCCTCATAGGGCTGATGGTAGAAATGGCGTGCTTGTATACCATCTGCTGTTTACCAAGAGAGTCCAGAATAACGGTGAAGCTGTCAAAGCCCCTGACATTCCCCTTGATTTGGAACCCATTTACCAGGTAAATAGTAACCGCAATATTTTCCTTCCGAACCTGATTAAGAAACATATCCTGCAAATTCAGAACCTTGCCGGCCGGTTTTTGATTCATGATAGTGCCTCCAGTCAAGTAAAAATTTTGACAAAAATAAACAAGACAAACAAAGATACTCGTTGAAAATAATAAATATTTTATTAGTCTGTTATCGCACTTTTTAATTAAATCTGCAAATATTGCACAAAAGCTTCGCGCCCTGTCAAATGTCGCCCCAAACTGCTCTGACGATTTCCAGCAGCTTTTCATTCAGGAATTCCTCTGGGCAGCCGGTTGGATCCGCCCATTTTACATAGGGCATACGACGGTACCAGGTAAGCTGTCTTTTGGCAAAATGCCGGGTATTCTTCTTTATGTCCTCTACCATTTTTTCATAAGATATTTCCCCGGCTAAATAGGCGGCCGTCTCTCGATAACCGATTGCCCGCATGGGCTGGCAAAAACGGTCTGTCCCTGCTGCAATAAGACCTTTAACCTCTTCAATCAGCCCCTCGTGCAGCATATTGTCTACTCGCCGGTTTATTCTCTCGTACAACAGTGACCGTTCCCTCATCAGCCCAATGACGCAGGCATCATAGACAAGATCACTCATCTCCGCCGTACTCTCGGCCTTACTGGTTCGCTGACGGGAGATACTTTCTCCCGCCAGCGCAACCTCTATAGCCCGAACAATCCGGCGCACATCCCGGTTTGCCAGTTCTTCTCCCGCCACCGGGTCAAGACCTTTCAGCTTTCGGAGTAAATAACCCCGGGGATCATCTGGTGAGACTTCCCGGGCCTCCAGCTCCAGCTGGCGGCGCAACTCATCGTTGCCGGTAGTTTCGTTAAACTTGTACCCCTCAAGGAGGGCTTTTACATATAATCCAGTACCTCCACAAAGGACTGGTATCCTCCCCTGAGAATTGATTGCCGCTATTTTCTCCTTTGCTTCGGCGCAGAAGTCCGTAACATTATATCCTACATCTCCGTCAAGTATATTTATGAGGTGATGCGGAACAGTCGCCAGCTCCTGTTCTGTTGGTTTTGCCGCTCCAATGTCAAAACCGCGATATACCAGCTGAGAATCCCCTGATATTATCTCAGTATTAAGCTCTCTGGCTAACGCTATAGCTGCCCCGGTCTTACCGACTGCCGTAGGACCAAGTATGACTATGAGACGCGGCTTCATTACAATTCGACGCGCTCGCCAGGTTTTACTACCGTAACTACTGCCTCGCCTCTACTTTCAACCTTGCGCTTGAACTCCTCTGCATCTGCAGCAATGAGCGGCCATGTGTCGTAATGAACAGGAATTACTTTTTTCGCCCCAACAAATTCAGCGGCAACAACGGCTTCCTTTATTCCCATGGTAAAGTTGCCGCCGATAGGCAATACAGCCACGGTGACACCACAAAGCTCACCTATAAGCTTCATATCACCAAAGAGAGATGTGTCACCGGCAAAGTATACTACCTGACCGCCCATCTCTATGACAAAGCCTGCCGCCACTCCCCCGGCCACCCCGCAGCTGTGGATCGCCGGAACCATTTTAACCCGGCCGAAAGGCAGCTTTACCGTACCTCCCACATTCATTCCGTGGCCGTTTATCCCTGACATGGCGCCCAGGACTTCCGGAATAGCCAAAACCATCGCCCCGGTGCGCTTGGCAATTTCCTCTGCCTGTCCCACATGGTCAAAATGACCATGGGAAACCAGGATAAAATCGCACTGGATATCCTCCGGTTTTGCGGCGGCCAGCGGATTTTCGTTCAAAAACGGATCAGTAAGTACCTTGAATTTCCCATCGTCCAAAAGGAAGCAGGAATGGCCATAATATGTATAGGTCAGCATTTTAACCCTTCTTTCGCTTAAAAAGGACTGCCCCCGGACAGCCCTCAAAGGTTCTTCCTGTCAGCGGACAGGAAGCTCGACGAACACATCACCGCGTCCTTCATGTTTTTTCACATAATCAGCATACTCGCTCACTTTGACGTTCTTCGGAAGAACCATGCCCTTTATTTCCGGTCTGTTAGTTCTAATCAGGCTGTTAGCCTCTTCCGCAGACAGCTCCCGTTCAAACTTAAACACGGTGTAGTAGGCAGCGCCATCTACTTTTGATACCTGCTGGCGAGTATCGACATAAATAAACTTCTTTGTCATAATAATCAGTCTCCTTTGCTAATAAAATAAACATTTCCCATAAATCCCACAATCATTCAATCGATACATTCAATCGATATTTTCTGCTGTCATATTTCGCCGTCATCTGATAAATCCCTGCTAAAAAGCAAAAATACTTACATAGTTTACGAATTTACAGAAGACCATCTAAATACGCCTTGATTTTACCCACCTCCTGTGCTAATTTAAGTCGTAAATCAGTGAATAATATCGCCAACGACAGCGTTTGTAGCCTTTACCAAATCGGCAGGAGCCAGCACGAGCTGCTCTCCCCGCTTTCCCGCGCTGACGGTGACTCTTTCGTGTTTATAAACTGACTGATGAATAAACACCGGATAGGCTTTTTTTGCTCCCAGCGGTGAACAACCGCCACGAATGTAGCCTGTTAGCCCTAAAACATCTTTTAGCGACACCATTTCACAGCGCTTATGGCCGGACAAAACGGCCAGCTTTTTTAGATCCACCTCTGCCGCGCCGGGAATACAGCACATGATTACCTCCCTGTCCGCACGGATGACAAGCGTCTTGAATACCATGTCCACCGGAAGACCAACAGAAGCCGCCACATGGACAGCTGACAGATCATCTTCATCCACCTGGTATTCCATTATCTCGTAGTCAATTTTAAGACTGTCCAGTATCCGCGCCGCGTTCGTCTTCGGCGCCGCTCTCTTTTTTGCCATCTTTTACCTCTTTGTATTGCCCCTAATAGAGCCGGTTATCCATTTCTGTTCACTGATATTATGCTATTTTTCCTGAATTTGCAATAAATATCGCACTGCCCGATTGCCGAATAATCATAGTTTATCCGTCGCCTGAAAGAAGGTTCACCGTGTCAAAGCCCCTGAAAATTGCCCTTGTACAAACTGAAGTGCTTCCTGGCAAACCGCGTGACAATGCCGATAATATAATCAGACTGATGTCCGAGGCAAAACGTAATGATGCCCAGCTGGCTGTTTTTTCCGAAATGGCTGTGCCCGGCTACCTCCTGGGAGATACCTGGGAGTCAGAATCTTTCTTGGCTGACTGTACTGCGCAAAATGAGCGAATTATTGCTACCACTAACCAGCTTGGTATTGCAGTGATGTTTGGTAGCGTTGCTGTTGACCCAGCCAAACGCAACAACGATGGCCGCATCCGTAAATACAATTCATTTCTTACGGCACAGGATGGAAAGCTCGTTACTACCGCTAAAGCCCCCTATCCCTTTTCTGTAAAAACCCTCCTCCCTAATTATCGGGAATTTGATGACAGTCGTTACTTTTTCAGCCTGCGGAAACTGGCTTACGAGCTGAATGTTTCCCCCAGGGATTTGCTCCTGCCCCTGCCGATAACCATTAACGGCGAAACATATCTTATTGGCAGACTGATTTGCGAAGATGGCTGGGGAGAAAACTACGATTTGCAGGTAGCCGATGCTCTTGTCGACCGCAGCCTCGAGCAATATGGCAAATCTCCGGACATATTTATTAACATATCCTCCTCTCCCTTTACTTTGGGAAAGAATGAAAAAAGGCACCGGGTATTTGGCGATAACTCCTGCCGGCATAATATTCCTCTGCTTTACATCAATCATACAGGTATCCAAAACAACGGAAAAACTATATACACTTTCGACGGTTCCTCTACCGCCTATGACAATAGGGGAAAAGTTATAGTATCGGCTGCTTCCTATAGCGAAGATATTCTTTACATAGAATATACGAAATCGACGAAAGCCATAAATTTTACGGGCCGCCGTAATCCCTGCACAACCCCGGTATCATGTGAAACTGAGAGCATTTTTTCCGCTCTGAGCTATGGAATAAAGCATTTTCTCATAAGCACGGGAATAAACAAGGTCGTTATCGGTATATCCGGAGGGATAGACAGTGCCGTTGCCGCCGCCCTTTATGCAACAGTCCTTCCCCCGGAAAATCTCCTGCTCATCAATATGCCCGGTCAGTTTAATTCAGCTACCACAAAAGATTTAGCCAGGCGTTTGGCTCAGGCTATCGGCTGCCGGTACGCCGTCGTTCCGATTGAAGACAGTGTGAACCTCACCGTTAATCAGATTGATAACACTCCCGTTTACTTCAAAGGAAGCGTAACGAATTTCAAAGTCAGCGACTTTATCAGAGAAAACATTCAGGCCCGGGACCGTTCGGCAAGAGTCCTTGCCGGATTTGCCGCCGCCTTTGGCGGCGCTTTCACCTGCAACGCAAACAAGGCGGAGCTTACCGTAGGTTATTCGACCCTTTACGGCGACCAGGCAGGATTCCTCTGTGCTCTGGCCGACCTGTGGAAGTATCAGGTATATGATCTTGCCCGATATCTTAATCGACAAGTCTTTAAGCGGGAGGTAATCCCTCAGGGAACGATTGATATCGTTCCAAGCGCCGAACTGTCATCCGCCCAAAATGTAGATGCTGGCACGGGAGATCCGCTAACCTATCCGTACCACGACTACTTGTTCCGTTCTTTCATCGAGCGCTGGGACAAGGCAACGCCTGCTGACCTGCTTAAATGGTACGAAGAGGACACCATTGACTCAGAACTGGGCTGCGAATCGGGTCTTACCAAAAGACTCTTTCCTTCCCCCGATAAATTCATCGAGGATCTGGAGAAATGGTGGCAATGCTTCGCCGGGCTTGGCGTTGCCAAGCGAATTCAAGCCCCGCCGGTTCTGGCCGTAAGCCGTCGCGCATACGGCTTTGACCATCGCGAAAGTCAAAACGGCGTTTACTATACAACCGATTATCTAAGCAGAAAAAATCGCCTTATTAACGATTTATCCTGCTAAATTATCCTTTTCTTTTTATACCTGTGAATATATAATAATCACAGTATGGCTATGAAAGTATGTTCCCTGCTCAAAGTCGTAAGTAATGTCTGCTTGAATTAACAAGGTAGAGCTAATATCTTCATCATCGTTGAGCGCAATTAGAAGGAAAAATACCTGTGGCATTTTCCTGAACAACGGCGTTATAAGCAGCATATTTTGAAAGGATTCAACACCATGAACAAAAATTTTTCTCCTTCAAGTTTATTGGTCTGCCGCAGTCTGACCAATGACCCGGTAATCAATGCCGTAGCTGCGGCCATAACATCCCCTGAGTTTTCCGGCCCGGAGGCTGTTGCTTCGCTGATTATTGCCGCCGAAAACTGCAACTTTTCCGGTAACATTCTCCGTTCATATATCGTAAGCCGCCTTTTAACCGACCAAAATATAGTGAACAGTACCCTTGAGCGCTCCGGCGGACAGATTGGCCCCAGTCTCAAAGAAGCCTTCGTTCACGACATGGAAATACTTCTGCCGCTTTTTATTTATAAACCTTCTGAGCTGATTGCAGGTACTCCCACTTTCCTGGATGATTACCAGGCAACCAATGAGGCGGCTAAGACAGAAGTCAATGCCTTTGTTTCTTCCGTCATTTCCAACGCTGCATCTGCTTCTGACCTTGTGGATGGGTTCCTTAGCTATTACAGAACTTACGGTTACGGTGACATTGCTGTTTACAAGGCTTTTTCCTGGAACTGTGACACCAAAATGCTTAAGGGGATACAGCATTTTGAACCGGCGCTCTTGAAAGATATCATTGGCTATCAGCGCCAAAAGGAAGCCCTTGTCAAAAACACTCTCGCGTTCCTTTCCGGACTCCCCGCCAATAACACCCTGCTGGTTGGCGACCGGGGTACCGGAAAGTCCACCTGCATTAAGGCTCTTGCCAACGAGTATTTCCGCCATGGTCTGCGCCTTGTTCAAATAAAGAAACATCAGCTGAAAGACCTTTCCAGTATAATGGAGCGTCTTCGGCATTTCGCCAGCAAAAAATTCATCATTTATCTTGACGACCTTTCCTTTGAAACAAGCGAAAGCGACTACAAATATGTCAAGTCCGCCATAGAAGGCGGTGTAGAACCCCGGCCGGAAAACGTTCTCATCTATGCCACCAGCAACCGCCGTCACCTTATTCATGAAACCTGGAGCGACCGTGAAGAAGCTGCCGATTCTGAGCTATACAACAGCGACAGTGTAAACGAGACGGTATCCCTCTCCGACAGATTTGGTCTGATCATTAAATTCCGAGCTCCCAGCCAGGATGAGTACCTGGCAATAATTGATCACGATCTTCGTCAGGAAGGCGTAATTCTAAATCCCGAGGAGCTTCGCATTGAGGGTAAGCGTTGGGAATTGGAACACAGCGGCCGCAATGGCCGTACCGCCAAACAATTTGCCGCCTACTATTTAGGGCAAAGGGTAAACCGCCTCGTCCTTGATCCGGAAGTATAGTAAACGATTTTCTTCCCCATAGAGATCGAGCAGGAGGCAGGCGATCAGTTCGCCTGCCGACCTCTCACACCACCGTTTTTCTCCCATCAAAAATGCCGCCCCATTTCGGGACGGTATCAGCCTGTAGATAAAATAGCCTCGGTGAAGCCATTGCGGTAGAGTGGCATAACCAGAAAGTCTCCCCTGTAGGGGAGGTGGTCGAAGGCCGCAGACCGGAGACCGGAGACCGGAGGGGTGAAGACTAACCGCGAGGTTTACTTATGTCACCCCTCAGTCAGCTACACTGACAGCTCCCCTACAGGGGAGCCAAGGGGTAAAGTGGCTTTTGTATACAGGCTACCACCGCTTCAACGAAGCGGGCATTTTTCAAAGTTGGCAGATCGGATAGATCAACAACTAAGGCGAAGCCGTAATTTGTGCGGCTTCGCCTTTTGTCGTTCGGTATAGAAATGTAATAAATCGTTCACATTAAGTTCAGTTCCAACTCGTAACATAAGGATCGCCGCTCTTTGAAAGCATTTCCGCCATGTCAGGATTTTCTTTCAAAAACTTTTGGCAAATGACGTTCCAATTGTAACCAGCGGCGTAGGAGAGCTCTTTCTCATTTTCTTCTTTTTCTTTCGCCAGTTGTTCCTCGGTTAAGGACGCTGTGTCTCCGTCGGCGTAATAGCTTCTTCGGTAATGGTGTAAATTATCGTTGACAGCCCGCAAGCCGTCTTCCAGCGACGTATTCCGCAGGACTTCGCCGACCGTATGGTTTTCTTTCTTTCTGTCTCCTTTGCTCGTCAGTTCCTCAAGTATTTCAGCGTCATGCTCCGCTTGCCAGCGGGCCAGCTTTTGCATATAGCCGTACAAGGCAAATTTATCGTTGAACAAGTCTTCCGGCTTCGTTTCCTCCTTTTCGGGCAATCGTCCAATATAAGTTTGGTATTCTCTCCAAGTTTTGACGGCTTTTTCCTCAAATTTATCTGACTCAACGTCAATGTCGCGTCCGCTCATCGTGTGATTGAGCATATCGCGAATCCTCTGGACGACGGGATGGTTCTGACCCATCTCGTCTAGCCGATCGGAAAGATTTTGCAGGTACCAGTCGGAACCGTTTGCGATATCCTCCCGCTGCTTATGACCATAAGCATTAAGCGCCCTGCCAAGGCGTTGCAAATCGAGGTATATACTTAAGCCGCAATCACCCTGTTTACCAAGCTCAAAAACAGAGACTATACTGTCCTCAATATCGCGCATATTGCGAGCTAACGATTCATACTCCTTTCCCTCTGTGAGCAGGTTATAGTGCAACCTAGAAACTTCCGCAGGCTGATAGCTGCAATTAACGGTGTTTATTATTTCGCCGTCCTTTAAGACGGAAACGGTCATGTCGTCGCCTTTGCCGCTCACTAGGAGCTCAACGTTTTTATTGTCCGCGAGGGTTTTCTTTTCCCTTGCCGCCAGCGCCTGACCTTCCTCGCTGATGTCGAGCTTATAGACGTCCTTCGACGCTAAAAGTCCCGCCGCCGTATTTGGCTTATCCTCCGCTTGCGGCTGCGCCGGGATTGACGTAACGCCGGCTTTTGCTTGCGAAGCGCTTTCCGCCGACGCGCGCATAGCTTTCGCTGTCGGGTCGATATAGCTAGCGCTCGCGTTTTCTAACTTCCCTATCTGCATGGTTATCACCCCTCGTTTAGTATGTCTTCATTATATCGTATGAGATACAAAAAGAAAACCCCATGCGCCTCGTTTCCAACGATGAAGCGCATTTAGCGCGAGCCATGCAAACTACTTAGCGACTGCTGAACGCAGTGACGGCAGAGCTTAGTAGTTTGGGCACATCGTCAGATGTGACGAAGAGAGCTTATGCCAACCTAAAGAAGAACCAAATCAAGTAGGAGGCAGGCGATTAGTTCACCTGCCGGCCTCTCACACCACCGTGCGTACCGACCGGTACACGGCGGTTCAACCGCATAAGTACATTTTGCGAATAAGCTCGTAATACCTGCACCGTCCTGTTCTTTCCCTTTCCGTGGTTTCTGTTCGTTGGTTCAGGATTTTGCCCGTCTCGGAATTTCTCATCCTTAGCATCCGGGTTCTTTCAAATTCCACTTAACGATGGCCCCCTTGCCTTCGGCTAACGCTTCCTGCTGCCAGGCGCGTAGCGGCCTTTCACCACCTGGTTGTTGCCCATGCCGGGCGCACCCCATCAAAAATCCTGCTGTGCCCTTACGGCACAGCAGGATTTTTATGTGAAACCAAACCTTATCCAACCAAAGAATTTCCAGAACATCCTATGACTTACTTTTTCCAAAGCCCGTGGATATTGCAGTAAGCATAAATTGCCTCCAATTTCTCATCCTTGCCGATATAAAATGTAACGTTGGGCTTCTGACCCGGCTTGAGGACTTTCCGCTGATTGCCCTTGCCGGTCTGGAGGGAGATCCACTTGATGTAATGCTCCGGTGCCATGGGGTGCTCAACTTCAACCACCGTAACGGTTACCACGCCATCCTTCACTTCATAGACCGGCACGTGCTTTTCCCAGGCGACATCCACCGTTCCGGCAACCAACTCTACCATCGGTTTGCCGCAACACTCAACGGGAAACCCGGATTCCTTGACCATTGCAATAATGTTTCCGCAGAACTTGGAGATAAAAATTTTCTGTTTCATGATAAATAAAACCTTTTATATAAATGAAAGCAAAATAAATCTAACTTATTTGTATTATCCTATATTATCCTACACCCAGATGAATATTGTCAAAAAAACAATCTTTTAACCATTTTTCAGAAAATAATCGTTAAAAACTTCTGTAATTGCAACTGCTCATGCAGCGGAAATTATATCAGCTACTAATAATTTTTATCGTTTCATCTGAATATGTTGACATCTATAGAAATTTATTTATAATTATTATAAATAAAAAATTAAGAATATGTGACACATATTCTTAAGAAAAAGGAGGTACTTACTATGAAGAAACTTCTTACTTTACTCTGCAGCCTCTTATTAGTTACCATCGCCGCCGGTTGTGGCAGCCCACCCCCAAACCCCAATGCTGGAAAAACTTTGATAGTCGGCACCAGTGCAAACTTCCCGCCATACGAATACATTCAGAAGTCCAGCAACAGCTTCACCGGTTTTGATATTGATTTAGCAAATGCACTGGCTAAGGAAATGGGCTATGACAAAGTTGAATTTACAGACATGAAGTTTAACGACCTGCCCAAAGCAATTGCCGACAAAAAAGTCGACATACTGATTTCTGCAATCAGCATCACCGAAAAACGCAAGGGATACTTGGACTTTACCGAACCCTATCTTAACGCTTCCATCAAAATTGTTGTTCCCACCGACACCAAGTTAGACACTCAATCTCTAACATCGGTAGCTGGTCTCAAGGTCGCCGTTGAGGAGGGCACCACCGCATGGCATGAGGCTAAACGGCAGAACGCCCGGGAAATCGTCATCTGCAAGAGCACTATTGAAGCCTTGGAGTTGGCTGTTGCAGGCAAGGCTGATGTCGTGCTGGCTGATAAGCTTACTGCTTCTTTCTTCGCAACTCACGATCTTCGCTCCCGAATTTCCTTCGCCAACGATATTGAATACAGCCCTTCTCCCTGTGCGATCTGCGTCCGCAAAGGGGATGAGAAAATGCTCCAACAGCTAAACCGTGCATTAAGTCAATACCGCCGCTCCTCCGACTTCAAGCTCCTCTGCCGCACCTACTTTGGCGACGAAAACATCATCCAGAAGGATAATTGAGCCAGCTGTTATAATAATCAAGTCTAAGGAGACGATCAGTTCATCTGCCAACCTCTCACACCACCGCGCGTACCGACCGTTACACGGCGGTTCAACCGCATAAGTGCATTTTGCGAATAAGCTCGTAATACCTGCACCGTCCCATTCTTTCCCTTTTTATGGTTTCTGTTCGTCGGTTCGGGATTTTGCCCGTCTCGGAACTTCTCATCCTTGACATCCGGCTTCTTTCAGATTTCACCTCACGATGGACACCCTTGCCTTCGGCTAACGCTTCCTGCTGCCAGGCGCGTAGCGGCTTTCACCACCTGGTTGTTGCCCATGCCGGACGCACCCCTACCCAACAAAAATAACAGGGCAGCCAAGGCTGCCCTGTTATTTTTGTCTTTATCAATCACTCAATCAACGCCCGGTAAACTTGTCTCGAAGGATGACATCATGACTGCCGCCTTCAACGATGGAAACCGATGATACGAGGGTAAGCTTCGCCTTGTCCTGGAAATCCTTAATGTCGAGAGCGCCGCAGTTGCACATAGTAGAACGAATCTTTGCCAGTGTAATGGCAACGTTGTCCTTCAAGGGCCCGGCATAAGGGACATAGGAATCGACGCCTTCCTCAAAGGAAAGCTTCTGAGCGCCGCCCAGGTCATAACGCTGCCAGTTTCGGGCACGGTTGGAGCCCTCACCCCAATACTCTTTATAGAAGGTGCCGTTGACCTTCACCTTATCGGAAGGAGACTCATCAAAGCGGGAGAAATAACGGCCAAGCATCACGGAGTCAGCGCCCATAGCCAGGGCGAGGGTGATATGGTAATCGTGAACGATACCGCCATCAGAAACAACCGGCACATAAATACCAGTTTCCTTAAAGTATTCATCTCGAGCCTGCGCGACTTCAATCAAGCTGGTCGCCTGACCGCGGCCAATACCCTTTGTCTCACGGGTAATACAGATGGAGCCGCCGCCAATACCCACCTTGATGAAGTCAGCCCCAGCCTCAGCCAGGAAACGGAAGCCTTCTTTATCGACTACATTACCCGCTCCAACAATCACATCGCTGCCAAAGTTTTCATGAATATAATTGAGGGTAATGCGCTGCCACTCTGAAAAACCTTCGGAGGAATCAATGCAGAGCGCATCCACACCGGCATCCAGCAGCTTCGGTACACGCTCTGCATAGTCGCGGGTATTGATGCCAGCGCCAACGCAATAGCGCTTGCTGCAGTCGGTAAGCTCCATGGTATTTTCTTTATTTGTCGTATAGTCCTTGCGGAATACCATGTATTTCAGGCACTGATTCTTATCAATGATTGGAATCATATCGAGCTTGTTGTCCCAAATAAGGTCATTTGCTTCACCAAGGGTAGTATCCTCATCTGCATAAATAAGCCGCTCGAAGGGGGTCATAAACTCTTTAACCGGAGTATCCATGGACATACGGGAAACGCGATAGTCACGGCTGGTAACGACACCAAGAAGCTTTCCGCTGGAGGTTCCATTATCCGTGACGGCCATCGTGGAATGACCGGTCTTTTCCTTCAACTCAAGCACTTGAGCCAACGTCATATCAACAGTAAGATTTGCATCGCTGTTTACAAATCCTGCTTTATAGCTCTTTACACGACGAACCATTGCCGCCTGATCCTCAGCCGTCTGAGAACCGTACAGGAAGGAGATACCGCCCTCTCGCGCAAGCGCGACAGCAAGTCTGTCGTCAGATACAGCCTGCATGATAGCCGACATCATAGGAATATTCATAGAAAGTCTCGGTTCCTCACCGCGCTTATAGCGGCAAAGAGGCGTTCTTAACGATACGTTCGTGGGAATACACTTATCAGAGGAGTACCCCGGAACAAGCAGATATTCACCAAAAGTGTGCGAAGGCTCAGAATAGTAGTAAGCCACCAAAATCCCCCTTTTCCATATTGTAAATTTCCGAATCTTTCCATAGGGATAAACGCACAACATCCCTACAGATATTTGGATTATGATACCTCAAGGCCAGCAAAATATCAATAGCGGACCATATAATTTTTTGCTATAATCTCTGTAGACCCAGCTATAGGAAATGAGGTTCACCTTATGACTCAAATAGAATTCAAAAAACTTGTAAATATTGTCTCTGCTTCAAAGAATCCCCCTCCCCTTTCCATTTTTGCAGGCGGAGTAGAGGACTGGCATTCCCGCTGCCGTCTGGCCAAGTTCCTGTCCCTTCCCTCTGTACCAGGCCACGAAGAGGACGCAATAGAACTCTTCAAATCCATTGAGCCGGCTGATGTTGATCTTGAAGACAGTGAGGACGTAGAGGAAAAAATATCCGGCCTTCAGCGTTTGGCGGAGCTTCTCCGGACAAAAAAAGAATACAAAGCGGCTATCCACTTCATTAACAGAGCGATCGAACTGGCTGAGGGCACTGACTTTCTCTATAAGTTTGTTCTCCGTGGCGAGCTGTGGGCTGACCGCTGGAACCTTCTCACTGACATAGGACAGGAAGATGAGGCGGAAGCGGAATGTGACGAAAGGATCGCCGCATACGAAGATATCACCGACATAAAAAACAGCTATATGTATTTTGGCTACCGATTTAAGGCTCAGCTTGCCGCAAAGCGGGGATATGCGCCTATAATTATTAAAGACTATATGCACATGGCTTTAAAATTTATGGAAATTCCTGACTCATACAAAGCCGGTTTGGCTGAAGCCTTTGGGGCAACCCATGAGAACATGGCTTTCCTCCTGCAAGGTATAGACAGATGCACCCCAAAAACGAATTTCATCGGCTGGGATATTTGAAATGACAGTTAATTACTAAAAATTAAAGAGCTTGGTTATACTTACAATCATGTAATTATCATAATAAATTATGGAGGAAATGCACAATGGGACTAATTCAAGCAGCCGCTGGCGCGTTTGGCGGCGTAATGGCTGACCAATGGAAAGAATTTATTTACTGCGATTCTCTTCCCGCTGACGTACTGATTACCAAGGGTCGTAAACGGACCTCCTCAATGGGCCGCAGCTCTAACACATCGGCTGAGGATAATATCATCTCCAGCGGAAGCGCCATTGATATTAACGCTGGTCAATGTATGCTCATCGTGGAAGACGGCAAAGTCGTTGATATGTGCGCCGAACCCGGCCGCTACACGTATGACGCCTCCACCGAGCCATCCATCATGAACAGCCAGGGTCTCGGCGACTTCAAGGAAAATGTCGTGGCCGTATTCAAACAGATGGGCAAGCGCTTTACCTTCGGCGGTGACCCGGGCAAAGACCAGCGGGTATACTATATCAACACCAAGGAAATAATGGGCAACAAATACGGCACCCCTTCCGGCATCCCCTTTCATATCTGCGACCAGAAGCTCAATGTGGATCTCGACATTGAAATTCGCTGCTTTGGCCAGTACAGCTACCGCATAACTAATCCGATCCTTTTCTACAACAACATCGCCGCTAACGTAGCCGATGAGTACAACCGGGAAGAAATCGACGGCCAGCTGAAGGCCAGCGTAATCTCTTCTCTCCATGACGCGTTTGCCCAGGTTTCCGCCCAGAACATCCGCTACAGCCAGCTGACCGCCCACAACAAAGAGATTCGCGAAGCGCTGAACGAGGTGCTCAGCAAGGAGTGGCGCGACCTGCGGGGCATCGAAATCGTTAAATTTGATGTCACCAATGTCAAAGTGACTGACGAATATGCTCCGCTCATTAAAGATTTGAATGAGCGCCAGCTGAACTACGGCCTGCAGGATCCGAATATTGCTCGAGGCCACATCATCGGCGGCACCATCAAAGCCATGGAGACGGCAGCCGGGAACGAGTCTGGCGGCATGGCCCCAGCGATGGGCCTTATGGGAATAAACATGGCCGGCAGCATGGGGGCCGGTATGGTTGGCGCGGTAGGCGGCATAAATAACGGCGTGGCTCCTCAGCAGCCAACTCCTCCCCCGCAGACACCGGCAGCGGTTGCCTGGAAATGCAGCAGCTGCGGACAGATGAATCAGGGACAGTTCTGTACAAACTGCGGCTCGAAAAAAACCACTCCCCAGCAAGAAGGATGGATCTGTACCTGCGGTCAGGTAAACCAGGGGAATTTCTGCCCCAATTGCGGCAATAAGCGACCGGCAGGCGCGCCCCTTTATCGCTGCGACAAATGCGGCTGGCAGCCCGAGGATCCAAAGCATCCTCCCAAGTTCTGCCCCCAGTGCGGTGATCCCTTCAACGAAAACGACCAAGTTAAATAATATAACCATCAGCACCTTGAAAATGGGGGCGGGCTACTGCACTCCCCCATATTTTCTTTATAATCAAGGAGATGAGTTTATGGCCTCAACAACAGTAAGCTACAAATGCCCCTCCTGCGACGCGCCCCTTGCCTACACTCCAAAAAACGGTAAGGTGACCTGCGAATACTGCGGCACCGAATTTGAAGCCCAGGTGATCGAGCAGCTCTTCGCAAAGAAAGAAGCGGACGCCGCCAAACAACAGGCCGCCGATGATGCAAAATGGGAAAAGCGGGCCAGCAGCGGCGAATTCAGCCCGGAAGAAATCGCGGCGATGCGGGTATTCACCTGTTCCTCCTGCGGCGCCGAACTGGTGGCCGATGACAACACAATGGCCACGGAATGCTGCTACTGCGGTAATCCCACCATGCTTCCCGGACGGTTTGCCGGGGATATTCGCCCCGACTTCATCATCCCCTTCAAGCTCACAAAAAAGGATGCGGTGGCCAAATTAAAGGAATTCTACCATGGTAAGGACCTGCTGCCGGACGCCTTTACCGCCAATAATCGGGTCGAGCAGATACAGGGGATGTTCGTTCCCTTCTGGCTTTTTGATACCACGGCTGACGCCTCCGCTGTGTACAATGCTACCAGTGATGCTGTATTAACAACCTCTGACAAAATCATCACCACTACCAGTCACTACCGTCTGGACAGGTCGGCAACCATGAAGTTTGAGCGGGTCCCCGCTGACGGTTCCGCTCGTATGCAGGATGAATATATGGACAGCATTGAACCCTTTGACTACAGTGAAATGATCCCCTTCAGCTCCCAATACATGGCGGGCTATCTGGCTGACAAGTACGATATTGAGGCGGAATCGGTAGAGTCCCGCATCACCACCCGCATTGAAAACTCCTGCTGCGATATGCTGAGAGATACTGCTTCCGGCTGGGATTCCTGTACTGAGGAGAACCATTTTGTAGTCAAGCAGAACGGCACCATATCCTACGCCATGGTTCCTGTCTGGATCCTCACTACCCGCTACCAGGATAAACCCTATACCTTTATGATGAATGGCCAGACCGGGAAGATGGTCGGCGCCCTTCCTATCGATGAGGACAAGAAAGCTTCTTTCTTCCGCAAGGATTTCCTTACGGCAGCTATTGGGTCTGGAGTAGTACTTGGTGGTCTTGCCTGGATGGTCGGCTTTATTTAAGGAGGAGTGAGCGGTGAAAAACAACAGACTATATTCTATCCTCCTGGCTTTTATATTTTCTTTTTCTGCCATTTTCTCCGCAGTTACATTTTTCCCCGATGTAACCTGTGCTGCCCAGAATCGGCAACAGCCAAGAAAGCCTCAGAAAAAAGCTCAACAGAAAGCTGCTCAAGCCGGAAATTACATCATTGATTATACAGGCTTACTAAAGAGCGGCGACCTGCAAAAAATCGACCAGATTCTGGCCGCCGAGTCACAAAAATCCGGCGCCGCCCTCTGTGTGGCCATTCTCAATCAGGGTCTCAATGAAAAAAGGATCGGAACCTACGCAAACAACTTTGCCGACAAACGCGCAGAAACCGCCGGTACTGGGGCCATCGTTTTCGTTCAGGATGTAAGAAGCCGGAAATGGTATATTGCCACGGATAAAAAAATGAAGCCCGCCTTTGGCAAAAATGACGGCGATAATAAAGACCATGTTGAATACATCAGCATGGAGATAGTGCCTCATCTGAAATCCAACGACCTTTACACCGCCTATGCTACCTTTGCCGGTAAGGCCGGGGAACTGGCCGAATACTACAACCGGACCGGCGAAGCCATGACCGTGGTAGATACAACCCTCGAAAAGATAGTTATTGCCTTCATGTCTCTGGCTATCGGCTATCTTTTTGCCGCAAAACGCCGTTCCGCCCGGATCGCCGCGATGAGTAACGTTGCCGCTGCCTCCGGGGCCGGTAATTACCTTGACCGGAGCAGCTTTAATCTCTATGCCTCCAGCGACAGTTATCTCTACCAGACCGTTGCCGTTGTCCCCCGCCCAAAGGCAGGCAATAATAATGGAGGCTGTTCCTTCAGCTCTTCCAATAGCAGTCACGGCGGGGGCGGTGGTAGCTATTGATTATCTGGTGAGACATTACATCCCTCGCCCCGCTGGAATGCCCGGCGTCACCTACATCGGCTGCTCGGATGTGAGTACGGCCATCAACAACATAGAGAGCGAGCTGGGTGGCGTAATTAACGAGAAATACGATCAGCCGCAGAGAAAAACCACTATTATAAAATAAGAATTACGCATCCCAAAAATTTTACTTTAACGCTAAAAGCATCTCTGTCCAAGTCAACGAACAGAGATGCTTTTTATTGTATAACGAAACCCCCAGTTAGACCGGGGGGCAGTAAACCTTATAGGTATGAGTATCTACAAAAAAACCTCCCTATGATAAGATATAGTTGCGGTCCGTCAACTGCAACGAATAGATCAAGGGAGGGATATCAATGACCAGTGGTCATGATGTACACAGTTTATCACATACGAAAGGCGGTTGCAAATACTCTGCATAGATTAGCTGTCCCTGTCAGATGTTCTAAAACTGTTTGTTTGCGATTATCTTCGGCAATATGAGCATAATACACCATTGTATCCCGATCTCCTCCCATTTTAGAATGTTTACATTGTACCATTATTGAAAGGCAATATAAAGAACTCCAATATCGGATTGCTGGTAACTCTGTTCACTCTTTTTACTCCAACGACAATATTATATTCTCCATCTATTCTTCTCAAAGGTCTTCCATTACTACCATTACCGAATCAGCGTCCTTGCCCGGAGTCTTGATAGCCATATAATAGCCGGTTTTCTTCTCCACAAGCGTTACTCTGCTGACTCTTTTTACAATCTACACAATATGGAAGTATAAAACTTACCCGCAGCTACTTTATTCCCGTCACCAGAAACATCGGCGCGTCGGACAGGTCGTGATCCAGCAGGATTTTCTGGCCAACGGCCCTGTCGGAAGAAACGTTTTGCAGGCCGGATTCCCGCAAAACCTCCATATCCCATTCAGGCCGCTTCTGCCAGCTGGCTGGCATCGCCAGAGTTATCTCGGCATTTTCCTTTTCCAGCTCCTTTGTAATGCCCCAGTGACCGTAAAAATCATCAGGCTTAATATAGGACTCCCTTTGGTTTTGGTGGCGGACATTGCTGGCGTAGTCCGCGTCAAAGTTCAGCAGAATCCCTCCCGGTTTCAGTACCCTGACCCATTCTCTATAGGCTTTCTGCGGTTCCGGAAGCGTCCATATCAGATTGCGGGATATGACCACGTCATAAGCATTATCCGGAAGGGTTAAAGACTGGGCGTCCATTTCCAGAAACTCCGCCGATACACCAAATACTCTGCATTGGCAGCGGGCTTCTGCAAGCATTACCCGGCTAATGTCTATGCCGGTCACCGAATATCCCTGCTTTGCCAGAAGGATTGCAAAATACCCGGTTCCCGTTCCCACATCCAGGATTTTAAGTTTTTTATCCTTTGGCAGACGACAAAGAATTTCTGAAAGCCATCGCCGGGAAATATCGTCATTCAATTCGTTTTTCCGGACAATGTCAAATCCTTTGCTCTGGCCGCCCAGTATCGTCTTATACGCAGCTCTATGTCTTTCATGTTATCTCCCGCTCCTTAAATAAGGTGATATTCATTCACTAGCTTTTTCAAGTATATCATATTGCATTGATATTCCAGCAAAAACAGGCCACAGCCTGAGGCCGTGACCTGTTTTCTTTATGGGAAAAGGGCGGTTCATGACCACCCTTTTTTAATTTAGTTATAGGTTTTGTCCAAAGCGGCGCGTATCTCGGCGATAATCTTTGCCGCCGCCTCCAGGTCATGCTCCAGCAGTTTCTTTACCACCGCTGAACCCACGATGACTGCGTCAGCATTTACGGCAGCCTCGACGGCAGCTTCACCGGAGCCGATACCGAAGCCTACGGCCACGGGAACGTCGCTCTGCTCCTTTACCGACCTGGCCACCTTTCCAATAGGGCCGTAGTCAATTTTCCGGACGCCGGTAACACCATTGACGGATACACAATATATAAAGCCTTTTGCGTCGGCACAGATTTCGGAAATACGGCGGGGAACCGTTCCCGGAGTGACAAACTCCACGATGGGAATATCGAATTTATCCCCCAGCCTGCGAAGCTCCGCCGATTCCTCATGGGGAACGTCCGGCAGGATAAGTCCATCCAATCCGGCCTCTTTAGCGTCAGCGAAAAATTCAGCCAGGCCGTAATTCAGAAGGTTGTTAAGATATCCCATGGCTAAAAGCGGGATATTGGTAAAAGAGCGGATTTTTCTTACCAGATCAACGAGCTTTGGCACTGTCATGCCATTCTTGATGGCTTCAAAGGATGACCGCTGGATAATCGGGCCGTCGGCCATTGGGTCGGAAAAGGGAATGCCCAGCTCTATGGCGTCCGCGCCGTTTGCCTCGGCCATTTTTACGGCGGCGATTGTCGTTTCAATATCAGGCGCGCCAGCCGTAATGAAGATCACAAGGCCCTTTTTATTGTCTGCTTTCAATTCTCTGAATTTACTGTCTATCCGATTCATTTCAAATCTCCTCCCCCAGCACCTTTGCTACCATCTGAACGTCCTTGTCGCCCCGTCCGGAGAGGCAGACAACGACTACTTCGTCCTCCCTGGTGGAGGGCATGAGCTTTTCAAGATAGGCCAGAGCATGAGAGCTTTCCACGGCGGGGATAATACCTTCCAGCTCAGATAAAAGACGGAAGGCGGCCAAGGCCTCATCATCGGTGATGCCGACATAGTCAACAATGCCCGCGTCCTTGAAATAGGAATGCTCAGGGCCCACGCCGGGATAATCAAGCCCGGCAGAAATGGAATATGCCTCCAGCGCCTGCCCGTCATCATCCTGTAACAGGTAGCTGTACGCCCCGTGAAGAACCCCGGGACGACCCTTTTCGAGGGTCAGGGCGTGTTCGTCGGTATCCATTCCTTTTCCGGCTGCCTCTACGCCAAATTTCTTTACGTCCTTATCGTTGCGGAAATCGTAAAAGGTCCCCATCGCATTGGAACCGCCTCCTACACAGGCAACCAGATAATCCAGGCGGCCGCCGGCCTGTTCCTTCACCTGCTGGCGGATTTCCTCGCCGATGACCTTCTGAAAGTCCCGGACAAGCTCCGGATAAGGAGCCGGCCCGGCGACGGTGCCAATGAGATAATAGGTGTCGTCCACGTGGGCGGACCAATAGCGGATCGCCTCGTTCATCGCATCCTTCAAAGTACCGGAGCCGCCCTCAACCGGGATGACCTCTGCCCCCAGAAGCTTCATGCGGAAAACATTCAGCTTCTGCCGCTCAACGTCCACCTTGCCCATGAACACCTTGCACTTAAAGCCAAAGAGAGCCGCCACCGTCGCCGAGGCAACGCCATGCTGACCGGCGCCCGTTTCGGCAATAATGCACTTCTTACCCATGCGCCTGGCCAAAACAGCCTGCCCCAAGGCATTGTTTATCTTGTGGGCGCCGGTGTGGAGCAGGTCCTCCCGCTTCAGAAAAATCCTTGCCTTGCCGTAATGCCGGGTAAGCTTTTCAGCATAATAAAGCATGGAGGGACGGCCTGCATACTCTTTCAATATCTTTTTGAAGTCAGCGATAAACTGCGGATCATCCTTGTATTTATCATAGGCTTCCTCTAATTCGTTCAGAACAGGCATTACCGTTTCCGGTACATACTGTCCGCCATATTTGCCAAACCTTTTAGTCGCCATTTTGTTTCCTCCGTTTTAATCACTTTATATTTTAACTGAATGAATTGTTAAAAATTAGTTTTCTAAGCAGAATTGTCCGTTTCTCTCGTGGTTCATCCTGCTATCCTCCGAAAGAATCCGATGTATTTCCCGCAATCATCTTCCGGCGGCAGCGATTTCTGCCGTCATCTCACCTATATCCTCAGCCACCACCAGCCCCTCTCCCACCAGAACTCCTCGACATCCGGCCAGCCTCAGTTTCTCCGCATCCGAACCATTGTGGATCCCGCTCTCACTGATGAGAATGCGGTCCGCCTGAGTATTGTTCCTTTCTATGTAAGGCAGCAGCTCCAGCGTATTCTCGATTGACGTAGCAAACGTCTTCAGATTCCGGTTGTTTATTCCCATAAATCTCCCGTTGGAAGCCAGCGCCTTATCCACGTCAGCCTCATCGTGAACCTCGATCAGGGCGTCCATCCCCAGACTATGAACCACCTCCAGGAAATCCTTTAATTGCTTTCCGGTAAGTATTCTGGCTATCAGGAGAATCGCGTCCGCCCCAAGCCATCGCGCCTCGTAAATCTGGTATTCGTCGATTATGAAATCCTTGCGCATTACGGGAAGTCCTGTAATCTTTTTTACGGCGGGAATATCTTCATTTCGCCCCAGAAAATGGGAATCCGTGTGAACGGACAACATCGCCGCCCCGCTTTCGCTGAAGATTTTTGCCAGCTGGGCGACGTCACAGCCTGTAGAAAGGCGGCCCTTGACCGGAGAATTAAGCTTGCACTCGGCAATAAGGGAAAATTCAGCCTTTTCCAGCACAGCTCTCATCCGATGGGTTCCCTGGTTCAGTTCAGCCTTAATTTTATCGAGGGGGTTGTTCTTTTTTGCCTCCTCAACAACCGCCCGCTTCTTTTCTATTATTTCCGCAAGAATATCTCTCATTCTGTCCACCTTCCCTGCCTGCCCAGTCTTTCTGTCAGGCCCTTCTTTTCAAAAGCTCTATGTAATTGCGGATTTTCTCAGGCGATTTATTGCCCGCCTCGTCCTCGAGACTGCCGGAGGCATCAAGGCCCGCGGGATTAAAAATCCTTATTGCCTCCAGCGCGTTTTCCGTTGAGATGCCCCCGGCGACGAAAAACGGTTTCGTGAGCCTGCCTGCTTCAGCCGCCGCTTCCTTCCAGCTGAAGGCCCGTCCCGTACCGCCCCACTCCTCTTTTGTAAAGCTGTCCAGGAGAATGATCTCCGCCGGATAACTATTGGCTGCTTCCGGAAAAAAGTCATCTCCATAGCGAAATGCTTTTATCAGGGGGTATCCTATTTTGGCCGCGTAGCCGACGGATTCCCGCCCATGGAGCTGGACGTAATCGAGCCCGCAGAGCTTCGCCGTATTATTTACATATTCGGCCGCAGCATTTACGAATACCCCGACTTTTTTTATCCGGCTGATGCCCCGGCAGATCTCCGCCGCCTTTTCCGGCTCTACGTACCGCCGGGAAACCGGCGAGAGGATGAAGCCGATAAAATCAGCCCCTGCTTCCTCGGCTGCCCGGGCAGATTTGATGTCTCTGATGCCGCAAATCTTAATCAACATACCGGTTTCCTGCTGACGGCAATCAGCGCCTCTGCTTTTGTTAAGTCCTGTCCCTCTATAACCCTGTTAAGATAATGCTTCCTCATAATGATCCACTTCTTTCTGTATCGTTTATTCAAATAAAAAAACCGTTTCCCACCCGTCAGCGCAAATATTTGGCTTCAGGGGCGAAACGGATCGCGGTACCACCCTAATTCATCATTCATCAGCTAAACAATCAGTTAAACAAAAAAGCCACTCCGCTCCCTTACGGGACGAAATGGATTCGCTGTGCCACCCGATGAATAACCTTCATTATTGAATGCAGAACCTAAAAGGCTCGATATTCTCAGCCCGATAACGGTGGCTTCCGTTCCTGCCTACACAGTAAAAACCTTCGGAGGACTCTCCCGGGACCATTCATCTGCGTCTCCTGACCGATCATCACACCTGAGCTGCGCTCATCACCGGCTCGCTGAACATTCAACCGTCAAATTACTATTTCCCGTTCAATGATTTGTCTTGTGAACTTTTAACTTGGAAAGAGTTTATACCCAAAGGGAAATATTGTCAACTGTTTTTTTATCTGTTAATTGTTGATTGTATTTGGATGACACGTCAATACAGGCGGCCATTCGCTCTTTGACATTCTCCAGAGTCTCCTTTTTATATGTGAACACGCCGGTGAAAGTACCGGCGTGTTCATCTCATGTTCAATCGGCAAACAGTGGTGTGGACAGGTATCGGTCGCCAGTGTCCGGGAACAGGACGACAATTGTCTTACTTGCGTTCTCGGGCCGCATAGCCAATTCGATTGCCGCGTGGAGCGCCGCCCCGGAAGAAATCCCCACCAGGATCCCCTCTTTGCGGCCCACCAATCGCCCGGTGGCAAAAGCGTTTTCGTTGGATACGGGAATGATCTCGTCGTAAATTGCGGTGTCCAGAACCTCCGGTACAAAGCCCGCCCCAATGCCCTGAATTTTATGGGCCCCGGAGCGGCCCTCGCTGAGAACCGGGGAATCCTTTGGCTCCACCGCCACCACCTTCACCGCCGGGTTTTGTTCCTTCAAATACTGCCCCACGCCGGTGATGGTGCCGCCGGTGCCCACCCCCGCCACAAAGATATCCACTTTCCCATCAGCATCTGCCCAAATTTCCGGGCCGGTGGTGGAACGGTGGGCGGCGGGATTGGCCGGGTTGACGAATTGTCCCGGGATAAAACTATCGGGAATCTCCTTTGCCAGCTCCTCAGCCCTGGCGATGGCCCCTTTCATCCCTTTGGCCCCTTCGGTGAGAACCAGCTCCGCCCCATAGGCTTTCATCAGCTGGCGGCGCTCCGCGCTCATTGTGTCCGGCATGGTGATAATGATTCGGTAGCCCCTTGCCGCCGCCACAGAGGCCAGCCCAATTCCCGTGTTTCCGGAGGTGGGCTCGATGATGGTGGAACCGGGTTTCAGCTTTCCGCTGGCCTCCGCCTCATCGAGCATCGCCTTGGCAACGCGGTCCTTCACCGATCCGGCGGGATTGAAATACTCCAGCTTGGCCAGAAGCCGGGCGTTCAGTCCCGCCTCCTTCTCAATATGGGTCAGCTCCAGCAGGGGTGTTCTACCGATTAGCTGGTCGGCGGATGTGTAGATATTGGACATATTATGACCTTCTTTCCTTTATTTTACCATCATTATACCAAACGGAGCAGCTTTCGTAAAAAGTCTTTTCTTGTCATCCCCGGGCCACAGCGGCAAACCCCTTTTCCAAATCGGCGATGATGTCGTCGGCATGTTCCGTGCCGATGGACAGCCGGATGGTATTTGGCTTGATGCCCTGATCCAGCAGCTCCTCCGGAGAGAGTTGGGAATGGGTGGTGGTAGCGGGATGAATCACAAGGGATTTCACGTCCGCCACGTTGGCCAGCAGGGAGAAAATTTCCAGATTGTCGATAAACCTGTGGGCCTCCGCCTGCCCGCCCTTGATTTCAAAGGTAAAGATGGACGCGCCGCCGTTGGGGAAATACTTCTCATACAGGGCATGGTCAGGATGCTCCGGCAGGCTTGGGTGATTGACCCGTTCCACCTGGGGGTGATTGACCAAATATTCCACCACCTTTTGAGTGTTCTCAGCGTGGCGCTCTACCCGCAGAGATAGAGTCTCAACGCCTTGCAAAAGCAGGAACGCCGCAAAGGGAGAGATCGTTGCTCCAGTGTCCCGCAGGAGGATAGCCCGGATATAGGTGACAAAGGCGGCGGGGCCAGCGGCATCTGCAAAGCTGACGCCATGATAGCTGGGGTTAGGCGCGGCAATAGGGGCGTATCTGCCGGATGCCTTCCAGTCAAATTTTCCGCCGTCTATGATGATTCCGCCCAGCGTGGTGCCATGACCGCCGATGAACTTGGTGGCGGAGTGGACGACAATGTCCGCCCCATGCTCGATGGGCCGAATCAGATATGGCGTTCCGAACGTGTTGTCGACGACCAGAGGCAGGCCGTGGCCGTGGGCAATTTTTGCAATGGCGTCGATATCGGGAATATCGCTGTTGGGATTGCCAAGTGTCTCCAGATAGACAGCCTTGGTGTTGGGCCGGATTGCGTCAGCGACGGCGTTCAGATCGTGGGCATCCACAAAGGTGGTAGACACGCCGAACTAGGGAAGAGTGTGGGCCAGCAGATTGTAGCTGCCACCATAGATGGTCTTTTGCGCTACGATGTGATCCCCCGCCTGGGCCAGGGCCTGAATGGTGTAAGTAATCGCCGCCGCCCCGGAAGCCAGCGCCAGAGCTGCCACGCCGCCCTCCAAAGCCGCAAGGCGCTTTTCCAGCACATCTTGAGTAGAATTGGTCAAACGTCCGTAAATATTCCCGGCATCCGCCAGGCCAAAACGGGCGGCAGCATTGGCGGAGTCCCGGAACACGTAAGAAGTAGTTTGGTAAATGGGAACGGCCCGGGCATCGGTGGCCGGATCGGGCTGCTCCTGACCCACATGAAGCTGCAAGGTCTCAAATTTGTATGCACTCATGGAAAAATCCCCTTTCAGTTGATGTGGATCATCATATACCGATTCACCTACTTTGTCAATAGGTTAATTACTCCCTAAAAATCTTGTTTACCTTGTGATATAATAAGAATAAATGGAGGTGATGATTATGATGATTTCCACAAAAGGCAGATACGCGCTGCGCTTTCTGATTGACATTGCGGAGCACCAGGCCGATGGCTTTGTCACATTGAAAGACGTAGCGGTTCGCCAGGGAATTTCCGAGAAGTATTTGGAAATTATAGTGAAAAAGCTGGTTAAGGGAGGACTGCTAACCGCTGTGAGCGGAAAGGGCGGCGGCTATCGGCTGAGCAAGGCCCCCGCAGAGTATAGCGTAAAGTTCATCCTCGAATTGATGGAAGGGCCGCTGGCCCCCGTTGCCTGTCTGAAACCGGAGCAAGACGCCTGTCCCCGAAGTAATGACTGCCGAACGCTCCCGCTGTGGCAGGGGCTGGATAAAGTTATCACGAGTTATCTGTCCCAGTTTACCCTTGCAGATTTAACGATGATAAACAGCGATTAAAAACTGTTTATCATGTTGTTTCTTCGGCTTGATTCTGCAAGAAACAGGTCGGAATCATTCCGCCTCCCACCCGTCAGCTCAAATATTTAGCTTCAGGGCGAAACGGATTGCAGTACCATCATAATTCATCATTCACCAGCTAAACAATCAATCAGCACCACCCGTCAAACGGGTGGTTTGCTCAAGGGC
>CAZIKQ010000001.1:0-247920 GCA_964540025.1 uncultured Schwartzia sp. | reverse complement strand
TACTCCACGGGGAGCCTTTGGGCTGAGTGAAAGGGTATACATAGAGCTGTTTGTCAACAAGCTGAGGCAAAGCGAAAACGCTTTGCCTCCTTTTCACGTCTGTTGACGAACCATAAGACGACCGGGCCAGAAATTTTTCGGTGTCGGCGAAGAAATCGCCGGCAAGGTGCAGGGCTGCGCTCCCTCCTGCCAGATTGTTTTCAGCGCAGCCGGAAGGCGAAGGGTATATAGACGTAGCAGCGCACCGCCCGCCCGTAGCCGTCCAGTCCCGGCTTAAAGCGAAAGCCCTCCGCCGCTTTGAGCGCGGCTCTGTCGAGGGCATCGCTGCCTGAGGATTCCGCGATCTCTACCGTGTCGACATAGCCTTCCTTATCCAGCAAAAAGCGCAAAATCGCAACTCCCTCAACGCCTTTGCTCCTGGCCGACGACGGATAGTCAGGCGTCCGCGACGCCATCACGCTCGGCGGCACGATGGGCGCTTCTATTGCGTCGCTGGCGGGCGGGATACCCTCGTTCCCCGCGCCGCCGCTCCCTTCGCTTGCGCTTTCGCCCGCCCCGCCCGTCGCCGCGCTCGCGGGGACGGGACGGGGCGCCGTCTGCGTCGTCCGCTGCTCCGGTTCAGGTGTTTCCCGCTGCCTTTCCTCCAATATATCGTCGAGCCGCGATAGAGGCGGCGGCGTTTCCTCCTGGGCCTCCGGTTCCTTCACGGGAAGCGGCGAAGCCGCCGGAGCAGGAGCTCCGCTGCTACTCATCAGCGCCACGTCGTAGACGGCCTCCTGCTTTTCCAACAGATGAGTCGTCACCGCCGCCTCCCCCATCAGCGCGCAGACGATAATGTGGATAAGCGCCGAGGCGATGGCTCCCTTCCTCGTCTCCCTCGTCATGACTTCGGTTCCTTGTCGGTGGCGAGCCCCACCCGGGAGACCCCCGCCTTCTTCAGCTCGTCCAGGAGCCGTATCACCGCGCGGTAGGGTACGTTCTCGTCCGCACGGATTATCACGGCGAATTTTTCGTCCCGCTTATTTTCCTCCCTCGCCCGCCTGATCAGCTCTTTTTCCGCGATCACCTGATCCCCCAGCCAATAGATTCCCTCGTCCCGAATCGTGACGTTAAACTTCGCCGCGCTCTGCATCTGCGACTGGGAGGCCACGGGCAGCTTTACGGGAACGATCCGCAGCTCGCTCATGTACATCGTGCTGACGATAAAAAAGATGAGGAGCAGAAACATCATGTCGATCATCGGGCTCAGCATTATCCCCATGGCGTGTTTTTCCCGGGATTTCAGTTTAATCATGGCGCTTTTCCTCCGCCGCCCTGTCCAGATCCTTCGCGATGGCCTCGAGCAGCGTATTGCCAATTTCCTCGATACGCAGCGAAATAACCTTCAGCCGCCGCATGAAGTAGGCGTGCATACAGATCGCCACGATGGAGATACAAAGGCCGAAAACCGTGGTAATCAGCGCTTCGCCGATGCCTGCGGTGACCGCCAGCGGATTGTCCAGCCGCTGGTTAAAGCTGTTGAAGGAGCCGATCATGCCCGTCACGGTGCCCAGCAGTCCCAGCACGGGAGCCAGCGTCACAATCACGTTCAGATAGTTCAGGCGCCGCTCGAATTTGTCGATCGCCCGCTCGGCTCTGACGCCGACGAAGCTTTCCAGCCGCTCGAAATTGCCGTGGCGGGCCATGACGATAGTCGCCAGCTTCGCCAGCTCGCCGCGGGTAGCGTCGGCCAGCCGCTTCGCGCTGGTCCAGTCACTCGCCTCGATATGGTTGCAAAACTCCTTGGTAAAGCCCGCTCCGCTGTCCTCCTTTTGGAAAAACAGCCACCGCTCCACAGAAATCGCGACGGCGGCGAAGGAGCAAAGGAGCAGCGGCCACATTACGGGACCGCCCTTTACGAAGAAGTCAACCCCTGCGGAAAATATATTCATACGATCTGCCTCCCGGTAAATAATAAAGGTTACGGGCGGGGAATGTCCCTTCGCCCCCGTCATGCCGTTTTATACTGCGGCAGGAAAACGATGTTTATGCGCCCCGTCGTTTCGTCTGTCTGTATGCGGCTCCTGACCTCGTACAGCTCGTAGACGAACCGCTCCGTCAAAAGCTCGCGGGGCGCGCCGACCCCCGCCACCTTCCCGTCCTTAATCGCCACGAGCCGGTCACAGTACAGCGCGGCGATATTCAAGTCATGGACGGCGGCGACGACGGTTATGCCCAGGCTCTTCACCACGTCCATGAGCTGGAGCTGGTACTTTATATCGAGATGGTTCGTCGGCTCGTCCAGCACCAGGCACTCCGTCTCCTGCGTCAGGGCCCGGGCCAGGATGACCCGCTGCTGCTCGCCCCCCGACAGCGTGGAGAAGCTCCGATTTTCAAAATTCCCCATGCCCACGGTGGCCAGCGCCCTTCGCGCGATCTCGTAGTCCCGGGGATTGTCCCGCTCCAGGACGCTCTTATGCGGCGACCGCCCCATCATCACCACGTCCAGCACGCTGAAGTCAAAGCTGTAAAAATTGTGCTGCGCCACCACCGCCAGCCGCAGCGCCGATTCCCGATAGGAAAGCTCGTCCAGCGGCCGGCCATCCAGCAGGATTCTGCCGCCGCTCGGCTTTTGCACCCGGTAGACGCACTTTAAGAAAGAGCTCTTGCCGCTGCCGTTCGGCCCGATGATTCCAAGAAACTCCCTGTCGTGAAGGTGAAGATCGATGCCGCGCAAAATTTGCTTTTTACCGATAAACATTTTCACGGCCTCGGCTAAAATTTCCATCTCAATTTCCCCCAAAGCCATAGGCGCGCCTGACCATGAGGTAAACGAAGCACGGCGCGCCGATAAGCGAAATCAAAATGCCGATCGGCAGCTCCGCCCGCGGGATTATCACGCGGCACAGCCCGTCGGCCAGCACGAGGAAAATCGCCCCCGTCAGCGCCGACACGGGGATCAGGCGGCTGTGATCCGTCCCGACCAGCATACGCACCACGTGGGGGACGATGAGCCCGATAAAGCCGATCATCCCCGCCGCATAGACTGCGAAGCCCACGATCAGCGAGCTTATCAGCAAGTACGTCTGCCGGTAAGCGTGCAGGCCCTTTCCCAGCGTGACCGCCGTCTCGTCCCCCAGCAGCATCAGGTTCAGCACCCGGCTCTGACTCCAGAAAAAGACCGTCGCCAGCAGCACGATCGGCGCGATCGCCCCGATACTCGACCAGCGGGCCCCCGCGAAGCTCCCCATCAGCCAGTAAGCCACCGTCTGCATACCCTCCCGGTCGTTGGCGAAGTAGACGATAAAGCTTGAAAACGCGCCGCACACCGCCGACAGCGCCATCCCCGACAACAGGAGCTTGATGGAGTTGGACCGCCCGCCTACGTTGGAGATGAAGACGACCCCCAGCGAAATGCCGAACGCGCCGCTGAACGCCGCCACTCCCACGAAGTTTTCCCCCAGCGACGCCCCGATGCCAAAGAGGATGGCGACCGTAGCCCCCAGCGAAGCGCCGGAGGACACCCCCAATATGTACGGATCCGCCAGCGGGTTCTTTACAATAGCCTGCATCACCACGCCGCAGACTGCCAGCCCGCAGCCCGTCACCGCGGCCAGCGCCAGCCGCGGCAGGCGTAGCAGCCAGACTATATCGTGAACCGCCCCCTGCCCGATGGCCTCGATGGGCAGATCGCTCCGCAGCTGCCGGACGATAGCGCCGTAAATCTCCGTAAGGGGCAGATCCACCGTCCCGATACTCAGCCCCCAGCCCATGGCCGCCGCCAGAATCCCCGTCAAAGCGGCGCAGAGCAATAGAAAGCTCGCGTTTTGCCAATAAATTTTCATCTTAAATCTTTCTTTACCAGCCTATTGCGCCTCATCGAGCCGCAGGTCGGGGTAAAGCCCCCTTGCGATGAGCCGGACCCCCGCCTTCGTCTTGATGGCGCTGTTATAGGTATAATTCAGCATTATTCCGTAGACCCGCCCCTCCCGGACGCATTTCAGGCTCGAGAGCGCCGGCATACCCGCCACGGCCCGCGCCGCCGCCTCCGCATCGCCGCCGCTCTTCACCACGAAGAGGACGTCGGGGTTCTCCTCCAGCAGATACTCCAGCCCAATGGCGGCGACGGGGCTTTCGGGCACCTGCGCCCCCAGCCTTACGCAAATGTCGCCAACCAGCTTCGAGCTATCGTAGGCCACCAGATTCCGCCCCAGCCCCTCGACGATCATCGCCTTGGGCGGCCGCCGGTTCTTCGTGGCGGCGCGGACTCTTTCGATTAGTGCCCGCGTCTCCCTTACGAACCGCTCCGCCTTTTCCTCCTCGTCAAAAATGCGCCCCAGGCCGAGGATAAACGCGAATTCGTTCTCCAAGCTCTCCCGGTGCTCCCGGTCGTAAGGGGAATTGGCGTTCAGCGGGAAAAAGGTATTCACCCCCCGCCGCTGCCAGAAGTCCGTGTCCCGCATTCTTTTTTCGGTAAAGAGCGACTGCCCCGACACGATGAAATCCGGCGAGAGGAAAAGCGCCGTCTCCACGTTCAGCCGGAACCCGTCCTGAAAGTCCAGCCTGGCGTAGCCCTCCGCATTCTCCGGCTCAGGCCGGTAGAGCGGATTGCCGTAGCGGACGGAGCAGATTATCCTGTCTCCCGCCCCCAGCGCCACCAGCGTCTCGTTAATATTCTCGCCCACCGCGATCGCGCGCCGGGGCGCCCGGTCGTACAGAACGTTGTTTTCCCCGACAACGTTATAGTTGCGCACCTTTACGTTTTTCACCAGCCGCGGCGCGTATTCCGCCTCCCCCGGCTCGGCTCTCGTCTGCGCCGCCCAGTCCTTCCCGTCCGGGCGGAACCCATAGAGGACCCCCGACAATACGGTAACGGCGATCAGCCACAACCTGAACCCGCTCATTCTTCCCTCCGCCGCTTTTCCTCAGCCGTGGGTGCCGAAGACCAGCTCGATATTGCGCCGCTTCAGCTCGGCGGCGATGGCCGCGATCCTGTCGCACAGCTTCCCCGGCGACGGCGACCGCGTCGAACAGCATATCCCGATATGCACCACGTCCGTGCCGATCCTTTCGATCCGGCCGATTTTTTCCCGCAGGCCCGCCTCGTCCGAAAACGCCAGTCCCTCGCAGCCGTTGCAGCTCCAGAAGGCCACCAGCTCCGTTTCCTCTCCCCCGTAGCGGGCGAAAAAGCCCCGCTTCTGGTTAAAGGCCCTGAGACACGCCGCCCCGGCACAATTCTCGTTCGACCGCATACAGCGGAGAATTGCGATCCGTTTCATCCCAAACAGCCTCCGTAACGCCAATAAATATGCCGACCTTGTAGCCGGCATATTTATTGGTCAATAATTTTCGATAATCTTGCCCCCGGACAGCTTAAAAGTCAATGGCGGCCGACAGCATGAACGTCTTGGGCCCGCCGAGATGGATATAATTATCCGAAGCGCTCCAGTAATGTTCGTTGAATAGGTTGTAGCACATGGCGTTCAGCGTAAGCGGCGCCCCGCTGACCTTCGTCTTGTACTTTACCCCCAGATCCATGGTGAAATAGGCCGGGACTTTATATTTCTCATTTCGCTCGTAAGATGTGCCGACGTAGTTCGCCCGCATCAGCCCGGAGAAGTCGTCGTTCGCCTTATACTCCAGGCCCAGCGTGGCGCTCCAGTCCGGCACGCCATTGGGCCGCTTGCCGTTCGTGGCCGCGCTGCTGGTCTTGCGGTTCGAATTAAGGTACATGAAGCCGCCGATAACGTTCCACTTTTTGGCGATAGACCCCGTGGCGGTGTACTCCAGGCCCCGGTGGCGCTGTTCCCCGTCGGCCACGCGGTACAAATCGCCGTTGACATACTTATCCGAGCCGCTCGCCTTCGTGATGTCGAACCAGCTCAGCTTATGCAGGAAATCGCCGGTCTTCACCTTCACGCCGATTTCGTTTTGCTTCGTCTTAAACGGGTCCAGCGCTTCCCCGCGGTTCTTGTATCTGGAATCAGTTACAACGGTTCCCTCGACGAATTGCTCCGTATGGTTGGCGTAAACCGCAAAGCGCGGATCGAAGGCGTAATTGATGCCGAAGGACGGCGAAACGTCGTAATAATCGCCGTTTTTCTGTCTATGGGACCCGTCCTGGTTGTAGGCGTCCCGTTTTATAGATTTTCCATTTACCCCCAGAAGAAGCGTCAGCTTTTCGTTTCCCGAGGTAATCGTGTCCATCAGCGACCAGCCGCTGGCGCGGGAACGGCTGGTATAATGAGCGTCCGCCTGCCCGAAGCCCGGCGGCGCAAAGCTGTCCGCATTGGGGTGGTAAATGTTGCTCGCCCACCCGGATTCCGTTGTGCTGGCGGGCCCGCCGTAATAGCGCCACTGGCGGTCGACGCCAAAGACGTAATCATGCTTGAAGTCGCCGGTCTTGAAGTCCCCGCGCAGGCCGATTTGCGCGTAATCCCGCTTTTCAAGTAAAGAGTAGTTATCGGATGTGGCTTTATAATCCCCCGCCGGATTTAGCAGGTATTTGCTAAAGCCCGTATAGTAATACCAGTCCTGCTTAAAATGACCCGCGTTCAAAAAAGCGTTCAGATGCTTGCCCAGCTTCTGCTCGTGGTTCAGGGTCATGACAAAGTTATTGTTCTTATCCCGCCGCCAGACAGGGTTAAAATTGATCTCGCCGTTGGGCGCGTCGGGAAGAGCGTTGCCGGCATAGGAGGACGGCACTGACAATCCGTAGGGACGCCCCTTGCTGTCGGTATGCGTATAGCCCACCATGAAGTTCGTCTTGCTCCGGTCGCTCTTCTGGTCGAAATTCACGTAAACGCTTTCCTGCTTTAAGGTCCAGTTGTCGATGGAACGCTCCCCGCCCGTGTTGCTGGCGGTAATCCGCAGCCCGTAGCGGTTATCCTTGCCGGACCGCTGGCCGATGTCCAGAAATTCCTCGTGGGCCGCATCCGAGTGGTACTTCACCCCGAAGCGGCGAACTGGCATGTCCGTCGCCTTCTTGCTGTTGATGTTTATCGTGCCGCCGTCCGTGCTGTGATAGGATGAGCCTGTTATGCCCGTCGTCGGCCCCTCGATTACGTCGACGGAGTCGATGTAAATCGTGGACTGGCGCGTCATCGCCTGCATTCCCGGGATACCGTTCACCGTAAAGCCCCGGCCGTCGTCCCCAAAGCCCCTGATCCTGACGGTATCCACGGCGGCGTCATTTGTCTTCTGTACCGAGGGTACGAGCGTCAACATCTTGCTCAGACCCTCGGTGGACGACATGAAATTATCCACCGCCTTTTCAGAGATGGAGTTGACGCTCACCGGGGAGTTCATTGCGTCCACCTGGCCGAGAATGCCCAGGTTATTGGTGGCCAGCATATATTCGCCCGCTATATAGCGGCGTCCCTCCACCACTACCTCCGCCAGGTTAAACTTCGGGAACTCGTACCCCGACGCGGCTCCCGCTGAAGCTACCGATTTATCGGGGGGGGTGAGCGCCGTATCCGCAGCTTCTGCTGAAGCCGCCGGGGCTCCTGCCGGAGCGCCCTCGGCCGCCTTAGCGGCCTCCTCCGCGTAGGCGTTCCCGTTCAGGCTCGCGCCGGCCAGCGCCCCCAGCACGGCAAACGTCAACAACTTTTTTCGCACGATAACTACATCTCCTGACTTGATAATTTGTAATGTAAAAGCAGGCTGAAGAAGGGCATTTAAGCCCTTCTTCAGCCTGATATTTTCCGTGTCATTTAAGCGCTTCCACCGCTTCGGCCGCGTGCTTTACATAAAGGTTACGAACCGCCTCGTTTTCGCCCAGTCCGTGGATGTAAGTGCTGACCTTGAAGCCCGCCTTCTCGAGAATTGTCTTGTGGGAATCCTCTTCGTCACCGGCCATATCATTAGTAGCATGATCCCCGGCAACCATCATCATGGGCTGGAGGGTTACGTTCTTAACCTTCTTCTCCTTAAGGATCTCAATAACGGTCTCCAGGTTTGGCCAGCCTTCAACGGTGTAGACAAACACGTTGCCTGCCTTCAAATCATCGAGGCGGTACTGGAGTACGGAATAGTACGCGTTAGCCGGATGCACTGTGCCGTGAGCCAGCAGAAGAACGGCGTCATTTTTGCCAAGGGCCGGAAGCTGAGTCCTGACTGCCTGAGCAAACTCAGCCACCTCGTCGGTCTGCTCCTCCTGACCCATCCAATACATGAGGGGCGTGGCCATAGACGCTTTCTTGAAGAGGCTCTTGTACTGATTGAAAACAGCTACCTTATAGGCGTATTCCATGCCCGGAAAGGTGTCGAGAGAACACATGGCCACCCGGGTGTAGCCCTCATCCGCCAGCTGCTGACAGGCCTCTTCCGGCGTGGGATACTTAATGCCTTCATTGGCCGCTATCCGATCGATGATAATGTGGGAAGTGAAAGCGGTAACGACCTTCTTGCCAGGATTGGCCGCCTTGATTGCCTCAATCGTGGCATTGATTGTCTTCTCACGGGTTTCCTTATAAGTAGTGCCAAAGCTCATGACGATGATCGCGTCCTTGTCCGCCTTAGCCTGCATTGCGCTGTCAGGATTGGTATACTTCAAGACGCCGATCTGCGCCGCCTGCTTCAAGGCGGGAGTGGCCGTCTTTACCTCAGCATTAAGTTCATAGCCTGCCGCCTGAGCCATTGCGCCAAAACCTCCAATCGCCATAGATGCTAAAGTAATTGCCATCGCCTTTTTCAAACCTCTCATCCGAAAATCGCTCCTTTGCTCCAAAATTCATTAAAAACTTTGACTAAAAACGTACAATCAATTTTAATTATTTATGATTATACACGAAAATAACTATGGCACAATAATAAGATATAGTTCAATAATTGTCAATACTGTAATATAAAATAATTTATCATCCATAAAATTATTTTGATGGGCTACTGCAAAATAAAAAAGCTCAAAACCACCAACTAATAGCTGGTTCAAATTTTGAGCTTTTGATCTTCCCCGGGCAAATATTACAACAGGGCAGCTCGAGGAAATTCCGCTGGAATTTCCTCGAGCTGCCCATTACAAATTTTCCAGTAACCAGCTCCGCCGGTTCAGTATTCGCCACGCTCTGCCCAGGGAAGAAGGGCCAAACAGGAGGATGTGGAATTGATCACGCAGTCAAGATTATCCGAATGGTAAATATTGCCCACGCCCATAATGAACATATCCGCTCCCTGGTTCCTGATTATCTCGGCCGCTTCGGAAATTGCGTACTCCATTTCCGGAGAAGCGGCAAAAGCGAGGATCTGAGCCCCGCTACGCAGGGCGTGTTCCGCTGCCTCCGTGGCGGAAAAAAACTCCTCCCCGGAAAAAGCCAGCCCCGCCGGAGACATCACTTTCATCAGTTTTGTTTCCACTGCCTTTTCGCAGGGACTCAGCTCTGAGGACAGGCGAGCCAGGTAAATCATGGGCTTTTCCTTATAATCATTTACGAACTCCGCCACAAACCGGCGAAGCTTCAAAAACTCGGCTGCTGCCTTGTGCCGCGGCAAAGTGGAATCGATAAAGAAATCATCCTCTCCCTGATGAAGCGCGATGACCACATCGCCGATGGTAGCGCCGGAAAGATAGGCCTTCTTAACCGCCGTCAACAGCTCACGGTTTTTTAACTCTGTACGCTCCAGCTCAAAAATGCTTGCCGCCTTTACCGTCTCATCAATGTCAGCCCGGTACTCGCTGATATCCCGGTCCCGCTGCCAGAGGATCCTCTGGGTATCCACCCCGTAAAGAGCCGAAGAGCGACGAGGCGCCAACGGCTTTTCGGAATTGTCAAGGCGTTCTGCCCACCGATGGAGACGGTCGTTCAGATCATCGGCGACGCACTGCTGAACAACCCCCTCCGAAAGTAGTTTCAGCATACCGCCCTTTTTCCTGACGGCTTCCAGATTTGCCAGACCAAATTTTGTCAGACTCTCCGGAACATTGGCGGCTCCGGAAATGTCCTTTATGCCGCTGAGGATGTACTCGTCGACCACCCGTTCCTGAACAGTCCCCAGAACCAGGGAGGCCGGGTACATTGCTTTTTGCCGGGGCAGAATTATAAACTGTACGCCCTTTTTCCCGCCGGAAATCCTGCTGATAATGTCAGCCGCCGCCAGGATCTTTGCTTTGTCCAAATCAGCGTCTATTCCCTCGGCAAAGGAAACGGTCAGGTGACGCAGCAGCACATCGACCGGAACCCCCCGCTTACCAAGGGCCAATATATACTCCTCTGCCGTTGCCGCCGCGTAGCCTATTTCCCTGGCCGCGGCCGCCCCGGCCGCGTGATAAGGGGCCATGTCGATCAGGACTGTCCTCAGCTCCGGCATTTGTAAATCAGCCCATAAAACGGTAGCTGCCAGCTCATCGTACAGGGCCTCGATGTCCATTGGGAGAGTTCCTTCCGCCGCCAGCACCCCCAGCGGGTCAGCCCCAATTGTCCCCCTCAGGGCTGAGTCTCCCTGACCATTGGCAAAAAGGAGGGCGGAAAACATTCCCAGAACCGGCGCTCCCTCAGCGCCGGTTGATACAAACACCGGATGATCCTCCGGACGCAGGCCGGTAAAGGCCCTGTGCAGATCGGCAAGAGTGGACAGGGACAGCCCTCCATGGCGAACATCATCTGTGTCCAAAGCCTCAGCATCCTGTCCATGGCGGGTCGCCCGATCCAGGCGGAAATTTATCATAGCGGCCCCCCGCTCCCGCTCCCAGATGACCTGTGTGTTGAATTCCTGTGGAAGAACGGCGGTAATCGGCATCTCAGCCTTTGAAATCAGGTATTCTCCGGAAATTTTATCGGCTGTCTTTTCCATGGCATCATAACCTCACAAATATAACGGTTCAAGGATATACCCCGTTTCAATTCAATAAGCGGTCGCCGCCTTAACTGACAGGGTGAAACTCATATCTCCATCGCTTATTTTTGCAGCGGGAAAGGAAAATGCCGGTGACATTTTCTCAGGCAATGGCGCTAAAAAATCAGCCCGCTCATTAAACGACGACTCTGACCTTCGCCACGCCAAAAGCTTCCTTAAGAGCAGGGATACAATCCCGCTCGAGCATCGACCGCTCCATAAAGGAGCCGGCGACAACCATCAACGTCTCTCCGCTGCGGGTGATATTGACCAGCGAAGCAACCCGTTTGTTATAAATATCCTCCCCCAGAATATCCCGCAGTTTGGTCATACCATCGGCCAGCTGCGGCCGTTCCGCCTTAATGCGTTCTTCAATCGGCGTGAACTCAACCATCTTCGTATTGGGATTGGGGACCCAATCTCCCGTTGCATTATTTATGACCGGCTTTTCCGTTTCGCGCTTGCTGGTATCCACTGCCGTCCCACCCCTTCTGATTGATATCCTGCTAATTAGCTTCAAAAACAGCCAGTATTAGCTGAACGGCTGTCTTTCAGTTTGCCTACATTATAATATAGTCCTTCAGAAAATTGCAACGCAATTTCTCTCTAACAGTCTCCAACGGCTCTACCGTTATAATGCCCCTTTCAGGAAAGCTCAGGGCAAATCATCGCCATATCCGTTAATTGAAAAGCCTGCTTCCACATCCTTTCTATACAACACCCGCCACCTGTAAAGGTGGCGGATATCTTTTGTCATTATGTCACGCGGTAAGCGCTCGTTGTAAAAAGTTAAGGAAGCGCCAATGAGACGATTCCTTTGGCGACGGGAAAAAAGTCCCGAAGAGCTACACAGTAGCCACCAGAAAATAATTATGAGCAATGATTCTCCACAGAAGTTGATACCATAGAGAAACTTTACGACAAAAAGAGGAGGGCTCCCCGGGGCATCCCCGGGGAGAGCTGCCTTGCAGCAATACACAGGATGAAATGAAATGTATGAGCAATAACTTCTCTCTGGAAGCTGGACCACAGAGAAATATTACAGCAAATAAAAAGACCCCTTCCCAGTCCTGACCCGCCGGGAAAGAGCAATCCATGGAAACACAAGGGATGATACAAAACCACCCACATCCAAACATCCTCTCCCCATCACTCGCAGGTCAATCGACGATGACGGCCAGGCAGTTCTCCTGACTCCGATTCATTGCTTACCTGCGCCTTCCCGATAATCAGTGGCTTGCTTCCGCTTTGCAGGCTTGCTCCTCGATACAGTGGCGGGACCGTGCCGGCTTCACCGGCTTATCTATTAAGTCTACGACACCTGGCCTTCGCTATTCTATTATCTGTCGCAGTCCCCTGCGATGTGTTCATAATAACATAAGCGTTAATCAATGTCAATAGTTATCATAAAAATTTATTATTTTATAAACATTCCCCGGATGTCCATTCACCTTTCTTATGTTATTGAAAATCATCGACGACGTTTTCCATGGATCTTTGTTCTTGGCTTTTTCTCCCTCAGCCGCTTCTTTGCCAGCTTTTCTGCCTCATCCTCCGCTTGGAATTCTGCCTCTGCCTGCGCAATTGCTTTATTTCGCTTGCGTGCCTCTCTAAACAGTACTATTCCGCCAATAGTGGACATGACGGCTGCAACGCAGTACAGAATCATCGTTTCATCCATTGTTATTGCTCCTTCTCTCTATATTTCCACACGATAGCTGCCAAAGCCAAAAGAATACCGCCGGTAATGATAAAAAGCGGGGCTACGCCAATAGCCGCGGCGATAAAACCGGCCAGAACCGGCCCGACCACGCCGCCCAGCTGGTAAAAAGTCGACGAAAGGCCGAAAGCCCTGCCCTGAAAATCCGCCGGGGCAGTCCTTGCCAGGAGAGCCCCCGTGGTGGGATTTGCCCCAATGAAAAACAGTCCGAAGAAAAACTGCAACGCGCCAAAGGTGTAAACGTCCCGGGCAAAATACTGGGCCACCGTAAAAATTCCGGCCCCGCAAAAGGCATAAGCAAGGGTCCGCAGAAAGCCCTTCCGCTGGCCGAATTTTCCCCAGTTAGCCACCACCAGGGCTCCGGACAATCCCCCCAGACCGAACACAAAACCGGAGATAAGGGAAACGTTTTCCCTTGAGCCCAGCAGGCTGCCGATATGAAGGGCGATCATAGGCTGAAGGATATTGTTTACAAGATTAGAGCAGAAAATGAGAAAGAAAATTGCCAAAAGCCGTCTGTTGCCCAAAACGAAAGCCATATCGGTAACGATGCCCGTCTTTCTTTCTCCTGTATTTTCCTTAAACGGCACCGGCTGCGGCAGGGGCTCCCCGTCCCGCAGGGCCTTTTCCTCCGCGGTGGGCGGCTCATCGAGCACAAACCAGTATAAGAAAGAGAGAAAAACCAGCGCTCCTCCCGCCACGTAAAAGCTGTTCCTCATCCCCACCCAATAAGCGACCAACCCGCCGATAAGGGGGCCGATAACCGTTCCGACTGTAAGTCCTGAATGGATTATACCCAGGCCGTAACCAATTTCCGTCCGGGGAGAGAAGCAGGAACCCATAGTCATGGCCATGGGCATAAAGCCATTGGCAAAGCCCTGAATTATCCTCATTACAAAGAGCCCTTCCGGCGACGTCACAAAGCCCCCGAATAAATAGGTACCGGCCAGCATGACGATGGCCCGCATACCCATTACCTTCTTTCCGCGGACATCCGCCATTTTTCCCCAGACCGGCGCCATGACGGAAGCAATGAGGAAGGTAACCGCGTAAACAAACCCGGAGTAGATGGTCACCTCTGATTCGTCAGCCCCCAGCTCCAGAAGATATAACGGCAGGAATGGAACAATCATCGTATAGCTTGACGCTGTAAAGGAATTACAGACCGCCAGCATGTATATATTCTTACGCCAGGAATTGCGCTGCTGCTTCATTTTTGTTCCCTTCCGATTCCCTGTCGCTTTTAAGGCAGATAAATTATAAGGCAGGGGCTGTGAAAAATGATCGCTCATTCTTCACAGCCCCTCGGTGTCTACCGCCGATTACTCCCCATCAATCTCGTAGTTGGCATAAACATTCTGGACATCGTCATTTTCTTCCAGAGCGTCAACCAGCGCCAGCATCTTCTCCGCATCCTTGCCTTCAAGACGAACCGTATTGTCCGGCACCATGGTCACCTCCGCGGAAACAGTCTCAATTCCCTTCGCCTCCAAAGCATTGGCAATCGCCTCGAAATCTTCCGGGGCGGCGGTGATTTCAAAAGCGTCATCCATCGCCTCGAAATCTTCTGCTCCAGCCTCCAGCACAAGATTCATCAGCTCATCTTCATCGTCGTAAGCCTCCCGCTCAACGACAAAAACCGCCTTTTTCTTGAACATCCAGGCCACGCAGCCATCCTGACCCATATTGCCGCCATGCTTGGAGAAAAGGTGACGGACATCAGCCGCGGTACGGTTGCGGTTATCGGTCATAATGTCCAAAAGCACCGCAATGCCGCCGGGGCCATAGCCCTCGTATGTAAACTCTTCGTAGTTGCTTCCGTCAGCGGCACCCTGACCCTTGGCAATCGCCCGCTGAATATTTTCCTTGGGGATATTGTTGGCCTTTGCCTTGGAAAGCGCCAGCTTGAGTCGCATATTACCGATTGGATCCGGGCCGCCCATCCGGACAGCGATCGTAATTTCCCGGCCGATCTTTGTGGTAATCTTGCCGCGGATAGCATCGTTCGCGCCTTTTTTGCGCTTTATGTTTGCCCATTTAGAATGTCCTGACATGAAAGAGATTCTCCTTTTCGGTGGGGCTTACAGCCCGCAAAGTGTTCAAAAATGATAATTCATTATACCCTGCCTGCCCTGAGCGGTCAAGAACTTGTTACCTTACCGCCGCCAAAGAGATATCAAAAGGCGGCCGCAGGATGCCCTTCTCTGTCACAAAGGCCGTGATAAGCTCTGCTTCCGTAACGTCAAAAGCCGGGTTGAAAACCTTCACCGCATCCCCGGTCATCCTCGACTTATACCACATATCGCTCACTTCTTCCGCCGGTCTCTCCTCAATAATGATTCCGTCGCCGGTAGCCGCATCCGGGTCGATAGTAGAAGTCGGGGCGCAGACATAGAAGGGAACGCCAAACCGTTTCGCCGCAATTGCCAGCGGCATTGTCCCTATTTTATTGGCCGTATCTCCATTCATGGCTACCCGGTCACAACCGACGAACACAGCGTCCACCAGTCCCTTCTTCAGAACGGTGGCCGCCATGTTGTCACAGATGAGGGTAACATCCATCCCGGCGCTGCTTAGCTCCGTCGCGGTAAGTCTTGCTCCCTGAAGCAGCGGTCTCGTTTCATCACAGAAAATATGAAACCCATATCCCCTCTCATGACCAAGATACATGGGAGCCGTTGCCGTTCCATAGCGGCAGGTAGCCAGCTGACCGGCATTGCAGTGAGTCAGCAGCCCGTCCCCTGGTTTTAGAAGCTCCAGCCCATATTCACCGATAGCCTTACAGGTTTCAATGTCCTCTTTCTGGATGTTCAGGGTCTCCTTTAAGAGCGCCGCCTTTACCTCAGCTGCCCCGCTGTCCAAGTTCTCCAGCATCACCCTGGTCATTCGCTCCAGCGCCCAGGCAAGATTCACCGCTGTTGGCCGGGCGCTCTTCAGATAGTCTCTGGCCTCAAGGAATTGGGCGGCAAAATCAGCCGGATCCGCCGTTTCTATCGCCTTGGCCGCCAGATAAAGACCATGAGCCGCCGCCACGCCGATAGCCGGAGCCCCCCTTACCCGAAGCTTGTATATGGCTTCGTGAATATCCGGCTGTTCCCTGAGGGAAATTTGCTTCAGCTCACCGGGCAGAAGGGTCTGATCAATGATAAGCAATGCGCTGTTATCATCATCCAAGGTAACAGTCGGTACGTCAAAAATCGTCTTTTCCATTTTCCCACCTCAAGGAATCAAAGGCAAAAGAATTTCAGGGCGCCGGCTTCAGCCGTAACTGTCAAGGGAAGCTCCGGGCCAACTTCTCCGTCAAGATCGCTCTCCACCCCATCGCTATCGGCGGCAATCACGAACCGGTCTGACTTTATATGAACTACATTTTTCGCATTGCCGGTTCCCCTGCCGCCGGCCAAGGAAGCCGTCAGGCTCAGGAACTCCGCCGGGTTGCTCCAACGGACCAGCAGCAGGTCAAGGAGGCCGTCATCAACGGCAACATCCTTTGCCACATGACGGAAACTGCCGACGGCGTCGCTGTTAATTATGACAAACAGGAATGCATCCTCCCGGTAAATCCTTCCGCCGGCTTCAATGGTCAAAGGCAACGGCTTAAGCCTCGTTATCTCTTTCAGCCCGCCCGCATAGTAGGCCAGCTTGCCAAATGTATTTTTCAGTTTCGTATTGACCTTATGGGGAACCCCCGTGAGCATTCCGGCCGAGGCAACGTTTATGAAGTAGCGTCCATTGGCACAGCCTGCATCAACCGCCCTTATCCCGGCGGTTCCGGCCGCGATTTTTCCCACATACTCCTCAAGGCGGTTATGGACTCCGAGATAGGTGGCAAAATCATTGGAAGTGCCGCTGCCAATGATGCCTATTGGCCGGTCGATATTATTTTGCAGGAGAATATCGATCGCCTGATGAAGGGTACCGTCGCCACCGGCCGCGATTACTCCATCCGGCTCTACGTCCCGCAGAAAATCCGGCAGCTCCGGATTTTCCTTTTCAGTCCGGTAAGGAATGAGAACAGCCCCGTTCCGCTGACAAATTTTCGTTATTTCATCCAGCTTGTACTTGAATTTAGCCTGACCGGAGACGGGATTATACATTAGAGCGATTTTGCGGCGCTTCACTGTCGTCCCTCCCCGAAATTGCTGCCAGAATCCTCTGATGGTCTTTCCTTAAATACCCCTATACGGCGGAGAATTTTAATGGTATGGCGGCCGAGGATCGGCACCTGCTCCATGTCAGTCTCATCAATGCCGCCGATAACGATCATGACGGCAATGTAGACAGCGCAGCCAAAAAACACAGCCCCAAAGGTCGCCACAGTATTTGAAGGAATCACCGAAAAGAGCTGCTGGAAGCTCCACCAGGTGGCTCCGGCCATCACGAAAGAAGCCGCTATGGTCTTAACCAACTTCCCCATTTCCATCCGGTAGCCGATATATTTATTGATAAAATAAATATTGATGAAAGCCGCCACCCCCATATCTGCAGCGGTAGCATAAGCAGAACCAATGATCCCCAGCCGCGGGTCAGCCGTAAGCACCCAGTTAAGCACTACCTTTACAGCCGCGGCGATGATCATATTGATCATGGGAATATTGGTATGGCCAAGGCCCTGAAGTATCCCGGTCGAAACCTGATGAAGTCCCAGAAGGACAATGCTGACGGAGCAGGCCGCCACCGCCGGTCCCGCTGCCGGAGCATTGTAAAAAAGGGTGGCGATGGGCTCGGCCAGCACAAGCACAACTACGCAGGCCGGGAAGCAGACAAAATTCGATATGCGCAAGGAGCTGGCGGTACTTTCATATACCTTCAACCCATTGCCCAGAGCCTTGGCTTCAGACAGCACGGGAATAATGCTGACGGCCAGGGAGGCCGTCATAATCGTTGCCAAATTGATAAGGGGAACCGCCATGCCGGTAAGATAGCCGAAAAGCTCCGTGGATTCCGCCACGGTGTAACCAGCTGCCTCAAGGCGCTGGGGAACGATGACAAGATCGAGATTTGACACCACCGGCAGCATAATGCTGGTGACGGAAACCGGCAGGGCCAAATCAAAAATCCTCTTCAGGATTTTCAGGGCCGATGTCTCGTACTCATCCTTCCGGGGCAGCAGCTCCTCCGGAGTATATTCCCGCTCGATGTTACGGTTCAGCTTCACGTGATACCAAACGAGAACCATAAGGGCGATGACGGCTCCGGCTAAAGCGCCGAGACTAGCCCCGGCCGCTGCGTATTCCAGCCCGTAAGGCAGCAGCAGCCCCGCCAGCAGCACCATTGTTACTACCCGGAAAATCTGCTCATATATCTGAGATACCGCTGTGGGTGTCATCCATTGCCAGCCCTGAAGGTAGCCTCGGGAACTGGCGATTATCGTTACGAAGAATACTGCCGGAGCCAGGGCGATAACCGCGCTGTAGGCGCGGGGATCACGAATAAAGCGCCATTCAATGAGCCAGTCTGCCCCGAAGTAAGTCAGCGCCGAAAAAATCAGGCCGGTAACTATCATGAGCCCCATGGAAAGTCGGAAAATCCGCTTTGCGCCAAAAATGTCCCGCACCGCTACCCGCTCTGCCGTGATAATGGAAATGGCAACAGGGACGCCGGCGGTGGACACAGACAGGGCAAAAAAGTAGATGGGAAATGCCATCTGATACAGACCGATCCCTTCGCCGCCCAAAACCCGGGACACAAACATCCAGTTCAAGGCGCCGATAACTTTTACTACTATGCCGGCCAGAGTGAGGATAAAGGTGCCCTTCATCAGCGATTCAGCCCCTACGCCGCCTTTTTCCTCTTCGATATTCTTTACTGCTTTTTCCGACACCTGTATCCCCTCCTTTCGCCGAGATTTGCAACATCATTGAGAAGATATTTTATCATATTTCCCTTGCAGGGGAAACCATTATCAAGGACTATTGGAAAACGACGGCCTATTCGTAGTCTTCCTTGATTTCCCGATCGTAATCGGCTCCGTCAAATATTCTTACCCGCTGGCTGTCAAAATCCTCGTTCACGATAGAACGGTCCGGCTCATAGTCCTCCGTTTCCACATCAACCAAATCTAGCACCGTGTGAATCATATCATCGGTCATGTATGGTCTTTCGGCACTGCTGACAATCTGCGCCCACTTCTCCGGATATTTGGCCCGGAACTTTTCGGAGGCCCAAAAAATCAGCGGTATCTCTATCATGTGGCGGTTGGCGTTTTCCTCAATGTGCCCGGCAAAACCGGTTCCTTCATCGTAAACCGCCTCAGCGTGATCCGGCAGGTAAATAACCAGCGCCTCCCTGTCCCGAAATTTATTGATTATTTCCGTGACGATGTAGTCGTTATAGTACAAAGCATTATCATACTCGGCCACAATGAGCTTGTTTGCTTCATTAACGTTGAGCGTAATATCTGAAGCGGTAAATTTATGATACGAATAAGGGTACCGGTTGTAATACAAACCATGGCCCCCCATCAGATGAGCAACGATAAAACTCTTACCGTTTCCCATATCGGCAATCGCGTCATCAATGAGCGGAAACAGCTCCTCGTCCAGTATACCCTCATCCTCCCGGGACTCTCTCAGCCTTGTATACCGGTGGACACTGCTGCGTTCACCGTAATATTGGGCAACATTCCCCCAAATCCCTGAGCTTTCCTGATTGGACAGCCAGTAGGTCTTATAACCGGCCGCATTCATAATATCGATGAGGTTGTTATACTTGTACCACGGCTTGTCCGACTCATTGTGACTGAAGGTAAACAGCTTTTGCAGAACGGGGATCGTGTTTGAATGGGGACTGACTACATCGGTATAAACGGCAATTTCTCCCTTTTCCTGCAATTCTTCCAGCTTTGGGGTATTGGACAGATAATATCCATAGAGACCCATGTGATTACGGTTAGTGGACTCCCCTAAAATAAAGACGACATTCTGTATCCGGCTGTCGTTTCTTGTCAGCTTGATATCAGTTACCGCCTCTTTTCTAAGCTCATTATAGGCAAGCATATTCTCCAGGGCGATATCCATTGCCAGGACAAACCGATGAACCGGCAGCACCGGCCGAAAAAATAATTCATTGTACTCCGCAAACATCCTGCCGGTATAAACAACGGCAACGAGCAGGAATACGGCTGTAAGCCTTACCGCCACGTGGCCGCTCCAGGGTACTCCCCGCCACAGCTTCCGCCGGTGGAACAGGTAAACCAAAGCAAGCAAGGCTGTCAAATATATTATCTCACGAAGCCCTACGTACATCCTGAGAAATTCGACAGACTCATTGAGATTTGTCTCCAGCAGAGCCCCTACCACACCTGCTCCCAATATGGCATCATAATTATATACAACAAAAAGCTCCAAAATGCCTACCGGTACGGTAACAAAAAGGAGCGTGCCCTTCAGCGCTGTTCGTTTCCAGTCACTGTCTATGCAATTGATAAGTCTGGTAATAAGCATTACGGCCAGAAACAAGGTGAAGCCGTAGCAAATCATCACGTCTGTCCTGTCCCGGTTCACCAGATACCAGGCAAAGGGAAGAAAAGAGGCCAGGAACAGCTCGGTGATAAAAGCAAGATTTCGCCGCAAAAACCTGTGGACGGCAGCTATACAATACAATAATCTTTTCATCTTGGTGTAATCGTTATCTCTGGCCCAGCATTACATGGGTCTGCGGTATAACGCGGACATCACAAAGGGGCCCCAGGGCCATATCCTGTGCCTTCAGCATCAAATCAGGCAGTGGCGCCTTGCAACGGCCATGAGGGGTCGCGGGCTGGAGAATGAGCGGTATGGACCGGTCAACAGAAGCAATCAGTCTGATGGCCTTGCTGATCTCCGCTGTGGAGGATTCCCGTTCAATAACCAGCTTCACATAGAGATCCTTTTCACGGGCAGTCTCCAGGAACACCCCATGCTCTCCCCACAGCTCCTGACCAACCATGCCAGGTAATTTTATATCCATTGATATTATCGAAATCAGCGGCAATACTTTTTTCAGGCGGGCCCACAGCGTCCCGTTTGTTTCCAAAAGGAGCGGCAATCGTACCAAGGGAGCCAGCTCAGTAATGAACTTAGTGTGAAGGAGCGGCTCTCCTCCGGTAAGGGAAAGGGCCTGATGAGGAGTGATGTCCGCAAAGTTATTTACATACTCCGCTACCGCTGACGGAGTGAGGGGATTGGGAATTTCCAGCTGACGCCGGCTGCCGGGATTCAGCTCTACCCGGCAGTACCGATGTCCGCCAACTCTATGTTCGGTATCGCAATAGTCGCAGGACAGATTGCAGCCCTCAAAGCGCAGAAAGGCCTGACGATAGCCCACATACTTTCCCTCACCCTGAATGGAAGAGAAAATCTCGATTATATGTTCAGTGGTCAGCTTCTGCCCGGTTATCAAGGTGTTAATTCGATCGCTTATCATGTCCATGACTACTCTCCGCTATAGATCACGCTGGAGCCGGGAGACTCCCAAACAGTCACGCTCTTGACAGCGGCATTACCCGCAAGTCCCGCGGCTACCCGATGATAAATGACCGCCGCTATATGTTCAGCCGTTGGATTTTCATCGGCAAAGTCCGGCAGATCATTCAAATAGCGGTGGTCATATATATTGAGTACATCTCTGACCAGTGACTTCAGATATTTGAAATCTACGACCATCCCCAGCTTATCAAGCTGACTGCCTTCAACAGAGACCTCAACAGTCCAGCAGTGACCGTGAAGCCTGCGGCATTTACCGGGGTAGCCGACGATACGATGGGCCGCGTCAAAATCTTCTTTTACTGTAAGCAAATACATCAGCTATTCTCCCTGCGGAAAGAAGACGACCGCCATGAGCAGTCGTCTTGAAATCATTTATTTGCACCCACAAAGTCATCAAAGCCAATGGCTCTTGTATGCTGGGTATGGCTCCACTCATGCTCATTGCGGTGAATGAAACCCAGGAAAATAATCGGTATCCAGGAATAAATAAATACAGGATAAAGCAAAAGATACAGCCACGCCTTCGGTTTAACATTAAGCTTCAGCAGAATGATTACCGGCAGCAGGTACTGTCCCAGGGTAATTATCGTGAACAGCTCGGCGGGCAGGAACGTATATATATTTGTGAAGAACTGCCGCCCCAAACCCATCTGAACATAAGACAGGACAATGAACAGCGTGGATATTATCATAAAATGGGGCTGGATCAGATGGAGGCAGCCGTCAAGAATCCGGATATCACGACGGCGGATCCCTTCCCGCAGCATTCGGGGGATATACCGGTGGGCCACATCGAACTGCCCCTGGGCCCAGCGCTTGCGCTGGTTCCAGGAAGCCTTAAACGTGAGGGGCTTCTCATCCCAGACGATGGCATCATGAGCCCAGGTAGTCTTAATGCCATCACAGAGGGATTTCATAGTAAACTCCATATCCTCTGTCAGGCAGGTGGCTCCCCAGCCATTTTTCTTCAGCACGTCCGTGGTGATAACCATCCCTGTACCACCGAGAACCGAAGAAAGGCCAATATTTGTCTTAGCCAAATGCCACACATGGTCTATTACCCAAAATGCTATGGCAAATGTACCGGAAACCCATGTATCATAAGGATTCTTGGCATCGAGATAACCCTGAATTACCTTATCGCCCTTCAAAAGCCGGTTGTTCATCTCCAACAGGAAATCGGGATGAACAAGATTATCGGCATCAAACACGGCAACGGCATCATACTGCCGCTCCAGCTTGAAGAGCCGGTCAAACATCCACTCCATGGCAAAACCTTTGCCTCTGCCCTCTTCACTGAAGCGCTCGTGAACTATGGCCCCGTGATTTCTGGCAATCTCCGCCGTATCATCGCTGCAATTATCAGCAATGACGAAAATATCATACAGCTCCCGGGGGTACTTCAGCTCCCTGAGATTATCTATGAGCTGGGCAATGACCGCGCTCTCATTGTGAGCCGCAACGATCAGGGCAAAAGTCTTGGCGGGAGTGAAGATCTTATCTTCATGACGCCGCCAAAGGCCGCAAAAACCAATGACAAAATAATAGATAGTAAAAAGAAAGATGAACCCCTGCAGTGGTATCATCAAAATGTCGAGAGGAAAATTCATATCACAGTTGCTCCGTCATCAAAACAACAATAGGTCATTTATCCCCGCTAACGCTGCCGCATACAGTATTGACTATGCCAAATACATCATAGGTGGCAAAGATTGCAAAGAGGACAGCCGGGATAATTGCCTCGCGGCCGACATAGACAATGGAAGCAAACATAACCGCGGCAAACACCTTTGCCGGCAGGTAAATCTTCTCACCGGCTCCCTTAAAGTCAGGATAATGAATGGTGCTTACCATGAGGAGGCCAATGATACTCATAACAATCGGATAAATATAGCCCAGCTCACGGGGATCAAACCCCATGCCCAGAAGCAGCAGGGTGGAAGTGGCAACAAAGCAGGCTCCAGCCGGGATGGCGACCCCCATGAAGTAACCGTGAACCTCAGCCGCCATAACATTGAAGCGGGCAAGGCGGAAACAGCCGCACACTGCAAAGAGCAGCGGTACAAACCAACCCACATACACGTAATCAACCAGAACGAACTGATGGGCCAGAATACCGGGCGCAACGCCAAAAGAAACCAGGTCGCAGAGTGAATCCAGCTCCTTGCCCATCTCACCTGATACCCCGAGAGCCCGGGCCGTGCGCCCGTCAAGTCCATCAGCCGCCAGGGCCAGAAGGATACATACCGCTCCCCAGAAGATATCACCTTTCATACTAAACATGATCGAACAGACTCCCATAATAAGGTTCGTACTCGTCAGTGCATTAGGAATCAGCGGTCTCCAGTTCATCCTTTAATCCTCCCGATGATGGTGACACCACCAATAACCTTGTCACCCTTTTTTACAGTTACCTCTACGGACTCAGGCATAACGACCTCAACGCAGGAGCCGAACTTGATCAGGCCATAGCGCTGTCCCTGCTCCAGATGGTCGTCCAGGGTGACCCATGAAACGATACGCCTGGCCAGCAGTCCGGCGATCTGGGTAACGGTAATGCGGAGGCGGCCATTGGATATTCCCAGCAAATGTCGTTCGTTTTCCGCCCCCACATTGTCGTCAAAAGCCGGATGAAAATGACCGCAGGAATACCGCTGGCAGGTGATTTCACCTGACATGGGACTGCGGTTCACGTGCGCGTCGAACACGGACATAAAAATAATAACTTTATTGGCCGGCTCTTTGACAAATTCATCGTCTTCAACCGGGACAATATCCATTACCTTTCCATCGGCCGGAGCTACCAGCACAGAATCATCCTGCGGTACCTCCCGCTCCGGATTACGAAAAAAATAAATAAAATACGAGCCCAGCACTGCCGGAAATATCGCCCAGGCATAACCCAGCCACGCTCCCAAAACCACAGCAATGGCAAAACTGCCCAAAACGAAAGGATATCCCTCACGAACTATCATGCCTGAAATTCCTTTCTGATTTTTATAAAAATACTCTGACCCGGGCATTATACCGCAAACAAAACAGCTTTGTCCAGTTGTGCCGGCAGAGCTGTCAATTCCTGATATGGAGAACACCCCTATGGTATTTTCTCAAAAGGCGGCATTATCGGCCTTTTGACTTCTTTACCGCCAGGACAAATTTCGGCAAGGCCATCAGCCGGCCAATGCGGCTTGGCTGCATCCATATTCCCCGGTAAGCCCACTCCAGCTTTGCCTTCTGCACCCAGAGGGGGGCCCGCTTTACCCGGCCGGCCATAACGTCAAGGGTTCCTCCCACGCCAATAGCCGCGGAAACCTTCAGCTCTGGCAAATGATTTTTCAGCCAGAGCTCCTGCTTTGGCACGCCGAGAGCGCAGAGGAGGAGGTCGGCGCCGGATCCGTTTATTTCTCTGATTATTTCCGGCTCATCAGCCTCTGTAAAAAAACCATTGCGGCAGCCGGTCACCTCTAGTCCCGGATACAGCGCCTGCGCCTTCTCCTTTGCTTCATCGGCAACCTCTGGCCCTGAACCGAAAAAAAATACCTTAAAGCCGTTTTCCTTGAGGGGAGCTATTTTCAATAGCTCCTGGACTAAATCATAACCGGCAACCCGCTCCGGCATCTCGTAGCCAAGCTCGTGGGCCGCCCAAACCGTACCAGCGCCGTCCGGCACAACAAGGTCAGCGCTCCTCAGGGTTTCCATCAAGGCTGGATTTTTCGTTGCCGCCACTATCATTTCTGCATTGGCCGTGGCAATGAGCCACGGTTTTTTTCCCGACTCCCTGCCTTCCTTCAGCTGTCGGGCAATAACATCCCGAGCTTCCCGCATGGAGTAAGCTGCCACCGGAACCCCCAGAATTTCTGCAACATTTTTTTTCATTTACAGATTACCAAAATCTCCCTTTTTATTTTTGCCGGCCTTAGAGTCTATCCGATAGACGTAAGCCAATACCTCCGCCACGGTCGTATAAAGCTCCGGCGGTATTTCCTTATCGATATCAAGAGCCATCAGCATATTCACCAGCGTCTTGTTCTGATAAACCGGCAGGGCGTTCTGCTGGGCAAGATTCAGTATATTCTCCGCCACGTAGCCCTGACCCTTTGCCACGATTTTCGGAGCGGTATTTACCTCCGGGTCATATTTCAAGGCTACTGCCTTTTGGGGAACCGTTTCATCCGTTTCAGGCTCCTCGGCCGGAACATGCTTCATTCGCTTTCTGATGTTATCTTCCATCATTTAGCTTTTGCCACCCCCAGCTTCAATCCCACCAGCTCCAGTGGTAATTTGTCGAAGGAATGGACAAACTCCGGAATATAATCCCGGAACTCCCCTACGGCTTCAGAGGAGGAGAAAAAGACTCTTACATCGACCTTGCTTTCCTCATAAAGCCGGCAGGTTATCTCTACGGCTCCAATATTCTCGGTGAGGACGCAAAAACGAAGCCATGTTTCACGCCGTTTCTCACCGGTTTTGTCTTCCTCGCCGTTTTCATTTTCCGGATATTTTTCCTCATCAAAAACAGATACGTAGCAGGGATAACTTTTTGCTTCTTCCCCTAAGTACAGCGGGAGCATAAAGGACATTGCCCGTTGTCCACTCTGGGACATCCGCGCCGTTCCCACCATTGATTCCTTGACCGTACCGGCAAACTCGGCAATATCACGCCCGGCGTTACGCAGGCGGCGGGACTTTGTATCCTTCAAAGTCGCCAAATCGCACAGCTGCAGAAACGCCCAAAGTCTTGGCAAAGCCGGCAGATCATGCTGGATAGCCGCCTGCTGAACCGAGGCCGGCAGGTTCTTCTGACAGAGGCGCAGCAGGAGATTCAGCTGGCGGGCATCCTTCTCATCAAGGATCTGCTCCTCTCCATTAACAAAATTCAGCAACAGCTGCCGGTCGCCCTCACTGACGGATTCATCTCTTGAGAGCAGCTGGGCCAGCCCTTTCATAGCCTCCATTGTTCTCACGGAATTCTCTATTGACGGCTGGCGAAAAAACACCTGACTGTTCATTGCCGAAGACGGACGGTTTGCCGCAGGGCTATTGCTGCGCCGTTCAGCCATACTTTCCGCCGCCAAACGGGCAAGCCTTGCGGCCGGAGTTTCGTTTGCCTCGATAGGGCGGCCGGTTATGTCACGGAGAACTCCGTCAAAGCTTTTCGCAAACCGGTCGGCATTCAGGTTCTGAAGCCCTGTATTAGCCGATGGCCTGAAAGGTCTTCCCAAATCATTCAAAAGCTGTTGGCTCCTGTCCGGCGTCCCGTTTTTCCCCTGAACCTCCGTACCCTTTTCTCCGGTAAGCTCATAGGGCTGACTGCCGGGGGCAGCGGACTCTTTTCCTTCGCTGTTTCGGAGGGCCGTCTGCTGGGTGGATAAATTGCTGTTCTGTCCGGAAGGGGTCTGCTCCGGCGCTCCGGGAGTTTTTTCTCCCATGGCCGCAGGCGCCTGTTTCTCCAGCTGGGGGGAAAGCTTGATTTCATTCCTGTCAGCTAACGGCTGTTCACTTGACCTGACGCCTTCTCCTTCAGAGGATTGTTGTCCGGTTTGCTCCTGCCCGTTGAGATCTGGCTGACCGGCTGAATTTTCATTCTGCATCTGCGCCTCTTCCCGGGGTGTGGCCGGCATAAAGTAGGCCACCAGCTGCTTCAGGAACCCCATACTGGTATCATCCGCTGTCAGACCTTCTCCGCCGCTGATAACCGGCGGCTGCCTTAAAAGCTCCAACAGCTCCGGCGGTATTGACTCCGGATCCTTTTGATCGAGCAGCTCATAGGAAAGCTTATGCAACAGTACAGGCTCCAGACCGCTGTTTTCCTGCGTTACAACCGTCTTGAGCTGAGAAAAAAGAGCGGTTAATGACTGAGACATTTCCCCGAAGGAGGTCTGACGGGCCAGATTACCCATCTGAGTCAGCAGCCGGGCCAGGGTATTCAGCTGATCCATGGCGAACCGCTGGCTCTCCACCGTACTGCCAAGGCTCCTGCCCAGGGTTTCCTCCAGGGAAAAGGAATTTTTCATTATGTTGTTTACGATACGCTGGACATCAGGAGTCAGGCCTTCGGCTAAATCCTCGGCCTCGCCGGAAATGCGCAGCAATACTCCGGCCATATTTGAAATAGAGTTCCGTATACTGACATTCGTTTCCGGGGCAAAGGGAGAACGGACAGCATCAGCCCTTGAAGATGGCTGCGAGCTGCCCGGTCGCTCTATGGGGCGTATGCCGCCAACCTGTGTGGCAGCGCTTGTTTCCATTGGCATGATAATACTCCTGACAATCCTTGTCTTTTTCATTTCGGAGAAACTGTCTGCTCCCTGCAATTTCCCCTTCAATCTCAATCTCGACAGCGTCCGACCCCTTCGTACTCGGAAACCGGAGAAAATGAACGCCGGTGAATCGGGCATGGCCCGAATTCCTTTAACGCCGCCAAGTGATCGGCAGTGCCATAGCCTTTGTGCCTGGCAAAGCCATACTCAGGATACTCCCGATCGTACTCTTCCATGAGACGGTCACGAGTCACCTTCGCCAGTACTGAAGCGGCAGCGATAGAAGCCGACCTGGCGTCTCCTTTTATCAGGGAAAGGGACGGCATTTTCAGCCTGTCCAGCGGCACGGCATCCACCAGCACCTTTTGGGGCTGGGGATCAAGCTTGCCAACGGCTTCATACATTCCGCCTACTGTGGCACGATAGATATTATCGCGGTCGATGATCTTTTCATCTACTGTGGCTATGGCACAGGCAATTGCCTTTTCCTTTATAATATCGAAAAGTTCGTCACGAACCTTAGCCGAAAGTTTTTTTGAATCATTAAGCTTCGGTATGTATAGCCCCACGGGAAGAATTGCCGCCGCCGCCACCACCGGCCCGGCCAAAGGCCCCCGCCCCGCTTCGTCAACCCCGGCAATATAGGCTGCGCCCTCCTGCTGAGCCTCATACTCATAATAGTACAGTTCTTTAAGCCGCTGCCGCTCCGCCAGCTCTTTGTCATAGCGGCGCAGCATTCTTTGGACGGAGGCCCGGCTGTCAGTCGATAATTCCTCAAAAATTTCTTTTTCAAGGGGCCGGCCGCTGTCCAGCGCCGCTTGCAGCAAATTTTCAATTGACCCTGTTTTCCTTACTGCCTGCGCCATTATCTTCTGCCTCTGTTTCCCCTGCTTCCATTTTTTCCGGAGGCAGGTCAAGGGTGTATTTACCGATAAGACCTGCCCTGAATTCCTTCAGGAGAAGCTTTTTCGTCTTATCATGGTTTACGATACCGCCCTTTTCCAAATGGCCTCGCTTTCTGCCAATAAGCTCCAGCAAAGCCACATCATCATCAGGCAATTTCTCCCCTTCAGCCAGCTCCAGCTTGTAGCGAGTGATCAAATCCCGGGGAAAATTCTCCCGGAGCCAGCCTAAAAGGCGCAAGACTACCGGCTCCGTATCAATGGCCTCATCACTGATTGCTCCGGTGTAGGATAAGTATAGTCCCACCGTCGGGTCATCAAACTTTGGCCAGAGAATTCCTGGCATATCCAGCAGATCAAAACCATCTTCGATATGAATCCATTGCTTGGCCCTGGTAACTCCGGGACGGTTTTCCGCTTTTGCCTTTACCTTTCCCGCCAGCCGATTGATCAGAGAGGACTTTCCCACATTCGGTATGCCCAGCACCATAGCTCTGAGAGCTCTTGCCTTTGCTCCCTTGTTTTCCAGGCGCTTCGTCCGGCCGGAAGCAAGTTTCGCCGTCAGCTTCACCAATTCCTTTATGCCGCGGCCCCCGGGAGCATCCACGGCAACTGCGGCCAGCCCCTGGCTCCGGTAATAGCCGATCCAATCCTTCGTTACGGCAGGGGACGCCAGATCCATCTTGTTCAGGACAATAAGGCGCGGCTTTTTGCCGATAAGCTCTTTCAGCATAGGATTGGCGCTTGACGCCGGAATTCTGGCATCTACCAGCTCAATAACCACGTCCACCAGCTTGAGATTTTCAGCTATAAGCCGCTTTGCTTTCGCCATGTGCCCCGGGTACCAGACAATTGCCGGTAATCCTTCCGCTGACAGGGAAAGAGCGTCGGCTGTTTCTTTTATATCCGCCATTTTATTTCACATAAACTGCAAACTCACCGTGGCGGGCGGGCGCTTTCGGATATTCACCCTCACGATAACCGAGGATGCAGTTGCCAATCCCGGCGTAGTTTCCCTCGAGTCCCCACTCTTTCAGCAGAGCCTTGCCTTCTTCCGTCTCAAAGGTCTCTCTGGCCCGGTTGATCCAGCAGGAATCAACCCCGATGGCGTGAGCCGCATTCATGAGGTTTCCCAAAACAAGCGCGCCATCCTCAACGTAAGTGGGGCTGGTCTTATCCGCAAGGACAACCAGCACCGTAGGGGCATTGTAAAAAGGATCCGCCGCCGACCCAAGGATTTTTGCATTCATCTGAGAAAGCTTGTCCCGGATAGCTTTATCCCGAACCACAACCACCTTAACCGGCTGATAGTCGTGGCCGCTGGCCGTATAACGGGCAGCTTCAATTATAGCCTCCAGCTCATCATCCTTTATCTGTTCGCTCTTATATTTTCTTACGCTGCGGCGCTCCATAAGCACCTTTACAGTTTCGTTGTTCATAAATGCTTCTTTCATTTTCTTTCCTCCTGAACCATGCTTGACCAGCATTTTATAAAGGTATTTAACCGTTGAATGCCATCGGGGAAAATTGCCTGGCAATTTCCGGAACAACTGCATTACAGTGCGTAATTTCCCGAGAAAAAACATCTCCCCGTTTTTTTATTGTAAGCATGTATCTGTAGTTGTCAAGTATAAAGGTTTTCCATACAGGGAAAAACGACTCATTTATTAAAGCGAAAATAAAAAAATCTCCCCTTTAATCACAAAATGGTATATAATGTAACAGAATTCGCCTGTAAGGCAGAATGTGTCAGTTATACTAATCCCTTCTAAAATGAGGAGGAATCCCTTTGCGTTCCATATCAGTTACCGACTTGAAGCCCGGCATGATTCTGGCCCGCACAATTGTCAACGATGACCTTATTGTAGTCCTGTCAGAAAATACGGAGCTTACCCCCTCCCACATCAAGCATCTCCAGACCCTTGATGTTCCATTTATCTACATAAAGGATGAATACGAACTCAGCAGTAATTTCCTTAGCGTCGCCGCCCTGTTCAATCCTGCCGATGCCTTTATCAGTGAGTACAAGGAGGTCGTGGGAACTGCCAAAGGACTGATTGAAACCCTGAGCAAGGGCGGGGATGAGCAGTCCGTATATGAGACCAAGTGCCTTGTTCACGACACTCTGTATCCCCTTGCCCATAACAGCGGCGTAATTGACCATATTTTTGAACTGAATCACCTGGCAAGCGACGTGTACAACCATTCCCTCCGGGTTTCCATTCTTTCCGGTGTAATCGGAAAATGGATCAGCCTGGACCCGGCAGAAATCCAGGATCTCATTTTGGCCGGATTTCTCCATGACATTGGCAAATCAAAGCTCCCGCCCAACCTCTGCGCTATGCGGAGCATTGCTGTCCCCGAAGAGCTCATTGACGACTACATGATTCATACAATGGAAGCCTCTAAAATATTGCGGGCCTGCCCGAATCTTCCTGCCGGTGTCATAGAAGCGGCTGCCCAGCATCATGAATGCATGGACGGTTCCGGTTATCCTTTGGGGCTGAAGGGAGAACACCTGCATAAGTTCGCCCGGATCGTGGCTCTGGCTGACTTGTACGACAACCTTACTACTGAGGTGGAAGGAGAGCGGCGCATGACTCCCTTTGCGGCTATTGAAAAAATTGCCGTGCTCATGTGCTCAAAGCTTGACCCCAATGTCTGCATTCCCTTTATCACCAGTATAAAGCTCTCTTTCCTTGGCTCCCGGGTTCTCCTCTCCAACGGCATGATCGGTACCATCGTCCGCTATGCAAACGGATTGGACGCCCAGCCTCTCATTCGTATAAACGAAGCCACGATCATTGATTTGAATGAATACAGGAACCTCTCGATAATCGAGTACAATCCAAAATAAAAGAAAAGCCGCCTCTGTCAGACAGCCTCAATCTGCCGACAAGCAACGCAAATCACCCCTATCCGTGGTATAATGGCCACAGATAGGGGTGATTTGCGTTATTTGTCGAAAAACCGGCCGGTCAATCCAACAACAACTCTACTTTATCTCACTGAAAGACCTGGTCCCTGAGAAAGTACCGGACACCAGGAAGTGTGGATCATATTTGTACCGTTTACCAAATAAGGACATAAACCGAGGCCCAATTCGATCATATTTTTATACAGGTATGTGGTCAGCTCAAAAAAATGAATATGTACTACCACACGGCTCAGGACAGAAACATAATCTGAGCAGAATCTATATGTATAATCATCGCTTCACAAGTTGACGAGCCGGAGATTGTCTGATAAGATATGAGAAATCATGATGAAAGGAGAAGATTCGCGGCTTATGGATGACGGTGACAGTAGCGCCCCCGCCAAACCTCCCTCGCACAACAATTATGAACAGAATCGGATGAGACATGGCCTGTTTTTTTGCTGATAATACGACAGGCTGTGTCTTTTTGCATCTTTTTCTGCAATTGTTATGATTTGAGGAGGAATTTACATTGGAGGATTCTATTTTATTTATGATTTTGCTGCAGGTCTTTCTGATCCTGCTCAACGCAGTCTTTGCCAGTGCCGAGATTGCCGTGATCTCTATCAACGATGCCAAGCTGGCTCGAATGGCCGCCGAGGGAGACAAACGAGCCATACGTCTGGCTCGCCTGACCAGCCAGCCGGCTCGATTCCTCGCCACCATCCAGGTAGCCATCACCCTCTCCGGTTTTCTGGGCAGCGCCTTTGCAGCCGAGAACTTTTCTGACAGATTGGTAAATTGGCTTGTAGGACTGGGAGTGGGTGTCCCTGCCGCTACGCTGGATGCCATTTCCGTAGTCATTATCACGCTGATCTTATCCTATTTTACTCTTATTTTTGGCGAGCTGGTTCCCAAGCGAATGGCCATGCGTAAGGCAGAATCCCTGGCTCTGGGTATCTCCGGCCTGATCTCCGCCATCGCCAAGCTGTTCGCCCCCATTGTGTGGCTCCTGACCGCTTCCACCAATACTGTCCTGCGTTTTCTTGGCATTGACCCCAACGCCGAGGAGGAGACCGTCAGCGAGGAAGAGATCCGCATGATGATAGATGTGGGTACCCAAAAAGGCACCATTGACTATGAGGAAAAACAATTTATCCAAAATGTCTTTGAGTTTGATGACCTGACTGCCGGGGAGATTGCCACCCATCGTACTGATCTGACTATTCTATGGTTGGAGGAAAGTATGGAAGAGTGGGCTGCCACCATTCATAACAGCCGCCATACCCGGTATCCTGTGTGCGGAGAATCCGCAGACGATGTGGTGGGTATCCTCAATGCCAAAACATACTTCCGCTTGACTGACCGGAGCCGGGAGACCGTAATGGAACAGGCGGTAGAGACCCCCTATTTCGTGCCGGACAGCGTCAAGGCAGATATACTGTTCCGCAACATGAAGGGAAACTGCCATCCCTTAGCGGTAGTGCTGGACGAATATGGCGGCATGACAGGTATCGTCACTATCAATGATCTTGTGGAGCAACTGGTGGGAGATCTGGGCGAGGAGGATGTATTCCAAGGTGCCCCGCCCCTAATTGAAGCAGTGGATTCCGGCATGTGGAAGATCCGTGGAGAGGCTCCTCTGGAGGAGATCGCCCAGGTACTGGGTATCACGTTGCCTTGCGAGAATTTTGATACCTTTAACGGGCTGATTTTTGGGGCCATAGCCGCCATTCCCGAGGATGGCTCCACCATCGAAGTGGAGACCTCCGGCTTGATAATCCGGGTAACCGAGATAAAAAATCATCAAGTGGTGACCGCCTTGGTTTGCTTGGCAGAGCCACAGAAAAGAGAAAGTCAGGAACATAGAAGTGATCGTGAGTAGATCGTTTCTCTGTGGTCAGGTTCTGCTTGTCCGTGTGTTGTTAATGTGTACTGCCTCCCTACGGCTAGACAAAATACCACAGGTTAATGCGAAAAGCCGCTAAAATATTTTTACTCGAACAAACGCCCTGTCATCGGTTTTTGCATACCATACGCCGCAGTCAGGCGGCAAAAAACTTACCGCCCTGCGAAAGCAGATTATTTCCCGGCCCAATAACGAATCAGGGCCTGTGGCGCTCCACGGAGCTTGATTTCTCTCATAACACAACGGCTTTCTTACGGAGGAAGGGATTCAGATGAAATACAATTTTGACGAAATTATCGACCGGCGGGGAACAAACGCCCTGAATACAGACGGATTCCGTGGCTACATATTCCATGCCGGCCCGGAAAAGAAATTTCCTTACGCAGACGATGAATTTGTCCGCATGTGGGTAGCTGATATGGAGTTCTCTGTCCCGCCTGCCATTCTCAACGCCCTCCGGGCCAGAGTTGACCGCCGGATTTTCGGCTATACTTCCCTATTTACGGACGATTACTACAGCTCATTCTCCCGGTGGTGCCGGGACCGCTACAGCTGGAATTTTCCGAAGGAACAGCTCTGTATGTCTCCCGGTATAGTTCCCGCCCTCTATGAAATTGTCGCCGATGTAACAAGTCCGGATGAAAAGGTTCTCATCGCTACCCCCGCCTACGGCAACTTCAAATATGCCACCCTTGATAACAAGCGAACCCTTGTAACCACTGCCCTCAAGTGTGATAAGGGCTTCTTCAGCCTCGACCTTGAGGACTTTGCCGCCAAGGCTGCCGACCCGGCCGTCCGCCTCGTCATCTGGTGCAATCCTCACAACCCCACTGGTCGGATGTGGACGGAAAAGGAACTGCAAAGGGTTGCTGAAATCATCAGAAAACACAACCTGTGGATCGTGTCGGATGAAATTCACTGCGATCTTATCAGAACCGGACGCAAGCATATCCCTCTGGGCAAGGCAATGCCCGACTACCAACGGCTTGTCACCTGCATGGCCCCCAGCAAAACATTTAATATCGCCGGCCTCATGTTCTCCAACATCATCATCCGTGACGAAAAACTGCGGGAAACCTTCCGGGACAACGATCGTATCGGACAGGAGGTCAATCCCCTGTCTCTGGCCGCCGCCCAGGCCGCTTATGAAGGCGGCGGCGAATGGCTTGAGGAATTGAAGCTCTACCTTGATGACAATTTTTCCTTCCTGGTAAATTTTCTTCGGGAAAACATTCCCAAAGCTGTCTGCCGGATCCCGGAAGCAACCTACCTTGCCTGGGTTGATTTCCGGGCCGTCCTGCCAAAAGGCACGAACCTGTCGGAATTCTTCGCCAACAATGCCGGCGTTCTCTTGGAAGGCGGCGATGCCCTCTTCGTGGGAAATGCCGAAGGCTTCGTCCGGCTGAACCTGGCCATGCCCAGAAGCATCATAAAAACCGGTCTGGAACGAATGGCCGCGGCAATAAAAAAGCACAACGGGTAAACATAAAATCCTCCGCCTCAAAAGCACTCAAAGGCGGAGGATTTTCATTTATGACTTGACCCATCGCGGCTCTATTTGTTTCACAACAGCCAGCGGAAAAGGCCAAAGTAAGCCAGGACGCTTAATGTTATAACGCCCAAGGCCGAAATGCCGAACATCCTGACAAAAAGCTTCTGCTGCAGCTCAGGGCTTGCCTTTGCCGCAGAAGAGTACGCCGCCAGCGCCAGCGCTCCGCCGGTGGAAAGAGGGCTGATACCGGCCGTATTGGAGATCATGGTAATCGCGGTCGCCAGTTCTACCGGGCTGACATTGCCGCCTACCCCGGCTATTACATTGGGAATTGTCGGAATCAAGGTCGGCATGACAACCCCCGAGGTTGAGCTGAACCAGCTCAAAATACCGGCGCAGAGACCAAGAATAGACGCGGCGGTGGGAGCTGTCATCATGGATACCAAAAACTCCGAAAGCATCTTGATGCCGCCCACCTTGATGATGATCTGCATCAGCATACCAACGCCCGCAATGAGGAGCAACGTTCCCCAGGGCACATTCTTTAACGCTTTCCCTTCATCTGCCACCTGCAACAGGGAAAATACCGCCGCAACGGCAAAGCCTACCAGCCCTACGTTAATCTTAAAGACAAGCACCAGTACAACCATCAGCACAATTCCCGCCAGGGTAATGAGCTGCTTGGTATTAAAGGCGGGAATATCACTGAGCTTCATGGGCTTTTCCACGTGCATTTTATGCCCTCCTTGCAGGAAGTAAACCACCCCGCTGTAGACAGTAGCTGACAGCACGCCGTTCAAAAAGAAGGGCATCTCAATCCCGGTGACGCCAAATTCAGCGCAGAGATTGAGCCCAATGATACCGGTTGCCGCCAAAGGCGAAACGCCGCCGCCTGACGCGCCAAGCACGATCAGGGCCGACAGCATCGCCGGACTGATGCCCAGCTCCGCCGCCAGCGCCATGGCAAACACCATCATAATAGCCATCGTGGGCACGGTACCCGGCCCGATGGCCGCCAGTACCGTACAGAAAATATAAATTATGATCGGAATGAGAAAGGTCCGCTTACCGGCCAGGGCCACGACTTTTTTTGCCAGGAGATCCAGGCACCCGTTGTCCTGCACCAGGCTGAACATATAGGTCACCCCCAGCAGCATGACGAACAGCGAATAATTGAATCCGGCAATGATCTGTTTATCCGATAGGCCCGCCGCATGGCCCAGCAGGAGAGAAATGCCCATGCACAACAGGCCGACGTTCAGCTTTCGCCAAAAACCGAGGACAATTGCCGCCAGCAATGTCAAAAGAGAAATCAATGCCATACTCATCAACTTATACCTCCATCGTTCCAACTTAACATGACCTTTTGCTAACACTATACCTCATTTAGAGTTATAAGAAAAATATCTATTTTATGGCTTTTATAAATATATAGATTATAATTTTTCGTTTCATTACAGAAGAAAATGATAATTATCCGCCAAAAAAAGGATTCTATTCATCGAAAATCGAATATATACCCAAATAGTTATAAGAAAAATTTTGTTTTAATATATCGTTAAGTTTAATCTAAGCCGTCATTATTGTCTTTACCTGGCTTCATGAGGAGTACCGAAAATGGATTTGGAGCATTATCGAAATTTTATCACCATTGTGGACTGCGGTAATCTAAGCGCCGCCTCGGAGGTACTGCATATTGCCCAGCCGGCCCTGACCATGCAGGTGAAAAATCTCCAGAAAAAATACGGCACTGAGCTGCTGCTGGTGCGGCGGGGGGCCCGCAGTATCGAGCTGACCGATGCGGGCCGCGTTCTCTATGCCAAAGCAAAATACCTCTGCAACATTGAGGCCAGCGTCCAAAGGGAGATCAACAGCACGCTGAGGGGCGTACAGGGTAAGCTTGCCCTAAGTATCTCTCCCTCTACCGCTCCCTTCTTTATCAAAAAATATCTCTGCGGCTTTGCCCGGCTCAATCCGAAGGTTGAGTTTGACCTCTACGAGGGCGACAGCGCCGCCCACACTCGCGAACTTCTAAATGGCGTGACGGAAATCAGTATTTCTCCCCTGCCGCTGGAGCAGGCCTCCCGCTTTGAGGTCCTTTCCACTGACCGGGAACAGCTGGGCGCGATTTTTCATCAGTCCACCAGCTGGGTTTCACCTGATAAAACCAGCCTGGAGCTGAAAGATCTGGAGGGTGTCCCCCTCTGCCTCTCCCGGGGCTGTCTGGAATTTATTCTGTCCAACTTCGCCAACGCTCACATCTCGCCTCATGTACTCTGCGTAAACAGCACCAAGCACAGCGCTATTACCTGGGCCCGGCAGCAATCGGGGGTGGCCATCGTTCCCATCAGCATCAGCGACGAGCTGGGGCCTGAGCTTCGCTGCCTCCATTTTCAGGATGACCGGTTCAGCCTCCGGCAAACCATATCCGTGGTGAAAAGCCGGCCCCTTTCCTCCGTTGCCCAAAATTTCCTCAAATATTATCACGAACACTAAAATTCCCTTATAAGCAAACCGGTTGCAAAATCAAACTCCCGAAAAAAGCCAAAGTCCTTGGTTCGGTTGAACCAAGGACAATTTTATTTTCCCTCCAAATGACGGTTTCTCAACTGGCCGCAGGCCGCGTTAATGTCGGCCCCCATCTCTTTTCTGACGGTAGCGGTAATATGCATACTGTGCAGAATATTGGCAAAATCTGTAATCTTCCCATCATTGGGTCGCCGCAGGTAACGCTCCACCACCGGGTTGATGGGAATAAGATTTACCGACGCGTTCTGCCCCTGCAAAAGATGTCCCAGCTCCCGGGCATTCTCCCTGCTGTCATTTACCCCGTCGATAAGGATATATTCGTAGGTTACCCGGCGGCCCGTCGCATTAAAATAGACCTCACCGGCTTTGACCACATCCCTGATTGGATACTTATTGGCGATGGGCATGAGGCGGCGGCGGATTTCGTCATTCGGCGCATGGAGGGAGATTGCCAGTCCTACCTGGAGCTTCTGATGGGCCAGGTCATATATCCGCTCCACAATCCCGCAGGTAGACAGGGTAACGTTGCGATAGCCAAAATTAAGGCAGTAAGGCTCATGGATAAGCCGCAGGAATTGAAGCACGTTGGCGTAGTTATACAGGGGTTCGCCTGAACCCATCAGGACCATGGTGTCAACCTTCTGGCCCGCCTTCATAAGATAGTCATTGATGAAGAAAACCTGCGCCAGCATTTCTCCAGCCACTAAATCCCTGGTAAGTCCTTTCAGGGTGGAGGCGCAGAAGGCGCAGCCCATGGCGCAGCCTGCCTGGGTGGAAATGCAAACACTGTTGCCATAAGGTTGCCGCATGAGGACGGCCTCAACCGCCACTTCATCGGGAAAGCCAAGCAGGAACTTGGTAGTTTTCCCGTCAGTGGAATCCCACCGTTCAACCTGCCGGGCCCGATCGATGGAAAATTCCCGGGCCAGCCGGTAGCGGAGATCCTGACTTATATTTGTCATTTCGTCGAAGGATTTGGCGCTTTTTCCGTACATCCAGTCAACAAGCTGACGCGCCCTGAACGGCTCGATGTCAAAAGGGGCCATTTCCTCCCTGATCGCCTTTTCCATAAGGCCAAACAGATTCTTTTTCATCTTGCTTTTCTTTCCATCCTGGCGATGAAGAAACCATCGGTTCCGTCGATATGAGGAAGGAGCTGCACCATATTGCCGCTCCGTTTTTTCTCCGGCAGGTACCGTCCTGTTTCCACAAGGGAAAAATCCCGGCTGGCTTCCAAAAATTTCTCGATGACGCCCGCGTTCTCCGCCGGTTCCATAGTACAGGTACTGTAGACCAGGATGCCTCCCTGCTTCACGCACCGGGAAGCGCTCTCCAAAATTTCCAGTTGAAGGGGCGGCAGCTTTTTCATTTCCTCAGCCGCCACCCGCCACCGGGCATCGGGACGGCGGCGAAGGACCCCCAGCCCCGAGCAGGGTGCGTCGACCAGAACCCGGTCGGCCTGCCGGAAATACCGCTCTCCCATACAGCGGGCATCCCCGGCCACCGTTTCGATAATATTTATTCCCAGTCGCCGGGCATTTTCCGCCACCTTCTCAAGGCGGGCCGGATACAGGTCTCCGGCCATTATTCTTCCCCGGTTCTTCATGAGCTGGGCAAGATGCGTCGTCTTCCCCCCGGGAGCGCTGCAAACGTCGAGGACAAACTCTCCCGGCTGCGGGTCAACAACGTGGGCCACCAGCATGGAACTCTCGTCCTGTACCTGCCAAAGTCCCTCCTTCAGAGAGTCTAAATCCTTCATGGCCCCGTGAGCGGTTATTTTTATTCCCTCAGGGACCAGGGCGGACTTCTCCACTGTACAGCCTTCATCAGTGAGCCGGGCGATCAACCCGTCCCTTGTTATCCTCAGGGTATTCGTTCTCACCGACAACACTGCCGGTTCATTATCAAAGCGGCATATCTTCTGAGCCGCTTCAAAGCCCATTTCCCCTATCCAGCGCTTCACCAGCCAGCGGGGATGCATTTCCTTCAGCGAGAGGTATTCGGTAGCTTTTCCCGGCCCCTGAGGAAATTCAGCCACCTCAGGCTCCCGGGCCGCCCGCCGGAGGACGGCGTTGATAAAACCGGCGCTGCTTTTCAATCTTGCGCCGTACCGGCGGGCAAGATTAACCGACTCATTGACCGCCGCCGACCGGGGGATCTTTGTCAGGTAAAAAAGCTGGTACATCCCCAGGCGGAGAATACATCTGGCCCAGGGCTCCATTTTTTTCACCGGCTTGTCGACGTAGCGGCCAATGATCCAGTCCAGAGTTTCCCCCGCCTTCACTACCCCGTAAACGAGCTCGGTAGCAAAACGGCGGTCAAGCTCGCTCAGGTCTCCCCTTTTCAGCTCTTCCGCCAGCAGGATATTGGCATAACCGCCCTTTTCACTGACGGCATGAATGACCCGTAGAGCCGTTTCTCTTGCTTTATCCATTTTTCCGGCTGTCCCCTCAGTCGCCTTTTCCGGCAGAATTATCAGATTCTCCAGCTCCCGGCGAAACTCTTCCAAATCCACATGAGTATTGAAGCAGGGGCCATTGGGGCGAAGATTCATCACTCCCACGGCCGGCAGCGGATATACGTCCTGTATGCCGCTGGTAAGGTCACGCTCGCAGGCTATGGCCAAAACAGCCTTCGGGCGGATTTTCCGCACCGTCTGGCGGGCGAGGGTACCGCCGGTAACAACGAAGAAATGAAAGCCCATTTCCTCGGCCATCGTCACCAGCGCCGCTATGTCACAGCGTCCGCACCGCTTGCAGTTCATCGGGTCCCGGGTAATCTTGTGGGGGCAGGTATCGAGCTGCAAACAATGGGGCGTTACCACCAGCAGTCTGTCCGCGGGCACCTTTATCTTCATCCGGTGAAAAATTTTGTTGCTGACCGACACAAAGGAGCTTTCGATCTGCCGCCGCCTGAAGCCGCACAGCCGGCCAAAAAATACAACCAGCGGAAACAAAAGGTTCACAAGTCCCGTTGTCCGCCGCAGAACGGAAGGAAAAAACGGCAACCCGGCAGCGGCCGCAATCAGCCCCGCTATCCCCAGCCCCACCAGACAAAAAAACACCAGGAGAACCGCCCCCGACACGAGGGGCAGTACGTCAGCGATTTCCCTCAGCCCCGGGACACTGATCCGCCACATCAAAGCGGCAATCAGGGCCAACGTCAGATATGAGCCGGTCAGCAGCCCGATAAAAAGCCGCTTTTTACTGTAGTTTGAAATTACGATTTTGTTTTTATCCATTTCCCTTACTCAAATTTCGCCGATAGCGCAAGGTTATGGCCCCGCAGGTAGTCAACTGCCTTCATCCGCTTTTTGGCCGGCGCCTGCATCTCAAGGACCTCGATAATGCCGTCGCCGGTTTTTACCAGCAGACCGTTTCCATCGGCCGACAGTATTTCTCCCGGCGCGTTTCCTTCTATATTTCCTCTGACCGGTTTTGTCCGCCAGATTTTGTATTTCTCTCCCTCAAGGGAAGTATATGCTCCCGGAGCAGGATCCAAAGCTCTCACCAGATTATGTATCTCCATGGTAGAACGGCCCCAGTCAATTGCTCCCGTGTCTTTTTCGATCATTTTGGCGTAGCAGCTGAGACTGTCATCCTGCTTTGTCCGGACTACCGTTCCAGCCAAAATCTTCCGGATTGTGGTTTCCAGCAATTCCGCCCCCTGCTGTGACAAAGCATTATGAAGCTCTTCCAGGGTCATGTCCTCACCAATGGCAAGCTCTGATTTCTCAAGTATATCCCCTGTATCCAGCCCTATATCCATCAGCATGGTGGTAACACCGGTAACCGCCTCCCCCTCCATGAGGACCCGCTGCATAGGCGCCGCCCCCCGGTATTTGGGCAGCAGAGAAGCGTGGACATTGATGCAGCCATATTTTGGTAAATCGATTACAGCGGCCGGAAGTATCTGACCAAAAGCCACAACGATTATCAGCTCCGGCGCTATTTCCTCTTTCAGCCTGTGAAGAAAGCCCTCATCGCCCTTTATTCTCACCGGCTGATAAACCGGCAGGCCGTTTTTCCCGGCGCAGGCCTTTATCGGGGAGGGCGTCAGCTTTTTCCCCCGCCCCCTCGGTTTATCCGGCTGGGTCACTGCCCCTACTACTGACAGTTGTTCCATAGACAGCAGCTTTTCCAGGCAGGGAACTGAAAAATCCGGCGTCCCCATGAAAAGCGTGCGGATCTTGTTTCTCCCCTCAGCCATTTTCTCTCTCCCCGGCCGCTTCCTGTCTCAGACTGGCGGCTATGTCGATAAAAAGCGTCCCGTCCAAATGATCGCATTCATGCTGAATGCAGCGGGCCAGCAGGCCATCCGCTTCCAGCGCGCGGCGCTTGTTGAACCGGTTAGTATACTCTACCGTCACCCGCTCCGCCCGCTCAACGTCGCCAAATATTCCCGGCACCGAGAGACAGCCTTCGGAGTCGGTTACCTTTCCCTCCCGTTTGGTAATTACCGGGTTTATAAGTTCAAGCAGCCCCTCCCCCACATCGATGACCACCAAACGGATTGACTGCCCGATCTGAGGAGCGGCCAGTCCAACCCCGTCGGCTTTATACATAGTCTCGGCCATATCGTCCATCAGGCGGCGAAGGCGGGAATCAACTTTTTTTATGGGCTTCGCAACCTGTTTCAATACAGGATTGCCTGCCTTTATTACTTCAAGAATTGCCATAAGCGCACAATACCCCCATTTTTATTTTCACGAACATTTTACCATAATCCCGATAGTTTTGCCATTGGGCAGACCGCAAAATGAAATTGCCCAAATAAAAGACTTACGACGAATCTTTTAGCCGGATTAAGTTTTTCACTCAGGTATATTTTGTGGCAATCCTGACCCCGCAAAGTACCAGCGCCGCCCCAATGGCCTTGGCTGTCGTTATTTCGTCCCCCATGATATAATACCCCGAAATAATTCCTACAAGGGGGAGAATGTTGCTGAACATAGCCGCTGTGGCTGGCCCCACCATCTCCACGCCTTTGTTCCAAAAGAGGTTCGCCAGCAGCCCGCCGCAGATAAGCACAAACAGGAAGCATACCGTACCGATCCTGGACAAAGGCATCACGTCTATCTGACCGGTGAAAAGATTAAAGAACAGGGCAAGCCAGGCGGCAATAAAAGCCGACCATCCCGTCGCCATAGGTACCGAAATATGCTTGAGGACCCGGGGCGTGCTTACGGCATAAAGGCCCCAAAAGCATATGCCAACGTATACGAGCACATCACCAAAGCCAAACCGGGCCTCAGTAATCACGGAAATGTCTCCGTTGGACACCACGGTCAAAACTCCGGTAAAGGACAAAAATATTCCAATCCAGGCGAGACCGCTTATTCTTTCTCTCAAAAGCAGCCAGGAAAATATCGCTGTGTTTACGGGATTTGCCGCCGATATGAGCGTCGCGTTTACTACCGTCGTGTATTTCATTCCGGCTATCTGAATCATGTTATTCAAGACCAGACACAACGCCATCGCCAATAACGGTTTCCAGACTTCCCTTGGGGGCAGGACAGTTCCCCGCTTATGATAAAGCCAGCTGAGGATCAGGCCGCCCAGCAAAAAATACCTGACAAACGTAATGGTTTGGGCTGTCCATTCCTGAAGCAAAAATTTTAACGGCACAGTCTGAAATCCCCAAAAGAAGGTGGCCATGAACAGAATACTATAGGCGTATGTACGACTGCCGTCTCCATCAGCTTTTTTGTTAATCAGCTTTTCTTCCATGTTCTATCCCTTACTTCTACAACTAAGCACCCGTCAAAATATAATTTTTGATTGTAGCATACCCTACTACAAAAATAAACCGATAATACAATCAGTTTTTACCCCTATGACAGCGAAAATATCTGACAGCCTTTCTTGTTTCAACCTGTAAAACCGTTTATAATACCATCAATCTGTGCAGAAAAGAGCCTATACATGTTAAAAAAATCTTCAGTAAATACAGCCACCGCCAAAATCGTTACGGCCATGCTCATTTGGGGATCCATGGGAATATTTGCCGTCAGGCTGAACTGGCCCCCGCCGGTGGTCGCCTCTTTTCGGGCCATTACGGGCGCGATCTTTGCCGCTGGACTTATTCATAGAGCCGGTCTCAAGCCTGACTGGCGGGAAATCGGGCTGCATCTTCCCCGCCTTGCCTGCGCCGGCGCCTGCGTCGGCCTGAATTGGATCCTTCTGTTCTATGGGTATATGTATACCACGGTTCCCATTGCCACCCTTTGCTACTACATGGCGCCCATCTACATGATGCTGCTTTCCCCGCTTCTCTTTAAGGAGCGCCTGACCTCCATAAAGATTTTTTGCGCTGTACTGGCTCTTTGCGGAACCGGTCTGGTATCAGGCATCCACGAATCGATGACTTCCGGCAGCGGTCCGGACGATCTGAAAGGCGTTTTCTGCTCCCTTTTGGGCGGGTTGCTCTACGCCTTTGTCATGCTCCTCAACAAAAGCGTAACGACGGTGGCTCCCCAGACGAAAACCTTTGTTCAAATGGCCGCCGGGGCCATGATCGTTACTCCATTTGCCGTTTTTACCACCGATTTTTCTTCGCTGGTCTTCGATCTGCGCTCCGTCTCCCTACTTCTCGTCCTCGGTATTTTTCACACCGGTATCGCTTTCCATCTTTTCTTCTCCGGAGTGGAGGTTCTACCGGCCCAGACGACAGCCCTGCTCAGCTATATCGATCCCCTGTCGGCCATCGCCCTTGCCGCCCTGTTTCTGGGGCAGCCCCTCACGATAACTCAGGCAATCGGCGGCTGTATGATCCTTGGAGCCACTTTAATCTGCGAGCTGTTTCCATAACTTCTCCACTCTGTTGCTTGACCGTCCATTTCATAAGCCGCACCAATCCGTAAAAATTTTCCGTAGCTTCCCGGCAAAGGCTAAAAGAGGCTGGGGAAAAATGACGACTCATTTTTCCCCAGCCTCTTTTTATGTGCATATTTTCCGTTTTCAGTTCTCGAATTTGTTGAACAGCTTCTTGATGTAGGTAAGACCCTTTTGCATTTCCCGAACCACCGGCTCCATGATCTGCGGATTTGCCTTGACAAGCCTGGTAACCCGGCGGCGTTCCTGACGATAGTAGGAATCCATGGTCCGCAGGAAATCCTCCAGCTCCGCTTCCACTCTGACCTCGGTGATGTTGGAGGGATGTATGGTGCAGCTGCGGCCTTCTATGGTGACCACATCGCCCATGAAAGGCACGTAAGCCTCCACCCCATAGTCGTTTTCCAGCCTTTCCTTCATGGCTTCCGCTGACTGGGGTTCGCCGTGAACCACAAATACCTTCGCCGGTTTCGGATTGTCACAGCCCTGGAGCCAAGTCATGATCTGCTCCACATCCCCATGGGCGCTGAAGCCGTCCATCATTTTCACCTTTGCTTTGACGGCGATTTCTTCCCCCATGACCTTTACCCGCTTCAACCCGGAAAGGAGACGGCGGCCAAGGGTGCCCTCCGCCTGATAGCCGCAGAAAAGAATGGTCGATTCAGGCCGCCAAAGATTGTGCTTCAAGTGATGGAGGATTCTGCCCGCATCAGCCATTCCGCTGGCGGACAGGATAATGGCGGAGCTCTCTTCACTGTTTATCGCTTTTGATTCCGCCGCCGTCTGGCAGAGGCGTATCTGGGGCATCTCCGGCAATCGCCCGTTTCTCAGCATCGCTCGGGACTCCTCGTCAAATTCCTTTATATTCTGGGCAAAAGCCTGGGTTGCGGCAATTGCCATAGGGCTGTCCACGATGACTGAAACATCGTCAATCTTTTCCGCCTTCCACAGCCGGTAAATGTAGTAGAGCATCGTCTGGGTACGGCCTACCGCAAAGGCGGGGATTACCAGATTGCCCCCCCTGTCCATGGTATCGTTGATGATGTCCGCCAAAGCGGCTTCCTTGTCATAAACCTGATGAGTACGGTCCCCGTAAGTAGATTCCAAAATCAGATAGTCAGCGCCCTTTATCCGCTCCGGGTCCCGGATTATCGGCTGATTAGGCTGGCCGATATCACCGGAAAACAATACCCGGGTCGTCTCCCCGTTTTCCGTGACGAAAAGCTCTATCATCGCCGAGCCCATTATATGACCGGCATCATGGAATACCGCCGTAATATTATTTGCCACCTGAACCTGCTGGCCATATTCCACGGGAGAAACGTGCTCCAAGGCCGCCTGGGCATCGGCCAGGGTATATATTGGCTTTACGGGCGCTTCTCCGGCTCGGGCTCCCTTTCTGGTACGCATCTCCGCATCGGACTCCTGAATATGAGCCGAATCCGGGAGCATAATTTTCAAAAGATCACAGGTTGCCTTTGTGGCAATGACGTCTCCCTTGTAGCCGTCAACAAACAACTTTGGCACGAGGCCGCAGTGATCGATATGGGCGTGAGTCAGCAAAACCTTGTCGATATCTGCCGGGGTGAAGCGAAATGGTTCACCATTCTTGTCCCGCAGAGCTCTTCCCCCCTGAAACATACCGCAGTCTATGAGGATATTCGTATCCTGAGACTGCACCAGGTAGCAGGAGCCAGTGACCGTATGGGCTGCTCCAAGGAATTCGATTTTCATATTCATTCCTCCTGTTCTTCACCGATTATTTTTATTTCCGGTTCTAAAGAGACGCCGTGATCTGCGTATATTCTGTCGCTTACAGCCTTCATCAGATTCAGGACGTCTGCCGCCGTAGCACCCCCCTTATTTATCACAAAGCCGGCGTGTTTTTCCGATACCTGCGCTCCGCCGACAGTAAAGCCCTTTAATCCGGCCTCATCGATAAGCGCCCCGGCAAAATACCCGGGAGGACGCTTGAAGGTGCTGCCGGCGGAGGGATACTTGAGGGGCTGCTTCTCCCGGCGTTTACCCTGAATATCTCTCATTTGCTGAAAACTTTTTTCCCTGTTTCCCGGGGCCAGACGGAAATCCGCCGATACTATAATCGCTCCATTGTCCTGAAAGACGCTACGACGATAGCCAAAAGCAAACTCAGGGGCCGTAAATTTCTTCAGCCCCCCGTCAGGCATCAACGCCGTCACCGATTCGATAATATCCTTTATCTCTCCGCCGTAAGCCCCGGCATTCATATAAATAGCGCCGCCGACACTCCCGGGTATTCCCACGGCAAACTCCAGACCGGTGAGCCCTGCCTCCGCCGCCCGGTTTGCGGCAGCGCCGAGGATAGCCCCGGCTCCGGCTGTCAGCAACGTTCCCTCAATAGATAAATCCGCCATGGGCGCTCCCAGAGAGACAACACAGCCCCGGATGCCCTTATCCAGCACCAGAACATTTGAGCCGTTGCCCAATACGGTCACCGGCACGCCGGAATCCTTTAACAGCTTCAGCCCGGCGGCCAGCTCCCGGGTATCCTTCGGAGTCCAAAAGGCATCAGCCAGTCCGCCAATGCGAAAGGTGGTGTGCCGGGACATAGGTTCATCCGGCAGGACACGGTTTCCCGCCAGGTCGATCAACGATTTACGCCATGCAAAATCTTTATTCATATCCTATCCTTACAGCGCCATCAGTATTCAGCCGTTGTCAATATTACAAAATTACAAATTCTCTCTGCCCACAGTAGTCAGTCCCGGGTATTCAAGCTGACGCAGGGCTTCGTATGACACTACCGCCACAGAATTGGACAAATTCAGGGAGCGGGCTCCCGCCATCATGGGTATCCGTATGCAAGATTCCCAGTTATCCCGGAGAATTTCCTCATCTATCCCCTTCGTCTCTTTCCCGAATACCAGGAAATCGTCGGCGGAGAACATTACCTCACTGTGACAGCGGGGCGCCTTGGTAGAGCAGTACCAGAACCTGCGCCCGCGGTACATTCCCAAAACCTCTGCAAAACAGTCATGGTAGGTGATCTTCACCAAATGCCAGTAGTCAAGTCCTGCCCGCTTCAAATACCTGTCCGATACCTCAAAACCCAGCGGCCTCACCAAATGCAGTTCCATGCCTGTAGCCGCGCAGAGGCGGGCAATATTTCCGGTATTGCCCGGGATTTCCGGCTCTATCAGAACTATATGCAATGCTGTCCTCCAAAAGAATCACTTACCCCTTGCAATTTCCTGCAAGGCCGCTTCTTTTACCGCCTTTAGCCGGGAAGCCAGATGAATCCGCAGTTTTTCCGCCAGGCCTTCAAGGGTGTTGGAATCAAACTGGTAGCTCATGGTGGGAATCCGGCAAATTCTTGCTTCGCCGAAAAATTCATCCCGAAAAACGTTATAGTAAATGATTACATTACTTTCCAGCTGAAAGCATTCATAATCAATGATAATGTAGGAGAAGTTTGTAATCGGCACCGGAGCCGAGGGACGGATATAAAGCTGGAATCCTTCAATTTCCTCCGGCAGCAGGTCGCCAAAATCATAGTCCATTATATGCTTGTTAAGGACAAAGCTGCCGATATTCTCTACCTTATCGGCGGCCATTTTCCGGATTATTTCTTCCAGATACCGCCGAAGCAGCGTCTCAAACTCATCCCGGCTGGCGGCAATACAGTCAATCCGGCAGAACTCGGTGAGGCCGTAACCAACCTTCAGCTTGTACTCCATTGTTTCCTGATGGAAATACATTACCAGCCGGCGGTGCTTCTCCCTGTTTTCGTAGGAAAGAAACTCAAAAAAATCATCATAAATATTTTCGTACCGGGTAAGGCTAAACCCGGAGATTTCTTTGGGAAGATTATTCAAATACTCCCAGTCAGCCAATTCTTTTCTTACCTTGTCTTCGATTTCTTTTTTCATATATCCCGCAATGCAAATAAGTGAAGGCAACAGAAACTTTTGTACTATTCCATTGCCTTCATTCTATCATTTCATTATTGAGTTGTAAATTTAATTCTGTTCCTTGTCAGCGATAGCTTTCCTGATTTGCGCCAGGAACTCGTCGACACTGACGGAAGCGCTGTCCATGTGACCATAGCGGCGGACATTGACCGTCCCGCTTTCAGCCTCCTGCTGGCCTACCACCAGTGAATACGGCACCTTCCTGACCTGTGCCTCGCGAATCTTGTAGCCGATCTTCTCGTTGCGGGCGTCAACCTCTACCCGGATCCCGGCATCAAAGAGCTTTTTCCTCAGCTCGTAGGCATAATCCAGAAATTTGTCAGTGATGGGCAGGATCTTTACCTGAACGGGCGCCATCCATACCGGGAAAGCCCCGGCGTAGTTCTCAATGAGAATCCCGATGAACCGCTCGATGCTGCCGTACACTACGCGATGGATCATCACCGGACGATGCTTCTGTCCGTCCTCGCCCACATAGGTAAGGTCAAATTTCTCCGGCATGAGCATATCCAGCTGGATCGTGCCGCACTGCCAGGTACGGCCGATGGAATCGCGGATATGGAAGTCGATCTTCGGTCCGTAGAACGCGCCGTCACCTTCATTGACAACATATTTCAAACCGCGATTTTCCATCGCCTTGCGAAGGGCATCCGTGGCCTGCTCCCAAATCTCATCGGAACCCATGGAATCCTCGGGGCGGGTACTGAGCTCCGCAGTGTAGGTAAGGCCAAAGGTGGAATACACTTCATCAAAAAGGTCGATGGTCTCTTGAATTTCCTTCTCGATCTGATCGGGCGTCATGAAGATATGGGCATCGTCCTGAGTAAAATTGCGAACCCGGAAAAGTCCGTGGAGGGCACCGGAAAGCTCGTGGCGGTGAACGAGCCCCAATTCACCCAGCCGGAGGGGAAGTTCCCGGTAGCTGTGGGGCTGGGACTTGTACACGAGAATACCACCGGGACAGTTCATCGGTTTGATCGCATAATCTTCATCGTCAATGACGGTGAAGTACATATTATCCTTGTAATGATCCCAATGACCGGACTGCTCCCACAGGCGGCGGTTCAAAATCATCGGGGTCTTTATTTCCTGATAGCCAAAGCGGCGGTGTACTTCACGCCAGTAGCTGATGAGCTCGTTTCTGATAACCATTCCGTTGGGATGGAAGAAGGGAAAACCCGGGCCCTCCTCCTGCAGGCTGAAAAGATCCAGCTCCCGGCCCAGACGGCGATGGTCACGCTTGGCCGCCTCCTCCAGCATATGGAGATACTCCGCCAAATCCTCTTTTTTCTCAAAGGCAGTGCCGTAAACACGCTGGAGCATGGCATTGTCGGAATTTCCCCGCCAGTAAGCGCCGGCCACGCTTTGAAGCTTGAAAGCCTTGACCTTGCCGGTACTCAGCACGTGGGGACCGGCGCAGAGATCGATAAAATCACCCTGCTCGTAGAGGGAAATGACGGCATCCTCCGGCAGATCCTTTATCAGCTGTACCTTATAGCCTTCTCCTCTTTCCTCAAACATTTTGATGGCGGCCTCACGGCTGACCTCTTTGCGGACCAACGGAATATTCTGCTTTACGATCTTTTCCATTTCCTTCTCGATATCTCGCAGGTCGGCGTCAGTGAGGCGCTTCTCCATATCGATATCGTAGTAGAAGCCGTTCTCAATCGCTGGGCCGATGGCCAGCTGAACTCCCTGATCCCCGTACAGATGTTTAATAGCCTGAGCCATTACATGGGAAGCGGTGTGCCGGAGAGCCCGGCGGCCTTCCGCATCCTCAAAGGTCAGAAAATCTACCTTTGCTCCATCCTTGACAACCGCCATCAGATCGATAGTCTTTCCATCGACCTTTGCCGCCAGCGCCTTTTTGGCCAGGCTGTTACTGAGACTCTTTACAAGGTCAAGATAGGTAGAGCCGTCAGCTACCTGACGCCGGGAGCCATCCTTCAAAATAATTTCCGCCAAAATTCTTACCTCCTATAGATTAAAACATAAGCAAAAGAAAAAGCCCCGTCCCCATAGGGACGAGGCTGTCGCTTCGCGGTTCCACCCTGATTGCCGCAAACGCGGCCACTCAATACCGGTAACGGCGGCTGCCGGTGACGGATACCAGAAAATTCCTTCCCCGTCACTGCTCAGGAGCGGTAATAACAGCATTGAAGAAAATGCTTCCAGCAAACGCATTTATCTCTGTCATCAATGGGCTCTGTCATCATGTCTCCCTCGGCGCATTGGAGTCATTATAATCATCACAACGCGGACTGTCAAGAAAAATCAGCGCTGGGGTTCAATAAGGCCGTACCGGTTGTCATGGCGGCGATAGACTACATTTATTTCCTCGGTCTGCATATTGCGGAACACATAGAAATCGTGGTTGACCAGATTCATCTGCATTATCGCTTCATCTACGTCCATGGGCTTCACCGGGAATTTCTTCACCTTCACCGGAGCGTAATCATCATCCGTTGCCTCCACGATGGGACGATGGCGGATTTCCTCGGCAACGATCTCGGCCTTGAAACCGCCGGAACGAAATCTTCTGGCCAGGCGGGTCTTATGCTTATGGATCTGACGTTCCAGCTTATTGACAACCATATCGATGGAAGAATACATATCACCGGACACATCCTCACCACGCAGGATGCCGCCACCCTCGATGGGCACAGTGACCTCTACCTTATGAGTTCCCTTTATGGCTGACAGCCTTACGCTTATCTCTCCGATGTTATCAAAATACTTCTCGATCTTGCTGACTCTTTTTTCCACATACTCACGGAGCGCCGGCGTGATCTCAATGTCTTTTCCTCGAATTACGAATGTTGCCATCTGAACACAACCCCTTTCACAGTTGCTTGATTTTATAAACATATTTCGCCATTGTATCCAAAATCCCTCTATTATTTTGTGACCTTTTCAGAAATTTTTCCTTGCGGATAATGGAGAGCATCGGTTGACAAACGAAAAGATATATGATTATATATTCATATAATAAGGTTGCGAATACACTGATCTGCCTCAAAAATTTCATTGTCATTTCAAAATTTCCTGTTACCATACCTTGTGCTAAATATAAGAAGTGAGGCTAAAATGTCTATATCAAAAAAATACAGGATCAGCGGCATGACCTGTGCCGCCTGCTCTGCCAGAGTAGAACGCTTCGTAAAGAAGATTGACGGCCTGGAAAAGGCCTCGGTAAACCTTGCCACGGAAACTCTCTCCGCCACCTTTGACGAGGACAGGGTAAACGACGCGATCATCGAGAACGCCGTGGTCAAGGCAGGCTATGGAATCATCCACAAGCCCGAAGAAAACGTTACCCCTGAAGAAAAGATATCCACCCTGAAAAAGCGGCTCATATTATCCCTGCTGTTCCTGATTCCTCTGATGGGCTTTTCCATGGGGCATATGCTGGGCCACATGACGGGCCTATTCTCTCTTCCTTCCTTTATGGATCCGGGAAAAAGTCCGGTGGTCGTGGCTCTTGCCGAGCTCCTGCTTACGGCCCCGATAGTGATGACCGGCTGGGCCTTCTACCGAACCGGCTTTAAGAATCTCATCTCCCTTGCCCCAAATATGGATTCCCTTATTGCGGTAAGCACCACAGCGGCGATAGTATATAGTCTCTTTGCCACGGCAATGATCCTCCTTGGAAACCACAGTTATGTAAACAGCCTTTACTATGAAAGCGCTGCCACCATTCTTGCTCTCATTACCATGGGCAAGTACCTTGAAGCCATCGCCAAGCACCGCACTTCAGATGCCATCCGGTCCCTGCTTGACCTGGCTCCCAAAACCGCCCGGGTAGAATTTGCCGACGGCGAAAAAACTCTTCCCGTAGAGCAGGTAAAGGAAGGCTACCAAATAGTAGTCCGTCCCGGCGAATCCCTCCCGGTAGACGGCATAATCACCGAGGGCGAAACTGACATCAACGAATCAATGCTTACGGGAGAATCGGTTCCCGTCAGTAAAACCGTAGGGGATGAAGTCTACGGCGCCACCATCAACACCACCGGCTTCTTCAAATACCGGGCCACTAAAATCGGCGAGGATGCCGCGCTTGCCCGCATCGTCCGCTTGGTAGAGGACGCCCAGGAGGCAAAGCTTCCCATTGCCAGGCTGGCCGACACTATATCGGGCTATTTTGTTCCGGTGGTCATCGGCCTCGCTCTGCTTGCAGCCGTTTTCTGGGGTATAAGGGGCGAAAGCTTTGAATTCGTCCTGACAATATTTGTTTCCGTGCTGGTTATCGCCTGCCCCTGCGCCCTTGGCCTGGCCACTCCTACCGCCATCATGGTTGCTACCGGAAAGGGAGCGGAGTACGGCATCCTGTTCCGCGGGGGAGACGCTTTGGAATCAGCCTGTCATATAACCTCCATCGTACTCGACAAAACCGGAACCATCACCAACGGAAAACCCGTTGTAACGGATATTTTCCCCTTGGGAATACCGGAGGACAAGCTGCTTGGCCTGGCCGCCAGTGCCGAACAGGGCTCAGAACACCCCTTGGGCAAGGCTGTTACCGACTGCGCCAAAGCTCGAAGGGTGCCGCTTCTCCCCCTCGCCGCTTTTAATGCCATTCCCGGCTGCGGAATTGAAGCCCTTGCCCTTGGCAAACCACTGCGGGCCGGAAAACGCAGCTGGCTGGAGTCAGAGGGAGTCCGCCTCCCCGCCGAGCTCCTGACAAAAGCTGACCAGCTGGCCTCCCGGGGCAAGACTCCAATATTCATCGCCCACGGCAGCGTTTCCCAGGGACTTATTGCCCTTGCGGATACCGTAAAGCCGGAGAGCATTGACGCTATCCGTTCTCTGAAGGAAAAGGGAATAAAGACGATTATGATCACCGGTGATAATCCCCGGACAGCCAAAGCAATCGCGGAGGAAATCGGCATCGATGAATATCGGGCAGGAATAATGCCGGAAGGCAAGGCTCAGGAGGTTAAACTTCTCAAGGCGCAAGGCGAAATCGTCGCCATGGTGGGCGATGGCATAAACGACGCCCCGGCTCTCGCGGCGGCTGACATCGGCCTGGCCATCGGCACAGGAACCGACATTGCCATTGAAAGCGCCAATATCGTCCTCATGCGCTCCGATTTGCGGGACGTTGCCCGAACCATCGAGCTTTCCCAAAAGACCCTGCGAAACATCAGGGAAAATCTTGGCTGGGCCTTTGGCTACAATATTCTCGGCATACCGGTGGCCATGGGCGTACTCCACCTTTTTGGCGGCCCTCTCCTCTCGCCCATGATCGGCGCCGCCGCCATGAGTCTTTCCTCAGTCTCGGTGCTTACCAATGCCCTGAGGCTGAAAAGAATAAAATTCAGCGATTACTGATTCAATTCGTCTATGTTCCCACAGGGAGCGCTTAGAAAGGAGAATAACCATGAAAATCAAAATTGAAGGTATGTCCTGCCAGCACTGTGCAGGCCATGTGACAGAAGCCCTGAAAAGCATCGCCGGGCTCTCTGACATCAAGGTCAGCCTGGAGGAAAAATGCGCTACCATTTCCGGCAACGCTGATCCTGACCTCATCAAAGCCGCCATCGAAGAAGAGGGCTACGATGTAGTGGGAATTGAATAACCGGCAAAAAAGTTTAAGGGCAGTTGGTGAAAACCAGCTGCCCTTATTTCGTGCCCATCCTTAAACCAACTTCTCCGCAAATACCTTCTGCAACAGTATGGTATTTTTCAACCCACTCACCGAAATAAACTCATGAGAACATTAAGTAATACGCTGATGACAATACAGGTTACGATGGGAAAATGAAAGGATCCCTTCTCCCCTTCAATGTTTATATCCCCAGGCAGTCTTCCCAAAGAAAAAGGCAGTCCGCCGCCATATTCCAAAAAAGCCCCGGCTATCAGCAGTATTCCGCCCAGTATCATCAATGTTTTCCCAAAACCCTCCGGCATAATAAAACGCTCTCCTTCCATCAATTATTTTATTTCTCAGCCAGTATATTATTGCCCAGTGATTTGTAAAATCAGATTTACCAATCGAAAGATTCCCTGTAACTCTTTTGGTAAAGTGAAGCTGCCACGCAAAATCTACCAGGAGAAAAGCACCATGCGCCTTACCTATTCTTCCATTTCTATTGCAGTATACGGGAGACACTTCCCGCCCGTTTCATCTCAATGTTCCCAATATGTTACCATGTATTTTGCGGTTCCGTCTGGAGCCGTTTCCCGGCTGATCCGCCCGATTACTCTTGTTCCGCTGGTGCGGCTGCCATCCTTTTCCCAGACAGACAGCCGGCCCGTGCTGGCCGTGGCCTGACCATGAAAGCCTCCGGCCCCGTCTTTTTTCAAATAAATCCTGGTGGAGATATCCCCTTCCGTCAAAACGGCAAAGACAACTTCTCCTGCCGCATTATTGACGGATACCACTTTGGCCGGGTTCGCCGTAAGCTCCGCTGCCGCCGCGATCAATCCGCTTTCGGCGGCCACCCGCATGTCCGTGGTCAGCACAGCTCCGGCCGCCGACTTTACTCTTTTGTTCCCCAGAGCATAGACCCCGGCCGCAAAGAACATCACCAGGGACAAGAGCAATACGCCCCAGACTGCCGCAAAGCCTTTTTCCTTTTTCCTCATCTGGCCTCATTCCTTTATATTCAGGCAGGTTACTGCCGTATGGAGACGGTAGGAAAGACCATACTCGCTTATTTCGCCCCTGATGATCACCTCTACGGTGCGGGGGCCTGTCTGCCGGTAAGAAAATTCCCTTATCACTACCCGGCCGGTGTCGCTGTCCCCGGTAAGGGGCTGACCTTTCCGCCGGACAGGCTTACAGGGGCTGGCCGTATCCTGCGTGTAGGTAACGTACCCGGGGGATTCGGTGTTTTGCCTCGTCTTTACCCGCAGCCGGGTACTAGTTACCTCTATTTCCTCTCCATAGGAAAGGTCACGGCAAATTCTCTCCATGGCAAAATTCAACTCTGAAACGAGCTCCGACTCTGCCCGCAGACGGTTGTAGCTTCTCAGGGAAGATAAAGCAAGGGCCCCTATGATCCACAGCAAAACCGTCAGAAGGGGTACGGCAATGATCAGGGACAACAGGGACAGCCCCCGCTGATTTTGGCGTTCCCTCACGGAAAGGCTCATCCGGCTCCCTCCAGCAGACGGATCAAAATTCGCTCCCCCAGTCGGCCGTCCTTTCGCCGCCAGCTGACTCTAACCTCTGCCCGCCTTGTCCCGAAAGAGTCCGCTGTTATCTCCGCCGTCACGGAATAATTTACTCCGTTCTGCTGATTTTCTCCTGCCGGCCCCAGCCAGCCGCAGCTGCCGGAGAAGTCCCCTGCCTCCAAATAGGCCAGCTCCTCCCTTGCCAGATAATCGGCGCAGATCGTTTCCCGGCTGGAGGCAGTCCCTTTACAGACGACTGCATATACCCCGAAAGCCCCGGCCGCCAAAACTGCCAGCAGGGACAAAACCAGCGTTTCCGTCAGCAGAAACCCCCGTTCTCCTTTTCGTCCTGTCAATTTGCCCCTCCTAAGAACCCGGCTTGCTTTGAGAAATTCTGACCCGTCCCTCCCGGTCGACGATCACGTAACGGCTTATGCCCTTTCTCGTGAGCCCCACGGTGGCGGTATTGGCGCTGTTGGCGTCGTATTCCAGCCGGTTGCTTGTCCGGCTGCAAGTTACAGTAACTTCCTCTGCCGCCGCAAAATCCCGGCTGCGGAGCGTCTTGCTCCCCTGAATCAACCGATAACCGCTCTTTCTTATCGAAATGTAAGGAAGCGCTTCCGAGGCGGCGGAAGGGAAGGTACTGTTCACCCGCCGGTAATTCATGGCCAGCTGCTCCATATAGCGGACATCCTCCGCCAAAAGCTGCGCCTCCTGCTCAAGCCAGAAAGTATTCAGCCTGCCTTCAACCGAAGACAGGGCCCGGGGCAAAAAATATGCCCCGGCAGCGGCCATTAGCCCAACCAGGATTACCAGTTCCAACAGGAAAAATCCCCGCTGTCCACGGCCTTTTATATCTCCCATAGGCAGCTCCAGAGAGAAAAAATTTCCCTTTCGTAAACGAAGGCCAGCCAGGCTCCCAGGGCCATAAAGGGACCAAAGGGTATCGCCATCCGCCAGTGCCGGTAAACAACCAGCAGGACCAGGGCTACCGGCATCGCCGTGATAAAGGAAAGGAGCAGGGCAGACAGGCAGCGATCCGGCCCAAGCCACCAGCCAATCACCGCCGCCAGCTTCACATCCCCCAGCCCCATACCGCCGCTGGAAAGCATCCGCAGCAGAAGGAAGAAGCTCCCGGCGGCCACAGCGCCGATAGCGCTCTCTGTCCAGTCTCCATTTCCCAGCAGCTTGAAAATCGTCACCGCCATAAAAAAAGCGGCGGAAACCCGGTCGAGAATCAACCCGAACCGCAGATCCGCCGCTGCTATCACCGATAAAAATACCGCTGCCGTCACCGCTTCTGCCGTCACTATTTCCCGGCTGTACAGACACCAAAAAAGCGCTGCCATAATTGTCAGCGCCAAATAGCGGCTATGAAGGATGATTTTACTATCGCTCATTGGTATACCTTAAACAATCAAAGAGGAGTTTCCAGCTTAATATTTCCAAAAGGGCTACTGCTTTTTGCCCAGCTCATTCACCCCGTGTCCGTCAAACAAAGCTTCCGTCCCATCCCCGGACAGGGTGTAGGCCGTGGCGGAAGCAGTACCTCCGGTCTTTAGATATACCGTTCCGGAGGGAGGCTGCAACTCCTCCACATTGCTTACATAGTCGGCTAAATCAGAAATGGCGGCAGGAACCGCCCCCTTCTCCGCCATCCGCATTACGATAGCAGAATTCAAGACCTGAAGATCCGCCTGCACCCGGGCAGTCCGGGCTGACGTCAGCGTATCGGTGAACCGGGGAACCGCCATGGCCGCCAGCACTCCGATAATTCCCATAACCACTACCAGCTCCAACAGCATGAAGCCCCGCTGGCTCTTTCTTTTGATCCGGTTCCTCTTCATGACTTCCATGATTCGCTGCCTCGCTTCTTATCGCCTCGCGGCGCTCTCAATAAATCACTCTTCAATCAACGACGATTCTAACATTTTCTTCCGGTATTTACAAGAAAAACTACTGGCCCTTATTTTTCATTTTTTACAATCTATCTCTTTTAATCATTATACAGTTGCCCAATTTACTCATACAATCCATCCCTGTATAAGTTTACAAATTTACAAAAATTTATGATATTTTTCTTGCAAAATTTCAATTTCATAGGTATACTGATTCCTGTACCTTCGAAGCCGGTTTCTTTTTGTCCGGCTTGATTGTAAGTATTACACAGGGGGAAAAAGCAAATGAAGAAGAATACTCTGAAGCTCTTTCTGACCGCCATTGCCCTTCTCAGCATGATGGCGCTGGCGGGCTGCGGTCTGGGAAAGTCCGAAGCGCCGAAGGATGATAAAGCGGCTGCCGGCAAGCCGGTAGAATTGAAGCTGGCCTATCAGCTGCCGGCCGAGCACTACCTGTCCAAGAACATTGAGCTCTTTGCGAAAAATGTCAACGAAAAATCCAAGGGCCAGATAAAAATCACCACCTATCCGGCCGGTCAGCTCTATAACGATAAGAGCATGAACGACGCCATCATGAACGGCGGCCTCGACATTGGATTGAACTCCACCGCCATGTGGACTACTGTCGTCCCGGAGCTGGCGGTTCTGGACGTTCCGTTCCTCATGACCACCTACGACTCCGTTACCAAGGCGATGACCGGCGATTTCGGCAAGACCCTTTCCGCCGAGCTGGAAAAGAAAGGCGTTCATCCCCTCATCTGGGCCGACTATGGTTACATTCAGGTCTGCAACAACAAGCGTCCCCTGAAGAAGCCGGAGGATTTCAAGGGTCTTCAGATCAGAGGCTACGGCCAGATTCCCGCTGAGACCATCAAGGCTCTGGGAGCATCCCCGGTAACCATGGGCTCCAGCGAGGTTTATATGGGTATCCAGCGGGGCACCATCGATGGTCAGGTTTCCGGTACCACTGCTACCTTTAACCGTAAGATTTACGAAGTTGCCAAGTATCTTACCATGACCAACCATGCTTTTTGCGAGTTCGTCGTAGCCATGAACGGCAAGACCTATGAGAAGCTGTCCGCTGACCAGAAGAAGCTTCTCAGCCAGTGCGCCGAGGAGGCCCGGGCCAAGATCCACAGCGAGACAAAGTCCGCTGACCTTAAGGCCATGGAGGATCTGGCCAAGGCCGGGATGGAGGTATATCAGGTTCCGGCTGATGAGGTAGCCCTTTGGCAGGAAGCTACCAAGCAGGTTCGTGACGACTTCATAAAGAACAATCCCAAGCTGGGCAAGACTCTGGTAGACCAGTGCCTCGCCGCTAACAAATAATTTTGCAATCGAGGTTTTTCAGCCGGCCTCAGCTGGAGGTCGGCTGAATTTTTAGGAGTTTTCCGTTATGAAATCACTGTTCAGAGGACTTGAGAAGCTCCTGTCCCTTATCACCAGAACCGCGGCGATACTTGCGGGCCTTTGTATCCTCGCCGTTGCTTTCATTGTTGTCTATGAAATCATCATGCGGGGGCTCTTTGATTCGCCTACGGAATGGGTATTGGAGATTTCCACTTACCTGATTATCGTGGCTGGCTTTTTGGGCTTCGCTATCGCATTTAGAGACGGAGCCCATATCAGCGTGGATATTATTACCGGTCATTTCTCCCCGAAGCTGGGGGCCGGGGTGCGCTTTCTGATGACGGCCATTTCCCTTTTCCTCTTCTTCATCTTTATGACCGAAAGTACCGACATGGTAATATCATCCTATACCTATAACAAGCTGTCTCCCTCTATCCTCCGCTTCCCCCTTTATATTCCCCAGATTTCAATGGTGATTGGCTCTGCCCTCCTTATGCTGGAGCTGGTTCGCCGCCTTATCCTTGACGCATGGTTTCTGATAACCGGCAAGGCCGCCGAATGTGACAGAACCCTGAAGGGAGGCCGCTGAGATGCTCTTCGGATTTATTGCGATTCTCATGCTGCTGCTCCTTTTGGGCATGCCCGTTGCCTTTGCCCTGGCTATGGTAGGAGCTATGGGTATGGTGGCGTTTTTAGGAGGACTGTCCGGTCTCACTCATATTCCGGTGATCGCTTATAAGACCCTTGATGATTTCGTCCTCTCAGCCGTTCCCCTGTATGTACTAATGAGCCAGATCCTGCTGAAGGGCAAAGTCGGGGCCAATCTCTTTGAGCTGGGGGCCAAGTGGCTGGGCCATTTGCCGGGTGGCTTGGGGATTGCCACGGTATTTGCCTGCGCTGTCTTTGCCGCCATCTCCGGCAGCTCCGTTGCTACGGCGGTAACTATCGGGGCAATGGCGATTCCGGAAATGCTCGCCCGGGGATATGAACGCAAGCAGGTTCTCGGCACGGTGGCCGCCGGCGGCACGCTGGGCATTCTCATTCCCCCCAGCATCCCCATGATCCTCTACGGCGCCATTACCGATGAATCAGTGGGCAAGCTGTTCATGTCCGGAATTATCCCGGGTCTTGTCCTGACCATTGCCTTTGCCGGTTACGTGATTTACCGGGCAAAGGATATGGCGCTGCAACCATTGGCTCCCATCGAGGAACGGATGGCTGTCCTGAAGGAAACCTTTTGGGGGTTGCTGCTTCCCGTTATCGTCATCGGCGGTATTTACTCCGGTATATTCACTCCTACAGAGGCGGCGGCGGTGGGTACGGTGTACAGCCTCGTCATCACCTTCTTCATTTACCGGACCGTTTCCCTCGGTGATATGAATGAGATCCTCATTGCCACCGTCCGCACCACTTCCATGATTTTTGCCATCATGATCGGCGCCATGCTGTTCGGCTTCATTCTCACCGCCTTGCAGGTACCCCAGGCTCTCATGGCCGTGGTTACCGAAGCTGACGTGAACCGCTGGGTCATTTTCGTGGGAATAAATCTTGTCCTGCTGTTCCTGGGCTGCTTCCTTGAGACAGTATCCATCATTCTCATTACTCTTCCCATGATTTATCCCATCATGCGTCATCTTGGCTTTGACTTGATTTGGTTCAACGTCGTACTGCTCATCAATATGGAGCTGGCTCTCATCACGCCGCCTATCGGCATGAACCTGTTTGTCATCAAGGGGATAAGCCCCGATTCCCGTATGCACGAAATTATCGCCGGGTCGATGCCCTTCGTAGCTATTATGGCGGGAGAAATTCTCCTGCTGGCTGTCGTGCCGGAGCTGGCCACCTGGCTACCGCAAGTTCTTAAGTAAAGCTCCACCTGCATAGCGGGTGGTCAGAGTGTAGAAAAAGCCCCTTATTCAATGTACTAATAAAATCTAGTCACTATAACGATACAAATAGGGATTTATCGACAAGCTGACCACGCGACTATCGCATGGTTTTCGTTATACAAGAAATCGCCGCCCTGAATTTTTGCAAAAAGGCAAAATACACAGGGCGGCGATTTTTCACAACATATGCCTTTGTATTATTCTGTAAGTAGAATATAATATTATCAGATTCAGCTGAAAAGGATGTTGAGAACGCGTTATTTATCAACTTTTGAGTTGGCGGAGAAATGGGGGATGTCTCCTCGTCGTGTGGGTGTTCTTTGTAGCCAAAATCGCATCCCCGGCGCACCACAAGCAGGACGCCGCTGGATTATCCCAGAAGATGCAGAGAAGCCCGCTGATGCCAGAATCAAACGCAGAAAACATATCAAAGCAAAAAACAAGGACCGTAGGGCATAACGAATGGAGAATACATTTTTGCCCGGTACTGTCGAACAGCAGCTTGTCGATCTAATGAAATATCCAAGGCATCTCAGACTGATCTTGCGTTAAAAATTGGATGTAAGGACAGCCTGCTCAGCCGTTTCCTAACCGGAAAGACAAACAAAACCGGGGCCGAAAACATCATCCATTTTGCCAGAATATTCAATGTCTCCACCGCCTTTCTTTCAGGCGGGGCCGATGTTACCGATAGAAAAATTATGAGATTGACGAGCGGGATTGTCAGCCTAAGCAGCACGAAACCTCTACATCGGCAATGTTAATACACAAGTGGTCAATCAACTCTTGGAAAGCCACCGCTTTGATGAACTGCCCTACATATTAGAGAGGAGGAATGCATATGGTTGCACTAACACATGTCTGTATGTGGTCAGAAAACAGCTGGAAGCATATTACAGCAGAAGAAGCCGCCAGATTGCATCCAGGTGGAACTGTATCTGCTCAAAGTGGTCTGTTTATGTGTGAACTCTGTGGACAATATGTTACTCTTACCGATGGTGATATCAGAACACGTCACTTTAGACACAGTGCCCGTGAAAAAAGAAAAGATTGTCCTGAGCGTACATTCGGAGCTGGCTGTCCAATCTCCTACAATTCTCAGGAGCACGATTTACCAATCCGCATTACAAGCGTATCCTCATCTTCTTTTAGTTTTTCAGTCGGTTTGATTCGTGCGCCGATAAGTTCGCTCAACAAGGACTTCCGTATAGAAATCAGGCCAAAAGGAGCATTTGATGTACGCTATGTGTTCACCAAAGAACGCTTAAATCACGACAGTATCACATATCTTCCGATCGGTGAAAGGCCATTCGAAAAATACACTCTCAGGTTTCAAAACGGAAGCGATAAATTACATGAATTTTGGCCGGCAGAGATTAAAGGCATTGATCCGGAAGGCACATTGTTTGATAAAGTTTCCGGTAACAAACTCTCATATGACGCCGATGTTGAGATTGGGAAAGAATACTATCTGCTGGAACGTGGCTACATCTATAGAAAGTCATGCAGTAGCATGCGAATTCAAAAAATAATGCAAAAACGAATCGAGGGGGAAACGTGGACCCTCTATGTGGTATCTGCATCTGCATTTAATGAAGATGCCGCCCGATTCTATCTTGACTTCCATTGCCGCCTGACGGATCACCCTGTTTCATTACAACCGATATGGCCGTTATTTGTCGAAGGTAATTACATAGTTAAGCATAATCAGAACAGTATGTACATACTCGTCGAAGGTAATGTCGCTATAGTTAAAACATTTCCTTCTGTGACAGTTCGTCAGCTAAATTGCAATTCATCTCAGCCAAAACTATATGAGGTGTTTTGTTCCGGCAGGCAGCAGTTGATATCCGCTGGCCGTACACAAGCCATACAATATACATACTTTTGGAAAGAGCCTCTTGACCAAGCAGGCTTGCATCCAAAAGTTTCAGTAACCGATATTGCAGGTGTTGAAGTTAATCCTGGCGAAACCGATACTCTACCACACGACAAAACACTGCGCTTCCAATCAACATTTGATGGACATCTGACTATCTCCAACAATAACTATATTGTAGATAAGCGAAAATTATCCGCTGACAAATGTATAGAGTTAGACGGACTAGCCTACGGTTTAAGCGTGCAAGTTTTCGTTGGTCTTGATGTCATCTGGCAAATCGATTTTAAGAAACAACAGCCCATCGTTGTAAAGGACGAAAATAAAATTCTGAAGCGACTTACTAATGTATCAGGGGCAACAATCCCAACTCCGCACTCTTTGCGAAATATGTTAGCGGGCATGAAGTGCTATCCACAGATATATCAGTGGATACGAAAATGTATTAAAAATGGCACCATTAATGAACAATCTTACCGCAGGTTGCAGGAAACATATCGCAGCATGAATACGAATAAATAAGGGGATATATTATGAATTACAATGATCTTACTAAGGAAGAAAAATCAATCCTCTGCGGGATTATCAACGGTAGAAAATTCAAAGAATTCTTCAAAAAAAACGAACAAGAATTCCTGAAAATACAAAAAGGATTCAGAGCCAAATTATTGACAGAGCAACATGCGCTGTCAATTGCCACAGCCAATGTTGACAAGTTCTTTATCGCAAAGTGGGTTCATGAAAATGTAGACACCTGGCTCAAAGGAATTCAGGAAAACATAGAAAAGCTTGAAGGGGAAGGCTCAACGCATGACATTGCCCTAGCAACGACTATGCTCGACTCTGTCTTTGCCAATAACGTTGATTTATATCTCAAACTTGCAGGAAAAACTCTGGACGTGGATGCCCGCTCTAAACTTCATGGAAGAATGGAGGGCATCAAATCTGAGCGTGCAAGGATTGCCGAAGTGGCTGACCGCATTAAAAGTATGGAAGAAGAAAAACACCAGCTACGCATTCAAATTGAAGCCGCTCAGCAGGATGTTAATACTATAAAAGCAGAATACGAACAGAGAATACAAGAGATTGAACATGACAAAGACACATTGGCATCCTCGTTGGCTGAGGCGCAAGAGAGAATTACTGAATTGCAGACCGCTCCTACCGTTGCTAAAAGCGATGATGTTAATTATCTCGCACAGTTTGACGATACAGATACTTCTATTCTACCCCCCGTTGGTAGCGATGAAATCGTTTCTTTATGTGGTGTTATCTCAGATTCTAGGCAACAAAAGTGGCTTGTTCGTTACGCTGATTTAGACCACAATGGGCGCTACTGTATTTTTCATAGAAATGAAAATGTCCCGCCATACTTCACAAACAGAGACAAGATTTTCTATAAAGATGGTCCTTCCACGGACGATTGCTATGGCATTTGGACTTGGTCGGCAACTCAAAATGAGAACAATCCTTCCAAAGATTATATATTATCCCGGTACAACGCTAACCTTGAGGCCATTGAAGTCGTTATCATTTCCGAGGCATCAAACCTTGATGCACTGATCAACCTGTTGAAAAATGGAATCGGAATTCCAATTCATAGTCGTAGCGTCATGTTTGCCATTCGTATATCCAAGGGGAACTACACGGGTATTTTGTGCAACAAAGCCAAAGAACTCAAGGTATTGAATGGAATCACCACCTTTGCAGAGGATTGTATTGAGGTACCAGTATACGAGTTCACCCGTAATGACATTTTGCGTTTGGATAATGGTTTTTCTATATATAGAAGTGCATTCGCTGGTTTGCCGAACAGACTTTATTATTTGAAAAGTCAGCTTGAAATTGTGAGAGATGTCGTCTTTTCTTCAATCTCGTGGGCAACATACAAAACAAGGAATGTGACTCGCTCTGAGTATAGAACTTTTAAGAATTTCTTTGGTGGAATTCCGGTTGATGACATAACGTACAAAATACAAACCAAATGCCGCTGTCCCAATCCTGTTGCGAAAAACTTACTGGATGAATTCCTAAAGGTAGTATGGAGATATGTTGATGGAGACAGTTTGGAGGATGAAGTAATTCTCTCAGCTATTTCTGCAAGTATTGAACTTCAGGAAAAAACAAAAGCACTTATCCGCACAGATTGGGAAACAGAAAACGAAAGTCTATTGACTGAAGCTCAGGAAAAACTCGATTCACTTAAGGCTGAATTGAGTTCTGCTACCACCAGTTTAGCTGAAGCACAAGAGGAGCTTCATAAAACCCAATTGGAGGAAAAACGCCTTACCGGAATTATCGCTGAAAAGGAAAAGCTGGCGGAGGATGTTGAAAAAGCAGTTGCTGAAAGAATACAAAAAGCCCGCGAAAACGCAGCAGATTTCATTGCAAATATGGCATTCGCTAGTGGACAACCGATTCAGGTTGCAGCGGCAGAGACTCCTACCACAGTTGAAGTTTCGTCCAAGCCTGTTACCACTCCATATCACACTTTTTCAGCATTCAAGGATCTAAATAATCTCGAAGCTCATCACTCTTGGGCAGATGTCATTAATACCGCTGTATGTGAACTCGAAGAGGCTGGTGTAGCGAAAAAATACAGCAGCGGCCTAGCTGCGTTCCTCTGCGCTGCCTACATTGAAAAGCAGCCAATCCTCCTTGTTGGCCCTAATGCAATCGACATTGTTCAAGCATTCAGCGCAGCCGTGACAGTTCATAAATATGGAATGCTCTGCTGTGAGGGCAGCTATAGCAATCAGGCAATAGCAGAAATCGGTACTAATGGTGAAGACATCGTGATAATCAACAATCTTCTTGCAGGTGGATGGATGAACAGACTCCCGGAGATTCTTTCTCAAAAAGATATTTTCTATGTTGCCACTCATCCGTATGCAGAAGATATCCAAGTTGAACCAAAGAGTATGTACGGATTTATGCTACCCCTGTTTACAGAGTTTTTTGTGGATAAAAAAGCTACTGGAAAATACTATGGAGGTTATTTTGCTGAGGACTTCAAGGACTACTCAACGCCAAAGGATTCACGTAAAAATTTAAGGATCCTTTCAAAATTAAAGATAGGTTCGTTAGTCAGGAATCAAATTAACAGACTTGTTGCTACGATGCACGGTATTTACCCTGAAATAACAATGGATGAGGAGTTCTTGTTTGCTGTCCTTCCTATTGCTTATGCTTCACTGGAAATTAATGAACTCCCAGAGGCAATTACTGATTCAGAAAAAAGTATCGCAATTTCTGCAGATCTTAAGCATGATTTGAAGTATGTCTTAGGAGAAATCTGATGAACAAATATAACGGACTACTTTCAAAAGTAGCACACAAGTATTGCATCCATAAAGGAATACAGGAAACAGAGAGCGATTGGAAAACTCGTTTAGTGTATAGTATCTGCGGAATGATGGCTTATGCTTCGCTCTGGGACAACCCGGAAGAAAACCTCATTTCCATTGTACACTTAAAAAGAAAAGTCCGCAGTATGCTTGCAAATTACAAATCAATATACCCGGAGCTCTCTGACAGCTTGCCATATGTTTCTGAGGAATTCGAAGATGAGATTGCAAACCAATTCTTAAGCGCGGGCGTGGTTTATCACTGCCCCAACCGAATAATTTCATCAATGAAGCATGAAGAACCGTATGGTGATATATTATTTCAAAGAGGTATTTCTTTGGATAGTATTTCCTGCGTATCCGGTATTGGATTTTATTCAAAACAGTATGGAGCAACAAATCCAAATAAGCTAAAGGCAATGTTTGGTCTCGAACAGAAAAATTTACAAGCAATGTGGCAGATAACGCTATCTGCTGTCTCTTGGAAATTCAATCTGTCGTTTGAACAAAACACAGAGTACCTTCGCTTAAAACCGCCCTTCTCTCAAGGGTACTGGGTAAACAAGCCCGATATGACTGGCACGGTTTCGATTCTTCGAACTGGAATGAAGGGTTCACAATTATACTATCTTTACCGCTATTCTGGCACTACGATAGAAGCCAGTCCACTCCCACAGTGGCAGGTAGAGTCCTACAATTACAGATCACTTGCATGCGCCTGCCTCTCAACCTATGGAACATTGCCGCCAATAGAGTATTTTGAGGATGGAGCATTAGTCCATGTGCGTATGAATTATTTGCTCCCGCCACATGAACTTGCACTTTTGAAACTCTACAGTTGGCCTGAGACGTGCACATCTTTCCCGTCCGATTTTAGGAGAAAACTCTCAGCAGAAGTTTTTGCAGCCATTAAGAATATTTTATCCGATGAGGGATATGAATTTAGAGGAGGGATAATCTGATGCTAAACGGAGCAAATTCTGTTCATAAACAGTTACGAACAGAACTGGAAGACTATATTAAATCACAGTATTTCGGAAAATCTCCTCTTCTGCTTTCCGCACTAAGCGATCATATGGATGATGAGGGACTGCTTTATCAGAAACCCTTTATTGAGTCATCTCCAGCATACGTTACTGTACAAAACGGCATTGAAACAGCATCTATCCAACCTTGGATGAAAGATTATTTCTCACAGTTGGCAAAGGCTAGAATAGGAGTTTTCACATCTCCATTTGCCCACCAGGTATCTGCGCTAGAAGCAGCAAACAGAGGCGAAAATCTGTTTGTGTCAACAGGTACTGGTTCTGGTAAAACTGAGTGCTTTATGTGGCCGCTTCTTGCGAAGATGGCTACTGAGGCAAAGCTCTCTAAGGAATCATGGGCAAAACGAGGTGTACGTACAATTATTATGTATCCAATGAATGCCTTGGTTTCAGATCAAATCAGCCGCCTCAGAAGGATGATTGGAGATCCTGATAAGAAATTTATCAAGATATTCAGAAACACCTGCGATGACGAAGTTCGCCGTCCCCAGTTTGGTATGTATACCGGTCGAACCCCATATCCTGGAGCGCAGCCTTCTACAGAACAGGACAGAAAACTCGAAAAGACTTTGGCCAGAATGTCTTTCCCACAAAGTGATTCTGAAAAAGAATACTTTAATCACCTTCTCAAAGACGGAAAGATTCCTGCAAAAGCGGATATGCATCAGTTCCTACAAGGACTTCATGAGAGCAGGCATATTCCAAACGATGAGGATGCAGAGCTAATAACCCGCTTTGAAATGCAGCAATTTTGCCCAGATATTCTCATCACAAACTATTCTATGCTGGAATATATGTTGCTACGCCCCAGAGAGCAGAAGATTTGGGACGATACTCGCAAGTGGCTTGCTTCGAACAACGAGAACAAATTGCTGTTTGTTATTGATGAAGCACATATGTACCGTGGTTCATCAGGCGGCGAAGTTGCATTGCTGATTCGCAGACTTTTCCATAAGCTCGGTATTAGCCGTGACCGTGTGCAATTTATACTCACAACCGCCAGTATGCCCACCAAGAATCAGCAAGATGTTGATTCAGTAATGAAGTTTGCAAATGAACTTACCGCTTCTGACAAGGCAACCCGGTTCTGCTATCTAACCGGCGAAAGAGAAGTTATTGATGGTCAGTTGAAATATGACATACCCACCAATCTTCTCTTAAGTGCAGATCCTGGTCAATTCGAGAACAAGGATGAATTAAAACTTTCTGCGCTCTTATCGTTCTGGCGTCAATTGGAAGGTTTTGACCAAAGTATTAACTCCTTGGATGCAATCTGTAACTGGATGTACAACAATCTTGTTTATTATCGCCCATTCCATGAACTCATCAAGTATTGCCGCGGGAATGCAGTATCTCTGGGGGAATTGTCTTCCGGTATTTTCCCGGATCTCAGTCAGGAAAATGCGTTAAAAACAGTCAGCGTCCTTTTGGCAATTGCACCACTTGCAAAGGATACCAAGGGTTCTGTCCTTTTTCCGGCGCGTATGCATATGCTTTTCAGGGGCATTTCTGGAATATACGCCTGTGCCAATGCGAATTGTAGCTGTTCTCATTCTGAAGGAGGACTCTCTTTAGGTGAAATCTATTTGTCCGATGGTAATTTGATTTGTCCGCATTGTGGCAGCGTTGTATACGAGCTTTACAACGACAGACGTTGTGGTGCACTATTCTTCAAGGGCTATGTCCTTGAAGATGACTCAGAGCTTCATGGAAACGTATACCTATGGCGCTACCCCGGCCAGTTAATGGATCGCAGGATGAAGGAAGTACATCTATTTATCCCAACTGACGATTTTGAGTTGCCTGCAAAACAGGGCAAAAACGCTATTAAGCCATGTTATCTTGATGTCAAAAGTGGATTTGTCAACTTTATGGATGACTCTTCCACTGGCAAGCCGTGGATCAGGAAGTTGTACTACTGCAATTATTCTGCAAAAGGTAGACCACAGATCATTACCTTTCCAACCTGCCCACATTGCAGGCATCAACTTTCTACATCGCAGCTTACATCATTTAGCACTCGAGGTAATCAGTCTTTCTTCAACTTGATCAAGTCGCAGTTCCAACTGCAACCTGCTGTACCAGGAAAGGATAGCGATCCCGATCGGTTTCCTAACGAGGGACGCAAGGTTTTGCTTTTCTCTGATAGCCGTCAACGTGCAGCAAAACTGGCTAGAGATATGTCTGATGCTTCTGACATTTCTGCTGCAAGGCAGTTATTTGCAATAGCGATTAAAACAATGGAAGAGCAAACCGTCGAGCAATCCATGAGTACGCTGTACGATTATTTTTGTCTTGCAGCCGGTCAGCGTCATGTGCAAATGTTCCATGCCGATGAACGCACAAAATTCGCTGAAGATTGTGCTTCCGCACTGAATAATTACAATCGAAGCGTAAAACGGGAAAGAGCCTACGCTCCGCGATTTACGATTGCGAACGCGCCTGTACAGATGCAAGAATACCTTCTTCGACTGTTCGCTGGAGGTTATAACACTTTGTACGACTCTGCTACGAGCTGGATTGAACCTACCGATCAGGCACTTTTTGATGCTGTCGATGCTCTTGAGGAAAACCATGTGACAGTCACCAATGAGGAATTTATCAATTTCTTCAACGCTTGGATTCTGTCAATTTGTGATATGTCTACTGGCCTTGGCCATACCATCAATGATACAGTTCGATTAAAGGTTCGTCCAAAGCGAGGTGGTTATGGACTTGATAAAGACTGGGAGTTTTCGAAAGTCATTCGAGAGATCATAGGTTGGAGCGACGGAAATGAAACTGAGATGACCTGGAAACGAGTATTGAAGGAAGCGTTCCTTGACTCAGCGCAACCTGATAATGGTAAACTATATATTGACCTTTCCAGAGTAAAACCACGTTTTGACGTTACTCATATATGGTACAAGTGTGAGCAGTGCTCTGAATTGACACCCTTTTTCCTGAAAGGCAGATGCCCAAGCTGCGGTTCTACTCATATCCACAAGATGGAATCCAACGAATACGAAGCACTTAGTTTCTGGAGAAAGCCGGTTACTGACGCTGTTCAAGGTGAGCCAATCCATATAATCGACACAGAGGAGCATACTGCTCAGCTCTCACATAAAGACCAGCGTGACGACATTTGGAGTAAGACCGAACAGTATGAGTTACGCTTCCAGGACTTAATTCAAGATGGTGAAACGCCTGTCGATATTCTCAGCAGCACAACCACTATGGAAGTTGGTATTGATATTGGCTCCCTGGTTGCAGTTGGTCTGCGAAACATTCCTCCAATGCGTGAAAACTATCAACAAAGAGCCGGCCGTGCGGGCCGACGTGGAGCTAGTTTATCTACAATCGTTACCTTCTGTGAAGATGGTCCTCATGATATATTGTACTTCAATGACCCGATTCCCATGTTTCGTGGCGATCCCCGCAGGCCTTGGATCGATGTACGAAGCGAGAAACTCCTCCTGCGTCATCTGACTATGGTGGTCTTACAGGAATTTCTCGCAGAAAAACATATGAGTCTTGATACAGTTCCCGCAGCCGATTTTCTCGACAATTTTCTTGACAGTTTCAATAACTATCTTGCTTCCCATAATATTGATAAATACAAGCACCTTTTGCCTATTGAAGCAGATTTTAATTATTCAGAGTTTGCAAATGAACTCAAAGAGTCCCTTGATACACTCAAAGAAAAATATCATGCTCATCCCGAGCTTTTTGGTGTAGCTGAAGGCGCTAAAGAGGGCGATGCAAAAGTTCTCTTGGATGCTCTTTATGAAGAAGGTATCATCCCAACATATTCGTTCCCGAAGAATGTCGTCAGTACTTATATACCAGATATGCGCGGGAAAATCCTTTACGAAGTTGAACGTGGACTTGATATAGCGATTGGCGAATATGCTCCTGGCAGAGCAATTGTTGTTGATAAACAAACCTATCAGATTGGCGGATTCTACTATCCCGGAAGCGAACGTCGTCACGGTCAATCATTAACCCCGGCACGTGTCTACACGGAAGACCCAAATTATGTGAAGAAGATTATCTCTTGTCCTGAGTGCGGCTGGTTTGGTTTGATGGAAGAAAACACAAAACATTGCCCATTCTGTGGGAACGATGATCTTAAAATCACTCGTGAAATGATGCGTCCTTGGGGATTTGCACCAAGAAATGCTGAAGCAATACCGGATGTTCAGCTATCAGAAGAATATACCGCCGTACAGCAGCCTCTATATTCAACTCTACCAGATGCAGAAGAAATGAAACTTGCCCAAGGTTGCAAGAACATACGAATCGCTTCACGAACAAATCAGCGAATCATCATGCTGAATAAAGGATCGGATGACAAGGGCTTTATGGTCTGCAAAGACTGTGGTGCTGCTATGCCAGGCAACGATATTTCTGTTCTAAATGACGTTAACAGGCCATACAAGTCGAAGTATGCTCGAAGCAGATGCCGTCACATTAATTCCTTTAATGTTAATCTTGGCTATGACTTTATAACTGATATGTTGGTTCTTGAATTCACAATTGACGACAAAATTATTAATGCACACCGGAATAATAATCCATGGCTTAGCCGGGCAGCTCAATCATTAGCTGAAGCACTGCGACTGGTAGCAAGCAAAAAACTTGATGTTGAATTCACCGAACTTGTCACCGGTTATCGTCTCAGGACTGGGGCTGAAGCTTCTTATGTTGATATCTATCTTTACGATAGCCTATCGAGCGGCGCTGGTTATGCTGTCAGTGTAGCCTATGCAATTGCCGAACTACTATCCGATATGAAAAAGCTGTTGAGTTCCTGTGATTGTGAATCTGCGTGTTCCAAATGCCTGAAGCATTACAGGAACCAATTTGTACATGGTATTCTTGACCGCTTTGCCGCGCTTCAGCTCCTTGAATTGGGTATTACAGGAATAAAAGCATCTCCTATAAAACCAGAGACACAGATTAACATGATCATGCCTTTGGCAAATATTCTTAAGCAATCAGGCTGTGAAATCACTGCTGATAATGAAATCACCGCAATTGGACGGGGGAGCGCAAAGAAGGTTGTTATCTATCCAGCAATGTGGGTTGAACCGCATGATACAGACACCATTTTTGTGAGCGATGCTTATATCAAGTACGCCAAGCCATATGCCGTCCAAAAAATTCTTGACAACATTTGAAATAGCCTGTAATCCTGAAACTCCGGTTGTGAACTGGAATAACAACAAAAGCTGCTGCACATAATCGTGCGGCAGCTTTTTTGATTGCTTATGAAATTTATACCTCCAGCGATCCCACCAGCTCATTCACATGGGAAAATCCTTGCTCGTCAAGGTAAGCGGCTATACCGTCGGCAATCTTCATGGAGGCGGCGGGATCTACGAAGTTCGCCGTGCCCACTACCACCGCGGAGGCTCCCGCCAGCAAAAATTCGATGGCGTCTTCCGCCGTAGAAATTCCGCCCATACCAAGGACGGGAATCTTCACGGCCCCGGCTACCTGCCAGACCATCCGCAGGGCAACAGGCTTGACGCAGGGCCCGGAAAGGCCGCCGGTAATGTTGCCCAGCACCGGCCTTTTCGTTTTTATGTCGATAGCCATGCCCATGAGGGTGTTGATAAGGGACACAGCATCGGCCCCCGCTTCCTCTACCGCCTTTGCCATCATGACAATATCCGTTACATTGGGGGAGAGCTTCAAAATGACGGGCTTCTTCGTGTGGGATTTGGCCGCCCTTACAACAGCGGTCGCGGCTGCCGGGTCAGTGCCGAATACAATGCCTCCCTCTTTAACGTTTGGGCAGGAAACGTTCAGCTCAATGGCCGCCACTCCGTCAACGTCCAGCATTTCCGCCAGAGTGCCGTAGTCTTCAGTGGTACTGCCGGAGATGTTTACGATGATATTCATATTATATTTTTTCAGCCGGGGAAGAGTTTCCTTCAGGAAGACTTCGGCTCCCGGGTTTTCCAGACCGATACAGTTCAGCATACCGGCGGGAGTCTCGGCCATGCGGACTCCCTCGTTGCCCCGGCGGGGCAGCAGGGTAGTTCCCTTTACCATTACGCCCCCCAGCCGCTCCAAATCCACGAAGTCGGCAAACTCCTCCCCGAAGCCAAAGGTGCCCGAGGCCGTGAGGACAGGCGTATTCATGTGAATGCCGCAGAGCTCTACAGCAAGGCGCGGATCGTAAGTCATGGAAAAACCTCCTCCCCTCGAAAAACCGGGCCATCCTGACAAACGTGCAGGCGGCGGCCGTCAGTGCTGTCGATGTTACAGGAGAGACAGGCTCCCAGTCCGCAGGCCATGCGCCGCTCGAGGGAAACCTCACAGGGCACGCCCTGCTCGCGGCAGATTTCAAAGGTCTTCTTCATCATGATTTCCGGCCCGCAGGCCGCCACCCGATCAAAGCGCCCGGCAGCGAGAAGCTCAGGCAGCAGCGCAACGGTAAAGCCTTTTGTCCCCACAGAGCCATCGTCGGTGGTGATGTACATGGCCGCAGTGACCGGTTCGTAAAATTTTGTCCAGAAAAGCTCGGCGGCATTCCGTCCCCCCAGCAGGACTTCGCAATGATCGAGGCGCTCGGCCAGAAACTTGACGGGAGCAAGTCCCATTCCGCCGCCGACGATCAGCACCCTGCCGTCAGAGGTGTCAAAACCGTGTCCCAAAGGGCCGAGAAGGGAGAGGCTGTCCCCCATTCGATATTCGGTGAGCTTACTGGTTCCCTTACCGAGAATCCGGTAAAAAAGTTCAACGGTCCCCTGCTCCACATTGGCCCCGGCTATGCCCAAGGGGCGGCGGAGAAGCAGGCCCGCTCCTTCCACCAGCACCTGAACAAACTGGCCGGGCAGAGCTGCCTCCGCCAGTTTCGGCGCCTTTACCGTGATGTGCCAGACCCCGACCGATACCTCTACATTTTCGACGACTTCGGTTATATGGTTTTCTCTTTCAGGCAAGATCGTCACCTCCTCCAACATAATCCTGCACTGCCAAAGTATAGACATGGCGGCGCTCGCGCATAAAGGTCAGTACCCGCAGGACCTCCCAGGCCGTATCGAGGGAGGTGAGGCAGGCAATGCCGTGCTCAACGGTGGCCCGGCGGATTTTGAACCCGTCATTGGCCGAATGTTTACCCTGAGACAGGGTGTTGATGACCAGATTTATCCGGCCCTGCCTAATCATCTGAATAATATCGACACTGCGCTGATGAACCTTGCCCACTACCTGCGCGCTGATGCCCATAGCGGCAATCACCCTGGCCGTACCTTCGGTGGCAACAAGGTTGAAGCCAAGGTCATAGAAGGCCCTGGCCAGCTGCTTCATTTCTTCCTTGTCCTTGTCCGCCACGGTAATGAGAATGGTACCATGAACGGGGACGTTCATCCCGGCCCCAAGCATTGCCTTGTAGAGGGCCCGGGCATAATGATAGTCGATACCCATGACTTCGCCCGTAGACTTCATCTCCGGTCCGAGGGCGATATCCACATCGGTCATTTTGGCAAAGGAAAATACCGGCGCCTTTACCGCCACGTAGGGGCGGAAATCGATCAGTCCCGGTCTGTAGCCCTGCCGATCAAGCGTCTCGCCCATTGCCACCCGCGTAGCCACATTCACCATTTCCACATCGGTAACCTTGCTGAGGAAAGGCACCGTCCGGCTGGAGCGGGGATTTACCTCGATGATATAAACTTCGGCTTTTACCACGACAAACTGTATATTCATCAACCCTTTGACGTGGAGACTTATCGCCAGCCGCTTTGTATAATCAATGATCGTAAAAATTACCTTCGAGGAAAGAGTCTGCGGCGGATAAACGGCGATGCTATCGCCGGAATGAACACCAGCCCGCTCCACGTGTTCCATTATGCCGGGAATCACAACGGTTTCCCCGTCGGAAATGGCGTCAACCTCTACCTCCGTGCCCTCCATATAGCGGTCAACGAGGACAGGATGATCGGGAGTGACTTTCACGGCCCTTTCCATATAGTCCCTGAGCTCCTCCTCGTTGTAAACGATCTCCATCGCCCGTCCCCCAAGCACATAAGAAGGGCGGACCATGCAGGGATAGCCGATACGAGCCGCCGCCTCAAAAGCCTCCGGGACAGTTGTAACGCTGGCCCCCTGGGGGCGGGGAATATTCGTCTCAGTGAGGACTTCATCGAAGCGTTCCCTGTCCTCCGCCCGGTCGATGTCATCAACTGAGGTTCCCAGAACCTTTACTCCGGCGGCGGCAAGGGAGGCGGCTAAATTGACGGCTGTCTGGCCGCCGAACTGGACGATGACGCCCTCCGGCTTTTCCTTGTCCACGATGTTCAGCACATCTTCGGTGGTAAGGGGCTCAAAATACAGGCGGTCGGAAATGTCGAAGTCAGTGGAAACGGTTTCCGGGTTGTTATTTATGATGATGGCTTCAATGCCCATTTCCCGCAGAGCCCAGACAGAGTGAACGGAGCAGTAATCAAACTCCACCCCCTGGCCAATGCGAATCGGCCCGGAGCCAAGGACGATTACCTTGCGGGAATCAGTGGTCTGTACCTCGTCCTCCTCGGCATGGAAGGTGGAGTAGTAGTAAGGCGTCGCCGCCTCAAACTCGGCGGCGCAAGTATCGACCATCTTGTAGCGGGGCAGTATCCCCGCCTTCTTCCGCTGCAAGCGGATTTCATCAACGGTTCTTTCGGTTATCTCGGCGATGGAGCGGTCGGCCAAACCGACATCCTTTGCCCGGCGAAGCAGCTCGTCAGAGAGAGGCATTTGCTCCAGCAGATTTTCCACATCGGTAATGGATTTGATCTTACGGAGGAACCACTTGTCGATCTTTGTGATTTCATGTATTTCATCCACACAGGCAATCCCCCGGCGCAGGGCTTCGGCAATGACGAAGATGCGCTCATCGTTTACCTGCCGCAGATGATTTTTGACGGTTTCCCAATCCCAATCTGACATGAAATCCATCTTGAGGCGGTGAACCCCGATTTCCAGAGAGCGGACAGCTTTCAGCAGGGCTCCCTCAAAATTTCGGTCAATGGCCATCACCTCTCCGGTAGCCTTCATCTGAGTGCCCAGGGTATGGTCGGCATAGACGAATTTATCAAAGGGCCAGCGGGGAAATTTTACTACGCAGTAGTCCAGGGCAGGCTCAAAGCAAGCCTTCGTCTTTTGCGTAACCGCGTTTGTGATTTCGTCGAGGTTATAGCCGATGGCAATCTTGGCGGATACTTTGGCTATGGGATAACCGGTCGCCTTGGAAGCCAGCGCCGAGGAACGGGATACCCGGGGATTCACCTCGATAACATAATACCGCTGGCTATTGGGGTCAAGGGCATACTGGGCGTTACAGCCCCCCTCGATGCCAAGCTCCCGGATGATTCGGATACTGGCAGAGCGCAGCATCTGATATTCGTTATCAGTCATGGTCTGGGATGGCGCCACAACGATGCTGTCGCCGGTATGAACTCCCACCGGATCAAGGTTTTCCATGTTACATACAGTAATGCAGTTATCATTTCCATCCCGCATTACTTCGTATTCTATTTCCTTCCAGCCGGCAACGCTGCGCTCAATCAGTACCTGACCGATCATGGAATACTTCAGTCCCTTGACGACAATATCCGCCAGCTCTTCCTCGCTGTTGGCAATACCGCCGCCGGTACCACCCATGGTGTACGCGGGCCGAACGATGATCGGATAGCCTATTTCTCTGGCAAAATCAATCGCGGAGGTAACGTCCTCCACGATGGCGCTTTCCGGAATCGGCTCCCCCAGCTTCTGCATGGTTTCCTTGAACAGCTCCCGGTCTTCAGCCTTCTTTACAGCCATAAGAGGAGTGCCCAACAGCTCGCATTCATACTTATCCAGCACTCCCCGTTCCGCCAGCTGAACCGCCAGATTCAGTCCGGCCTGGCCGCCCAGGGTGGCCAGAAGGCCGTTTGGCCGTTCCTTGGCAATGATTTCTTCCAAAAATTCGGGAGTGAGGGGCTCAATGTAAACCCGGTCAGCGATGTGGGTATCGGTCATGATGGTGGCCGGGTTGGAATTTACCAGCACCACCTCAAGCCCTTCTTCCTTCAGTGCGCGGCAGGCCTGAGACCCCGCGTAGTCAAACTCAGCCGCCTGACCGATAATGATCGGGCCGGAGCCGATGACCATCACTTTTTTCAGATATTCCTTCTTCGGCATGATTACCACCGCATCCCTTTCGTCAACATATCCCGGAACTGATCAAAGAGATAGATATTATCATCGGGACCGGGGGACGCCTCCGGGTGATACTGAACGGAGTAAATCGGCAGCTCCCTGTGGCGCATTCCTTCTACCGTGCCATCGTTGACATTCACATGGGTGATCTCCATGGGTAGACCCTCCAAAGATTTGTCGTCCACAGCATAGCCATGGTTCTGAGAGGAAATCTGCACCCTACCGGTAAGAAGATTCTTTACCGGCTGGTTGGAACCGCGATGACCGAATTTCATTTTATAGGTATCAGCGCCCAAAGCCAAGGACAACAGCTGATGGCCAAGGCAGATACCAAAGATCGGCAAATTATTCTCCTTGTCTGCTTCAATGAGCTTCTTAATATTTTCAACGACCTCCGGCACATCCTTCGGATCTCCGGGGCCATTTGACAGAAAAATGCCATCCGGCTCCAGAGAAAGTACCTCCTCGGCGGTAGTGGCGGCGGTCAGCACCGTGAGGCGGCAGCCCATTCGGCTGAGAGAGTCAAGGATATTCCGCTTGACGCCAAAATCAAGAACGGCTACATGGGGGCCGTCTCCCGGAATTTCATAAGCCTCCGGCGCGGTAACCCTGGCCACTACATCCCTTTCAAGGGAGACGTCCAGCATTTCTTTCCTTTCGGCAGCGGCGGCTCCGGCCGGAACAATAATTCCCTTCATGGTACCGGCGCTGCGGATTTTTCTGGTAACAGCCCGGGTGTCGACATTGTATAGACAAGGAATTTCCTGGCTGACCAGAAAATCGGCCAGCTCGTCCGTCATGTGGCAGCTGGAACCCCCGCGGCACAACTCGCCAATGATAAATCCCCTGACAAAAGACTTGCGGGACTGCATGAACCCCCCGGCTGTACCGTAGTTACCAATCAGCGGATAAGTCAGGGTGACGATCTGGTCACAGTACGACGGGTCCGTAAGAATTTCCTGATAACCGGTCATCCCTGTATTAAACACTACCTCACCGACTGCTTTGCCATCATTCAGAAGGCTGCCGGTAAATTCAGTCCCATCCTGAAGAATTAGTTTACCTGGAATATTGCCTTTCAACGCTTTTCCCTCCACAGTAATATCCCCAAGAGAAAGATTCCTTTTTGATAAAAAGATAAGGGCGTCCGCGCTCCGTGCGGAATCCAAAGCACAGACCGCCCTTTCATTGCTATTCTGTTATTCTACAACGCCGTCTTTCATAACGATTTTTCCATCGACGATGGTCATTACCGCCTTACCCTTCAGTCGCTGGCCAACGAAGGGGCTGTGGGTGCCCCGGGTGTAGAACTTCTCTGCCTCCACCGTCCACTCCTGCTGGGGGTCGATGATGGTGATATCAGCCGCGGCTCCCACCGACAGGGTGCCGGCCGGCAGATTGAACACCCTTGCCGGAGCAGCGGCCATACGGTCAATAATCTGACTCATAGTAAGTCGACCGGTGTGATAAAGGTTGGTAAGAATAACCCCTAATGCTGTTTCTAAACCGGGGAACCCGCTGGGAGCGTACATATACTCCTGATCCTTTTCTTCCTCAGCATGGGGGCTGTGGTCGGTAACGATCATGTCGATAGTACCGTCCAGGAGACCGGCGATACAAGTCTCAACATCCTTAGCCCGACGGAGGGGCGGGTTTACCTTCGTGCAGCTGTCGGTAAAATCTACCATTTCATCGGTCATAGTGAGATGATGGGGCGTAACCTCGGCGGTGACCTTAACGCCTCTGGCCTTTGCTTCCCGAACCAGCTCCACGGAGCGGCCGGAGGAAATGTGAGCCACGTGAATCCTTGCGTCGGCATACTCGGCCAGCATGATATCGCGCATTACGGCAATGTCCTCCGCCACCGTCGGACGGCCCTTCAGACCCAGCATCGCGCTGGCATGTCCCTCATTCATTACGCCTTCCTCAACCAGGGAAGGCTCCTCATCATGATTGATGATAACCTTGTCAAAGGCCCGGAGATAGTCAAGCCCATTGAGCATGATCCGGGCGCTCTTTACAAAATGCCCGTCATCAGAAAAGGCTACGGCTCCTTCGTATGTCATATCGCCGACTTCTGCCAGTTCATTGCCCTCCTGCCCCTTGGTCAGGGCGCCGATGATGTCGATGTTGACGCGGCCTTCATCAGCGGCCCGGGCTTTCAGACTGCGGACGAGTGAAGCGTCGTCTACTACGGGACGGGTATTAGGCATAGTTGCCACTCGGGTGAAGCCCCCGGCCGCTGCCGCTTTTGAGCCGGAAATAAAATCTTCCTTTGCCTCCTGCCCCGGCTCACGGAAGTGAACGTGCATATCGATCAAACCGGGGGCAACGATCTTCCCAGCTGCCTCCACAATCTCTGCATCAGCTACCGCAAGATTTTCCCCCACAGCGGCGATTCGACCGTCTTCCACCAGTACGTCGGCAACCTTGTCCAGATTATTAGCGGGGTCAACTACCTGACCGCCTTTGATCAAAAGCTTCATCATTTGCTACCTCCCGTAAGTACCAGAGTCAAAAGAGCCATGCGGACAGCAACGCCGTTTTCTACCTGCTCCTGAATGGCAGTATGCTCGCCATACGCAACATAGGGTGAAATTTCCAGACCCTTATTCATGGGGCCAGGATGAAGGACGAGGACATCCTTCTTGGCCAGCTTAAGGCGCTCATCATTGATTCCGTAAATCCGGGCATACTCCCGGCGAGTCGGGAAAAGCCCCGCTTTCATGCGTTCCAGCTGAATGCGGAGGACCTCAATGGCATCAGCTTCACGGATGGCATCCTCTACATTATCATGGATAATCACGCCGGGTTCCTCATAGAGGAATCGGGGCATCATAGTTTTTGGGCCGGCCAGATGCAGTTCAATACCCATCTGGCGCATACCCCAAATATCAGAACGGGCTACCCGGCTATGAAGGATATCGCCTACGATAGCCACCTTCAGCCCTTCAAGATGGCCCTTATGCTCCATAAGGGTAAAGAGATTCAAAAGCCCCTGGGAAGGATGGGCGTGGGCCCCATCGCCGGCATTGATAATAACGGGATGGTCAACCACCTTTGCGGCATACTCGGCCGCACCGTCTGCCTTATGGCGCATGACGACGGCATCAAAGCCCATGGCCTGAACGGTGAGCATCGTATCCCGCAGGCTCTCGCCCTTTACGATACTGGAGGTACCGGCGGTGATGTTTACAACATCCGCCCCAAGATATTTACCGGCCGTCTCAAAGGAAGTCCGTGTGCGGGTGGAAGGCTCGTAAAAAACTGTAACGACTGACTTTCCCCGGAGAGTGGGTACCTTTTTAATATCGCGGTGTATAATGTTCTTCATTTCCTTTGCCGTCTCGAGGACGAGGCTGATTTCCTCCGGAGAGAAGTACTTCAAATCCAGTACATCCTTGCCAAACAATGAGACCTGATTTTTGCCCAAGCTGATCACTCCTTAAATTTTGCTATAAAGACTAAAAATTTTCCACTTCAATTCAATAAGCGGCAAATCATGCATCAGTCAACGCGGCGGAATTACTATCTCCATCATCGCTGAGTGCAAAGAAACAGGAAAATGCCCGGGGCACTTCCCTGAACGACGGCATTATAATAAAACAAAAGCTCCCTCACGCCCCGAAAGGCACAAGAAAGCCAGCACAAACCACCCTGCTACAGGGTAAGCCTCCTTTGTCAGCCTCACAGGACTAATCTTAAAAGGACATATTCAATTGAAAATAATATAGCACTGCCGAAAAACAAAGTCAACGGATTTGGAATGAATACATGAGCCGACGCAAACCTTACAGCTCTATATATCACTTAAAAAAGTCCCTTGAAAAAGTTGCTATCATCGACAAAAAGTCCCTTGAAAAAGTTGTTATCATCGACAAAAAGTCCCTTGAAAAAATCGATTTGTTATATATATAATATGACCAAAAACTAGTAATCACACGGCTTTGGGAGGAATCACCATGTTAGCGCGAAAAATCACCCAAAAAATATTGGCGTGGAAGCAAGACAAAAATCACAATCCACTGATAATAAAGGGCTGTCGGCAATGTGGCAAAACATTTTCCGTACTGGATTTTGCTAAAAACAACTATGCCCACTCTGTTTATATCAATTTCTTTCAAAATCCGGATTATAAGGAAATATTCTCCGGATCATTGGATGTCGATTACCTGACAATGATGATGTCCGCATTGATTGGCAAAACTGCAGTGTTTACCCCCGGAAAGACCGTTATCATCCTGGATGAAATGCAGGAATGTCCCGCCGCCCGTACCGCCCTGAAATTTTTCTGCACAGACAGCCGCTACGATGTCATCGCTACCGGCTCTCTCTTGGGCGTCAGCGGCTACAGCTCAGAACCGGCGTCCATTCCGGTAGGATATGAAACAGTCATCGATATGTACCCTCTGGACTTTGAGGAATTTCTCTATGCCTTCGGCGTTAATGAAGATACGATAAAATTTCTCCGCCAATGCCTGGCCGGTGAATCGGAAATCCCGGCCGCTCTTCATAATAAATTGCGGCAGTTGCTGCTTCAGTACGCGGTAATTGGGGGAATGCCCGCCGTTGTCCAAAGCTTTGCCGAAAACCACAACATGAAGCAGGTTCTTAATCTCCAACAATCTCTGGTTCGATCCTATGGCGACGACATGGTAAAGTACGCGGAAACACCAGCCAAATCAGCAATCCGTGACTGTTTCCTGTCCATTCCCCGTCAGTTGGCAAAGGAAAATAAAAAATTTCAGTTCTCCTTGATAAAAAAAGGCAGCACCTCGTCAAAATTCGGCGGCGCCATCCGCTGGATAGAAGACGCCGGTATTATCAGAGTGTGCCGCAATCTTTCCATAACAGAGCTTCCCTTAGAGGGAAATTCTATTCCCGATATTTTCAAGGTTTACATGGCTGACACCGGGCTGTTTGTAAGTATGCTGGAAGACGGCACGCAAGCCGATATAATTCGCGGCCAAATGCTTGGCTACAAAGGAGCCGTCTTTGAAAATCTCATTGCCGATATATTCGGCAAAATGGGGCGAAAGCTATACTATTTCCGGAAGGACTCCGGCCTTGAGCTTGACTTCGTTATACGCTATAAGGGTAAATGTACCCCTGTGGAGGTAAAAGCCACGAATGGCAACGCAAAAAGTCTCAAGCAAGTAATCGGGAACCCGGAAAGGTATCATGTTGACAATGCCATTAAATTGGGCGACTTCAACATAAGCCGCAGCGGAAAAATCCTGAATCTGCCCCTGTACATGGCTTTTTTGCTGGATGAACGTTAGATTACCACACCAGTGCCCAATCAGCCTGATTTTCAATTTCGTTCAATTTGTTATTGAAATTTACATTATTTCCCGGTTGCCAGTCTGCGGCCTATTTCTTTCGCTTTTTCCAAATCTTTTGGCCAGCGGTTAGCCCGGGAGTTTTTCTTTCGCTCTACGTCGAACATTGCCGATTCAAATTTATCATAATCAGGGTACTGCCAGGTATCACAGGCATAGAGTATTTCCGGTTGTTTGCCAAGGATTACCCTGGTAAATTTCTGGAAGGGCCAAAGCATTGACTCAATGTGGAAGTGCTCCATCCCCTTTTCGTCAAGATTCATGGTATACAGAAAGGCAGAGGGAAGCGCCTTGGGAAATACGGTTGGCGTATCAAAATTATAAATATAGTTGGAGAAATACAGCCGTTCAAGAAACGCCGCCATGAGCGAGGAAATATTCATGAAATATATGGGTGCCCCCAGTATCAGCCCGTCACATTCCTTTATTTCCTCCAGTATTGGGGAGATATCGTCCTTTACGGCACAGTGGCCGTGGGGAACGGCTTTGTTCTTGCAATAAAAGCAGCTGACGCAGCCGGAGAATTTCAAATCCGCCAGCTGGTACAGCTTCGTCTCTGCCCCGGCTTCTTCACATCCGTCAAGACAGACTCTGATAATGTCATAAGTGTTATTCTTCCGCCGGGGACTGCCATTGATCGCGATGATTTTCTTCATTTCTTTACCCTCCCGTGCTGCTGTTAAATTCTCTTGCTGTCAGCCTTCTGCTGAAAGCGTCGGCTCTCTACGATGAAACGCTCATGGATTCCTCTGCCGATCTCCCCTGCTTCGTCCTCCGCTTTCACTTCAAAGGTGAGCTTCTTTCCTTCAACCTTCACTAGCTTTGCCGTTGCTGATACTTTTATTCCGCAGGGAGTGGCCGAGGTATGAGCCACGTTCATCAGAATGCCTACACTGGTGTATCCTTCCGGCAGTTGCTCCTCCGTCAGGGTAGCGGCCGCCTCTTCCATCCTGGCTATCATCATCGGCGTGGCGTAGACATCCAGGCTGCCGCTTCCTACCGTTTTTGCCGTGCTGTCATTGCTGACAATCTCTGAAACGCTTTTTGACAGCCCAATAGCCAAATTATCGCATAAATTTTCCTTTTCCCCCATAGCTTCCTCCCCTAAAAATTCGTAGTGCTATTACATAAATTATATCAAATTCAGCTATATGGTCAATGCAAATATAGAAACAGAAAATCCCACCATCACCGGAGAATAATCTCCTGGTGATGGTGGGATTACCATACGTTATTCAAAAATCAGATTCTTATCTGTCAGCCGATCTCCCTCGGATGCTCTACATGGCGAATCTCGGCAATCTTGTTCCCATCTCCGACCATGACGACAACCGGCTGATACTCATCCGCTTCCTTCTCCTCCATCCAGGCGTAGGAGATAATAATAACTGTATCCCCGGGCTGGACGAGGCGGGCGGCTGCACCATTGAGACAGATGATACCGCTTCCGGGCTCTCCTGCTATTACATAGGTTTCCAGGCGGGAGCCATTGTTATTGTCGACGATCTGTACCCGCTCGTTAGGACGGATCCTGGCTGCCTTCATGAGTTCGCTGTCAATGGTAATACTGCCCATGTAATTCAGACAGGCTTCTGTGACAGTTGCCCGATGGATTTTTGATTTGAAAATGTTTACAAACATCCTCCGCTCCTCCAAAATAAAGTTCTGGTATCGTCCCTGCTCATCCGATGATGACATTGTCGATCAGGCGGGTTCCGCCAATGCGGACAGCCATAGCCAGGAGAGACGCCTTTTCCACCGTCTCAATTGGCTCCAGAGTGGGAAAATCATAAAGCTCCACATACTCCACATCAGCCGCCGACTCGTCCGCCAACTCGTCCCGAACGATTTTCAGCAGAGACGCTGCATTTTTCTCGCCGCCGGAAAAGGCAGCTTCTGCTTTCCGCAGGCTGCGGGAGAGGCAGAGAGCCTGCTCCTTTTCCCTATCGGAAAGGTACGCGTTGCGGGAGGAACGAGCCAGTCCGTTATCCTCGCGACTGATGGGAACCATCACCACCTGAACGGGAATATTCAGGTCGCTGACAAAACGCTTGATAACGCAGACCTGCTGGGCATCCTTCTGACCGAAATATGCCCTGTCCGCCCGGGAGAGATTCATCAGGCGGGTGACGACGGTAGCGACGCCCCGGAAGTGGCCGGGACGGCTGGCGCCGCACAGCTTGCGGGTGAAGTCTCCATCGACGTTTACATAGGTGCAGAAACCCTGGGGATACATTTCGGCCGGTTCCGGGTGGAACACGGCATCAACCTTTACGCCTTCCAGCTTGGCACAGTCCGCTTCAAACACCCGGGGATATTTATCGTAGTCTTCATTTGGCCCAAACTGTATGGGATTTACAAAAACCGAAGCAATAACCACATCATTTTCTGCTTTGGCGGCCCGCATAAGGGTCAGATGCCCCTCGTGGAGAGCGCCCATAGTAGGAACAAGACCAATGGTCCTGCCTGCCTTTTTCAGTTCAGCCGCATAGGCAGTTATTTCAGCGATAGTTGACAGGACTTTCATTTCCAATACTCCTTTTTTAACTTTTTACGCTATTTTACCTGCGATCTCCCCTGTTTTTCATCCTGACGGACGAAATAATTGGCAACCAGCGACCCGGAAATATTGTGCCATACGGAGAATATTGCCCCGGGGATCGCTGCTTCCGGCGTAAAGAACTTCACGGAAAGAGCGGTGGCCAGGCCGGAATTTTGCATACCTACCTCAATAGCCATAGAGCGGGCCTTGGCCGGTTCCATCTTCAGCGCCTTTGCCATTATGTATCCCAGCAGGAAGCCAAAACCGTTGTGAAGAACAACAATCCCGGCGATCATGAGACCATATTGCAGGAGCTTTGCGGCAGAGAGCGACACAACACCGGCAACGATAAGAACAACCGTAAGCGCGGAGAAAGCCGGAAGAACCGGCAGGCACTTTCTGACGACGCCGCCGGCAAAGTGGTTCATCAGCAGACCGGCCAGAACCGGAACGAGAACCATCTTTACAATCGACACCATCATGGCTTCCGGCGAAATATCGATCCAGGCGCCGGCCAGCCACCAGGTGATCCACGGAGTTACAAAGGGCGCCAGGATCGTCGTGCAGGTGGTCATGGCCACCGACAGAGCCACGTCCCCCTTCGCCAGATAGGCGATAACATTGGAGGCGGTGCCGCCGGGGCAGGTACCGACAAGAATTACCCCGATCGCCAATTCGGGGGGGATAGTAAAGCACTTTACAAGCACCCAAGCCATAAATGGCATAATAGTAAACTGAAGAACCGCCCCGGCCGCCACCTCCCAGGGCCGCTTTGCCAACATGCGAAAATCCTCAACCCTCAGAGTCATGCCCATACCAAACATTACGACACCCAGGAGCATCGGTATGTGAGGGCCGATCCATTTACAGGCGTCGGGAACCGCTGCCCCCAGAACACCTGCCGCCAACACCAGAAGCGCCATGTTACGAGTAATAAGATCACAAATTGTTTGCATATCTTTTCTCCTTTACACAAAAGCAACAATATACGGCGGCAAAAGAAATACGCCCTCCCCAAGGAAGGCGCGCATCGTCATAAACAATACACCACTAAGCCTTCCCGTCTCAGTCACTCATATGAGAAGATCTAAGCAGAAAAGTAATGTAAGGGTATTTCTTAATGAAAAAGTATAATTCGCTGAGGATATTATCTTTTGCCACGGGTAGGATAACACAGTCATTTGCAAAAAGCAACAAAAAACTCCGAATCATTCATCATCTTTCAGATAAAACCGCCCAAATCGGAACAAGCGGGAATTTATTGACGTTTCTTTATATATTCTTCTTTAATTTTATCAATCGTTTTTCCGCCAATACCAAAATTTTTGTCTGAAACCTCCTTAATTGTAGTTACAAAAAATTCCTGTGGTATTTCCATGATTTCAGAAGAAACTTCTGTCAATCGTTTTATCAACTCCTCTTTTTGTTTATCTGATAACGCGCCGCTTTCAACCGTAATATATGGCATTTTTATCTCCTTTCAAACTTGCTCCATTTTGCGAATCCCAACTTACTTGTATCTCATTATATACCTGCTTACCTGAGAGTGGAAGAGATTTCTTACACTTCCCGTTCATCGAACCGGAGCCGGAAAAGAACGGCGGCAAATTCTCCGTTGGATTAACAGCCGCCTTTTATTTTTCGGGCTTCTGTTATAAAATTTTCAAAGGAAGGGAAACCGGGGTGACAGCCATGCAAAAAATAAATAGTATTCAATATCTGCGTGATAGAACTATTGATATTGAATTGATACTTTGTATTGATTCAGAAATATCATATCCTGTACATAACCACGTTTCAGTTCTCACGATCGGCTTGGTTTTACGGGGCTCAATTCTTCTGACGGTCAGCGATAATTATTACACTTGCAAAGAGGACAGCTCTTTTACTATTTTGCCCTATGTACCGCATTCCATTGAAGCTCAAGGTCCGTACTCGCTGCTAACCTTATGTATCAGTAAAAACATCGTCAGTAATTACCGTAAAGACGAAATCAAAAATAATATCCGTCATTTGCTGGCTGCCGCCAGTGAATTGAAGCTGACCGAAGCCCAGACATTTCGGCTGTTGCATTGTCTGGATTCATTGGACAATCCACCCCTCTCGTATCCTGTCGAACCTTTCATTGATTCGGCAAAAACACAAATAGAGCGCTGTCCCGAGACAAAGTTAAGCCTTGCCGAAATGGCGCGCTCCTTGCACATCAGCAAATATCACTTTATCAGAAATTTTAAGCAGGCCGTCGGTTTGACGCCGCATCAATTTCAAATTCAGAACCGCGTCCGTAAAGCGCAGCATATATTAAACGATGTTGCCAGTATAGCAGAAGTGGCTTTGATCGCCGGGTTCTGCGATCAAAGCCATCTATTGAAACATTTTGAGAGATACGTCGGGCTGACGCCTACCGTTTACAGGCTCTCCTGCAAGCTGCTGACATAACGGTCTTTCCGCTAATTCAACGCCGGCATAAATTTTGCGAAAATATATAATCCCTCGCTTCCGGCGGTCACCTCATGCGGTACGTTCATGGGCAGGATGGATATTACGCCCGACTCATACTTAATTTCTTTTCCCGCATCGATACATATGCCGCTGCCGGAAATCACTTCATGGGTTTCCAACTGCGTCTTATGAATGTGGCTGCCGATTTTTTTGTTCGGGGCAATTCTCACAAGGTGATAGCTAAATTGCCCGCCCGTCTGCTCGGCAGTGACGATATGCTTTAATTCCACCCCCTCGAAGGCAGGGTGCTTGGACCAGGGAATATCGGCAAAGGAAATTTCCGTACCCGGTAAAATTAGCCTACCTGCCTTGTCAAATCGCTCAAATAATTTCTGATAATCCATTTCTCATGCTCCTTAATCATTTATTTGCGCCGGCTGCATGATATTATGATACGATTATTTGGGCGCTGAGAATTGTATAAAATTGCTCGTTTGGATTTCATCAGGCAGGGTATGAGAAATCAGCAGGCTTCCGTGGCAGCTTTCTAAAGCCAGAATAAAAATCATAAATCCAATCTCATGTATATTGATGTACTCATAGGACTATTGTTATAACAATCTATGGCGTAAAATCCAAATTGTTTATACATACGGATTGCCTTATCTAAAAAGGGGAGAGTATCTAACAAGATATGGGAATAACCAATTTCCTTTGCGTCAGTTATGATTTTTTGTACAAGCAATTTACCAATACTTTCTCCTCTAAATTGCGGTCTTACATAAAGTCGTTTCATTTCACAATTCTTTTTGTCTATATTTTTCAAGCCAATACAACCTGCGGCTTCCCCGTTACAACAGGCCAAATACAATCTTCCCAATGGCATACCATATTTGTTTTCCAAATGATTTATTTCTTCTTCATAGTGCTGAATATCGAGATAATTTTGGAATGAACTGTCGTTAGCTATTAACATATTTGTATATTCTGAAAACAGAGCGTTTATTTCCTGTGTATGCGTATAGGCTAAAACAATTTCGACATTCAATTTTTCATCACTCCCAGGCAATATATTTTCAATCAGTACCATTGCTCCACCTAATCTGTCACAATCTGCTTTATCCATATCACCATTTCATGTTTTCGCTTCTTCACTTTTCAAGGAGCTATCGCCATTCAGGAATTTTTACCGGGAGATCATTTCGCCCCACAGCCCGTCCCTGTACTCCCTTTCCAGCCGCAAGGGAACAATCTCCCCGCTCTTTCGTCCCGCCCCGTCGCAGTACACCCTTAGATAGTTATCGGTGAGGCCGTCGGCAATCCCCTCTGCTGAATCGATTGCCTCAATCAGCACCTCTTTGACTTCACCGACTGCCGACTGCCTGAATAGAGCGGCAGTTTTTTCCCCCACCTGTTCCAGGCGGTGAACCCGCTCTTTTTTTATTGGCTCGGGCACCTGATCGGGCATGGCGGCCGCCGGGGTACCGGGGCGGATTGAGTACGGGAAGACATGAATCCGGCTGAACCCGATCAGTTCAGCGTTCTTTAGCGTCTCCGCAAACATCTCCTCCGTTTCTCCGGGAAAACCTACAATAATATCGGTGGTAAGGGCCAGGGATGGCACCTCCTTCCGGAGCCGCTCCGCCAGGGCGATAAATTCCCCGGTGGTATAGTGACGGTTCATCCGCCGCAATATTTCATCACTGCCCGCCTGAAGGGGAAGGTGAAGATGCGGGGCCAGCTGCGGCTCCTCCTTCATCAGCTTCAACAGTCTGTCATCAACCTCCAGGGACTCCAGGGAGCTGAGGCGGATTCTGGCAAAGCTCTTTTCCGACAAGACCGTTTCAACCGCGTCAACCAAGGCCGTGCCATCGCCAAAATCACGGCCGTAGGCTCCCAAATGAATACCGGTAAGAACTATTTCCCGATACCCCTCTCCGGCCAGCCGCCGGGCCTCCTGCTGTATGCTGTTCAGCCGGCGGGAGCGGAGCGGCCCCCTTGTATAGGGAATGATACAGTAGGTGCAGAAGTTCTCGCACCCCTCCTGAATCTTTATAAAGGCCCGGGTCCTGTGCCGGGGGGCAGCGTCTCCCTTTAGGCCACCAGCAGCGGCCAGCTCTTCAAATTCATGAGCGTCCCTGATATTTTCCACCCTGGTGGCTGCCCGGCGCTCCCGGGCATAAGACTCCGCTGCCTCCTCCGCCAGACGGACAATATTCTGACGGTCTCTTGTGCCGATGACAAGTCCTACGCCCTCGATGGCCGCTACGTCCTCCGGCGCCAGCTGGGCATAGCAGCCGGTGACGGCGATGACCGCCCCGGGATTCATCCGATGGGCCCGCCGGATCTGCTGTCGCGACTTCTTTTCTCCCACCGCGGTTACGGAGCAGGTATTGATGACGTAGATGTCCGCATCCTCGCCAAATTCCTTCACGTCATAGCCCGCCTGGCGGAACAGCTTACTCAGGGACTGGGTTTCTATCTGGTTTACCTTGCAGCCCAAAGTCAGAAAGGCTACGGATTTATTGGTTTTCATATTCTTCAACCTTATTTTAGGATTTATTCAAGCTGAAATCACTTGGGCAATGCGCCCACGTCGCCGCACTGATACTGGATGATGGCGGCAACGGTGAGAGCCGCGGTTTCCGCCCGAAATATCCGCGGGCCCATAGTGACCGAGTTAAAGCCCGCCGCGGCGGCGGCCTGCGCCTCCGCCTGGGAAAATCCCCCCTCCGGCCCTACAAGGGCCAGATAACGCTCCGGCGCCTTCTCTCCTTTGAGCCGGTCGGTGAAGAATTGACCAATGGAAATCTCCGCTTCCTTCTCGTATGCAAAAATGCCCACTGCTCCCCCGGCAATTTCTTCTCTTGCTTCCTGGTCCAGCCACAGATTCAGGGGTTTTACTCCCTCAACCGTCATTAGGCGGGTGCGGCCGCACTGCTTTGCCGCTTCATCGGCAATCCTTTGCCAGCGCTCCCTGCGGGCTGCCGCCTTCCGAGCCTCCAGCTTCACCACCGTATTTTCCGAGGAAAGAGGAACGAGGCGGTTTACCCCCAGCTCTACCGCCTTCTGAACGACCAGCTCAAATTTTTCGCCCTTGATCAGGCACGCAGCCAAAGTCAGGTAAATTGGCGATTCTGTAGCCGCTGAGCCGTCAGCGTACTCCACCAGCCGCAGGTCAACCTCGTCTTCCCGGAAGGCGGCAGCCTCCATGATGGCCACCGTGCCGTAATCGTCCACCACGGTATATCTATCCCCCACCTTGCCCCGCATCGCATACCCCACATGGCGGGCATCTGTCCCGGTCAGAGTCAGGTTGGCGGAAATTCTATCTTTTGTATAAAGTCTGCGCATAGTTCTTACCTGATAAGCAAAATTTAATTTACAACGTTGTTATGATACCACAATTTTCCATAAAAAAGGAGGCCGTGAAAAAATGATCGCTCACTCCTCACAGCCTCTCATCTATCCGATTCCTTTATGTCAGCTTCCTTCCCCGTTACCCGCTCAATCAGCTTTTTCCATCAGAACCACGATATCTTCATCGTCAGTTTCCTTAAAGCAGACAGATACAATCTCCCGCCGGGAGGTAGGCACATTCTTGCCTACAAAGTCCGCCCGGATGGGCAGCTCACGATGGCCGCGGTCAATCAGCACCGCCAGCTGTATCCGCTGGGGGCGGCCCATGTCAGCCAGTTCGTTCAGCGCGGCTCTGATAGTGCGGCCGGTAAACAGCACGTCATCGCAGAGCACCACTATTTTGCCGGTAATGTCTACCGGAAGGTGAGTAGGATGAACTACCGGCTGATAGGAAAGGCTGGTAAGGTCGTCGCGATACAACGTTATATCCAGCATACCCACCGGCGGGCGGGTTCCCTCGATTTGCTGAATCGCACCGGCGATCCGCTCAGACATGGGCACTCCCCGGGAACGGATCCCCACCAGAATTATATCCTCTACGCCATGATTTTTCTCGACTATTTCATGAGCAATGCGGACAAGTGCGCGGCGGATGGCATCCTCATCCATCAGCATATTTTTTACATTCATTTCCTGCATATACATACCTCACTTACAATGCCTCTGTTCAGGAAAACGCCACAGGCATTTTCCACTTTTCATTTATTGACGCTGGAAATATTAGCTCCACCATTAAATAATCAGCCGCCCGCTGCCTACACCCTTGAAGCGGAAGACATCTTTTAGCCGCTATTATTTCTGTTCCGTTCTGTCTCGGATAGCGGCAATGAGACTTTCCATATCCTTTGGCAGAGGCGCTGAAAAGGTCATTTCTTCTCCGGTGACAGGATGCACAAAAGTCATCTGCCGGGAGTGAAGGGCCTGGCCCTCAATGATTCCGTCAAAGGGCGTCTTCCGGCGGCTGCCATACTTGGGATCGCCAAAGACCGGATAACCAATGTGGGCCAGGTGAACGCGAATCTGATGAGTCCTTCCTGTTTCCAGCCTGCACTCCACCAGGGTGTAATCACCGATTCGCTCGATTACCCGGAAATGCGTCACTGCCGGCTTGCCGTCTGCCCGAACAGCCATCTTCTGCCTGTCCTTTTCACTCCGGCCGATGGCCCCCTTGATCACGCCAGCCTCTTCATTTATACTGCCGCAGACGATAGTAATGTACATTCTCGTTGCCGACTTTTCTCCGATCTGCTTTGACAGGGCGGCATGGGCAAGATCATTCTTGGCGGCCACCATTACCCCGGAGGTATCCTTATCCAAGCGGTGGACGATACCGGGCCGCTCTACTCCGCCTATGCCGGACAAATCCCTGCAATGATAGAGAAGAGCGTTTACCAATGTCCCCGAATATATCCCCGGCGACGGGTGAACCGCCATGCCTCTTGCCTTGTTAATGACTATAACGTCGCCATCCTCATACAGGATGTCCAGGGGAATATCCTCCGGCAGGGCTTCGGCACTGACCGCGGCCGGTATTTCCAACCTTATCTCCTCGCCAGCCCTGAGCCGGTAATTTGCCTTCTTTACGGCCCCATTAACCGTCAGGCATCCTTCATCCAGCAGCTTCTGAGCCCTCGCTCTTGAAATATCCTCAATGCTTTTCGCCACAAGGGCATCGAGACGGGAACCTTTTTCTTCCTCGGATACAAGCAGCGTGTATACTTCGTTTTCCATGGTATTTTTCATGCTTCTTCATCCGTCGACAGGAAAGCAATGGAGTACATCATCATCGCTACACCCACACAAATTCCAATATCGGCAATGTTGAATACCGGCCAGACGCGAAAATCAAAAAAATCTATCACCGCTCCCAGCCGCAACCGATCGATGAGATTGCCCATAGCGCCGCCAAACAACAGGGCCAGACCATACCTGATCCATCCGTTCTCCCGGGAAATGCGGCGGTAATACCAAGCCACGACACAGAACAGGATCAGATTGACGCCAATGAAAAACCATCGCTGATGTTCCAGCATACTGAAGGCCGCACCGGGATTCTGAATGTAGGTAAAGTGAAAAACATCCTCAATGATGGGAATGGACATCCCCAGATCATAACTTGCCTCCACATAAAGCTTCACCGTTTGATCGAGTATCAGAATCGCAAACACGGTGATCCAGCCGGGCGCCATACTATGCTTTTTAGTTTCCATCAATCGGACTGCCGCCCTCGTCCTCACCGGCCGGCACCGCGGCGCTGACTCCTGCCATCACATCCACACTTCCCTGATCGAGCATGGCCAGCTGACCGGCCAGGAGCGTCCGGATCTTTGACAGGAACTCACGGGAACTGTTGACCAGGTTTTCCTGGTCTGCCCGGTAGCCAGCCACCTTCTGCTCCGCTTCACTGCAAAGCTTTGCCGCCTCCTCTTTAGCGGCAGTGAGAACCTGCTCGGCTGTGGCCTCGCTGGTCCGACGGGTTTCTTCCGCCTCATTTTTTGCCTGCTCCGCTTTCGCCAGAGTCTCTTCCGTTTCCTGCCTGGCCGTCTCCCGGGCATCGGTAATTATATTCTCTGCCTCGGTTCTTGCAGAATCCAGCGCTTCATCTGCCTGCTGACGACTTTCTACCATCAGGCGTTCCGCTTCAGCCTTTGCCTCAGAGAGAATTCTGTCTGCATCCTCTTCCGCCTTGCCGGTAAGCTCCTTTGCATGGCTTTGGGCAAGGAACAGGGTACTGCGGAGTGATTCATCCAGCTTCTTGTATTCGGCCAGCTGATTCTCATAATCGGCAATCTTTGCCTCAAGAGCAACATTTGTCGCCATTATCTCCAGAGCTGTTTCATCACTTTCGATAGAAGCCTTTTTTACAGCCGGCGGTTCATTCTTTGGCTCAGGGGCTTTAGGCTTCTCAGGCTCTGCCGGCTTTTCAGCCAAAGCGCCTGGTCTGGCGCTCCGATTCCTGGCTTCCTCAAATTCCTCCTGGAGGCGGTCTACCTGATCCCGAAGCTCGTCCCGCTCTCTTAAAAGCCGCTCGTAATCATTTACAACCTCATCGAGAAAGGCATCGACTTCATCTTCATCGTACCCCCGGAAGCTTCTGGAAAACTCTTTGTTGTGAATGTCCATAGGTGTCAACATTGCCGACACTCCTTTTCTTTATAATGCAGCCCTCGCTGCTGACTGAATTGAAGGCGGAACATCCTTAGCCGTCATATATACCGTTTAAGGGCTACCACCGTACGATTCTTCTTTGTCTGACCGCCCACTGATTCTACCTCTACCCGGCCGCGTCCCCGGAAGGAAATCACATCTCCCTGCCTGACCGCCTGCGAGGCATTCCTCACCGTCTGCCAGTTCAGCTGTACCTTCTCCGCTTCAATGTCCTCGGCCGCCCTGGTGCGGGACATCCCGAAGCCTGCCGCCGCAACGGCATCGATGCGGAGCGACGCCACCGTGGCCTTTATCTCCTTGACCCGCTCTTCACGGGGGATGATATTGGCTAAATCATCTTCCTCTATAGCAGTGACCTTGACTCCGCCAATGTACAGAAGTCCATTCTTCACCGCCTCGGCCACCTTCTGGTCAAGAATGAAGCGGGCGCTGTTCTCGCTGACGAGAATATCCCCGGCCCAGCTCCGGTCAATCCCGCAGCCTATCAGAGAGCCAAGGGCATCACGATGACCGACCCGGCGGGAGCTGTCCTTCCATTGCGCCCGAAGCGCCAAGATACCGGCCACCCCTTCCAGCCGCCCCCGGAAATCGGGATGAACAAATATGGCCCGCTGTCTTTCTGCACCATGATAACCGCCATCAAATTCAACATTTATGTCCTCATAGTTTGCGGCAACAGTTCGGGCCAGCTCCTGCTCCGCCTCATTCAGAAAGGGAGATACCTGAAACTTCCGGGTTTTCCGCGCCTGCTCGGCCAAATCCACGCAGCGGATCGCCGTCTCCTCCAGCTCGCTGCCCCTGTAGTATCGCAATATTTTATCTTTTGGTGAAACCATGCTTATTAGCTCCTGCCCAGCTCTTTTGACCGTTCCGTCGCGGCGATTACCGCCTCGATAAAGGCGCTGCGCACTCCGGCTGCCTCCAGTGTCCGGACGCCGGCAATCGTCGTTCCGGCCGGGGAGGTAACGGCATCCCGCAACACATCGGGATGTTTGCCGGTTTCCAATACCATCTTCGCCGAACCAAGCAATGTCTGAGCCGCCAGCTCAATTGCCATCGCTCTCGGGAGACCAGCCGCCACACCGCCGTCAGCCAGAGCATCAATCACCAGAAAAGCATAAGCCGGACCGCTACCGGAAAGGCCGGTTACAGCATCCAGAGCTGTTTCATCCACCTCCGCCGCCCGGCCGCAGGAAGCCAGCAGATCCCCAACCATTGCCCCATCCTCGGCAGTTGCCCTGCTGCCTCTGGCGTAGCAGGACATACCTGCTCCGTTGGCCAGCGGGGTATTCGGCATTACGCGAACCACCGGCTGCTGAGTAAAGCAGTTCTCCAGAGACGCAATGGTAAGCCCGGCAACAATGGATACTACCAGCGTATCCCTCCTCATTCCCTGCACTGCTTCGGCCATGGCCGAAGCCGCCGCCTGAGGCTTAATAGCCAGGAAAACCATGTCCATATCACCGATAAAACCTGCGGGGCCAATTTCTGCCCTGACCTGCAGCTCATTTTTCAAATACTCTACCCGCTGAGCCGATTTCTCAGATACATATATATCCGACGGAGAGACCTTTCCCTGAGCAATGATCCCTTTCATCAGGGCTTCACCCATCATTCCGCCGCCAATAAATCCAATCTTCATCGTTTATCCACCTTAAAGCAACCTTATACTGTAATGCAGAGGTTCAGGAAAACTTCCTGAGAAATTTTTTCATATTAGCATTTCACGGTCAAAAACCGTTATTTCTGAGTCCATGGATAGTCGGCGCTCTCCGTCTTTCGAGTGCTGTCGCTGACGTTTACATTGCTGGGAGCGCAGAGGAACACACTGCGGCCCAGCTTCTTTATCTCGCCGCCCAAAGCGTAGGTAGTCCCGCTTATAAAGTCGATAATGCGCTTGGCGGTCTCGCTTTCGGTACTCTCAAAATTTACGACCACCGGTTTTTTTGCTTTCAGGCTGTTGGCGATTTCCTGAGCATCATCAAAGGACTTGGGCATGACAATAATCACATTCATCCGACGGGCCAGATCCTTTGAAGGGCTGTTGGCAATATTGGAAATGTCGATCACATTGTCCTGACGGATGGGCGGAGGCGGCGGCGCAACTGGACGAGCCGGCTCTCTTTCCTCGATCTCCTCCTGAAAATCATCGTTATCTCCTCCCAGGCCCATGGAATTTTTCATTTTGTCCAAAATGCTCATAGCAAATCTCCCCTTCTATATGAACTCATTCCTCAATCAGTATTGTCTTGGCCCAAAAATGCCGGTGCCGACCCTCACCAGATTCGCCCCTTCCTCTACGGCAATGACATAATCATTTGTCATGCCCATGGACAGATACTTAATATCTGAGGCAGGCAGGTTCATGTCCTGCGCCTTCCGGTACAGCTCTTTCATTTTGCGGAAAAGCGGTCGTGTTTCCTCTACATTATCATAGTTGGGAGCGATGAGCATCAGTCCCTGCAGGTGTACATTTGGCAGATGGTCTGCTTTCTTCAGCACGTCTGCCAGCTCCTCCTCGGCTACCCCGTATTTCTGCGGTTCCCTGGCGAGATTCACCTGAATGAGTACATCCTGCACCTTGCCGATTTTTCCGGCGGCACTGTCTATCGCCAGCAAAAGGCGTTCGCTGTCAACCGAATGGATGAGATCAAACATCGCCACCGCCTGATTTACCTTATTCGTCTGCAGGTGCCCGATCAAATGCCATATAACTGAACGCTGAAGGGTTTCAAATTTCCCCTTTGCTTCCTGAACCCGGTTCTCCCCGACTACGGAAGCTCCGGCATCAATGCACTGACGCATGGCCTCAACATCGTGATTCTTCGTCACGGCCACCAGCGTTACCGGCCCCGTCTCAAGGCCTCTGTTCTTCCGCCGTTCCACCGCCCCGGCAATGTTCGCCAACACCCGGCGATAATTTTCCCCGATCATTTAGAAGCCTCCGTTACCTGCCTGTAAAGCCAGCAAAACAGAAATGAACAAACATTTTATCAGATCATAATACCATTGCTGGGGAAAATGCCACCGGCGTTTTCTCTTCTCCTTGCATTCAACGGCGTTGGACATACCGGTTCCACCCTGCCGGCTAATACAGAACCAGCCGCTTATGTCGTTGAAACGAATATCCTCCGGCTATATTTCTATCAATTTATAAAAAATCCCTGCAAACATCAAGAAAAATTGGAAATTTTAATTATTTTTTCAATTTGGCATGACAACTTTCGTTTATTCTCCTTTGCCGTAAACAGCTTTTTCCAGACTCTGAATAAACCAATGAGGCTATTGCAGTGCAACAGCCTCAACTCTGCGATTACTTAAAATCCACAAATTCATTTATCCGGGCGCCGCCCTTTGTCATGGGTTCAACAAAGCTGCGGTGGATATTCAGCACGATTACCCGGGGACCCTTAGCCGCCAGCGCCTTGGAAAATGCTTCGGCAAATTCATCAGGGGTGGATACACTCTCCGCTTCGATACCGAAAGAACGGGCGTACATTGCATAATCCATCGGATAGTCGAACTCACAGGCAATATAACGCTCCCTGTACATAACCTTTTGGAGCTGACGGATCATCCCCAAGCTGGTGTTGTTGACGATAAGGGAAATCACCGGCAGATTCAGCCGGGCAATAGTGTAATACTCGCTGCCGGTCATCTTAATGCCGCCGTCACCGGCAATGTGAACCACCCGGCGCTCATCTCCGTATGCCACCTGAGCCCCCATGGCCGCCGGCAGGCCGAAGCCCATTGTACCGAGGCCGCCGGAGGTGAGCCAGGTGCGGGGCTCCTCTATGGCCAAATGGAGTGCCGCCCACATCTGATGCTGTCCCACATCAGTGGCAAAAGCAAATTTCCTGCCGGCAACAGCCTGAGCCACATGATGAAGGGCCCAGGGCAAAGTCAGCCTCGTCACGCTGTAATCGTAAGCAAATTCTTCCTGCCATGCGGCAATTTGCCTCCACCAGTCCTCGATGGACTTATAAGAGCTGCGCTGCATGAGGATAGACAAAATTTTCCTCATATCTCCGGCGAGACCAAGGGAGCTGGCCACGTTCTTATCGATTTCCGCCGGGTCGATGTCAATGTGAATGAACTTCGTATCCGCCGTGTATTTATCCAGCCGTCCCGTCTGACGGTCGGCAAAGCGGCTGCCCACTGCGATGATCAGATCAGCGGAAGCGATGGCATTGTTTGCCGCTTTTTTTCCGTGCATACCGGCAAAGCCAAGGTACTGCCGGTGACTGCCGGGAATGGCCCCGATGCCCATGAGGGTGGTGACCACCGGCAGGTTGTACTTCTCCACAAAGGCAAGAAATTCCCGGGAAGCATTGGCTGAAATGATACCGCCGCCCGCGATAACCAGCGGACGCTTCGCCTCAGTCAGAAGCGCCGCCGCCTCTGCCGCGCAGATGAGAAAATCCGCGTCCGGCTCACCGGGAGCCTTCTTCTCTTCCTCATTGGGAGCATAGCTCACGTCAGCAAAGAATATATCCCTAGGAATATCCACCAGGACGGGTCCTGGGCGACCGCTGCCGGCGATCCTGAACGCCTGGCGGATAGTCGCCACCAGCTTCTTCGGGTCTTTTACCTTGAAGTTATGCTTCGTCACCGGCATGGTAATGCCTACGATATCCGTTTCCTGAAAGGAGTCGCTCCCCAGCAGAGCCGTATCCACCTGTCCGGTAATGGCCACCAGGGGAATTGAATCCATGTAGGCAGTGGCAATACCGGTAACGAGGTTTGTTGCCCCCGGGCCGGAGGTAGCGATGCAGACACCAACCCGCCCGCTGGCTCTTGCATACCCGTCAGCCGCGTGAGCCGCGCACTGTTCGTGACTTACCAGTATCTGCTTTATTCTCTTCTCCTCGAAAAGAGCGTCATAAAGGGGCAGAATCATTCCGCCGGGATAGCCGAAAACTGTATCAACCCCGGCTTCAACGAGACATTCTACAACGGCTTTTGCTCCTGTCATTAAGGTTTCCTCCCGATTATTATAATGCCATTGCCTGCGAAAATGCCGCAGGCCTTTTCCTGCCTCTTTGCATAAAGCGACGATAGAGTTATCAGTTCCACCCTGTCGGCTAATGCGGAGCCTGCCACTTACGGCCTCGAAGCAGTGGATATCATTTAGCTATTGCTACTGATTAGAAAAATGGGCTGTTGCCAGGCAACAGCCCCTGATTCTATTTGACTACGGCAATCCAGACGGAGTCCGCCCGGTGTAATTACCGCCTGATTAAAGCTCCTTGATGATGGCATCGGTCATGGTAACGGTGTCCGCCTTGGTGAAGCCCGGCTTCCACAGCTCGCCGGTTCGGTATCCGGCCTCAAGGGCCCGGTCGCAGGCCCTTTCGACGGTGGCGGCGGCCTCCTCCTGCTTCAGGGAATAGCGCAGGAGCATCGCCGCAGACAGGATCGTACCGATGGGATTGGCAATACCCAGACCGGCAATATCCGGAGCAGAACCGTGAATAGGCTCATACAGGCTGGTGCAGGTACCAATGCTGGCCGAAGGCATAAGCCCGATGGAGCCGCCGATAACGGCCGCCTCATCACTGAGAATGTCCCCAAACAGGTTGCCGGTGAGAATAACGTCGAACTGGGCAGGATTTACCGCCAGCTGCATAGCGCAATTATCCACATAGAGATTGTCCAGCTCAATATCCTTGTATTCCCCGTGGATCCGGGCCACAGTACGGCGCCACAGGCGGCTGGTGGCCAGGACATTGGCCTTATCGACAGAAGTGACCTTGCCCCGGCGGATCTTTGCCGTCTCAAAGGCCAGACGGGCAATGCGGTCAACCTCGGGCACGGAGTAATTCTCCAGATCCCAGGCCCGCTCGGCCCCATCCTTCATCTCGCTCTCGCAGCGTTCACCGAAATAAATTCCGCCGATAAGCTCCCGGACGATTACCAGGTCGACGCCCTTTACCAGCTCCGGCTTCAAAGGCGAATACTCAACAAGAGTATTCGCTACCTTTACCGGACGAAGATTAGCGTAGAGGCCGAGGCCCTTGCGAAGTCCGAGAATCGCTTTCTCCGGACGGAGAGCCGGCTCCACATTGTCCCACTTATCGCCGCCAACCGCCCCGAAGAGGACCCCATCGGAAGCCTTGGCCGCGTCAAGGGTGCTGTCCGGAAGGGGTACCCCAAACTTATCATAGGCGGTGCCGCCGGCATCATGGTACTCATAAGACAAATCGAGACCAAACTTCTTATCTACAGCCTCCAAAACCCGAACGGCCGAGGCAGTGATCTCCTGGCCGATACCATCACCGGGAATAACAACGATCCTGTAGCCCATTATTTTTTCTCCTTGATGTAGTTGATAAGACCGCCGGCCCGGGCGATTTCCTGAACAAAGCCCGGCAGCGGGTGCGCCTTAAATTTTTCACCGGTGGTAATATTGGTGATCTCACCGGTTTCGATATCTACCCGGACAGTATCTCCGGCCTTGATACCCTCTACCGCCTCGCCGATATCTAAAAGCGGCAAACCGATATTGATTCCGTTGCGGTAGAAAATTCGGGCAAAATCCGCCGCGATTACTACCGGTACCCCGGAGGCCTTGATAGCGATGGGGGCGTGTTCCCGGGAGGAGCCGCAGCCAAAGTTCCTGCCGCCGACAATAATATCCCCGGGCTGAACCTTTCCGGCAAATTCGCCGTCAATATCTTCCATGCAGTGAGCTGCCAGCTCCTTAGGATCAAAAGTGTTCAAATAGCGGGCCGGGATGATGACATCCGTATCCACATTATCCCCGTAGCGCCATACTTTTCCTTCGTATACCATATTACTTTACCTCCTCGGGAGCGGCAATTCGTCCAAGAATCGCGCTGGCGGCGGCAACGTGGGGACCCGCCAGATAAATTTCGCTCTTTACATGACCCATGCGGCCGACAAAATTGCGGTTGGTGGTAGATACGCAGCGTTCACCTTCCGTGAGGATGCCCATGTGACCACCCATGCAGGGGCCGCAGGTGGGACAGGAGACAACAGCGCCAGCTTCAATGAATTCCCTGATGTATCCCTTCTCCATAGCCTGGAGATATACCTGCTGACTGCCGGGAATAACGATACAGCGCACATCAGGATGAACCTGACGGCCCTTCATGATTTCCGCGGCAATCTCCAAATCCTCAAGGCGGCCGTTAGTGCAGGAACCGATAACCACCTGAGAAATCGCGATGGCTTCCTGAATGTCCTCAACCCTCTTAACGTTCCCCGGCAGATGGGGAAAGGCCACCACCGGCTTCAGCTCATCCAGATTGATCTCGACTACCTGACAGTAGCTTGCGTCTTCGTCCGGCTCTACCGGCTCGTATTCACTGTGGAAATGCTCCACGCAATAAGCCTGTGTCTTGGCATCGAAGGGGAATATGCCGTTTTTCCCACCGGCTTCAATCGCCATATTGGCAATGGTGAACCGGTCGGTCATCGTAAGGGACTCGAGACCGGGCCCGGCAAACTCCAGAGACTTATACAGCGCCCCGTCCACGCCGATCATCCCGATAAGGGTCAAAACGACATCCTTTCCGCTGGTATTGGCCGGTTTCGTTCCGGTAAGGTTTACCTTGATGGCCTCGGGAACCTTAAACCACGCCTCACCGGTAGCCAGGGCAACCGCCAAGTCCGTACTGCCAACGCCGGTGGAAAATCCGTTCAAAGCGCCATAGGTGCAGGTGTGCGAGTCAGCGCCGATGGTAAGGCGGCCCGGCCCTACCAGCCCCTTCTCCGGCAGGATCACGTGCTCGATGCCTGCATCGTGGCCCACCTCAAAATAATTGACGATGCCGTGCTTCTTTACAAAATCCCGGATTATCTGCGTGAGGGCGGCCGCCTTCATGTCCTTGTTCGGCGTGAAATGATCCGGCACGAAGCAAATTTTCCTATTGTCAAACACCGGGCGGCCAATCTTCTCAAATTCCTTGATAGCCGGCGGCGCGGTAATATCATTTGCCATCACCAGGTCAAGCTTTGCCATGATGAGATCCCCGGCAGCGACACTTTCAAGCCCTGCATGACGAGCCAGGATCTTTTCGGTCATATTCATTCCCATAGAAACACCCCACTCAAAAAATATTTCTGAATATTCTACCACACTTCTCATGCAGTTTCTACTAAATTTATACAGTATTTTACACCGGTAAAATCAGGCCCCGCTGCCCGGCAATCCAGCACATTCCAGATATTTTGCTGCCAGAATAATGACGCGCCGCCGAATATAAAACGAAGAAGACCGCCTTTCGACGGCCTTCTCAGGCTTAGAAAAATCGCCTCTCTTACCGAAAGGCGATTTTTCTAAGTTACTCAGTTAAGCTGTTTGCCGTTAAGAGATATTACTACTTCAGGAGGATCAATCATTGGAGAGGAGATAGTGTCACTATCAACACGGGTAAAATCTTCATCGCCTGCATTTGCCGCATCTTTTACATACTCCGAATCACTAAAGCTATTCCAATATGGTGCTACCCCAAACCATAAATATTCTAAGGTAATATCAAATGTGAGAATATTAACGTCGTTTTCTTTCAATGTGAAGGATACATCTTCTGTAACCGTTTCTTTATTGCCGGATACCTCACTTACAAAACCGTCATCAGGATCACCACCAGGACCATCAAGATTTTTCCATGTACAAGGAGCGGGAGCATAACCTTTCTTAAAAATAAGTTTGCCGTCCGTTATTCTCACACTTCCATATTCCCCATCATCCAGGATAACTTTCCCGGCAACGGTATATTTATTTTCTAAAACGTATTTAATCGCTGTATACTCTCCATTGGGCAGGTCCTTGCCTTCACCAACAGTTGCATAGGCGTTTATATTAGTATTCAATGAAATGGGTCCACTGGCGCCTGGAATTTGGTATTCTTTACCGTCTTTATCTATTACAGATATGGAGATAAGTCTGCCGCTATAATCTGTAATTACATTTCTACCGGCAAAACATACGCTGGTAAATGCAATACACAAAATGCCAATCAGGCAGGTAATATATTTTCTCATATTCTAACCCCTTTCCAGAAATTAAAGACGAGTTCTAACTCTTACATTTAATCCTGCTTTAGCAATAGTCCCATCGGCACCTTTTTGATAACGCTCTACTCTGATATCGTTTTCCCGGCGGACTTTTTGCAGCCGTTTGTCGCGCATGACAAGCTTGAGAGGTTTATTCTTTTTCCTGTGGCCAAACAAGGATATATCTTTGCCAGCTAAGTTATACATAAATTTTACATATTTTTCCCCGCTTTGCCCGCTCTCCTTAACATAGCCTAATTCAGCGCTGATATTGGGCGTAAGCTGTAATTCGGTTGCAATTCTACAACCCTTCGCGTCGTCGTCATGTTTATAATCCCAGACAAAGCCCTGCACGTAAAATTTTGCCCACTGGGCTTTGGGGAGAGTAACGCCATATTCTACGTCGTAGCCGCTTAAAGCTTTTTCAAAAATATGGTTCACTCTATCTACTTCTTTTTCGCCGGAAACGGGAAGATAAGCATTGGCGTGTAATTCATGATAGCCCGAGAAATATTCCAAGCCGGTACCAATCCTGGCATGACCTTCCTTAAAGCCGTGATCATAAAAGACATTCACGCCGTACATATTAGTTTCCGCTCGATTGGTTCGGCGATAGCCAAAGCCCAGGTTGGCCGTGGTTCCTATATCAGAGGTATTGGCCAATCGGAACTGAGTAAACACGGTAGACAGATCATTCTCATATAACGGTTGGATAGTTTCCAGAGAATATACCGGCTTCCAATTATCCCGGAAATAGAGCTGTAACTCAGTGCGTTTCATCCAATCCCTGGCATTTTTGCCATGGAGGTAGTCATTGATTCCGTTACTGATAAGGCTATTGGTTACGCTATTGACAGCATTGCCAGCGTCCAATTGGCCGTCGGCATTCACGCTGCCGCCAATACTGTTTACGATTGACGCGGCCACATCGTTACCTTCCGCACTGCCAGCGGCCGTATCATTACCTTCCGCGCTGCAGGTAGCCGTTAAGCTAACTGCCAGGGCAAAAACACATAATTCTTTCTTCAACAGTCATACACCTTCCCTGTATTTTTTGAAGCTATAGATTACATTATGGCTCGCGCATAAATTCCCGCACAGCTGAAACCCGCGCCCGGCGATGGAAGCGATGTTCTTCGCCGCCCGCCAGAAATATTGCCGTTCGCCCGCTTTCGTTTCGCTTTTTCGCAGACTAATGGCTTTCAATTTGCCAATCGAAAACTCCGACGGTAAATTAAGTACTAATGTCCCCCCCCTGTGGACAATTCCAAACTCATTCTAGCTTTTATACCGCTCGTTGTCAAGAACTACGAAAATCAATGTTTAAGAATCCCAGTAATAAAACAAAAGGATTAAATAAGCAATCCAGCGTAATCAGCGATTCCTGCGCCGGTTTGCCGCCAGGTAACGGCTTTACTGACACCCGGGTTTTCACCTCCTCATAACGTGTACATTATAAACAAATCCCCGCGGGGTTTGTTGACCCGCGGGGACAATGAGGGATAATTTATGGTTTTAAGTTAAAGTTTAATCTGGTTTTGGGACCAAATACTTCCTGTCCGCCCTCTCCATGAACGCTGAGGGTAAATGTGCGGCGGCCGTTATTGCCGGCGTTTCCGTTAATTGCAAACTGCGAAAGGGGCAAGACTAGATTGACTGATTCACCGGGAGCAATATTTTTGCTGTGCAGGATCTTTTTTTGCACTTTGCCCAGGTCGTCATATACGACGGCGAGATACGGATTTTTCCAAACGGTCGAACTCTGGTTCTCAATGCGGACTGTGACGTTATAAGCGGTTGGATACCTGCCATTCCAGCTTTTCCATAATTTGAGCGGGACGTCTATGACCGTGCCGGCATTGAAAACGGGAGTATTCCAATTATCTGTCCATTCGTCAAGCCGTTCGCCGTTGAAATAGTAGAAAGCATGGATACGGTTACTCCTTAGAGCATTTGGCTGGGGAGCAGAACCTTTATCCTGAGCGTCATAAGGTTCCCGCCCGTTAATTTCTTCCTGCGTGTCCGCCGCTGGAACCGCTTCCCGGCGAGGCGGATCAACTGGCGGATCAAGCGGCGGTTCTGCCGCCGTCTGCTCATTTGGTGAAGGAGCGGCTGCCTCCTGCTGTTCGGCGGTTGCTTTCTCTGGGGGCGGCGTGGTTTTTTCGCCGCCCTCGCTGCCCCAAAACACGATAGCGGCGGCGATTAACGCGCCGGCCAATATAAAATTTCTCCGGGGCAGAAATTTATGACAGCGGATGGCCAGGGCAAGTTTTTGAGCGCTGGCATAGCGCCGCTTCGGATCGATTTCCGCGCATCTGGCGAGGACGTTTCGCAGCCAGCCGCGGTATTCCGGCTCCATCGCTTCGAGGAAAGTAACGCCCAATGCGTAAATATCGCTTCTGGCGTCGGTTTGGCTGTAGCCGTATTGTTCCGGCGGGGCGTATCCTTTCGTGCCAAGGAGCCTTGTGTCCGTCTGGCTGTTCTCTTTCACCGTGCGGGCAGCGTCAAAATCAATCAGCCGGACAAAGAGCGCGCCGTTTATTTCCTGTATGATAAGATTTTCCGGTTTAATATCCCGGTGAATTATCCCGGCTTTATGTAACCCGCTCAACCCGCGGCAAAGTTGAAGAATAAGTCTGCAAGCTTCCGCTTCCGAAAGATAGCGACGGGATCGAATCCGTTCCACAAGGGAATCTCCCTGTATATATTCCTCGACGAGGAATGTTTTTTCCGCCGCTTCCGCGAAATAGTATATTTGCGGGCAAATCGGCAAGTCTAACTCTTTAAGGCGGGCGTAAGGTAAATCTTTACGGTTCAGCAGCTTCAATACAGCCAGTTTCCCGGTCTTGTCAGAAGCCAGCCATACTTCGCTCTTATCGGTTTGCCGCAGGAGACGGATTTTTTCATATTGGGCAGCCAGAAATTCCTGCGCCAGCTTAAACGCGGCAGTTTCGGCATCCTGAGACAATAGATTCACCTTGCTTTCTACCCGATAATATCGTATGATGGATTCAATATTGATAGTGGAGGCAACAAATTGGTTGCTAAAAATACGGAAGAACTGGAAAACGAATTATCATCGTCCAATGACATTGAGGAATATTTATCGACCAACGAAGGGGAACGGCAAGACCGGACGTTATCCGAATACCTGAACGAGCTGCTGACGGTGAAAACACTTAACAAGGCGGAAGTTATCAAAGATTCGCTGCTGGAAAAGACTTACGCTTATCATATCTTCGCCGGCCGCAAGAAGAATCCTTCCCGTAAAAAGGCCCTGGCGCTGGCCCTGGCGATGAAGCTTTCGTGGAAAGAAACTCAACACCTGTTGTATTATGCCGGTTGCCGGGAGCTGTACGTCCGCAACCCATGGGACAGCGTTATCTTCTACGCGTTAGAACATGGCCTCAGCGTCATGGATACAAATTTGCTGCTGGAAAAGCTGGGTGAAAAAAGTCTGTTTGACAGCGAAGCCGACTGAAAGCATGATGAGCCGCCAGACAATATAAATTTTTTGCTTTGTTCCCCAATAAGTCAGATGGTTTTTGAGACCGTATCAAAAGTTCTCCGCTCCTGTTAGCTGTCCCCTGCCGGGGAGACAGACAAAAGCAATCTCCCGCTGTAGAATAAAAACTATGGCCGGAGATTTTTTTATGCTCGAAAAGGGATGCCGGAAAATTTTACCCGCCAGCTTTTTCCCGCCAGAGGGTCCGTCAGCTCCGGGATTGCCCCGCCGGAAATTGCCCAGAGGTACAGGGCGGCAACGCTGCCATAGGGGGAAAACCTTTTGCGGTACCGTTCAAATCTTACCCTGTCCACTTCCCGGTGGCGGTACAGCATCCGCAAGCCTCTGATGATTCCCAAATCCCCGTAGCTCAGTATATCCTTCCGCTTCAGGCAGAAGAGGAGAATCATCTCCGCCGTCCAACGGCCTATGCCTTTCAGAGCCGTCAGCGCCCTGATCGCTCCCTGGTCGTCAAGGTTGGCTACCGCCTCCCCATCAAACGCTTTGCTTTCCACCTGCCGGGAAAAATCCAGGATGTAATCAGCCTTGCGGTAAGTCATGCCAAAAGACTTTATCCGGTCCCGGCCTGCCGACAGCAGTGTTTCCGCCGTAACAGAGCCCAGCCCCTCATTCATTCTGGTCCAGATCGTCTGCTGGGCCCGGGTAGAAATCTGCTGGCCCACTATGTGGTGAACGACGGCGGTAAACAGGTCGCTGTCGGTCTTTCGCCGGATATATCCCAGCCGGTCGATTACCTTCCCCAGCCTTTTATCTTTTGATTTCAGATACCTGATTTCCTCTTCGCCGTACTCAAAAAAGCTTTCCGCCATATATCCTGCCTCTCCCATGAAAAAAGCCGTCGCACAATCCATGGTCCCAATAAAAGCTGACGCCATAGTCATGCAGCGGCCGGAAAAATTTTCTTTAAGCGCTCAACAGCCTTACGTTCTCAGCAGTTTTCCTCGCCGGAGCCGTTCTCCGCTTCGTATTCCTCGTTCTGCTTTACATCGTAGTAAAGACCGTTAATCGCCCGCCGGGAAACAGCGATCGGACAATCCGGGGAACAGATCGCGCAGTGGCCGCAGGCATCCTCCAGGCCGTCAAGGACCCGCTTCAGTTTTTCAGATTGCAGCATGGTAATCCCTACCCTTTCTTCCTGTAAAACACTACTCCACATAATCCCGCCTGAATTTTAACAAAAAAATTTTTTCTTTTCAACTTTTCCGCGCCTGTTCGTAGTGATAAAATCAAAGCAATGAAGAATAATGGGGGCTTTTAACATGACATTTCAGCATATTCTCGGCCTGGTGGGAGTTCTCGCCCTGATCATCGGCGTTGGCATAAGCTCCGGCCGCAAGGTTTCGGACACAAAGGATTTTACTACCGGCGGCGGCAAGGCCGGCAGCCTGCTGGTCTGCGGCGGTATAATGGGGGCGCTGGTTTCCAGTCAGGCGACTATCGGCACGGCCCAGCTTGCCTTTCACTACGGTCTCTCCGCCTGGTGGTTCACCCTGGGCTCCGGCATCGGTGCCCTGTTCCTGGCCCTGTTATATACCCGGCCCCTCCGGGAATCAGGCTGCGTTACAGAGCTGTCGATCATTGCCCGAGAGTACGGCAGCAAAGCCGGTGAGCTTGGCTCCGCCCTCTGCTCCATCGGCATTTTTATCAGCGTGCTGGCTCAAATCGTTGCCTGCGGCGGACTTATCTCCGTATTGTTTCCCTCGGTAGACATGCTGCCGGCGATCGTCATCTCCATCGTTCTGATGGCAATTTACGTAATTTTTGGCGGAGCCTGGGGCGCAGGCATGGGCGGCTTTGTCAAACTGGTACTGCTATGCCTTGCCTGCTTCTTCGGCCTTATTCTCATCTATATTTGGTCGGGCGGCTTCTCCGCTCTGTTCAGCCGGATAGAAGCAAATTTTCTTTCCACTTCCCTGGGCAGCTCCCAGCCCCTTATCGGCCTCCCGGCCATTACCTCCCATGAGGATTTCTCCGCTCGGTTTTTAAGCCTTGTGGCCAGAGGGCCGCTGAAGGACATCGGCTCCGGTATCAGCCTCCTGCTGGGAGTCCTCTCCACCCAGACCTACGCCCAGGCAGTCCTCTCCGGCAAGAGCCACGAAGCCGGCCGCCGGGGCGCCCTTATCAGCGCCTTGATCGTTCCGCCTTTGGGCATTGCCGGGGTGATGATCGGTCTGTATATGCGCGCCAACTATCTGCTTTCCTCGGAAGCGGCCGCCATTACTTCGGCCGGTCTGCCGCTCCCTGACCTGCCCATTCTTGAGTCCACGATCCAGGCTTTCCCGGCCTTTGCCCTCAACCACCTGCCGCCGGTATTCGCCGGTATAATAATCGGCACGCTTTTCATCTCCGTCATCGGCGGCGGGGCCGGACTCACTCTCGGGGTGGCCACGATAATCAATAATGATATTCTGCAAAAGCTCTTCCCCGTCAGGGTTCCCGATGACGAGGCCGGACAGACTGCCCTGGCCGCCAAGTCCTTACGGGCAATCCGGGCGATTATTATGATCGTGCTGGCAGTTGCCGGTATCATTGCCGCCTTCGTCCCCGGGGCCATCATAAATGACTTCGGTTTCCTCTCTATGGGATTGCGGGGAGCAGTGGTCTTCGTTCCCCTGACCCTTGCCCTCTTTTTACCGGGGCAGATTTCTTCCCGGTCCATGCTCCTGTCGATAATTCTGAGTCCTCTGACTGTTTTGACCGCCAATCTGTGCAGCCTGCCGGGAGATCCCCTGTTCTACGGAATGGGAATGTCCTGCCTGTGGGCGTTGATCGGAAAGATAAAAAAAACAGCGGCCTGACGGAAATCATTACCGTCAACGGCAAACAGGAAAGCCCGATTGGCTGTAGCCAATCGGGCTTTCCTGTTTACTCACAACTTATCACTTACTCTTTTTTAGAAGTTATTTTTCCCTTTTTCCATAAGGCGCACCGCTTCTTCGGCGTTCCTTATCGCCAAAACTCTGAGTCCGGTTACCAGCTCATTATTTTTTCTTATGATTTCTTCTCTGTTTTTCCAGCTGTAAGCTATTGCCTCATTCAATTCCTCGTGGGTCAGATTAGCCAGATCCCCGGCCGGTTTTTCGTTTATTGACGCCAGAAAGCGTTCGATCTTCGGGTCATAGGAAAGACCGATCATCGGTATGCCCATTACCCCGGCAAAGATAAGGGCATGAAGGCGGATAGAAATAAGCAGATCCATACAGCCTACCAGGCTCAACAGTTCATTGGTGGTATATTCCTCGGTAAGGACGACGGACTCCTTCTCCATAAGGCGGGCGATCTCCTTAGAGGTCACCACGTCCTCAGGCACCTGCATGGGCAGGAACACTACCTGGGCGTTGTAGTTCCTGACAATATCATCTGCCGCCCTGGCAACGACCTGCTTGTAAGCAGTCCAGCCGCGCCATTCCCTGACGGAAATCCCCACGATAGGCCGGACTCCGCCCACCTGATGGTCCTGAAGAATTTTTCGGCCGATGGCCGTCTCGACAGGATGGATGGCCAGCACCGGATCAGCCGTTACCTCCATAACCGGCTTCGTTACCCTGAGATCCCTCAGCTCCTCCAGGGAGCCCTTATCCCTGACGGTAATGAGGGCGGCGCCATTGGCCTGACGGCGCATAAATGCCCGGGCCAGGGAGCCGCAGACCGGGCCGATCCCCTGGGCGTACAGCATGACCGGCGTTCCCAAAAAGCGCGCCAGAGCGATAACGCTGAGATAATAATAAAGGCTGCGGCCGCTGGTAACGTTCTGCAGCAGGCTGCCGCCGCCGGAAATAAGCAAATCAGCCCGGCGCAAAGCGCGCCAAATGGACGAGACATCAAGCCACGAAATTGCTTTCACGCCATGACGCCGCGCCGTATCATCCGGGCTGGCGGATATAACCATTATATTTACCTGTGGATTCACATCGGTCAACACCTCGATCATTGCCGCCAGCATTGCCTCATCGCCGGCGTTCTTCGAGCCGTAGTATCCCGATACCACAACATTATACATCAGACAAATAAGCTCCTTTAAGCAAGCTTTCTGTATAAACAAAGGAATCAGTCCCGGGCAATCCTTGCCTGAGCCTTAGCCGAAATATTATACCACAAAGTGACCAGCAACATCAAACCTCCGCCGATAATTCCGCCAAAAATCAGGCCGCCGACACCCCGCACCGCACTCATCATGAAGGGAGTGCGCATATGGGCAAAGGTTTCTACCATGGAGCCCTGGGCGATGGTTGCTCCCATAACAAGGGCAAAAAACACCACCGTGGGCCATTTTTTCAGCCAGGCCATTATCATCAACATAAAAGCGGGGTGGCCAATGAACATTTCTTTCGTCCGGGGGCGGGCATACAGGCTCTTCTCCAGAAAAGCGCGAATCTTCAGCTCAATGCCCGGCACAGGCATACCCATGGTGTGTCCGGAACGGGCTATAAAGACAATGAGCGCAAGGCCAACGACCCCCAGCGCCACCAAAACTCGCACGGTAACCGGGGCGTCCATTATCTCCTTTATCTGAGCCACAAAGCTTTCCGCCTCGTCCTCAAAGGAGCCAAAAATGTTGAACCGCTGCAGGAAAGCTACCGCTACCAGAACGAGGGGCAGAATAAATGTCAGCTTTATACCCCGAAAAATCCTGGCCTCCAGGAAGTATTCCACATCGCTTAGGGAAGCGGAAAGATAGGAAGCGCCCACGAAAGAGAGAAGGCCAGTGAAGATCAGGAGGGCAAAGCCAAAGATAATGCCGCCAATGACGGACTTACAGCCTGCATCCTTATGACTGCGGATATAGTCCAGCAGGCCGATCATCGCCAGCGAGGGGAAAAAGTTTGCTCCGGCCAGGGCCGCCATCAGGCGGACCAGATTCCCTGATCCCATAAAGAGCGGCCCGCAGAAAATCGTGCCGGTCACCGCAAACATGACGAGCTGAAGACTGCGCCTTGCGTTGAGGGCCGGAATGACGAGGGAGAGGTACAGGACACCGGCCGCCACCGCCCCCAACACCACCAGCGCTCTCAGCCAGGCAGCGATATGAAGCTGGTGGAACGTTCCCGCCGGGCCGAAAACGAAATTTCTGGCGGCCAGGGCAGCCTTTACCTCAGAAAAATACTTGAGATTCGTTTCCAGGAGAGTCATACCATCCCGGGGATTTTCAAAGGGCATCAGGAGGCTTACGCGGATATTCCGCTCCTCATCGGTGTTCTTCCAACGGTCCACCGCCTGCTGGACCTTCATCTTGTTCAGCTCTTCCTTACTGATGTAGTAAGAACGAGCCGCCTGCCATTCCAATTCAGCCGCTATCTTCTCCAGCCCCTCCTGGGGGAAGAACTGAAGCTGCGTAGTCGCCTCAATAAGACCAAGAGTGATCCCGCGTTCCTTCAGTTCCCTGGCAACTGCTTCCAACGCGCCCTCTTCGCCATAGGCCCCAAGGCACTGTCTGCCGGAGAAAACCACTTCGGATACCTTTATCCCGTCAAGGCGGCGGAACACGGCCTTCACGCCCTCCACCGTCGGCTGAACATAGTTTGCCGGGCGGGCTACAACATAGAAGCCGGCATCGTTTACCGCCTTCATTTCATCAGAGGCCAAACCGAGGTGCAGCTTTACAAAGGCATCGCCATTGGCCTTTACCGCCAGAACCTCCTTGCCCTCAACCGCAAAGGAACGCACCCGGTCACGGCCCAGGCAGCGGATCAGGTCTTCCTTTACTTCCCGGAAGGTGACGTCATCGCCGCTGGTTATGTACATCTCAGCGTCCTTGATATCGCCCTTTTCGGCCAGCTCCCGCCAGGCCGGGCTGACCAGGGAGCCGGTACGGTAGCGCTCCATGATATCGGCCCCTCGGGTGGCTGTACACTTACCGGACTTATTAAGCTTCTTGAATGTCCTGTCGTAAACAGCCAGGGAGGTAATGCCGGCCTCCTTTGCCTTGGACATTACCTCACTTACCGGCAAACCTTCCTTCTCGGCCAGCTCTACGATGGCTTCATAGTCCACCACCAAATCTATGGAATTGTTTGCCCTTTCGTCGGCGACCCGCGCCAGATTTATGATGACTGAAGCGGCCAGCCCCAGTACCATCACGGCGAGCAAAGCCTTGTTATAAAGGAATTTTTTCATTTAATTTGAAAAGCTCCCTGCTAAATAAATTCCCCAAGTGGGAGGTCTCCCCGCCTCCAAGGCAAAGTCAACCCTGCATCAATAAAATTGAACCCAGACCTGCTTCCCGGAATCTCCGAAATTCTTCCCACAGGTAAATCCTATTGGGAATAAAACTGACAAGCAGATCAATGGGAAAAGGTCATATGAATAATCCCCGCCTGCTGTTCCACAGTCTGGAGCTGTACGGGGAATTTCAGCCTGTCGAAATCATAGAGGAGAATATCACCAAAAATGCGGGTAGCAATGCGGCTTTTAACGCTCACTCCCTTGACGCTCACCTGCTGCGCCCGGAGATACAGCTTGTTGCCGTTATTGTAGACATCGCCCGTAAAATCCACTTTCAGATCCTTGCCCAGCACCGCCGCCTTGGCCTTAATCTTTATTGCCTCCGGGGTGATTTCCAGACTTTCCACATTCAGCTTGTCTACTTTTTTATTGATCAGCTCCTCCAGCGACTTTGCCGTTACCGTGCCGACAAAATCGATGCGTCCGGCTTTGTCTATTTGAAAGCCCTTGCCCTGGATAAATCTTTCCACATTTACGGTAACGTCTTCCCCATGAAGCTCCATATCGTTGCCCCGCAGCTCTCCCAGGTACGCCTCCTGAGCCTTGATCTCCACCCTGCTTACCACGCCGGTGAGCATCAGCAGGCCGGGAACAGACTTCAATGACACGGTAAGATTATCCGAGCTTGTCAGTTTTCTCAGCTGGCTCTGAGCCGCCGCGGACATTACCGTGGGAACGACAAATTCGCTGAATATGACAAGGACAGCAATAACCGCTGCTATCCCAACGGAAATTTTTTTCATTTGGTTTTATCTCCGGATAGTATTAAATCTCTCCGTTTGCCAGGGCCGCCAGGTACGCTTCAATAAAGCTGTCCAGCTCTCCATCCATCACTGCCTGGATATTACCGGTTTCACAGCCGGTGCGGACGTCCTTCACAAGAGTGTAGGGCTGGAAAACATAGGAGCGGATCTGACTGCCCCACTCTATCTTATTCTGGGTTCCCTGAAGCTTTGCCCTTTCCTCCTCCTTCTTCTGAAGCTCCAGCTGGAACAGCTTGGCCCGCAGCATGGCAAGGCACTGGGCCTTATTTTGCAGCTGGCTGCGCTCGTTCTGGCACTGGACTACGATACCGGTAGGCAGATGCGTCATGCGGATGGCGGAGCTGGTCTTGTTGACGTGCTGGCCGCCAGCGCCGCTGGAGCGGTACGTATCTACCCGAACCTCCTCCATATTTATCTGGACTTCCTGGGCATCGTCGATCTCCGGCATGATTTCGCAGGCCGAGAAGGATGTATGGCGGCGCTTGTTGGCGTCAAAGGGTGAGATCCGGACGAGGCGGTGTACCCCGTGCTCGGACTTCAAGAGCCCGTAGGCATTATGTCCCTTGATGAAAACAGTGACCGATTTGACCCCCGCCTCATCGCCGGGAAGCAGGTCGGCCATTTCCACCGTGAAACCGTGGTGCTCGGCCCAGCGGGTGTACATCCGCAGCAGCATCTGGGTCCAGTCCTGGGCCTCAGTACCGCCGGCCCCGGCGTGAAGGCTCAGGATAGCATTGCGGCCGTCGTACTCGCCGGAAAGCAGTACCGACCGCTCCAGCTCATGAACCGTCTCCTTCAGGGACTCCAGCTCCGCCCTGATATCCTCCTCCATAGAGGGATCGTCTTCTTCAAAGGCCATTTCCAGCAAGGTTTCCACATCGTCCACCCTGCCCAGCAGGGCCTTGTACTTGTCTACATCGCCCTTGACGTCGTTCAGCTCCTGATTTATTTTTTGCGCCTTCTCGGCATCATCCCAAAAATCGGGAGCCCCCATCTTAAATTCCAATTCCGCTATTATTTGCTCTTTGCGAGGGACGTCAAAGAGAGTTCCCCATTTCGTTCAGCTTTTCTCTAATAGCTGTTATTGGTCCCTTCAAATCTTCCAGCATGAACTTTTCACATCCTATCAAATATATAAATATATGTCTGACCTTACCGGTCTGTTACTTCCGCTTCTTCATGCAGCAATCCTTGTACTTTTTGCCGCTGCCGCAGGGACAGGGCTCATTCCTGCCGATTTTCACCTTGTTTACCGGTTTTTTTACCGGATGGGCTTCGGCGGAAGACACATCGTCTCCATGGGAGGCCTGAGCCGTAGCCAGTCTGTCCTCCAGCTCCTGCTGCTCCTGAGAAACCACCTGCACCTGGAATATCATCCGGGCAATTGTTGTCTGAATGGAGTTGATCATCTCCTCAAACATGTTGAAGCCTTCGATTTTGTACTCAACAATGGGGTTCCTCTGGCCGTAGGCCCGGAGGCCGATACCCTCCCGAAGCATATCCATGTGATCCAGGTGTTCCATCCACTTGTTGTCAACAACCCTCAGCATGACGACCTTTTCCAGCTCCCGCATGACTTCTTCCGTGAGCAGCTTTTCCCGCTCCTCGTAGGCGTCCACCGCAATATCGTGGAGGGTTTCCCTCAGCTCGTCCCGGCTGAGCTCCAGAAGCTCCTCAGGGTCAAGCTCACCCTGGGGGCAGTAAATACTCTCGGCGTCTTTAATCAGCTCATCCAGGGACCACTGCTCAGGGTAGAGCTTTTCGTTGGCGTACTGGTTCATCTCCGAGTCGATGATGGCGTCGATCATGTAGATGATGTTGTCCTTCAGGTCTTCTCCGTTCAGAACCTTCCGGCGCTGGGCATAGATTACCTCGCGCTGCTGGTTCATGACGTCATCGTACTCAAGGACGTTCTTACGGATGTCAAAATTGCGGGCTTCCACCTTCTTTTGAGCGTGCTCAATGGAGGAGGTGATCATGGAATGCTCTATGGGCTCGTCTTCCTCCAGTCCCAGCTTATCCATGACCTTGGAAATATTCTCCGCTCCGAAGAGGCGGAGCAAATCGTCCTCCAGGGAAAGGTAGAAGCGGGAAGAGCCCGGGTCCCCCTGACGGCCGGCCCGGCCCCGCAGCTGATTGTCGATCCGGCGGGACTCATGGCGTTCGGTGCCGATAATGGCCAGACCGCCCAATTCCTTTACCCCTTCCCCCAGCACGATATCCGTACCGCGGCCGGCCATATTGGTGGCGATGGTAACGGCGTTCAGCTGACCGGCGTCCTTGATGATTTCCGCTTCCTTCTCGTGGAACTTGGCGTTCAGGACGTTGTGAGGTACCTGGCGCTGCTGTAAAAGCCTGCTCAGCTCCTCAGACTGGGTAATGGAGGTAGTGCCGATAAGCACCGGACGGCCGGTGGCATGGATCTCTTCAACCGCGTTGGCCACCGCCTTGTACTTGGCCCGTTTTGTCTTGTATATCACATCGGGGTTGTCTATCCGCTGGACCGGACGGTTGGTGGGAACGACGATTACCGGCAGCTTGTAAATCTTCAGGAACTCGTCTTCCTCAGTCTTGGCGGTACCGGTCATGCCGGAGAGCTTTGCGTACATGCGGAAGTAATTCTGGAAAGTAATGGTAGCCAAAGTCTGAGACTCCCGTTGGATCTTTACCCCTTCCTTCGCCTCGATTGCCTGATGGAGGCCGTCGGAATAACGGCGGCCCGGCATAATGCGGCCAGTGAACTCATCCACGATGATGACTTCCCCGTCCTTTACCACATAATCCCGATCCCGGAACATGAGGGAGCGGGCCCGGAGCGCCGCGGTAAAGCAATGGGACATTTCGATGTTTTCCGGGGCATAGAGATTCTTTACCCCGACAATCTTTTCAATTTTCAGCACTGCCTCATCGCTGGGAGCCACCGTCTTTGCCTTCTCATCGACTTTATAGTCGACCCCCTCTTTGAGGGTGGCCACCGCCTTTGCCATGATAGCATAGGTGTCGGTAGACTTCTGTCCGGGGCCGGAAATGATGAGCGGCGTGCGGGCTTCATCAATGAGGATACTGTCCACCTCGTCCACGATGGCATAATGCAGCTCCCGCTGCACCATCTGGTCAACAGAAACCACCATATTGTCCCGCAGATAATCAAAGCCGTACTCATTGTTTGTGCCAAAAGTAACGTCACAATTATAGGCGTACTTACGCTCCGGGAAATCCATATCGTGAACGATAAGACCTACGGACAAGCCCAAAAAATTGTAGAGATGACCCATCCACTCACTGTCACGGCGGGCCAGATAATCGTTGACCGTGACCATGTGAACGCCCCTGCCGGTGAGAGCGTTGAGGTAAACCGGCAGAGTCGCCACCAGTGTCTTGCCTTCGCCGGTCTTCATCTCGGCGATCTTTCCCTCATGGAGGCACATACCGCCGATCAGCTGCACGTCAAAGTGCCTCATGCCAAGCACCCGGCGGCTGGCCTCCCGGGTAACCGCAAAAGCCTCCGGCAAAATCTGGTCAAGGGTCTCGCCGGAGGCCAGCCGGTCCTTAAATTTATCAGTATGCCCGGCCAGAGTGGAGTCAGACATATTCTTCAGCTTTTCTTCATAGCCGTTAATCTTGTCCACTATCGCACGGTAACGTTTAATTTCCTTCTCGTTGTTATCGCCGAGAAATCTTTTCAGAAAATCAAACAAACAATTCACCCCTCAATAACAAAAACCAATTCAGCGTAATATTTTACCAAAGGTACGGGCGTTAGTCAAAAGAAACCGACATATTTTTCAAATAATCGACTTTGCTGCCTGTGCCGTTACCTGATACCGTGAACTCCTTCATGAGCCAGCAGCCATGCCTTTACCCCCATACCGCCGCCAAAGCCGGTGAGCCTGTTTCCGATCCCAACGACCCGGTGGCAGGGAACGATGATGCAGACGGGATTGCGGTGACAGGCCCCGCCGACTGCCCGCGCCGCCCTGGGGCTGTCCACGGCCGCCGCTATCTCCCCGTAGGTTCTGACTTCGCCGTAAGGAATTTCCAGCAGAGCCCTGCCTACCTTCTGCGTAAAATCCGTTCCCGACAGCCGGAGGGGCAATCGGTGGAAATCAAACTCCCGGCGTTCTCCGGCGAAATAATCCGTCAGCTGCCGCCGGGCCTCTCTGAGGATTTCTCCGGCCCCTCCGGACAATTCCTGCGACCGCTGAAATCCTGTCTCACCACCGCCGAACGACACCCCGGTCAACGCCTTGTCATCCGCCGTAAGACCAAGTATCCCTATGGGCGTATCTATAAACAACCGCATCGATACCTCCCCTTTCAACATCTTTGTTCATATATTAACAGAGATTTCTGAAAAGTACGGAAGGGAAAATGTCGTTGCAATTATTTCAGCTTCGGCGTTATAATACAGTTTTAGATTTCCAATCTATTTCCCTTTTGAAAGCGAGGCTGTCAAATGACAAAAATCAATATTTTCTCGGGTTTTCTCGGCGCCGGCAAAACCTCTCTCATAAAAAAGCTCATCGCCGAAGCGTTCCACGATAAAATCGTCCTGATTGAAAACGAATTCGGCGACATCAGCGTGGACGGCGGTTTCCTGAAGGACGCGGGAGTTGAAATGCGGGAAATCAACTCCGGCTGTATCTGCTGCTCCCTGGTAGGGGACTTTGAGGCGGCCCTTCATCAGGCCATCGACACATATCATCCTGCCCGGATCATTATCGAACCCTCCGGCGTAGGCAAGCTCTCCGACGTAAAAAAAGCGGTATCGGCTGTCTGCGACGATGAGATAATCATTGAAGGAAGCATTACCGTAGTACACGCCGGAAAGGCAAAGATGTATGCCAGGAACTTTGGCGAATTTTTCTCGGATCAGGTTGCCAGCGCCGACTGCATAGTCCTGAGCCGCACCCAGGATGTCAGCCAGAAGAAGCTGGCTGAAGCCCTTGCCTGTATCCGTGAGCTGAATGAAAAGGCGCCGATCGTCACCACCCCCTGGGATGAAATCAGCGGCGAAAAAATCATGGAAGCCCTCTCCCGCAGCGAGCTTCTTTCCCTTGAAGAGACGGCCAATCATCATGAACGCCATCACCACCAGGACGAGAATGACCACGGCGACCACGAGCACCATCACCATGACGAAGACGGTCACGATGAATGCGGACACCACCATCATCATGACCACGATCATAAGTGCCATGATCCAAATTGCAGCTGCCACGACCACCATCACCATCATGCCGATGAAATCTTCACCAGCTGGGGCCGGGAAACAGCTGACAAGTACACCAGAGAACAGCTGGAAAAAATCATCGACGCCCTCAAGGACGACAAAATCTACGGTACTGTCCTCAGAGCTAAAGGCATTCTGGCTAACGCCGAGGGAAGCAAGTGGCTCTGCTTCAACTATGTTCCCGGTGAAGGCAATGTAGAGGAAAGCCCGGCCGATTACACCGGCCGCTTCTGCGTCATCGGAAGCGGCCTGAAGGAAGAAGCTCTGGAAAAGCTTTTCGCCGCAAAATAAGAGGACTATATCATGGCAAAAGAACCGAAGCAAGTTCCTGTCTATCTATTTCTCGGTCTCCTGGAAAGCGGCAAGACCAGCGTTATTAAAGATTTTCTCTCCAGCAACAAATTCTCCGTACGGGACAAGAATCTCATCATTCTCTGTGAAGAAGGGGAAGAGGAGCTTCCGGAGGCTCTGGTGAAACGCAGCCGGGCCGTTACGGAGATTATCGAGGAGCCGGAGGACTTCACTGCCGGAAAGCTGGCGGCCCTCGATAAGGAACACCGGCCCACCGCCGTCATGATGGAATACAACGGCATGTGGAAAATAACCGACCTTGACGACATCGACCTTCCCCCCGGCTGGTTCGTTTTCCAGGTGGTAGCCACCGTCAATGCTGAAACCTTTGAAATCTATCAGCAGAACATGAAGGATAAAATCGTGGACTGTTACCGGTATGCGGATGTGATCGTATTCAACCGCTGTGACAACCGCACGAGGCAGCAGGATATCCGGCGCAATATCCGGGCCGTAAACCGGCGGGCCCAGGTCTACTTTGAGTCCGAGGATCCCGGCTTCTTCGAGGAAGAACCGGAGCTGCCCTTCGATTTTGAAGCAAATCCTATCCAGGTGGGTTTTGACGATTTCGGCGCCTGGTTCATCGATATGCAGGACCACCCGAAACGGTATGAGGGCAAAAAGATAAGGATCGCCGGTTTTGTGGGCAAAATCAGGCAGGCCAACCGCTTATTCTCAGTATTCGGGCGCAGCGGAATGTCCTGCTGTGTCGACGACCTTACCTTCCTGGGGCTCGGTGGCACCGGCAGTGTTTACGACGGCATTAAGGCGGGTGAGAAAAGATGGGGCACCGTGGAAGCCACCCTGTACGTGGGATACAATTCCAGCGGCGAACCAAACGACTTCCGCCTTCAGATTGAATCATTTACTCCGGAAAAAGAGCCGGAGGATACAATCGTGTATTTCCGCTAAGCCAAAAGGGGCTGCAAAAATGAGAAATCATTCTTGCAGCCCCTTTTCATGCCCCGGCACAGCCATCACATATTCTTCTTTTTTAATGCAATCCTTCATGGTCATTCCAAGTTTATCATCGCCATATACCAAAGCCAACAAGTCTGGGTAAGCGGACAATAGCTCCGAAAAATAAATCTGAGCCATTTTACACAAAGTATTGACAAAGTAGATATAATAGGCGTGTAATAGAAATGAAAGGAGGCGGTATTATGTCTGCCGTAAGCACGAACATAAAAATTGACCAGGCCTTGAAGCGGGAATCTCAGGCTCTGTTTGAAAGCTTTGGCTTGAGTTTAAGCACGGCCGTAAATATGTTTCTTCGTCAGGCTGTTCGTGAACAGGCTATTCCCTTTCGAGTAGGAACGCCTGTCCCAAATATTGAAACCCTGAAAGCTATCGAAGACGCAAGAAATGGTATTGGTCTGAGCTGCGGATTTACCTCCGTTACCGAGCTGATGGAGGATTTAGATGCTGACGATTAAATATCAGGCGGCTTTCAAAAGGGATTACAAGCGCTTAAAGAAACGCGGGTATGACATGAGCCTGCTTGAAAAAGTTATCGGCATACTTGCAGAGGGAAAGACTTTGCCCAGTCAGTACAAAGACCACGGTCTGAACGGTGACTATAAGGGGTGCCGGGAATGCCACATCGCCCCGGACTGGCTGCTGGTGTACGAGGTTATCGGTCAGGAGCTTCTCCTGTACCTCACCAGAACGGGAACTCACAGCGACATATTTTAACCTGAAAGCGCAGCTTACCCGGCTGCGCTTTTGCTATGAAGAACGGATTAAAGAAAGAATGAGCGGGCAATTATCAGTCTACCGCATAAGTAAACGCTGGTAAGCTGCAAGGATTGAATCGAATCATTTCTGCCACCTGTTGCACCGTCCGTCCAGATAATCCAGCAGCATAAAAATAGCAATCCCCAAGAACGCCAAAACAAATATCCCGGCATACATTTCCTGATAGCTGACCCTCAGCCAGGCGTCCATAATAAAATAGCCCAGCCCGTACTCCGTGCCGAAGGTTTCCGTAAAAAACAGTACCGAAACGGCTGTCGCCATGGCTACCCGGAGAGAAGTAAAGAACGCCGGAAGCGTGGCCGGGGCCAGCACATGGCGGAATATATCCGAAAAATCTGCCCCCAGGGTCACCAGCGGATAATAATACTCCAGGGGAATATCTCCCACTGCATCCCGGACAGCGATCACCACCTGATAGACGACGATGAGGAATATCAGGAGGAGCTTTGAAAACTCTCCCAGGCCAAAGAGCAACATCACTATCGGCAGCAAGGCGATCTTCGGCGTCGGGTAGGTAAGATAAATCACCGGCGACATTATCCGCGCCAGCTTCGGACTATACCCCAGATATATGCCGAGGGGATAGCCGACTATTACCGCCAGCAGGACACCGCCGATGATCCGCCAAAGACTAACCCCCAAATGAACCAGCAGTTTATCGGTAAATATTGCCGCCAAGACCGGGAGGACCTCGAAAGGCCCCGGCACGATCGGTCTCGCCACAAGGACCGCCGCCAGCTGCCAACCTGACAGCAAACCGGTCACCGCCCAAACCAGCGGAATGATACCATCTCCCTTTTTCACCGGGATGTTCCCCCTTCCCGCTTCAAAAGGTCTCTGAGCCTTGCAGTAAATTCAGCGTTTTCCTGAAAATACCGGCCCTCTCCCAGTCCAACGCGGGGATTTTCTATAACCGCCTTGACTCTCCCATCCAAAACGATTATTTTTTCTCCCAGTAAAACGGCCTCCCCCACCTGATGAGTTACCAGCAGTACCGTCATCTTTGCCGATTTTTCCTGCTGCCGGCTGCGATCGCACAAATCGGAGAAAATTTCCCGCACCTCTGCCCTGGTGAGCTCGTCAAGGGCGGAAAATGGTTCGTCCATCAGCAGGACGTCCGGGGAGAGCAGGAACATTCTGGCCAGCGCCGCCCTTTGCTGCTGGCCGCCGGAAACCTCTGACGGGTAGCGATCCTTCACGGCTTCAATGCCCAGCTGTTTCATCAGCTCATGGGCCTGTCCTGCCATCAGCTGGAAATCCTCCGCTGATGCCCCGGCCTTCTTCAGACGCAGCCTGGCTGCCAGCTCAACATTATCCCCGATTGTTTCCCAGGGCAGGAGCCCGTAGCTCTGGGGCATGAACCCGATAACCGGGCGGCCTTTCCCCTCCCCCGTCAGTTCAATACTGCCCGAGGCCGGTTCCACCAGACCGGCAATCGCTTTAAGGAGGGTTGATTTCCCGCCTCCTGACGGTCCAATAACGACATTAACCGTCCCCACCGGCAGCGAAAGGTCAATACCGGCGAGGACGGTTTTTCTTTGTCTCTTTTTGTCGTCTGTCACATAATCTACGGAAAGATTTTCTATGGTAATCATCGCTTATTTTGCCGAAACATCCTCGGTTACATCCTTAAATTCCAGCTTTTTCGCAGTGAGCTTCTTATCCAGCAGCCACTTTTGACACAGCTGCCAGTCCCTTTCACTGGGCATCGATGCCGCCTGATATTTGGGCAGAGTGATTCCATCCTTTACTGCCGCCGGGAAGCCGCCCTTGTCAATGACGGTCTGCATATATTCCCGGGAAGGGGTCTCCGTTAGATATTTTACCGCCCGGTCATAAGCCCGGTACAGGGCGGCAATTGATGATTTTTTCTCTTTGACGGCCTTTCCGGTGAACATCAATACGCCGGGATTTATCCCCATATCCGCCGCATCCGCGATTACATGGGCGCCATTCTTTATTGCCATGGAGGCCATCGGCTCCGGCAAAGTAGCCGCGGTCAGCTTGCCCGCCGCCATCATTTCCAGCCGGGCCGGGATCTTGGGAATAGCCTTTTTATTCACGGACTCCGCTGTCAGTCCCTCCATAGCCAGCGCGCTGTCGGTAACGAACTCGATTATCGTGTTGCGTGAAACAGCTACATCCTTTCCGGCCAGCTCTTTCATGGTTCTGGCCGGCTCATTTGCCGCCCCGATAACCCTGTAATTACCGTTGGTCAGAGAAGTGATTTTTACATCTATGCCCCCTTCCCGGAAAAACGCCACGGCCAGCATATCCGAAACGGCGCCGTCTACAGCCCCGGCCTGAATAGCCGCGTCCCGGTCAACGGCGCTTTTGAACTGCTCTATCTTTACCTCTACGCCCTCGTCTTTGAAATAACCGAGCTCCCGGGCAAAGATCAGCGGCAGAGAATCCACATCAGGCATAACCCCCACTACCAGAGGCGGCAGAGTCTTCTCCTCCGGCCTGCTCCCCGCTTTCTTTTCACTGCCGCAGCCTGCAGCCAAAATCATCGTCAATGCTGCCAGTACAAAAAGAAATCCAAATTTCTTCTTCAAGATCAAATCCATTCCTTCCGACCTTCTAATCCTTCTCATCGGCTCCCCTGTAGGGGAGCTGGCGGCGAAGCCGCCTGAGGGGTGAAACAATAAATTGCTCAACGCTTCAGTAAAGCGCCTTTTGTAGCCTGATCCCAATCACCGCCGCCACTGCCCCTTTGACGATATCAAAGGGAATGTAAGGCAGCGCCGCCACCAAAAGAGTCTGATTAAGGGACAGCCCCAGCACCGTCATAACCGTGTATATGCCGCCGATATAGCTGATGGGTATGCCCACGAGAACCGCCAGCATATACCGCTTAAAGTCCGGCTTATCCCCCTTCAGAAGACTTACCACGGGATACGCGATGCAAAAGGTGATAAGAAAGCCGCCGGATGGACCAAACAGCTGTCCGATACCGGCCCCGCCATTTGCAAAAACCGGCAGTCCCGCCACCCCCAGCAGCACATAGGAAACCAGAACCACAAAGGTCTGCATCGGCGTCAAAAGAAAGGCCGCCAGGTTCATCGACAGGGTTACGGCTGAAACTACCACCGCCGCAAAAGGAACCGGGACAGCAATATAGGCCGACACACAGATGAGCGCCAGGCATATCGCCATCCTTGCCATATCCTTAACCGTATTAGCTGACCCCATTGCAAAGCCCCCATCATCCTTATTTATCGATAGCAACGCATAGAGTATAGACTTCCCGGGCCTTGCAGTCAACCGTTTTTTCCTTTCTGGTTGACATCAATAATATTGCGGTTCCGGCTGTTGTCCCGGAGAGAAACTGTAAAGGTCGTCCCCTGACCCAGATTGCTCTTCACCTTGATCGTTCCATGGTAAAGCTCCGCCAGTTCGTGGGCGATGGCCAGCCCCAAGCCGTTTCCTCCCATCTCCCGAGAACGGGCTTTATCTACCCGGTAAAAGCGCTCAAATATCCGGTTCAAATCAGCCGGCGCTATACCGATGCCCGTATCAGTGACGGAAAAATTTATTCTCCCCTTCACCGGCTCCGGCAGATTCACCGTGACCAAGCCCCCAGGATTAGTATACTTGATGGCGTTATCCACAAAGATAAGCATCAGCTGGCCGATCTTTTCCTCATCGGCCCGGACAGGAACGCTTTCCGCTCCCTCCAGTTTAAGGGTGATGTTCTTTTCCTCCGCCAGCGGCTGCATGAGCCGCAGTGTTTGGGCGGCCACCGCCGCCAAATCAAAATCCCGCGGCATCAGCTTGATGGCCTGATTATCGCTTCTGGCCACAAACAACAGATCCCCAACCAGGCGGGTCATCTTCTTGACTTCATCCCGGACATCGGCCACGATCTGCCGCAGGAATGGCTCCTTAAAATTCGGGTCATTCTCCAATATATCGCAAGAGGCCATAACCACCGCCAGCGGCGTCCTCAGCTCATGGGAAGCGTCGGCGGCAAATCTTCGCTGGGTCGCATAAGCCTCCTGCAGCGGTTCCATCGCCTTACCGGCCATGAGATAGCCGATAACCGTCGCGATAAGCAACGCCAGAAAAGCCACGAAGGTCAGGGTATATGTCGCCTTGCGCATACCGGCATAAATAGTGGCCACGTCCTTGCCCACATATACCATTCCCATTGGATTTATCCCTACCATGATTGGATGGGAGGTCATCATGATCTGCTGCTCTCTGCCGGCTTCCCGCCTGATGTAGAGGGTCACCTCATCAGGCCCTTCCTTCCATTCGGAGACGGTGCTGAGAACAAAATCCTCCAAATCAGGAGCCGGACGGGCAAAGCTGAGCATCGTTCCCTTCTTGTCAAAGGCATAGAAGAAAATCCGGTCGCTCATGCTCTTGATATCGAAGACATCATCGTTGTCATCATCGCCCCGGTGCTGGATTATCCGGCTCTGGGCATAGGAAAGGTTGTTGGCCGTGTCGATCAGCTCTTTCGCTTCCTCCGAGGTAATGGCCCAGTTCATGCTTCGATGAACAATGAAAACGAGAACGATGAGGAACGCTGCCATCAGGGCAGCATAATAAAAAGTCAGCTGACGGCGGCTGCGGCCAAATACATTGTCATCTGCGTTTTTCAGGCCTTCCGGTGAAGACACGATCTCACTCCGTTTCCAATTTGTAACCAACTCCCCGAATAGTTTGAATGAGGGAGCCGCCGCCTACGCTGTCAAGTTTCTTGCGCAAAAGCTTCACATAGGAATCGATATTGTTGGAGCTCACATCCGATTCCAGCCCCCAGATCCGGTCAAGGATCACCTCACGGGGCACCGCATAGCCAAGATTCTGAGCCAGCAGGTCAAATATCTGGAACTCTCTGGGGGAAAGCTGGACATCCATATCGCCCTTTTTCAGCACCTTCACCGTCCGGTTCAGCGTAAACTCTCCCACCTCCACAATATCCTGCTGCAGCTTCTGACTGCTGCGGCGGGACAACGCCCGCAGCCGGGCCAGCAACTCGGCAAATTCAAATGGCTTCACCAGATAATCGTCTGCCCCCGCGTCCAGCCCCTTTACTCTGTCCTCAACGGCATCCCGGGCCGTAAGGATCATGATCGCCCGCTCATAGCCATTCTCTCTGAGGCGGCGGCAGGCATCCACCCCGCTCTCCCCCGGCATCATCCAGTCAAGGATCAGGATATCGTATTCCGTGTACATGGCATACTCGTATATCATACTGCCGTCCTGCACCCAGTCCACGTTTATTTTATTTTGCTCCAGCATATAATTGATGAGCTTACCCAGGCGGGTATCATCCTCTGCCAAAAGAACTCGCATATTCTCCTCCTGTTGCTTCACGGTTAAAATCCGCTATTATTTTAGACTGCTTTCGTGGAAAAACAGTGAATAAAAAAACTCCGCCATCGTCAGACAGCGGAGACCACCTGTTACATAATTTTTGACAGAAACTCCCTGGTGCGGGGTTCCTGAGGATTGTCGAAAAGCTCCTGCGGGGACCCTGCCTCGCAAATCTTCTTATCGGCGATAAAGAGGACCCGGTTGGCCACCTCTCTGGCAAACTTCATCTGATGGGTCACGATGACCATTGTCATTCCGTCAGCCGTAAGGTTCTTCATTACGGCCAGCACCTCCCCCACCATTTCGGGATCAAGGGCAGAGGTAGGCTCGTCGAAGAGCATTACCTTGGGATTCATGGCCAAAGCCCGGGCGATTGCCACCCGCTGCTGCTGGCCGCCGGACAGCTGGCTGGGATAGGCATCCTTTTTGTCGGCAAGACCTACTCTCTCCAGCAAAGCCGCCGCCCGCTCCCGGGCCGCGGCCAGTTCCTCCTTCAACAGCCTGACCGGCGCCAGCGTGATGTTCTCCAGCACCGTCAGATGAGGGAACAGATTAAACCGCTGAAAAACCATGCCGATATTCAGCCGGGCCCTGTTCAGCACTTCCTCATCAGCTGACAGCTCGTTACCGTTGACGATGACCCTGCCGGAAGTGGGCACTTCCAGATAGTTCATACAACGAAGCAGCGTCGATTTACCGGCGCCGGAGGGGCCGATCATCACCACTACCTCGCCGGGCCTTACATGAAGGTCGATATCCTTCAGCACCTCCACGGGCCCAAAGGATTTGGACAGCTTCTCAATGCGTATCATTGAGAGCGTACCTCCTCTCCAGATAAGCCACCAGCTGGGAAATCAACATGGTCATCGCCAAATAAATCAGCGCCACGCAGGTCCAGATTTCAAAGGAGGCATAAGTCCGGGCAATGATTAGCTGACCCCGGCGGGTAAGCTCCTCAAATCCGATCACCGACACCAGCGAAGAATCCTTCAGCAAAGCGATAAACTCGTTGCCCAAGGGCGGCAAAACCCGTTTGAAGGCCTGCGGAACAATGATGTAGCGCATAGTCTCCAGCCAGCTGAAGCCCAAAGACCTTCCTGCCTCCATCTGCCCCTCATCGATGGCCTGGATACCGGCCCGGAAAATCTCCGCAATATACGCCCCGCTGTTGATACCGCAGGCAGTCACCGCCACCACCATCGGCTCCATCCGATGGCCGGTAATGAGGGGAAGCAGGAAATAGATGATAAAAATTTGAACCAGAAGCGGCGTGCCGCGAAAGAAATTTACATAGCACGCCGTTACCAATTGCAGAGGCTTAAATCGGCTGACTCTGGCAACTCCGGCAATAAGGCCGATAAAAATACCAAGGGCCACCGATAAGACCGTGATCTCTACGGTTATACCGGCTCCGGTTATCAGCAGAGGCAAGGCCCTCGTTACCAGATCATAATCAAAATTCATTTATTAACCCTTTTTAGCGGCAAACCATTTATCAAAAATCTTCTTATACTCGCCGTTATCCTTCAATTTTTTCAGAGCGGCATTGATTTTTTTCTGGAGCTCAGGATTATTCTTGTTGATGGCAATGCCGTAATCCTCAGCGGTCAGGCGCTCCGGCAATGCTTTCACCCCATCAAAGCCCTGGCTGATGAAATAGTCATTTACCGGACGGTCGTTGACAACGGCATCCACATTGCCGGCCTTAAGCTCCATGAAGCAAATGGAGGGAGTATCCAGCTCGATGACCTGTGCATCCTTGATCTTGCGGCACTCGCTGGCGCTGGTAGTACCGATCTGAACGGCAATCTTTTTGCCTTCAAGATCCTTAAATGTCTTGATGGCATCGTTTCCGGCAGTGACTACCATAGTCAAACCGGACTCATAATAGGGATCGGAAAAGAGAACCTTCTTCTTGCGGGTGTCATTGATAGTCATACCGGAGATGATTACGTCAATATTGCCAGCCTCCAGCGCTGGAATAAGGCCATCGAAGGTAATGTTGGAAATCTCAACCTTTACGCCCATCTCCTTGCCGACAGCCCGGATAAGATCCATATCAAAACCCTGGTATTCCTTCTTTGTCTCATCCTGAAATTCAAAGGGAGCAAAATCAACGGAGGCGGCTGCCCGGAGAATTTTCATTTCATTCTTTGCCTTGCTGTCAGCCTCCTTCTTTTCCCCACCGCAGCCGGCCAAAAGTGACATCGCCATAAAAGCCGCCGTCAGGGCACAAAGAATCCTCTTCAGTTTCATGATACCAACCTCTTTCCTATACGTTCACTAACTACAAAGACAGCCCGGGGGCTAAAACTCCCGGGCGACTCTGCCACTTTTTCACATTATAACAACCGGCGGCTGTTTTTGCAAGCTGTTCAGGGGCAGCTTTTGATTTTTGTTGATAATGCCATCATTCAGGAAAATGCCTTGCAATTTCTAAAAAAACTGCATTATAATGTCTTCGGAAACCTTTTGGCCAGACAAAAACAAAACAGGAAATGAGGAATACCCGTGCCGGAAAACGAAAAGCCCACAGGATCAAAATCTATTGAACCGGCGGCCAACAGCCGCCTTTCCTTTGACGCTGCCAACCTGACCAGAGCGGGCCGCAAGCTGGCCAGGCTGCCGGAAAAATATCCCGAGATGCCCCCGAAGATTGCCGAAGCCATGCGGAAGGTAGCGGAGGATATTGCCATGGCCGTGAAGAACGACGAGGACGACGACTACCTCTTTGAAATTCTCCACTACATGGAAAACAACATCGACGAAAAGGAACTGCGGGCGGCAAAACTGAAACCGGCCCTCAAGACAGCCGAACGGGTCTACGCCGCCATCCTGGCCGAAGCCAGAGCCATGCGCCCCAGAGAAAAGCTGACCCCGGAGCTGCTGGAGATGCTGAAGAACTACTACGAAATGCGGATGACTCAGGCCTTCCTGAAAAAGCCCGTCGCCGACCAGAAATCATTCCTGGCCAAAGGCTGGAAGAATCTCATGGATCAGGGCTTTGAAACCATCGAGCAGGGCAAACAGGCCATCGATCTGGGAGTCTCAGTGTACATCGGAACCTACCGGGGGCCCATGTCAGGACTGGAAACCGCCTACCGAAATATTATGAAATGACTTCCCTGTCAATTTCATCTTGCATTGCCCCGCAAAAAGGTATATAATCTCTCCTGTCGGCGATAGTCTGACGAAGATGGGGATGTAGCTCAGCTGGGAGAGCACCAGGTTCGCAATCTGGGGGTCGAGGGTTCAAACCCCTTCATCTCCACCATCTATTCAATTTGATATCTTGACCACGTATTATGTCAGTTCACCCAAAGCCAGCCGGGATTATCGTCCCTGCTGGCTTAATTTTTTCCGGAGAAAAATTTGACAGCTACAACCAATAGACACCCCTTTTAATTCTTTAGTTGAAATATTATAATAGGGACTATAGTATCAGACATGAAAGGGATATACTATCATGAAGCAGACTTCAGTAACATATGAAAATGACGCTTCCCTTTTGCAACAGCTGGAAAAGGTAAAGGCCCTTTGGGAAGAATGCGGCCGCAATACCTGTATCTGCAAAATATTATCAGTCCAGGCTGACTCCGCTTTCTTACAGCATATCAGCCGGCTGCTGGATGAAACTCTGCCCGAGGTTCAGTATTACGGCTGTACCTGTAACGGCATTATCGACAACGGTAAATTCCACCAGAAGCCTATGCTGAGCTTTACAATCTATGAAGACCCCGACTCAAGGGCAGAAATCCTTCAGTTCGATGATTTTGAGGGGGATTCTCTCGGCATTGCGGCCCGCCTCGTTGCCTACTGTCACGCCAACCCCTGGCTGGGCTCCCTGGAGATCATACCCAGCACCCTGCAACGCACCAACCTGAGTGAATTCTGCCGGGCGCTGGAGGTTTTGGATCCGGCCATTTCTATTTTCGGCGGCGTTTCCTGCACCCATGACATTGCAAAGATCGAGTCCCTTTCTTTCTCAAAGGGCCACAGCCCCTTTGGCAACACTCTGCTGGCCGTAGCGAGAGGCGGCCCCAATCTTTATACCACCACCGCCAAGGTGTACGGCTGGATTCCCATGGGGCGTGAATTTATCGTTACAAAGTGCCATGACGGAATTCTGTACGAACTTGACCATGAGCCGGCCTTTAACATCTACCGCAAATATCTGGATATTGAGCCGGATGAAAACCTGTTCACCAATGTCATTGAATTTCCTCTCTATCTGCAGCGCCGGGGACAGACGGTCATGCTCTGCTCCTTCGATGTAAACAGCGATTCCTCCTTGAATATCAAGGCTGATATTCCCGAGGGCACCGGCATCCGCCTGTCCTACGGCGACCCAGCCACACTCCTGAATGAAGCCTATGATGCTGCTCTGGACATTGCTCCCTTCACTCCCCAATATATTGACATCTTTTCCTGCGGCGCCCGCCGAGCCTTTTTAGGGGACAAAATGCTCAGCTATGAATCCTCTCCCTTCAATGCCATTGCCCCCACCACCGGTTTGTACAGCCACGGTGAAATCATCCGCACGGGCCGTACATTGCTGAATTATAACGAGCTGATGGTCATTGCCGCCTTCCGGGAAGGGCCGGCAGGCGAGCCGGTTGAAGCAAAGCCGGATGCAGAAGCTTTCATCGACCGCCGCAACTACAGCCTGCGCCTGAGCCACTTCATCCGGGTCGCCTCCCAGGAGCTTGAGGAATCTATCAAGCAGCTTCGCCACATGGCTATCACCGATGGCCTGACCCAGCTATACAACCGAAAGGAAATTCAGCGCCGCATAGACGCCGCTTTTGATCATTGCACGAGCTGTCATGGCAGCAATTCCTTCTCTCTCGTCATGGCCGATATCGACAACTTCAAAGCCATCAATGATACATACGGGCACAATACCGGGGACGCCGTGCTGCTGAAGCTCAGCGATATCCTTCGGGAGGCTGTGGGTCTGTGTGGCGGCGCTTCCTGCGGCCGCTGGGGCGGAGAAGAATTTATGCTGCTGCTTCCCCAGGCCGACCGGGAACTGGGCCAGGAGGCAGCCGAGAAGATACGGGCCGCCTTTGAACAGACAAAGCTCCCGGACGGCAAACGCAATACTATCAGCCTGGGCGTTACCGAATTTAAGAATGGCGACACCTCCACCAGTATAATTTCCCGAGTAGATAAGGCGTTGTACATTGCCAAGAACGCCGGGAAAAACCGGGTGTGCTTGTTGTGAGGAAGAAGAGGCAGAGAAGACGTCACCACAAACCAGTCTTCCCCTGTAGGGGAGCTGTCAGCGAAGCTGACTGAGGGGTGACATGACAAATCGTTCTACTATATCACCCCTCCGGCTAGACTAACTCACTTAATAAGTCCGAGTGAAACGATGGACGAATTTAGTGAGTGTCATGCATGCGACCTTAGCGATTGCCGAGCGTAGCGATGGCAGAGCTTAGGAACTCGCAGGCAAGACGATGGCAGAGCTTAGGGAGTCGCACTTTGGAGCCACCTCCCCTACAGGGGAGGCAATTGGGCAGAGAATCAGCCGCTCCCACGAAAAAAGTGTAGCGAAACTGAGCAGGTGATATCACGAAAAATCAAGAGAAATCCCCGGGAAAAAACAAAAAATACAACGGCGAAACCCTTGACAAAAACGAGTGTTTAGTGTAGGCTAAAAGTACTGCGGGGGGGTGACTTTAGTACTAAAGAAAATGTAAAACAACCGAAAATGCAATTTTTTGCAAAGGGGTAAGCAACGGGATTTCCGTTAAGAAAAACAGCCGGCGGAACCGGCTGGAAGGTGATATCACGCCGGAACTTCGGATCGTCTGAAGACGTGCCCGTTCTTCGGCGCCGCCTCTTAAGGGAAAAGGCATTGGAAGCAGTATGCCGTATGCCGTTGTCTGCCAGTGACACGCCCGTTACGCGCCGGCGGGAGAAAGACAGCCGGGACTGTTTTTGAAAGTTGGCGGGGTAAATATACAGGTCGTTTACATTCTCCTTGGTATTCATAGATTACGTAGTTTCCGGCTCAGCCTCGCCGGAAAATCCATGTTCTCAGCCTGTCCGTTCACGGCTTGTTTGGCCGCTGCGGAGCAGGTACGAGGTCGCGCGCCGGCGCGGCGTTTTTTTCTGCGGCTTTTTGGCCGGAGGGACGGACGGGCCGGTTTGGAGAAAGGCATGATATGCCGCGCGGCTGGGGAATAGTCAGCGCGGCGATCTATGAAGAAAAGGAGAAGATGACCTGTGAAGGGGTTAAAAAAAGATAAGGTCTCAAAAAAGACTGCCAAAAAAATCATGGTCGCCCTCGCCTGCATGATGGCGACAACACTGCCCTTTAGCCAGAATGTGTATGCGGCTAACGCATACGGCACAGAAGCTAGCGGTAGCAAACACGAAACTTCAAATCAGACTGTTTCCGGTGCTGCCGAGAATCTTGAATTAGAGATTGATACTGGCGATACCGATGATAAAGCCTACGGCGGCTCTGCGGAGAACGCTGACGCCACCGGCAATAAAGTAACCGTTTCCGGCAACGGCACGACCACCGACTGGATCGAAGGGGGCCGCAGTGAAACCACAGACGCAACAAAAGTAGGTAATGCGACAGGAAATATCGTCACGATAGCAGAGGGTGCCACGGGCAATATAAACTCCAATAATAACTCGGCGGGAATTATCGGTGGCTATGCGAAAGATGGTTCATCTTCCAATGCCAGCGGAGACGCGACCAAAAACGAGGTGCATATTGAAGGCGGCGGCAATATATCCGGTTTGGTAGTAGGCGGCCGCAGCATTTTTGGTGCTGCCGACAGCAACGAAGTCCATGTAAGCGGCGGAGCCCTTAAAGGAAATAGTAATAAAAATGGTATTATCGGCGGGGAATCCATGCATGGAAGCGTTGGTTCCAACAAGGTGTTTATTAAAACCGGGGCCGATGTGACCGGCGACGTCATGGGCGGTTCTGCCGACAATGTCGCTGCTAATGATGAAGGCAATGCGATCAATAACAGCGTAAAGGTTTCCGGCGGTACAGTTGCCGGCCAGGTCGATGGAGGCCGCGCAGCAGGGAAGGGCAGAGCCGATGGGAATACGGTCACGGTTACCGGCGGCACAATTGATGGCGCAGCGGCAGCAGGCGGCGAGAAAAACGCCATTATCGGCGGTAACGGTGCAGCCGGGGCAAAAGGCAATACTGTAGATATTTCCGGCGGCGATATTACCGGAAGTATCTACGGCGGCTTTTCCACAACCGGCGACGTGGGCGACGCAGACGCGCATAATAAGGTTGCGATTACCGGCGGCACGTTCCAAACAGATACAAAGAAAGTTATAGGCGGTTACGCTGCTGCCGGTAATGCTGTCCATAATGAGGTGGAAGTTACCCTTGCGGCAGACGGATCATTTGAAGATGTTATCGGCGGTCTGACTGCCGGCGGTTCCGGTAAGGCCGCGAATAATAATGTGGTTACGATTTCCGGCGATCACACGCTTACGGCCAACGTGGACGGGGGCCGAAACCAGAACGGCGATGCGCTGCACAACACAGTTACAATCAACGGGAAAGTGCAAGGCGTTGTCGTGGGCGGTAATGCCGGAGGAAGCGGCAATGCTGACGACAATCATGTTTACATTAAAGCAGACATAGCAGGAGGCGATGTGCGGGGCGGATCCAGCGAAAACGGCAACGCCAATTCCAATACCGTGAATGTGAGGGCCGGCGCGGCAATTGACCAGAATGTCGTCGGCGGTTATTCGGGGGCAGGAAGCGCCGATAATAACGAGCTTACGGTCGAAGGATCAGCGGCCTCGGCAGTTGGCGGCTATGTGGAAGGAACCGGTGAAGCGAATGGAAATAAATTGACGCTGAAGGGTAACGCTTCTCTTACGGATTCAGGCGCAATGAAGGGCGCGGCGGCCGGTGTCGCTTTGAAGGGCACTGCGGAGGGCAACAATTTATTTATTCAGGATAATGCGACCATTGCGGGCTATGCGGCCGCCGGTGTTGCCAGCGTTCTGGGCGGCACTGGCGCGGCGGTAAATAACACGCTGACCATGACCGGCGGCACGGTAGATGGCAATGTGCAGGGCGGTTATTCCATTGGCGGCAACGCTACAGGAAACCATGTCATCATGAGCGGCGGCACAGCCGGAAATAATGTTTACGGAGGATATGCCCTCAATAACGCTCGGGACAGCGGCAATGCGGCTGATAACAATACGGTAGAAATTTCCGGCGGCACCGTTACCCATCATGTCATGGGAGGTAACGGCTGGAGCGGAGCCAATGAAAACACGGTGACGCTTAAAGGCGGTACATTTGGGCAAGGCGTTTACGGCGGCAGAATTGAAGGCGCCGATACTTCCCTGTTAAGAGGTAATCAGGTGTTTATTTCCGGGGCGCCTGAATTTACAAATACTGGCGCCACCATTACCGCCGCGTTTGCTAAAAATGCCAGCGAAACCGATCGATATGTTAATACTTCGGGAACCGGCAACAATGTCTATCTGGGCTACGCTGATCAGAATACCACTGCCGCATTGACGAAAGCCATGACCGTTGATACCATCGCAGGCGAAAATGTGTATCTGGGGGCCTTTGGCGGCGAGGCGGTCACCGCCGGAGAGAGCGGCGCGGCCATTACCGCAAAAAATGTGAAGGCAAATAGTATCAATCTTTCCAAGGTGGCTCTCGACCGGGTCGTCGGTGAAGACTTTACGCTTTTGGAAGCGACTGACAACCTAGATGTGGCGACAGTCACTGACGGCACCGTGACAATGGGCACCACCCTCCAGCAGGATGTGGGGAAACAGGGCAATAAGATCGGGTTCAAAGCCGGTACGCGTAAAGTGCAGGATCAGACCACCCATGCCCTCCTGAACGCCCAGGCCGGGGTTGCGGCCCTGGCTGCCGGTAACACCCTGATCGAGCGGGCCACCACCGGCCTGGAAGCGGACGGCTTCACCGGGGAAAACCCGCAGGAATGGAGAGCTTTTGCCTACGTAGGCGGCGGCAAGGCGGAATACGATACCGGTTCCTCCGTCACCACCAATACCTGGAACGGCATGGTGGGCTTTGGCCGTCATGACAAGCGCAAGGACGGCGGTGCTCTCACCTACGGCGTGTTCTACGAATACGGCAACGGCAACTATTCCACCGACGACTCGGCGGGCCAGGGCGACGGTCAGGCCAGATACAATGGCGGCGGCTTGCTGGCTAAGAACGAAACCGCCAAGGGCTTCTACTACGAGGGCAGCTTCCGGGCCGGACGCATGACCAACGACGCGCGGAATATCCTGCGGGCCGGCAGCCGGACGTACGGCTACAACGAAGACTCCAACTACTGGGGCTTCCATCTGGGCGTGGGCAAGGTTCTGAAGTTTAACAACGATCGGAGCCTCGACGTCTACGGCAAGTATTTCTACAATCATCTGGACGGCGTCAGCTTCGATGCGGCGGGCCACTACGATCTGGACGATGTGAAAACGTCGTTGCTCCGGCTGGGCGCGCGCTACAATTTCTGGAAGCGGGCAGGCTGGACCAGCTACGGCGGTTTCGCCTACGAGTATGAATTTGGCGGGGAAGCAGGGGGCTTTGCCGATGGTTTTGCTATTCGCAAGGCAGATCTCGGCGGCAGCAGCGTGCTGTTTGAGCTGGGCATGAAATTGCAGCCGGACGAAAAGAGCCCCTGGGGTCTCGATCTTAACCTTACGGCTCATGCCGGACAGCGCAAGGGCGTAATGGGCGGCGCAACGGTAAGCTACGCGTTCTGAGAATAAACGCAAGGTCAATGTGAATTTGCAAGCTCAGTGTGAATTTAATTTGAAGTAAGCAAAAAGCGACTGGGAGATTTCCCAGTCGCTTTTTTGATAACTAATAGGCTCCCCTGTAGGGGAGCTGTCAGCGCAGCTGACTGAGGGGTGAAAGAATAAACTGTTTGCCTAATCTGTCACCCCTCCGGTGGCTTCGCCACCACCTCCCCTACAGGGGAGGCTTTTGGATGGAGCGGCACCTCCTTTACAGGGGAGGCTTATTGGTTCATTTCTTTAAGGTCGAGTATCCGCTGGTTGCGGCTGCCCCGGAAGCAAAGCTCGATATCCCGCTGCTCTAAAATAAATGGCCCGTCCACCAGCACGTCGGCGATGGAAAGGAGCTGGCGGATGGCGTCGTTGTTTTCCTGCTGCCGGGGATCGTCGGCCCGGCGGGATATTTTTTCCCGGAGCGCTTCGTAGGTATACCCGGTATATATCCACAGATCCAGACCGGCGGCTTTGATTTTCTTTGCCAGGGCTAAAAGGGGGACGGCCTGTTCCATGGGCTCTCCCCCGGAGAAGGTTACTCCCTGCAGCAGGCGGTTGGCCATTATTTTGGCAAATATCTCGTCGGTATCCCCCTCATAGCCGCCGTCAAAATCATGGGACTGGGGGTTGTGGCAGCCGGGACAATTATGGGGACAGCCCTGAACAAATACGGTGAAGCGGTATCCGGGGCCGTCGACAATGGAGTCGTCAACCAGACCCGCGAGACGGATTTTCATATTCATCATCCTGTACTTATTAAAAGGGACCGGGAAAAATGAGCGATCATTTTTCCCAGTCCCTTCCGTGATATCTTTCGTGATACAATGCAGTCCTTCAGGAAAACCTTGCCGGGATTTCCTTAAGACTACGTTGAAAAGCAATCCTTTAAGCGGACAGGGAATGCTTGACCCTGTCGCTTTCTTCGGCTCGCTTGGCGTTGTTCCAGCGGTCGATGGTGCCCACCAGATAACCGGTGATCCGGCGGATCCGCTCAAACTGCCGGGGCTTCAGCTGATAGTCGAGGATCACCTGTCCATCGTCAGCCAGGCTGATGTCCAAAGCGGTGACCTCTTCCTGGGACTGCTCTTTGATGCGGTCCAGGTAAGCAAGAACCTCCTGCCGGGAGATATTCTCGATACCGGTGACGGTAACGACGGTTCCGTTGATGTTCATTTTATTTCTTCCTTTCTTTACTTAATCGCCGCAACATATACGGGGAATAATCAGCCGCTGGCGATGTTCGGCTTCGCTGCGCCCGCATTTGGGGCAGACATTATCGATTATTCCGTTATAACCGCAGACCGGATCCCGGTCTACCGGATGATTTACTGAACCATAGCCGATACCGGCATCGTGCATGGCTCTGATGATGGCTTCAAAGGCCCTGAGGTTTTTGGAGGGATCGCCGTCCATCTCTACATAGCTGATGTGACCGCCGTTGGTGAGAGCGTGGAAGGGAGCCTCGATTTGGATTTTCCGGAGGGCGGAAATCGGGAAATAAACCGGGACGTGGAAGCTGTTGGTGTAGTAGTCCCGGTCGGTGACTCCCTCAATGACTCCGTAGCGTTCCCGGTCGATTTTGATGAACCGGCCGGACAGTCCTTCTGCCGGAGTGGCGATAAGGGAGAAGTTGAGACCGGTGCGTTTGGATTCGTCATCCATGGCCTTGCGCATATGAGCGACAATTTCCAAACCGAGCCGCTGGGCCTTTTTACTTTCACCGTGGTGTTTGCCGATGAGGGCTTTCAGGGTCTCCGCCAGGCCGATGAAGCCCATCGTCAGGGTACCGTGCTTCAGGACTTCGGCGATCTTGTCGTCCGGCTCCAATTTATCGGAGTCCAGCCAAATGCCCTGTCCCATGAGGAAGGGATAGTTGCGGGCCAGCTTGGCGGACTGTATTTTGAAGCGGTGAAGGAGCTGACGGACCACGAGCGCCGTCACCTCGTCGAGGCTTTCGTAGAACACCGCCATATCGCCCTTTGATTCAATGGCGAGGCGGGGCAGGTTCACGCTGGTGAAGGAAAGATTGCCCCGGCTGCAGGTAACCTCCCGGCTGGGGTCGTACACGTTGCCCATTACCCTGGTGCGGCAGCCCATGTAGGCGATTTCGCTGTTGTAATCCCCGGGCTTGTAGTATTGGAGATTGAAGGGAGCGTCCAGGAAGCTGAAGTTGGGGAACAGTCGCCTGGCGCTGGTTTCGATGGCCTGCTGGAACAGGTCGTAGTTGGGATCCCCCGGATTGTAGTTGACCCCTTCCTTCACCTTGAAAATCTGTACCGGGAAGATGGATGGCTCACCGGAGCCAAGGCCGGCAACAGTGGCTTTCAGCAGGTTGCGGATGACCATGCGGGCCTCCGGGCTGGTGTCGGTGCCGTAGTTTACGGAGCTGAAGGGCACCTGAGCCCCGGCCCGGGAGTTCATGGTATTCAGATTGTGGATAAAGGCCTCCATTGCCTGGAAGGTGGCTTTATCGGTGGAATCCAGGGCGGCGACGGCCGCGAAGTCGTGGGCTTTGCCTACCGTCTCCGGGCTGATGGGCTGGAAACCGTTGGCCGCCTGATGGGCAGGCAGCCAATTTACGAGGGCAGCCCGGAACTCATCGGCGCCGCTGATAGTGATATCGACGCCGATATTGTCCCTTATGGCTTTGGCGAGAAGCTGAGCATCGCCGAGGGATAAGCCGCAGGTGATGACCAGGTATTCGGCCAGACGCTCAAAGTACTGTTTGCGGAAGGTTTTTACGACGCCTCCGGCCATGGCGTAGTCGAAGTTGGGGATGGACTGGCCGCCGTGCATCTCGTTCTGATTGGCCTGAATGGCAATGCAGGCGAGGGCGGCGTATGACCGAATGTCGTTGGGTTCTCTGAGACAGCCGTGACCGGTGGAGAAACCTCCTTTGAACAGCTTTATTAAATCGATCTGACAGCAGGTTTCTGTCAGCATATAGAAGTCCTTGTCGTGAATGTGAATGTCCCCGTTGATGTGGGCAGCGGCGATATCCTTGGGGAGAATGCGGTGGTCGATGAAGTACTTCGAGCCCTCGGAACCGTATTTAAGCATGGTGCCCATGGCGGTATCGGCATCGATGTTTGCGTTTTCCCGCTTGATGTTGGCATCCTTGGCCGCCCGGTAGGTCAGCTCGTAGTAGATGTCCATAAGGTCGGTTTCCGCTTCCCGGATCTGGGTGTGGGCGTTGCGGTAAAGGATGTACGCTTTGGCCGTAGAAGCGAGATTCTTTTTTATCAGCGTCCGCTCTACCGCGTCCTGGATGTACTCCACGCCCGGAGTCTCTACGGCGGAGATCTGCCTGATCACCGCCCTGGTGAGCTTATCAAGCTGGTCTTCGGTAAGGGTTTCATCGGTGGATTCGGCATTTGCTTTTTCAATAGCGTTGCGGATTTTTGAAAAGTCAAAAGGCACCACGGTGCCATTCCTTTTTCTGATGTTAGTCGGTTTTTTGCTCATAAATTCTTCCTTTTCTTTTCCAGGGGACGACACAGCCCGCCCCGACAATTCGGTTTTGATTGTATACTACATATTGTGGTATGTCAAGGAAAAAGGCGTGAAAAACACAATATATTGTGGATGAGCTTGTCGTACTTTTCCACTACAAAAGGGGAAAGCTCACTCCAAGATGTGGATAATCGGTGGAAAATCAGTGGAGAAAAAAGCGGAAAAAGGAGGGGAATGCCTCAGAGACGGGAAGTTGAAATTGGGGATAAAAATTGGCTGGTTATCCACAGTTGTGGATAACCAGCCCGGTATTTAGTGGATAACCTGTGGATGGTCAGTGAATTATCTGTCTGACCGGGAAGGGGATTTCAATGTTTTCTTCCCGGAAGCGGTTTATGATATTTCTGATAATCGTGTGGCGGATAAGCGACTGGGAGTCAAGCCGGTCGGTTTTTACGATCAGATTGAAGTTTATGGAGGAATCACCCAGGGAGGAGAAGCGGACTATCGGTTCGCTGATGAGGGGAAAGCCCAGCTCCTCCATAGCCTGCCGGGTCAGGTCCTTTGCAACCCTTTCCACCTGCGCCAGGTCGCTGTCGTAGCTGACGCCCACTGGGATGATGATGGCGGTTTCCGGGCTGGGCCGGTTGAAGTTGGTGATTACAGCGCTGGCCAGCTTGGCGTTGGGGATGAGGATATCGTTGCCGTCCGCCGTCATGATGCTGGTATAGCGGAGAGTGATATCAGTTATGCGGCCGGTCTCGCCGCTGGAGAGGGAAATGTATTCTCCCACCTTCAGCTGACGGCTCAGGAGCATGTGGAAGCCGCTGAAGAAGTTTGCCATGGTGTCCTGAAGGCCGAGGGCCACCGCCATGCCGCCGACGCCGAGGGCGGCGATAAAGGGAGCGATGGAGATTTGGTAGTATTCCAGCACCGTCAGAGCGCCGACGATATAGATGGAGAACTTTACACAGTTCACCAGGATGGAATTTTTTACATTGGGGGCCGAGTCAACCCGCGTGTTGATGTCCACTATTTGAGCCGCGGCCCGGGCAATGGTCCGGGTAATGGTGTAGACGATGTTGGTAAAAATCAGGCAGGTTATCAGCTTCTCGACGGATTCCGGCAGGGTGCTGAACCGAACGAACCAGTAGAGGGCAACGCCTACGCAGAGATTTACGGGGAGCCCCTTCATGGCCAGGACGATGATTTCGAGGGTAGAAGGCGTGGAGCTTGGGCCGCTGCCGAGGATGGTCAGGCGGTTTTTGGCGAAGCTGTGGGCCAGGAATGAATCGAGTTTTTTTCCGATATACGCGGCCAGGGCGATGACCAGGACCGGCATCAGCACATCATACAGGAAGGCGGGATTAAGGTGTTCCCTAACAAGCTCAGGCATAGCAATCTCCTTGCATATATCTTTCAATGGGTTGTTTCAGTATAATGGTATTTGCATTACAGCACAATTTTGTCGATGGAGGCGCCGTCGGGGAGAAAACATTCCAGGGTGATATTGTCCTTCGTTACCTGCATGGTCAGGTAATTGTCGGTTTCCGGCTGGGGAGCGGTAACTTTGTCGAGGCGGTGATCGATCCACAGACCGGGATAGCGGACATTGCCGGCAACTCCCGTGAGAATGTACAGGGGGCCCCGGTCAGCGTGGGCAAAGTCGTAAATGCGGCCCCGGTTCCGATAGGTATGGAGGTGGGCCGTGAGAACCACGTTTACGCCGAATTCCTCGAAGAGAGGCATAAAATGCCGGCCGGTTTCTTCTATGCCCGGCTGTCGTTCGGGGCGGTTGTGGATGCCGTAGCGGAGAACATCCCGGTGCATCAGGACGATTTTCCACCGCTTATTTGTGGAGGTCAGGTCATTTTTCAGCCACTCATCCTGCCGCCGGGACAAGGAATCCGCCAGGGAGCCGTCCTCCGTCAGGGCTGACAGCTCCTGCTGCTGGGTGTTCAGCACCACAAAGTGGGCAGCGCCGTAGTCAAAGGAATAGTACCAGCGGTCAAAGTCATTTTCAGCGTCTTTCGCGCCGTATTTTATCCGGCTGTTATTGCCGGGGACGGCAAAATTTGCCAGGTAGGCCCGGGGCTGGCGAACCTTCCAGTTGAGGTCGTACGTTTCGTGGTTGCCCATTACCGGGACGAAAATTTTTTTGTCAATTATCCCCCGGAGGGAGGAAAACCAGGCTTTCCAATGGGAGCATTGTTCACCGTTGTCCACCAGGTCCCCCATATTGATGAAGAGCGCCGCGTCCGGGTGTCTTTCGGCCGCGGCCTGGGCCAGCTTTTCCCAGCCGCTGTAGTCGCTGGATTGGGAGTCGGGAAAAATCAGACATTCAAAGCTGCCGCCCCCGTCGGTGGAAAGGGGCCGGGGCTGACTGCTGTCACCATCGTGAATTACAGTGTACTCGTAGCGGGAACCGGGGTTGAGGCCGGAAAGGCGCGAGGTGTATATATCGTGGGATTCCCCGTCGTCGGTAAAACATTCCTTCGCCGCCGTAAAGCGGGCTTCCTGGCCTGACCTGACATCCCGCAGTAAGACAGATACTTCTCCCTTAAAGGCATCGGGCGTTGTCTGCCACATTATCGTCCGGCGGAAGCGGTTGTCGGCGGCGACGATCTGGCGGGGAAATTCGATGGCGCTTTCACAGCTTCCCAAAGCGGAGAGCTTGTCGGCGGCATTTTTTATTTTTGTCGGATTGCAGCCGGAGACGGCAAGACCTCCGGCGGTCAGGAGAAGGCCCCTGAGAAAGCTGCGGCGGCTTAAATTCATGTCCTGTTCCTCTGTGCAAAAGTGTGAAAATCTGGCGGCTTTGCGGGAAGGCCGGGAAATTTTTTCATGAGGAATCCTAGCCAAATAAGATGAAAAATGTCTGTAGCGGGCCGGCTTTTTGCCGGGATGTTTTGCGGGAGCTGGCGAACGAATCTGTATACTTTCCCCCTTAGGGGCTGTTTTCATTGACAGTTTAACGGAATGAAGGTATGATATGCAGGGGGAAGAGATGTCTCCTCCCGTGATTTTTGCGTGCCTGTTGCCAATGAATGAAAGTGACCGGCAAGACAGGCGCTGTACGATAATTAGGAGGGCAGCTATATGATTCAGCGGTATACCAATCCGGAAATGGGCAATATTTGGACGCTGCAGCATGAGTTCGAGGAGATCCTCGAGGTTGAGCTTTGTGCCTGTGAGGCCATGGCGGAGCTGGGAGAAATCCCGATGGAAGCGGCTAAGAATATCCGGGCAAAGGCAAAGTTTGATCTGGCCCGGGTTCACGAAATTGAGAAAGTGACCAACCATGATATTATAGCTTTCCTGACGAATGTGGCGGAGTACGTGGGCGATGATTCCAAGTACGTCCATAAGGGACTCACCTCCAGCGATGTTAAGGATACGGCCCTGGGGGTCATGATGAGGAAGTCCGCCGACATCATTCTGGAGGATCTTCGTAAATTCCGGGAGGTTCTCCGCCGCCGGGCCGCCGAATTCAAACACACTCCCTGCATCGGCCGCACCCACGGTATCCATGCGGAGCCCATGACTTTTGGCCTGAAGCTGGCCCTTTGGAGCGCGGAGGTGGAGAGAAATATTGAACGGGTGGAGCACGCCCGCCGGATCGTGGCGGTTGGCAAGCTGTCCGGCGCGGTAGGAACCTATTCCAATATCGATCCCCGCATCGAACAGATCGTCTGCAAGAAGCTGGGGCTTACGCCGGTTCGCCTGGCCACTCAGGTAATCCAGCGGGACCGTCATGCCGAGTACATGACCACCCTGGCGATTGTGGCCAGCTCGCTGGAGAAGTTTGCTACCGAGGTGCGCAACCTTCAGCGGACTGATATCCGTGAGGCAGAGGAGTATTTCAGCCCCGGTCAGAAGGGTTCCTCCGCAATGCCTCATAAGCGCAACCCCATTACCTGCGAGCGGGTGGCCGGTATGGCCCGCCTAGTCCGGGGCAACGCCATCGCCGCCATGGAGGATATCACCCTGTGGCATGAGCGGGATATTTCCCACAGCTCGGTAGAGCGGGTCATCCTTCCGGATTCTACCATCAATGTAGATTACTGCCTACGGAAGTTTACCAATATTATCGATAAGCTGCTGGTTTATCCCGAGGCCATGCTGGCCAATCTAAACAAGACCGGCGGGCTTATTTACAGCCAGCGGCTGATGCTGGCCATCGTTTCCAAGGGCGTTCTCCGGGAGGATGCCTATGTATGGGTACAGCGCAATGCTATGAAGCGCTGGCTGGAGAGCGAGGATTTCCATACCAATGTCCGGAAGGATCCGGATATCAGCCGGGTGCTCACCGAGGCGGAGATCGACGAGGTCTTTGACGTTCAGTGGTTCCTCCGGAACGTGGATATGATTTTTGCCCGGTTCGGACTTTAATAAAAACAGGGGCGGCCGAAGCGGCGGAATGCAGGTTCTCCGGCTTTGTGACTGCCAACCTTAACAAAAATTGGAGTGGTAAATATGTCAGTAGTAGCAGTACTGGGCACCCAATGGGGTGACGAGGGCAAAGGCAAGATCGTGGATTATCTGGCCCAGCAGGCCGAGGCCGTTGTCCGCTATGGGGGCGGCAGCAATGCCGGTCATACCGTTGCCGTGAATAATCAGGAATATAAGCTGCGCCTTATGCCGTCAGGGATCCTTTTCAAGGGGACACTGTGCATTGTGGGCAACGGGGTAGCCTTTAATCCGAAGAATATGCTGGCGGAAATGGATGCAATGATCGCCAAGGGCGTGGATGTCAGCGGGGTGCGCATTTCCAACCGGGCCCATGTGGTTCTTCCCTATCACAACCTGTTGGACGGCCTGCTGGAGGAGGCCAAGGGTGACGCCAAGGTGGGTACCACGAAGAATGGTATCGGCCCCTGCTACGAAGACCGGGATAACCGTATTGGCATCCGGGTCTGCGATTTCATTGACGAGGAGGAGTTCGCCAAGCGGCTCAGGGAAAACTTGGCCCTTAAGAACGATATTCTCGTAAAGCTCTATGGGACAGAGCCCCTGGATTATGATGCGATGCTGAAGGAGTATCAGGGATATGCCCGCCGCCTGAAGCCCTATGTCTGCGACACCATCGCGCTCATTCAGGATGAGATAAAGGCGGGGCATAAGATCCTCTGTGAGGGCGCCCAGGCCACGATGCTGGATATTGATTATGGCACCTATCCGTACTGCACCGCGTCCCATCCCGTATCCGGCGGTATCACGGTGGGAGCAGGCATTGCCCCCCGTCAGATCGACAAGGTATACGGTGTGGTGAAGGCCTATTGCTCCCGGGTTGGCGAAGGGCCCTTCCCCACGGAACAGATCAACGAAATCGGGGACAGGATCCGGGAAGCAGGTCATGAATACGGAACTGTCACCGGCCGCCCCCGCCGGATCGGCTGGCTGGATGCCTTTGTGGTCCGCTACGCCGGACTGATTTCCGGCATTGATTACATGGCAATCACCCGCCTTGACATCCTGGACAGCCTGGAAGAAATTAAAATGTGCGTCGGCTATAAATACAAGGGCCAGATTCTTAATGAAATTCCGGCCAGCCTGAAGGTGCTGGCTGAGGTAGAACCGGTTTATGAAACCTTCAAGGGCTGGATGACGCCCATTTCCGGTATTCGCAGGTTTGAGGACCTGCCGCTGGAGGCCCGGGCTTATCTGAACCGGCTGGTGGAGGTCAGCGGGATTCCCCTGGGGATCGTTTCGGTGGGACCGAATCGTGACCAGACAATCGTTGTGGTTGACGACGCTTTTTGATGGCCCGCTTGCTTCCGCTTCGGGGAAACTGCAAAAAGGACTGCTTTCCGGCAGTCCTTTTCTCTTGCCGATATTGAGGTATAGCGGCTAAAAGCCGTCTTTTGCTTCAAGGTATTACGCAGCGGTTTACATTGCTGCTGACAGGATGGAGCTGATATTTTCGGCATCGCTGAATGGAAAGCGGCAGAAATAGCCTTGCAATTTTCTGAAGGACTGCATTATAATGACCGTAAAATGAGTTTCCTGGGGGGATGTACGATGGTGAAAAAGGGAATAATTCTTGCCGGTGGCTCCGGTACCCGGCTGTATCCGCTGACCAGGGTGGTAAGTAAGCAGCTGATGCCCGTCTACGACAAGCCGATGATCTACTATCCTCTTTCCACGCTGATGCTGGCCGGGATCAGGGATATTCTCGTGATCTCGACTCCGCGGGATACGGAAAGCTTCAGTGAGCTGCTGGGAGATGGCAGCCAATGGGGGCTGAACATCAGCTATACGGTGCAGCCAAGTCCTGACGGGCTGGCGCAGGCCTTCATTCTCGGCGAGGATTTCATCGCCGGAAATGGCTGCTCGATGATCCTCGGCGATAATATTTTCTATGGGGCCGATATGGCAAAGTGTATGAAGCGGGCCGTTTCCAAAAGGGAAGGGGCAACAGTATTTGCCTACTACGTCCGGGATCCTCAGCGGTACGGCGTCGTGGATTTTGATGAAAAGGGCAATGCGTTGAGCCTTGAGGAAAAGCCGGCGAAACCAAAGTCAAATTACGCGGTGACGGGCTTGTATTTTTATGACAAGACCATCGTGGATATTGCCAAGTCCATAAAACCATCGGCCCGAGGAGAATTGGAAATAACCGACGTCAATAAGATTTATCTGGAGCAGGGAAAGCTCCGGGTAGAAACCCTAGGTCAGGGCTATGCCTGGCTGGATACGGGAACCCATGAGTCGCTGCTCCGGGCCGCTTCCTTTGTGGAGACTATTCAGGCGCGTCAGGGACTGAAGATCGCCTGCGTTGAGGAGATCGCCTACCGCATGGGTTATATCGATGAGGCGGCGGTGGAAAAGCTGGCGGCTCCCTTGAAGAAAAACGAATACGGCGAGTATTTGCTGGATATATTAAAGGAGAGAAAATGAAGGTAACGGAAACGGTTTTGCCGGGAGTATATGTTATAGAGCCCGATGTTTTTGGCGATGCCCGGGGTTGGTTCATGGAAAGCTGGTCGGAAAGGAAGCTGGCGGAGTTTGGCATTACAAACCGGTGGGTCCAGGATAATCACTCTTATTCGGCGGAGAAGGGGATCCTCAGGGGCCTGCACTATCAATTGAATCCCTGCTGCCAGGCGAAGATCATTCGGGCCACGAGAGGAAGTATTTTCGATGTGGCCGTAGATATCCGCAAGGGGTCTCCCCACTTTGGCAAGTGGACCGGGGTGGAGCTGTCGGCGGAAAACCATAAGCAGATTTATGTCCCCAGGGGTTTTGCCCATGGGTTCATAACCCTGACGGAGGAGGTAGAGGTCCAGTATAAGGCGGACAACTATTACGCTCCGGAGTGCGACGGCAATATTTGCTGGAATGACCCGGAGATAGGTATCCTCTGGCCGATTGAGCCCGTTAAGCTGTCGGATAAGGATGCAAAGGCGCCCCGGCTCAGGGACCGGCTGGACAGCCTGAATTTTGTTTACGAGGGATAAGAAAAAGATGAATATAGTAGTAACCGGCGGCGCTGGTTTTATCGGCAGTAATTTTGTTTATTATCTGCTAAAGAAGCGTCCGGCTGACAGAATAATCTGCTATGACTGTCTCACCTATGCAGGAAATTATGAGACGATAGAACCGGCTTTGGCGAAGCCGAATTTCCGATTCGTTAAGGGAGATATAACGGATCGGGAGCAGGTGGCGAAGCTGTTTCGTACGGAAAATCCGGACGTGGTGGTAAACTTTGCGGCCGAAAGCCATGTGGATCGTTCAATTGCCAACCCTGATGTTTTCCTGAAGACGAATATTATCGGTACCTCGGTGCTGATGGATGCCTGCCGTGATTTTGGCATAGCCCGCTACCATCAGGTTTCCACGGATGAGGTTTACGGAGATCTGCCGCTGGACAGGCCTGATTTGTTTTTTACCGAGGAGACGCCCCTTCATACCTCCAGCCCCTATTCAGCCTCAAAGGCCTCCGCTGATTTGCTGGTGCTGGCCTACCACCGCACCTATGGATTGCCGGTGACGATTTCCCGCTGTTCCAACAATTACGGGCCCTATCACTTTCCGGAGAAGCTGATCCCGCTGATGATTGTGAAGGCCCTGGCGGGGGAGAAGCTGCCGGTGTACGGAGATGGGAAAAATGTCCGGGACTGGCTCTATGTGGAGGATCACTGCGCCGCCATCGATCTCATTTTGGAAAAGGGCCGGGTCGGTGAAGTGTACAATATCGGCGGCCACAATGAGCGGGCCAATATCGATGTGGTGAAAACGATACTGAGGGCGCTGGGTAAGGGAGAGGAACTCATCGATTTCGTTCCTGACCGGCTTGGTCATGACCGCCGTTACGCGATTGATCCCGGGAAGATTTCCGGGGAATTGGGCTGGCTGCCGGAAACGAAGTTCGACGAGGGGATCAGCCGGACGATTCAATGGTATCTGGATAACCGGGGCTGGTGGGAGAATATTCTCAGCGGCGAATACAAAAAGGCGTATGAGAAGGCGGCAAAGAGCAAGCTGACCTACTCCACTCTGTAAGATAAAAGGAAGCAGGCGGCCGGAGATTTTGAATCTCAGGCCGCCTGCTTTTTAGGGGATATATGACATTGACAAATATTCTATTTTTTCTTCTTTTTCTTGTCCTTGGTATCGGCCGGGGTTGGCAGCTTGTGGGCTTCGTTCAGGCTGGCGGCGATAATCTCGGCGCTTTCGTCTGTATCTGAAGCGGTAAAGATAAGGGTATCGCCAACGTAAACCGAGCTGCCTTTGGCTGCCGCCGTCAGGGTGGAGGGCTTTGTTCCGTGGTAAAGCCGGGCAAGTCTTCCGGCGATAAAGTAGCTGCGTTCGGCGCCGGACATTTCGTCCACATCCACCGGAGTAAAGACCGGCTTGCCGTTTACGGACACGGTGCCGTCGGCTACGGTTACGGCATTGTTGCTGTAGGCGGACAGGGTTTTTGCGTAGGTATCCCGCCGTTCAATGTGGCCGGGGTGGTCATTGGGGGAGAAGATTGCTCCGAGGAAATCGGATTTTGAGTCGCCGCTCTTATCGAGCACTCGCTGCCAGATGGCCGCCGTAGCGCCTAAATTGTAAGGGGTGTTGACCAGGTAATCAAAGGCGAGGGCATCGGCCTCCCGCTCCTGGGGCTTGGTGACGTTGTGGGCCTTTACCTGATTGGCCAGGATGGAGGTGGCAACGGCGATGCCTACGGAGGAGCCGCCGCCGATACCGGCGGCGATGACGGAAAGGGTAGTGCCCTTTTTGAAGCCTTTCCGTACGTGTTCCTTCTGGCCGTGGCCCATTTCATGGGCAATGACTACGGCCACCTCGTCCATATTGTCGACCATATCGAAGAGGCCGGTGTTGATACTGATATTGTGGCCAAGGGAGCAGAAGGCGTTGAAGCTGGTGTCGGTATTGATGAAATAATTGTACGGTTTGTCGTAAATCGTGGGGTCAATCGCGCCAACGCCGTGAGTGAGATTGGCCATAAGCTCGTCCACTTTGGCATTCAGTTCAGGATCATCGTTTACTCCGTAAGATTTCTTCATGTCCTGATAAAACTCATCCCTGCCCTTGTCGTCGAAGTAATCGATCTGCGCGCCGACCTGTTGGGCCTGGACGCTGGCGACAATTACTCCGCCGATAGCGCCGCCCAGGTCAAAGGCTTCCGCTTTGGCCGGGAGAAAAACAGCAGAAGGGAAAATTGCCGCCGCCGTCATAAGGGCGGCGATTTTTTTTGTGAGGGTTTTGGATATCAGCTGCATGGGAATGCTCCTTTCTAAATATGTTACAGGGCGGGAGAAGCCTCTTCCACGGTCCGGTTGATCACGTGATAGGTGAGACTGTCATGATTTGTCCGGTTACCGTTAAGGGTCAGGCAGACATTCTGGCTGAAGACCGCCAGCTTGGTCTGCCAGTTGTAGGAAGCGTTATCGGCGGTAATGATGGTCTCGCCCTGCTTAAAAGAGGTGTTTCCGGTGACGGACGCCGCCTTCTCGGGGCCGATTACCGTTACTCTGTCCCCGCTGAAGGTGATGTCGTCTTCCTCGCTGGAAAGATTGATATGACCTTCTCCTACAACCTCCATGGATAGCAGGTTGACAGCAGCCTTATCCGCCGTGATGACCCGCTGGCCGATTTCTACCCGGACATTGCCGGTGAGAACATAGCGCCCGGTCAGAATATCAAAGGTCTTATTATCGGCTGAAATGGCGGGGCGGGCGGCAGACGCGTACTCGGCTGGAAGGAAAAATATCCCCGATATTGCCAGAAACATCAGCAGGGAGATAAAAATTCTTTTAATTCTTGCCACAGGTATCAGTCCTTAAAATTTTATGTACAAATTCTGATCGTTCTCAGTAACTCCGATTATATCACAGAAATACTTCCCGGGGTTGGGATTTTTCTTTGATTTTCTGGAAAAAGGATAATCAGCTTCACTGTGGAATATACGGGCTGGGAGAAAATTTAAGCGACTTATGCGATAAAAAGCAGGAAAATTATCACAGATGGCGAATTTTCCAAAAAGTGAAAGGAAAGAGAGTCCCGAGGTTATCGTGTTGGCACCGGATTGGTTACCCCTTCCGTTACTGTTTGCGCCGGGACATGGCCGGCTGCTGCGGAGGGAGGAGAGCTCATGAGAAGCGCTGCCATGACAGATTTTATCGAGCGGGTAAAAGAGGCCTCTGATATAGTCAGCGTCGTTTCAGCTTACGTTCCCTTAAAGAGGAAGGGAAACAATTATTGGGGCTGCTGCCCCTTTCATCAGGAGAAGACGCCGTCCTTCTCCGTAAACGGCGAAAAGGGTTTCTTCTACTGCTTCGGCTGCCATGCGGGGGGCAATGTCTTTAAGTTTATTTCTCTGGCGGAGAACGTCTCTTTTTTTGAAGCCTTGAAGCTTCAGGCGGACCGGCTGGGAATGCCCTTGCCGGAAACGGAGAAATCCCCGGAGGAGCTCCGGCGGGACCAGCATTACAACCAGCTCCGCCAGGTTCTGCAAATGGCGAGGGACTATTTCCACAATTGCCTTACGAAGACGGAAATGGGCGCGGCGGGCAGAAATTACTGGACTTCCCGGGGCATTGGCGACGGGATAATTTCCGAGTTCTCCCTGGGCTTTTCCCCGGATTCCTATGATAAATTCAACACGGCTTTCCAAAGGCGCGGTATCGGTGAATCCCTGCTTTTAGAAGCCGGGCTGGTAAAAAAAAGCGAGCGGGGTGGCGTTTACGACCGCTTTCGCAATCGGGTGATGATACCGATCGCCGATGAAAGGGGCCGCATTGTGGCTTTCGGCGGCCGGGTCATGGACAGCGGCGAGCCGAAGTATTTGAATTCTCCCGAAACCCCGTTGTTCAACAAGCGCCGGATGCTGTTCGGCCTTGACCGGGCGGCAAAGGCGATCCGCTCCGCGGGAAAGGTCATCGTGGTGGAGGGCTACATGGACGCCATATCCCTGGCGGCCGCCGGGATAAGGAATGTGGTGGCCTCGCTGGGCACTGCCTTTACCAAGGAGCAGTGCCGCCTGCTGATGCGCTATGCCCCGGAGGTTTATTTTTGCTATGACAGCGACGCCGCCGGGCAGAATGCCACCATGCGGGCGCTGGGGATCCTGCGGGAGGCCGGGGCAAAGGCAAAGGTACTCATTGTCCCGGAGGGAAAGGATCCGGACGAATTTGTCCGGCGGCAGGGCAGTGAATCATTCTTCCGCCTGATGGAAGAGGCCCAGCCGGTGATTGACTATCAGCTGAATTTTCTTTTTGGAAGAGCCCGGCTGGGCAGCGAGGAAGGACGGCAGGAGGCCCTGAAAAGCGTGTTGCCGGTGCTTTGTTCCGTCAGGGATGACGTGGTTAATTATAATCATTACCTTCGCCAGGTGGCAGGGAGACTGTCGATTGATGAAGGGCTTATCGCCCAAAGCGTATCCCGTTACCGGCCTCAGCCGGAGTATATCGGAGCCGGGCAGGCGGGCCGGAGTCAAGTGACGGTAGCGGCTGACCAGGCAGTCCGTCAGAAGGGGGAGTCGGGCCGGGGAACGACCGATGCAGCCCGGGTACGGGTGGAGCAGTCTGTGCGCAACGCGGGACGGGTCATCCTTCGTCAGCTGTGGCAGGATGCCGGAGCGTTGCCGTATCTGCTGGCGGAAATTCCCCTTGAGGAGTATCCTGATCCACTGATCAGGAGAATTATCGCCTCATTTGCCAGGGATGTTGCCGCTGGGCGGGATTTGTCGGAGAGCAGTCTTGACGAGGTCTCGTCAGCCGAACTGTCCCGGGCGATAATGAGCGCCGTGCCGGGCGAGGATCTGATGGGTCTTTTCGAGGAATGTATCATGGTGATCCGCCGGGCAGTATTAAAGAATAAATACGAGGAGCAGCGGCTTCTGGCTGACGCTCTTGACCATAAAGGAAACACCGAGGGATCCCTTGCCGCTCTGCGTGAGGCATCCCGGCTGAAAAAAGAAATGGATGGGCTGGACAGTGGCAAGAAATTCTCAGGCGGCTGAAATAAAGAAAGCGGAAGGAGGGACAGAGATGGCGGCAAGGAAAAAAGCTGAGGAAGTAAAGACGGAAGAAAAAACTGGCGGAAAATCTGTTGCGGCGGAAAAGGCTGCTTCCGGGAAGACTGTCCGGAAGGAACCGGAAAAGAAACCGGCAAAAAAACCGGTTAAAAAGGCTACAGCCAAAGAGGCCGAGGTAACAGAAAAAAAGAAAACCTCCGGGCAGGCGAAAGCTCCAGCTGAAGCAGCAGGGGAAAAGCCGGTGAAGGAATTCGCAGCCAGGAAAACTGCCAAGGCAGTTAAGCCGGCTGATGTGAAGGCTGAGACTGTTGCGGAAGAAGCGGCGGCGAAAAAAAAGGAGCCGGTAGAGAAAGCAAAGCCGGTCAAGAAGAAGCCAGTGGCAAAGAAACCGGCGGCAGCGGAGAAAAAAGCAGTAGAGGAAACGGCTGAAAAGAAGGCCCCGGCCAGAAAAAAAGCCGCAGTCCCAAAATCCGGTTCTGTCCCTGTAGAAAAGCCGGAAAAGACTGCCGTCAAGCCGGAAAATAAAGAAACAGCAGAGCGGGAGACTCTATCTGCCGCCACGCTGGATAAGCTGTCTGAAGCGGTAAACAGGGAAGATAAAGACGATCTGACGGAGCCAACCCCGGGAGAGCTGGCAAAGGTAGAAATGGAAAATGCCAAAGGGAAAGGCAGCAAACAGAAGCGGGGGAATAAAGAAAAAGAACTGAAGCAGAAGGCGGCAAAGCAGCCGAAAAATGCCGTTGGCAGCGTTCAGGCTCCGAATGAAAAATCCCTTGGCGGAGAGGAGGAGTCTTTGCTCCCGGAGGATGTGGGCAAGCTCTGTGAGGCGCTCGTTCAAAAGGCCAGGCATAATCAAAATTCCATAACTAACCATGATATAGCGGCCGCCATCGGAAACCGGTTCGTAGATACGGAAACATTGGATGAAATATACAGCCGCCTCTTCAAGCAGGGTCTGGAAATCGAAAATGATGACGAGGCCGATGAAGGAGAGGATGGAGACACGATTTCCTTGGTAGATGACGAGCTCGACAAGAGTATTTCCCTGGCTGGTGATGATAGTGACGGATTGGGCGTTGAGGGGGATTCCAAAGAGGAAGACGGCAAGGAGGATGGGCCCGAGCTGGATCTGTCCGTGCCGGAAGGAATCGCCATTGATGATCCGGTCCGCATGTACCTGAAGGAGATCGGCCGGGTGGCCCTCCTGACCGCCGATGAGGAAATTGAGCTGGCAAAGCAGATGGAAAATGGGGACATGGAAGCTCAGAAACGGCTGGCCGAGGCAAATCTCCGGCTGGTGGTGTCCATTGCCAAGCGTTACGTGGGCCGGGGTATGCTGTTTCTTGACCTCATTCAGGAGGGAAATCTCGGCCTGATAAAAGCCGTAGAGAAATTTGATTATAACAAGGGCTACAAGTTCAGTACCTATGCCACCTGGTGGATCCGTCAGGCCATTACCAGAGCCATCGCCGATCAGGCCAGGACCATTCGGATCCCCGTTCACATGGTGGAAACCATCAACAAGCTCATAAGGGTATCCCGCCAGCTGCTGCAGGAGCTGGGCCGGGATCCGTCCCTGGAGGAAATCGGCGAGAAGATGGATCTCAATGTGGAGCGGGTCAGGGAGATCCTGAAAATCGCCCAGGAGCCGGTTTCTTTGGAAACGCCTATCGGTGAAGAGGAAGATTCCCATTTGGGAGATTTCATAGAGGATCATGATGCGCCGGCGCCGGCTGACGCCGCTTCCTTCACCCTTCTGAAGGAACAGCTGGAGGAGGTTTTGGACACACTTACCCCCAGAGAGAAGAGAGTCCTCCGCCTGCGCTTTGGCCTTGACGACGGACGGGCCAGAACCCTTGAGGAGGTAGGGCAGAGCTTCGGCGTGACGAGAGAACGCATTCGGCAGATAGAGGCGAAGGCTCTCCGCAAGCTCCGGCATCCCAGCCGCAGCCGTAAGCTCCGGGATTTTCTCGATTAAAAAGGACGCCAACGGAATTTGAAAAATTCCGTTGGCGTTTCCTGTTTTTTTTGATATATTGAAACATGCTTATGCGATAACGGCGAAAGGATGTCTCCCATTTTAATTTATTTCATCAGCTAAGAGGGTGGAAAGGATATCTGTATCGCCGCTGAACGCAGAGAGGAAAATGATTTTGGCATTTTCCTGAACGATGGCACTATAAAGTGAGGTAGCAGAATGAATTTAGGGCCCCGTTTAGAGGCAGTAGCCCAATTGGCCGGAACAGGGAGCTATGAGCAGGGGGCGGATATCGGCACGGATCACGCCAGACTGGCCATCGAGCTGGTAAAGAGAGGGATCTGCAAAAAAGTTATTGCCTCGGACAAGAATACCGGCCCCTGTGAGGCTGCCCGCCGCGCCATTTTGGGCGAAACCCTTTCGGATTTGATAGAAGTCCGGCAGGGGGACGGACTGGCTTCCTTGTCACCGGGGGAAGCGGAGCTGATAACCATCGCCGGTATGGGCGGGAAGCTGATGCTGAATATCCTCGCTGAGGGCCGGGCGGTACTGGTCAATAATCCAAGGCTCGTTCTCCAGCCCCAGACTGATTTAATCGAAGTGCGGCGGAGCCTCTGCAAGGAGGGCTGGCAGATCGTGGATGAGTCCCTGGCCGAAGAAAACGGGCATTTATATGTGGCGCTGGCTTTTGAAAAGGCAGGCGGATCCGGATATTCTCCCCCCGAGGAACAGCTGATAAGGGGGGTATACCTGAAAGAGAAAATGCCAGCGCTCTGGATGAAGTACGCCGAAGAAAATATCGCCCGGCTCCGCCGGGCGGTTGCCGGTATGGAGCAGGGAAAGAACGCCGGAGGCTCGCCGGAATACCTCCGGCAGAAACAGGAACTGGCCGTATGGGAGAAATCGATATGAAAAAGGAATGTTCTGTAGCGGAGGTCATGGCCATAATGGAAGCCTGGGCCCCGAAGCGCCTGGCGGAGGATTGGGATAACCCCGGCCTGCTGGTGGGCAGTCCCGCCCGAAGGGTCAGCAAAATAATGACTTGTCTGGACGTGCTGGAATCGGTGGCCGATGAGGCCATTGAAAGGGACTGCGGCCTGATAATCGCCCATCACCCGGTAATATTTCGGGGACAAAAGCACCTGCGGACGGATCTCCCTCTGGGGCGGCTGCTGCAAAAGCTTTTGTCCCGGGATATCGCGGTGATCGCCGCCCATACAAATCTCGATATTACCGAAGGCGGGGTCAACGATGTTCTGGCGGAGAAGCTGGGACTCCGGGCCCTGCAGCCATTCATGACCACCGATACGGGGGACAGCCTGGGCCGGGTGGGGGAAATAGAAGCCCCGCTGGAGCTTTGGGAATTTGCCAAAGCAGTACGGGATAAGCTGGGGGCAGATCATGTCCGCCTGGTGCGCCCCTTCGGGAGGGAAAAGAAACTGGTGAAAAGAGTGGCCGTCTGCTCCGGGGCCGGGGGCGAATTTATCGACAAGGCGGCATTCGTCGGGGCAAACGTATATGTGACCGGCGATGTAAAGTATCACGAGGCCCGCCATGCCCAGGAGCTTGGGCTGCCGGTTATCGACGCGGGACATTTTTTTACGGAGCAGCTCATCGCCGGGGTAATTGCCGGCCAGGTAAGCAAGGAGCTGACCCGGCGGGGCTATGAAATAGAGGTCAGGGAGGAACAGGGCTCCGCTGATCCTTTTGAGGTGATATAGATGAAAAAAGAAATTTCAGGTCGGGAAAAAGCGATGGCCTGCTTTGAACAAAGTCCCATATACGCCATTACCGATGAGGGCCAGTCGGCAGGACGGGGCAATATTAACCTGGTTCGGGAGGCGTTGGCGGCGGGAGTAAAATTTGTCCAGTACCGGGAAAAGAAAAAATCCCTCCGAGCCATGTATGAGGAGGGACTGCTTCTCCGGCAGCTCACCGCCGGGTACGGGGCGGCTCTCCTGGTGGATGATTATGTGGACCTGGCCCTGTTGATCGGAGCCGACGGGGTTCACGTGGGACAGGATGACCTGCCGGCCGCCGCCGTCCGGGAGCTGGTGGGAAAGGATCTGGTCATCGGCCTGTCCACCCATAATCCGGCGGATCTGAAGGAAGCGGTGGAGCTGTATAGAAGGGGCGTTATCGATTATATCGGCGCCGGGCCCGTTTATCCCACCCGGACGAAGGAACAGGCGGCGCCGGTCACCGGTCTCGACTACATCGAGCTGGCCGCTGATACGTACGCTGGAACGGGTCTGCCCTTCGTGGCCATCGGCGGGATAAAGGAACATAATATCGGCGCGGTAGCCGCCGCGGGGGCAGAGCATTGTGCGGTGGTTTCGGACATAACGCTGGCTGACGACATCGGCGGAAAAATTGCCGCCCTTACGGCGGTCATGAAAAAATATAATCAGTAATAAACGCGCAGTTGGTTGAAAGGATGTTTGGGTTGAAAAAAAGATTATTTAGCCTCCTGGGGATGGTTATCACGGCAGTCCTGCTTGTGACCGGCTGCGGCAGCGGGCCGAAGCCGGATCATGCGCATGAGCCGGGACAAGACCGCCAGCCGGAAGCTGTCACTCAAGTCAGCAGGGAGGATGCCGTAAAACAGCAAAAGGCATTGCAGGCCATAGCCAGAAGGGACGGGGAGAAGCTCCGGATTCTGACCTCATTCTTTCCTATGTACGTCATGACGCTGAATGTGGTCAAAGGAGTGCCGGATGTGACCGTCACAAACCTTACCGCTCCTCAGACCGGCTGTCTCCACGATTACAGCCTCACGGCTGAGGACATGAAGAAGCTTGCCTGGGCGGATGTTTTTATCGCCAATGGCGGCGGCATGGAGAGCTTTCTGGCCAAGGCCGTGGAAACGAATAAACGCCTGGCAGTGGTCACCGCTTCCGCCGGGATCCCCCTGATCAGAGAGGGCGCGGAAATAAATCCCCACGTCTGGCTGCGGATCGCCTCCGCCCGGGAGGAGGTGGCGGGGATCGCCAGAAGTCTGGCGGCCCTTGACCCGGCCAACGCCGGCGCGTACGGAAGAAATGCCCGGAAATATGACGGTAAGCTGGCGGAGCTTCAGCAGTACGCCGGTGACAAATTGAAGGAGCTGAAGAGCCGGGATATCGTTAACTTTCATGAGGCGTTCCCGTACTTTGCCCAGGAGCAGAAGCTGAATATCGTCCGGACGATTCAGCGGGAGCCCGGGGCAGAACCGACGCCGAAGGAATTGGAAGAAACTATCGCTTCGGTAAAAGCGCTGCCGGTGAAAGTCCTCTGCGTGGAGCCACAGTATCCGGCGGGAGCGGCCGAGACTATTGCCAGAGAAACGGGTGCGAAGATCGTTGTCCTTGACCCCTGCGTTACTGGTGAAGCCGGGCCGGAGGCGGAAAATTCCTATCTGGAGACCATGAAAAAGAATATTGATACTCTCTATAGCGTTTTGAAATGATCTGTGATAGAATGTAACGCTGTAAACCTAGTCAGCTTCGGCCGGTGGTTTTACCGGCCGATTTATTTTTTTACTCCGGAAAGAGGGATTATTTTGTTGATGAATGGTGCAGAGGCGATCATTACCAGCCTCAGAAAAGAAGGAGTCAAGGTGGTATTTGGCTATCCCGGTGGTGCCGTCCTCACATTGTATGATGCTGTCTATCAGATGGATTTTCCTCATATTCTGACCCGTCATGAGCAGGGGGCGGTTCACGCCGCCGACGGCTATGCCCGATCTACCGGGAAGGTAGGAGTGGCGTTTGCCACCTCCGGCCCCGGGGCCACTAACCTTGTTACCGGTATCGCCACTGCCTATATCGATTCAATTCCCCTGGTCTGCATTACTGGGCAGGTGGGCAATCCTTACATCGGCAAGGATTCCTTTCAGGAGGCGGACATCGTTGGCATTACCACGCCCATCACCAAGCACAATTATCTGGTGAAGCGGGCGGAGGATCTGCCGCGGGTCCTGAAAGAGGCTTTCTATATAGCCAGAACCGGCCGCCCCGGCCCGGTGGTCATCGATGTGGCCAAGGATGTATTTGCGGCAAAATTTGATTACAGCTATCCGGAAACGGTAAATCTCAAGGGTTACCGGGGGGAGAATCCCGGCGAAGAAACCGAGGTTCAGCAGGTCGTCAGGGCCCTGGAACAGGCAGAGAAGCCCTTGCTCTTTATTGGCGGCGGCGTCACTCTCTCCGGCACCTCAAGGGAGATCCGCCGCATTGTGGCCCGCACCGGAATGCCGGTGGTAAGCTCCCTGATGGGACTGGGCTGCATAGCCGGAGACGACGGTCATTTTTTGGGGATGGTGGGAATGCACGGTTCCTATGCGGCCAACATTGCCATGACGGAGGCGGATCTCGTTCTGGGTATCGGCGTCCGCTTTGACGATCGGGTCACCGGCAAGCTGGAGGTTTTTGCCCCCAATGCGAAAATCGCTCACTTTGAGGTGGATCCGGCGGAAATCGGGAAGAATGTGCCGGTGGATTATCAGGTAAAGGGCGACTTGGGCTGGACTTTGCCCCGGTTTGCCGACAGGCTGGAGGGGTCAGACTTTGACTTTGCGAAGGCCTGCGGAAATTGGCTGGATTATGTGAAGGCTCTGAGTCATGATAAGCCCTTTTCCTATGTAAAGAGAGAGAATATCATCGCCGGGCCCCAGGTGGTGGAAGCCATCAGCGCTATGCTGGGCAAGGATGATATCGTAGTCACGGATGTGGGCCAGCATCAGATGTGGGCGGCCCAGTTTTACAACGCCAGAGAGCCGCGGCGGTTCATTACCTCCGGCGGTCAGGGAACGATGGGGTACGGACTGCCGGCGGCTGTCGGCGCCAAGCTGGCGAATCCGGACAAGCAGGTGGTCCTCATCACCGGAGACGGCAGCATCATGATGAACTGCCAGGAGTTTGCCACCGCGGCGGACAACGATATCCGGGTAAAGGCGGTCGTCCTGCACAATCACGTGCTGGGCATGGTTACTCAGTGGCAGCGGGCTTTCTATGGCGAGCGCTACTCCAACACGATCCTGAAGGGAAAGACCGACCTGGTGAAGCTGGCGGAGGCGATGGGGGTCAAGGGCTATCGGGTCAGTGAACCGGAGGAGCTGCAATCAGTGTTGCAGGAGGCATTTGATTACCAGGGACCGGCTCTGGTAGACGTGATGATTCCCGAAGACGACGATGTTCTGCCGATGGTTGCGCCGGGAGAGCCGCTGGATAATATGATGCTGGGAGGTAATGACAAGTGAAAAAATATCTTCTCGCTGTCCTTGTAGACAACAAGCCGGGGGTTCTCACCCACGTATCCGGACTGATCAGCCGCCGGGCCTTCAATATTGAGAGTATCTCAGCCGGCTATACCGAGGAGGCGGATGTTACCAGAATAAATATCGTAGTGTCCGTCGATAGCGATCACGAGCTGAATCAGGTAGTGACCCAGCTGGGAAAGCTCATCGACGTGATAAAGATCGTCAACCTCAGCGAGGCCGATTCCATCAGCCGCGAGCTGGTGCTTATCAAGGTTCACGCCACGAAGGAAGACCGGGCGGATATCATCAACGTGGTAAATATTTTCCGGGCAAAGATCATTGACGTGAGCCCGGAAAATGTGGTCATTGAGCTGACCGGTGAAGAAAGCAAAATCGATGCCCTTTGCGAGGTGCTCTCCGAGTACGAGATTATCGAGATCGCCCGCACCGGCGCGATTGCTCTCTCCCGGGGCCCGGTGCCGGTAAAACGTATGTAGATATCATCAGGATGTGTTGCTGACAGCAGCGGCACATCTTTTTTTTGCGATAAATGTTTACATCCTGCCCAAAAGGTGATATACTCCGATCATAAGTTAATGTATTATGATTGAAGAGTGGGTGGACGCCCACTCTTCATTTATTGATTACCACTTGGCGTCATTACTTATTTGAAATTTTACGAAGGGGACAAGGGCGTGGCAAAAGGAAAAAGCGTAAGCTCCACCGTGGAGGACCGGGTGGAAGAGATCGTCCGGCAGCTGACGGCCGGCAGCGAGCTTGAAGTGGTCGACGTGGAATTTGTGAAGGAGCATGAACAGTATCTGAGAGTGTTCATCGATAAGGCGTCCGGCATTGGGATCGGCGACTGCCAGACCCTCAGCGAAAGGCTCGAGGAGGAGCTGGACCGGGAAGATTTTATTCCCGGAGCCTACGTTTTGGAGGTTTCTTCCCCCGGCCTCGATCGGGTCCTGAGAAAGGATCGGGATTTTGTCCGGGAGGCTGGCAAAGCGGTGGAGGTTTCCCTTTACGAGCCTGTTGACGGGAAGAAAACCATCGTGGGCAAGCTGGTTGGCCTCAGTGAAGACAAAAGCTGCCTGCGGCTGGAAGGGGAAAGCCCGGAAAGCTTTCGGGAGATTCAGCGCGGCAAGATCGCCCGGGTACGCCTTTATATAGAAATTTAAGTCAACGGATATTAGGAGTTTTAATATAAGCGGGAGGAAAAAGTCTTGATAAAAAGTAGCAGAGGAAAGGGCCGGGCCAAGCCGAAACAGAAGGAAGAAGAGCGGGCCAGGGAATTTATCAATGCGCTGAATATGCTCTGCACCGGCAAGGGGATCGAGCCGGAGGTGCTGTATGAAGCCATTGAGGAAGCCCTGGTAAATGCCTACCATCGCGATACCGGCACCAATGCGGACGTTCGGGTAGAGCTGAATCGGGAAACCGGCAGCTTCCACATTTACGCCAGGAAAAACATCGTTGAGGAAGTCGCTGATGAAGTCCGGGAGATCTCCCTGGGTGAGGCGCAGGCAATCAACCCGGATTATCAGGTGGGAGACATTTTGGAGATCGATGTCACCCCGGCGAATTTCGGCCGTATCGCCGCTCAGAATGCCAAGCAGATGGTGGTCCAAAAAATCCGCGAAGCGGAGCGGGGGATAATTTATGATGAGTTTTCCAGTCAGGAGAGCGATATCGTTACCGGTATGATCGAGCGGGTAGACAAGCAGCATGTCTACATCAACCTCGGTAAAACCGCGGCCATGATGGCCCTCTCCGAACAGGTCGCCGGGGAAACCTACCGGGTAGGGGAGACCATCAAGGCTTTCATCATTGAGGTCAAGAAAACCAATAAGGGACCGCAGATCGTGGTATCCCGAACCCACCCGGGACTTTTGAAGCGGCTTTTTGAAAATGAAGTGCCGGAGATTGCCGACGGTACGGTAGAGATTAAATCGGTAGCCAGGGAGCCGGGTATGCGTTCCAAGATCGCCGTTCATTCAAACGATGAAGATGTAGATCCGGTAGGCTCCTGCGTCGGCCTGAAGGGAATGCGGGTACAGGCCATCGTCAACGAGCTGCGGAACGAGAAAATCGATATTGTGAAGTGGAGCGCTGACCCGGCAAAATACATTGCCAACGCCCTCAGCCCGGCGCAGGTCCTGTCGGTGGCCGTCAATGAAGAAGAAAAGATTTCCCGGGTGATCGTGCCTGATGAACACCTTTCCCTGGCCATCGGCAAGGAAGGACAGAACGCCCGGCTGGCGGCAAAGCTCACCGGCTGGAAGATCGATATCAAGAGCGAATCCCAAATCGGCGACGATGGGGCAGACGACTCCATGAGCTTTGTGGAAATCGGTGAAGCGGAGGCTTTTAACGCTGAGGAGGTCTAGGCTATGGCAAAGGTGAAGAAAATCCCCGTCAGACTATGCCTCGGCTGTAAGGAACCCCATCCCAAGAAGGAGATGGCCAGGATCGTCAGGAGTCCGGAAGGGGAAATTTCCTACGATCCGGTGGGAAAGAAGCCCGGCCGGGGAGCCTACATCTGCAAAAAAGTCCAGTGCTTTGACGCAGCGGTAAGGACAAAACAGTTTGCCAAAGCCTTTAAGGAACCGGTGGCGGCGGAAAAGCTGGCCGAAGCAAGAGCCCAGCTTTTCGGAGGCGCGGAATGAGTCCGGTGGAGGCCCGGCGGCTGAAACAGCTGCTGGGCCTGGCCCAGGCCGCCGGTAAAGCAGTATCAGCCGAGCCTGAGGTGGAAGGAAATCTCCGCAGGAACAAGGTGAGGCTGCTCATTCTGGCGGAGGATGCCACCGAAAGAGTGAGGAAGAAATATCAGCAGGAAGCTGAAATTAACGAGGTGACGCTGATTACGGCGTTGACCCGAAATGATATAGGCCAGGCCTTGGGGAAAAGCCCCAGAGGCATTGCCGCGGTGCTCGATAACGGATTTAAGAAATCGGTCTTAAAGATAGCGGCGCCGGAATTGTTGAAGAAGTAGAACACGGGGGTGGATTGATGTCGAAGATGAGAGTATTTGAGCTGGCACGGGAGCTGAAGGTAGATACCAAAACCGTACTGGAGATTCTGAAGAAGCATCGCATCGAGGTAAAGAATAATATGTCCGGAGTAGATGATGCCGGACAGTCCATTGTCAAGGAAGCCCTGGCCGGGGCGAAGCCCGCCAGAAAACCGGTTCGTCCGTCTGCCGCAAAGCCGGCTCCGGCGGCGTCTAAGCCGGAAGAAAAGGTTGAACCAAAGAAGGAAGCGGCGCCCCAGCTAAAAGAAGAGCCGAAAAAAGAAGAAAAGGCCGAGAAACCGGAGGCGGGGAAGAAAAAAGCCGAGAAGCAGGAAGCTGCCGAGAATAAGGCGGAAAAACCGGCAGAGCAGAAAGCCCGCCAGCCCCAGCCCGCTGCAAAGCCCGCCGCCCAGCCTCAGCAGAGCGGCGGCCGCAATGGGGAACAGTCCCGCAGGGAGAACCAGGGCGGCCGCAATAACAACGGCCTCCGGGAGAATCGACCCAATGCCAATGGCAGCGGTAACGCCGGGAATAACAGCGAGCGCCGCCAGCCAAATGATCGCAGCGGCGGCGGAAATCGCCCTCAGAGCAGTCAGCCTGCGCCCCAGCCCCAAAATAACGGCGGCAACAATAACTCAGGGGGCAAGCGCCGGTTTGAAAATGAAAGCGGCAGCGGCCAGCAGCGGAGCGGAAAGAATGCCGCCCACGGCAACAAGACAAACGACAAGGGAAGAGGCAGGGACAACAGCAAGGGCCGCAATGGCTTCAAGGAGGACAACCGTTCCAGAGGACCGAAGAATTTCGGCGGCAAGGGAAAGGGCCGGGACAATAAAGGCCGGGCCGCCCAGGTCCCCCAGAAGGCAGAGATCGCCCGTCCCAAGAAGATAAAGGTCGGCGAGGTCATTGCGGTCAAGGATCTGGCCAGCAAGATGAGCCTCACGGCGGTTGAGATCATCAAGAAGCTCATGCTTATGGGGGTTCTGGCCACCATCAATCAGGAGATAGACTTCGATACAGCCGCCCTGGTTGCCGATTCCTTTGGGGTTGAGGTGGAGGAACTGCCGCCGGAGGTAGACCCAACTGAAATCCCGGTGATTGAAGATTCGCCCCAGTCTCTGGTTCTGCGCCCGCCGGTCGTCACCGTAATGGGTCATGTAGACCACGGTAAAACATCCCTCCTGGACTGCATCCGGTCCAGCTCGGTCACCAGTCAGGAGGCCGGCGGCATTACCCAGCGCATCGGCGCCTATCAGGTCAACTGCCAGGGTAAGAAAATCGTCTTTCTGGATACTCCCGGTCATGAGGCATTCACCGCCATGCGGGCTCGGGGCGCTCAGGTAACCGACGTGGCGGTTCTCGTAGTAGCCGCTGACGACGGGGTAATGCCCCAGACCATAGAAGCCATCAATCACGCCAAGTCGGCAAACGTTCCCATCGTCGTGGCAGTAAACAAGATCGATAAGCCCGGCGCGAACCCGGAGCATGTAAAACAGCAGCTGGCAGAGCAGGGCATCGTCTCCGAGGAATGGGGCGGCGACGCCATCATGGTACCGGTCTCCGCCAAGAAGAAGATCGGTATTGAAGACCTGCTGGAAAATATTCTGCTGGTGGCCGAAGTGGCGGAGCTGAAAGCCAACCCGAACCGGGAAGCCCGGGGCGTCATCATCGAGGCCCAGCTGGATAAGGGGCGCGGGCCGGTGGCCACCGTCCTGGTTCAGAACGGTACCCTCCGTATCGGCGATTCCATCATTGCCGGGACCACCTATGGTAAAGTCCGGGCCATGACCAATGACCGGGGCGACAGCGTAAAGAAAGCCGGTCCGTCAACTCCCGTTGAAGTCCTTGGCCTCAACGCTGTACCGGCCGCCGGTGACGATCTGGCGGCCCTTGACGAGAAGCTGGCCCGTTCCATTGCGGAAAAGCGCATCGAGCGTCAGCGCAACCAGCTTATCAATAAAAAGAAGGTTTCCCTTGACGATCTGTTCCAGCAGATCCAGGAGGGCAGCATTAAGGATCTCAATATCCTCATCAAGGCTGACGGACAAGGCTCCGTTGAGGCGATCAACAGCTCCCTCCTCAGCCTTAACAAGAACGATGAGGTCCGGGTCAGCATCATTCATTCCGGCGTCGGCGCGGTAAATGAGTCCGACGTCATGCTGGCCGCCGCTTCGAACGCGCTTATTATCGCCTTCAATGTCCGGCCCGACGCAAATGCCCGAAAGGTTGCCGATGCCGAAAAGATCGACATCCGTACCTATCAGGTGATTTACGATGCCATCAACGATGTGAAGGACGCAATGTCCGGTATGCTGGCGCCGAAGTACAAAGAGATCGTTCAGGGCCGGGTAGAGATCCGTCAAGTCATGAAGTTCGCTAAGATTATCGTGGCTGGCAGCTATGTCCTGGAGGGCAAGATCACCAATAATTCCAAGGTCCGCCTCCTTCGGGACAACATCGTCATTTACGATGGAGAGGTGGATTCCCTCCGCCGCTTCAAGGACGATGTGAAGGAAGTTGCCAGCGGCTATGAGTGCGGCCTTACCGTAAAGGATTTCCGGGATTATCGGGAAGGCGATGTGCTGGAGGTCTACACTATGGAAGAAATTGCCGCTGATATCAATGATTTGAATCAATCTGACGAGAAGGACTAATGGAGAGATAATATGTCACAACTCCGTGTGGAAAAGGTACAGGAGCTGATGAAACAGGAAGCCGGAAAAATCATTCTCTATGATTTGAAGGATCCCCGCATCGGCTTTGTAACCGTTACCTCAGTGGAAATGACCGGGGATTTGAGGAGCGCGAAAATCTATGTGAGCCTGATGGGCAGTGATGACCAGCTGAAGAACACTTGGGAAGGACTGCAAAGCGCCCTGGGTTTTATGCGCCGGGAGTTGGGCCAGAGGGTCCGGCTCCACTTCACTCCCGAAATTTCCTTTGAGCTTGATAAATCCCTGGAATACAGCGGTCATATTCAGAACCTCATCGATCGCATTCATGAGGAAGAGACCGCTAGTGGCAGTACGGGGAAAGCCGTCTCCCAGGAGGGGGAAAATGAAAAAACTGACGCTGATTGAAGCAGGACAGCGAATCCTTGAGGCGGGCAATATTGCCATCACTGCCCACGTGAGCCCGGACGGCGATGGAATCGGTTCAGCCCTGGGGCTTTGCCAGTACCTGAAAAATAACGGCAAAAGGGCGGCGGTGGTTTTTGATGACCGGCTGCCGGCTGCCTTCCGCTTTTTGAAGGGCTACGAGGAGATCATTGATATATCCCGGCAGCAGGAGATAAGCCCCGGGGAAATGACGGCTGATTTGCTGGTGGTCCTGGATACGGATTTGGGACGGATCGGCCGGGTACGGGATTATGTGGGAAGGAATATCCCCGCCGTAAATATTGACCATCATCGGACCAATGATGAGCAGGCCGATTACCTTTTCTGCGATTATCGGGTATCGGCGACGGCTGAACTGATTTACGATCTGATTGTGGGACTCGACCGTCAAGGGGGGCTGACCAGGGATATTGCCGACTGCCTCTATACCGGTATCTGCACCGATACGGGTTTTTTCCGTTACTCCAATACCAGACCCTCCACTCATCGGGCAGCGGCGGCTCTGGTGGAGGCCGGGGCGGAGCCAAACGTTATTTCGGAAACGCTGGAGGCCCGGCCCATCAACCGGCAGCGGGCCTTGGCCGCGGCAGTGCAGACAATGGAGCTGTTTTCCGACGGGAAAATCGGCGGGCTTTTCCTGCCCTACGAGCAGGTAAAGGATATTGAAAGCACTGACGGCTTTATCGACTTCGTCCGAGTCATCGATACCGTAGAGGTAGCGGTGCTGATAAAGGAAATCCAGCCCCGAAAGTGCAAGGTCAGCCTCCGGTCAAGGGGACTGGACGTGGGCTCCGTGGCCATGGAGTTTGGCGGCGGCGGCCATTACCGGGCAGCCGGTTGCACCATTATGGAGACGCTGGATAAAGCCAGGGAGCAGGTCATCAGGGCGGTAAAATCCCTGGTGGAGGGGAAAGCTCATGGGTAAAATTCCAGAATTTGCCCTTGATGGCTTTCTCAATGTTCTGAAGCCCCCGGGAATGACCTCTCACGACGTGGTGGGCAGTCTGCGGAGAATTCTCAAAACAAAAAAGATCGGCCACGCCGGCACTCTCGATCCGGGAGCAGCCGGCGTTTTGCCGATAGCCGCAGGCCGGGCCACCCGGTTCATCGAATATCTGGCCGCGGTGGGAAAATCCTATCGGGCGGAGCTGCTGTTCGGGGTAGAAACCGACAGCGGCGATGATACCGGCCGGGTGGTGAACTGGGCGGCGGAGGGATGGGAATTTCCCTCCCGGGAGAAAATTCTGGCCGGAATAAACAGCTTCACCGGCCGGATAACTCAGGTGCCGCCGGTGTATTCAGCCGTTAAAATCGGCGGCAGACGGGCGGCGGATCTTGCCCGGGAAAATAAAGCGGTCGTCATTCCTTCCCGGCAGGTAGAAATTTACCGCTTCGATTTGCTGGAGTCGGACAGGAAACGGAAGACCCTGCTGCTGGATGTGGACTGCTCCAAGGGAACTTATATCAGAAGCCTTTGCACGGATTTGGGCAGGGCCCTGGGCATCCCGGCCACCATGTCTTTCCTGGTGCGGACGAGGGTGGGAGAGTTCCCGCTGAAGGAAGCTGTTTCCCTGGAGGAGCTGGCGGACACCGCCGAAAAAGATTTTACGGCCCTGCCGATTCTGAACCCGGGAAATTACCTTGGTCATTTGCCCAGATATGACCTGACCGCGGCCAGAAAAAAAGCCTTTACCAATGGCCTTTCCACCCGGGATGCAGGCTATGCCGTTCGCCTCAGAGAGGTCGGGCTGATGAAAGGGGAAGAAGAATCCCTGCTCCTTACCGTCTGGTGTGAGGGCCGCTTTTGCGGTATCGGCCGGTTTGACGGGGAAAAGGAATCTGTTTATCCGGAGAAGCTGTACGTATGGTGAAGATGAAAATATATAATTCGTTTGCTGAGATGGAGAGCAGCTGCTACGGCGGCGCCATCGCCCTGGGAACCTTTGACGGACTTCATGTGGGTCACCGGAAAATTATTTATGGTGCGCTGGCCTCCGGGATAAGACCCGTAGGGATCGTCACCTTTGCCAATCACCCTCTGTCGGTGATCGCCCCGGAGCAGGAGCCTCCTCAGCTGGTCAGCCCGGCGGAGCGCCGCAAATTGCTGGGGGAGCAGGGGATTGATTTTCTGCTCGAGCTTAAGTTCACCAGTCAGCTGGCCCACCAGCCGCCGGAGTCTTTTGTGAAGGATCTCCTGAAAGCCCTTCGCCCTCGGGTCATCCTGGTGGGGGGAAACTTTACCTTTGGGGCTGGCGGCCGGGGAACTGCCGACACCCTGGCCAGCTGTGCGGCTGAGGTGTCGGCAGGTCTGACCGGGCAGGCCTGTCAGGTGGTAAAGGTGCCGCTGATTTGTACGGAGGATGGGGCTGTGGTCAGCAGTACGCGGATCCGTCAGGCGGTTCAGGGGGGAAAGGTTCTGGAAGCCGCCTTTCTTTTGGGCCGTCCCTTTACTATGGAGGGCAGCGTTGTCCATGGGGATCAGCAGGGGAGAGCCATCGGCTTTCCTACAGCCAATCTCGCCCTGGAGGAAAAGCTGGCGGTTCCGGCTAATGGAGCCTACGCCGTCTACGCCGCCATAGCCGGAGAAAACGGCAGGCTGCCGGGGATGGCGGCCATAACCAGCAAGCCCACCGCCGGCGGCCGGGAAAGGCGGCTGGAGGTCCATCTGCTGGATTTTGCCGGCGACATATACGGCAAAAATCTTCAGGTCAGCTTCGTGGACAGATTGCGGGCGGAACGAAGGTTTACCTCCTTTGAGGAATTGAAAGCACAGCTGGAGCAGGACAAGCTCCGGGCAAAGGAAATATTGAAGTAAAAAAGCAGGTCGCTCCTGTGCCATTGACACAGGAGCGACCTGCTTTTTACCATTTTTGGACGCAAAAAAACCGCTGATAAAATCAGCGGTGTCTTTCAAAATGGTCGGGATGACAGGGTTCGAACCTGCGGCCTCATCGTCCCGAACGATGCGCGCTACCAAACTGCGCCACATCCCGACAACGAAAGTAATTTTATCATGGGTTGCGGGGAAAAGCAAGACTTTTTTAGAAAAGAAGAAAACTTATTTTCCCAGGTAAATTGTATAATCAATTTGTCATTGCAATTTACAATTATTAAAATTCCCTTCCTTCACATCATGGATTTACCGATGGATTTTACACCGTGTGTAGAGGTATCACATTGATAAGCGGTTCCTCATAGGGGTGGACACGCCGTATAGCTGCCACCGTATCATTTAACGAATCGCGCTTCACATTTACTTCAACCTTGATTTCCACTTCCTCGCTGACTGTTCCCGGTGTGCCGGTATATGGCCTGGCTCCAGCCAGCGGGCGCCAGGTGCTCCTGACGGTAGAGCAGGCGAGGCAGCTGTCGTAGTTGCCGATATGCCCGGCATCGACCTCCTGCAGGGCAGCTTTGACAGCGTCCAAGTGGGAGGCGGGTATGAAGATTTCCAGTTTGAACCATTGTGTGTTGTTCATGTCAGTCTCCTCAACAACTCTCTCAAAAGCCTTTCCTCTTGCAAAGCTGTATTCTATAACAATACTTAAACTATTGCTTTTCATTTGCAATTTATTTTCCCAGGCGGCTTTTGAAATCGGAATAGCCGAAGGATTTCAGAAGAGTGAGGGAGCCGCCTTCGCTGAGCTTGTAGATGGCGGGAAGGGGCATCCCGTTGAAGGTGTTGTTCTTGCAGGTGGTGTAGATGGCCATATTGCCAAAAACCAACCGGTCACCCGCTTTCAGAGATCGTCGGAAACCGTAGTCGCCGATGATGTCTCCCGCTAGGCAGGTGGGGCCGCCCAGACGGTAAGCAAAGGGAGGGGCAGAAATATTTTTTGCCGCTTCGGCGTGATCGTGGCCGAAGGTTTCCGGTTCGGCAATGGCCGGTTCCAGCGAAACCGCGTCCAGGAGGGGAGGACGGTAGGGCATTTCGATAACATCCGGCAGATGGCAGGCGGCAGAGACGTCCACGATCACCGGCGTAATCGTCCGGCAGCCAGCTTTGCGGGCAACGCTTCCCTCTTCCGGGGGAAAGGAGTTTTCCCTTAGTACGTCCAGCACTTCGGTAACGAGATAACCGGCATTGAGGGCGCAGGCTTCCCCCGGTTCCAAATAGACGGTGAAGCCGTATTTGCCTTTGAGATAGTGGATGGTTTTGATAAGGGTTCCATCGTCGTAGCCGGGGCGGGTAATATGGTGGCCGCCGCCGAGGTTCAGCCATTTCAGCCGGGGAAGAATGTCCTCGAATTGTTCTTCAATGGCCCTGACGGTTTCCGCCAGATCCGGGGAGTTCTGCTGGCAGAGGGTATGGCTGTGGAGCCCGTCAAGGATGTTCAGCAGCTCCGGGGGCATTTCCGCCTCCCAGGCGCTGCGGGGAGTGCCCAGGCGGCTGCCGGGAGCGCAGGGGTCGTATATGGCATGACCTTTCTGGGTGGAGCAACGGGGATTTATCCGCAGGCCGACGCTTTTTCCCGCGGCTTTGGCGGCGGGGCCGTATTTCGCCAGCTGATGAACGGAGTTAAAGACGATGTGGCCGGCATAGTCTAAGATTTCCGGGAAATCCTGCGGTTGGTAGGCTCCGCAAAAGACGTGAACTTCCTTTTGGGGCATTTCTTCCCGGCCCAGCCGGGCCTCGTACAGACCGCTGGCTTCCGTTCCGTCAAGATAGGGGGCCAGGGCCGGATAAAGGTCGTAATTGGCGAAGGCTTTTTGGGCCAGGAGAATTTTACAGCCGGCGGCTTTTCGGATGGCGGCCAGTTTTTTTCCATTGGCCTTCAGGCGGGCTTCGTCGATGATGTAGCAGGGGGTAGGGAGGTTTGACCCGGAGAATAACTCCTTGAGGTCATAGCCGCTGAGGCCGGTAAAAGGTGGGCGCATTGTTGTTCCTCATATAATCCGTCTAATAGGCTCCCCTCCAGGGGAGCTGTCAGCGAAGCTGACTGAGGGGTACAGAAAGCCAACTCGACTTTTCTTTTAACCCCTCCGGCTTCCGGCCACCTCCCCTCTAGGGGAGGCTCTTTGAAAGGTGGCTTGATAGAGATGACAGCCATTACCACCGAAGTTACTTTTTCAGTCCACCAGTACCGGGTCACGATTTTCCCAGCGGGGCAGGCCGTACCTGTCAAGGGCGGCCAAAAAGGGATCAGGATCAAATTCCTCCACGGTGTGGACGCCGGGAAGGGTCCACTGGCCGGTGAGCATCATGAGGGCGCCGCACATGGCCGGTACGCCGGTAGTGTAGGAGATGGCCTGGCTGCCGACTTCCCGGTAGCATTCCTGATGGTCGCAGACGTTGTAGATGTAGTAGGTCTTTTTCCGGCCGTCTTTGGTGCCGGTGAAGATGCAGCCGATGTTGGTCTTGCCTTTAGTGCGGGGGCCGAGGCTGGCCGGGTCCGGCAGCAGGGCTTTCAGGAACTGGATGGGAACGATTTTCTGACCTTCAAAATCGATTGCTTCGGTGCTGAGCATCCCCACGTTTTCAAGGCATTTCATGTGAGTCAGATAGGACTGGCCAAAGGTCATGAAGAAGCGGATGCGCTTTACCTCCGGCAGATTCCTGGCCAGGGATTCGATTTCCTCGTGGTGAAGGAGGTACATATCCTTTTGGCCAACCTGATCGAAGTCGTAGACCCGTTTGATCGTCATGGGGGGGATTTCCACCCAGCGGCCGTCTTCCCAGTAGCTTCCCGGGGCGGATACTTCCCGGAGATTGATCTCGGGGTTGAAATTTGTGGCAAAGGGATAGCCGTGGTCGCCGCCGTTGCAGTCCAGAATGTCGATGGTGTCAATGGCGTCAAATTCATGCTTGGCGGCGTAAGCGCAGTAGGCCTGAGTCACGCCGGGGTCAAAGCCGGAGCCTAAGAGGGCGGTGAGACCGGCGGCCTTGAACTTCTCCTGATAGGCCCACTGCCAGGAATAGTCGAAGTAGGCAGAGAATCCCTTTTCCCGGCAGCGTTTTTCGTAGCTGGCCCGCCAGACCGGGTCGGTGATATCCTCCGGCTCATAGTTTGCCGTATCCAGATAGTTTACGCCGGTGGCGAGACAGGCGTCCATAATGGTAAGATCCTGGTAGGGCAGGGCAATGTTCATGACGAGATCCGGCTGGTAGTCCTCAATGAGGGCAATCAGTTCCTCTGCCTTGTCCGCGTCCACCCGGCGGGTGGTAATCTTCGTCTTTGTGGCGGGGGCCAGCCTGGCCGCCAAGGCTTCGCATTTAGATACGGTCCGGCTGGCGATGCAGATGTGGGTGAATACGTCGCTGACCTGACAGCATTTGCTGATGGCAACGGAGGCAACGCCGCCGCAGCCGATGATAAGAACTTTGCTCATAGTTATATCCATTCTCCTTTTTTATTGTACTTTAGTTTGTCCATTTCACCCTTCCGGCACCTTTGGTGCCACCTCCCCTACAGGGGAGGCATTATGCGATAGTATTGCCAGCATCAGCTCCCGGAGGACCTTGCAGGCCAGGGCCGTTGAGGCTCCGGACTGGTCAAGGCCGGGAGCCAGCTCGTTTATGTCGGCGGCGATGACGTTGGCGGCGGTTACCGCGTCGATGGCTTTCAGCAGCTGGGTGAAGGTGACGCCGCCGGCTTCCGGCGTTCCGGTACCGGGGAAGCAGGCGGGATCAAGGCAGTCCAGATCGATGGTGAAGTAGACGGGAACGCCGGACTCCTTCAGCCGGGCCGCAGTCTCTTCCAAGCCGGTGAAATCAAACTTATGCAGGTCAGTGTGGAGCTTGGCAAACCGAAACTCATCCCGTTCGCCGCTTCTGATGCAGAACTGGTGGATCCGGCCGTCCCCGATAAGGTCGTGGCAGCGGCGGAGGACGCAGGCGTGGCTGAGCTTTGCCCCCAGATAGTCATCCCGCAGGTCCGTATGGGCATCAAAGTGAATGATGTGCAGATCGGGATATCGTTTCAGGGCGGCCCGCACCGCCGGAAGGGTCACCAGATGCTCGCCCCCCACCAGCAGGGGGAATTTGCCGTCATTCATGATGATGCCGGCCCGCCGCTCAATGTCGTTGAGGGCGGCTTCGCTATTGCCGAAGCACAGCTCCAGGTCCCCGGAGTCAAAGATTCTGTAGTCGGCGAGGTCCTTGTCCTTATACGGGCTGTAGGTTTCCAGTCCGAAGCTCTCGTGCCGGATGGCGGAGGGGCCGAACCGGGCTCCGGGACGGTAGCTGGTGGTGGAATCAAAGGGGGCGCCGTAGATGACCAGCTGCGCTTTCTGGTAGGGGGCGTCACAGGCGATGAAGGTTTCGATGTTACTGGGCAGCATCCTGTTCCACCTCCACGAGCATTTCCTCCAGGAAGGCGGGGAGGTAAAAGGCTCCCCGATGGAGCCGGGGGGTATAGTACCGGGTGCGGAGGTTGTATTTGTTCCAGCGCTCCACGTCCAAGTCGTCGACGGGATGGTATTTCTTGCTGGCAAAACCGAAGAGCCAGTAGCCGGCGGCGTAGGTGGGGATATGGGCCTGATAGACCCGGGAGATGGGGAAGGTGCTGACGATGCGCTTGTGGCTGCGCTGCATGGCGTCGGCGTCCTCCTTGTAGAAGGGACTGCCCTGCTGGTTCACCATGATGCCGTCCTCCTTCAGGGCCTTGAAGCAGTTGCCGTAGAACTCCCGGGTGAAAAGGCCCTCCGAGGGGCCAAAGGGGTCGTTGGAGTCTACGATTATAAGGTCGTAAAGGTTTTCACAGCGGCGGATGAATTTCAGGGCGTGCTCGTAATACAGGTGAACCCGGCGGTCATCAAGGCGGCTGGCATTACCCGGCAGGAAACGGCGGCAGACCTCGATGACGTCGGGATCCATTTCCACCAGATCGATCTGGGTGATCTGGTCGTAGCGGGTAAGCTCCCGGACGACGCCGCCGTCGCCGGCCCCGATGACCAGGACGGTGGAGATGCTGGGATGAACGGCCATGGGAACGTGGGTGATCATTTCATCGTAGACAAATTCATCCCGCTCCGTAAGCATTATATTGCCGTCAAGGGCCAGAACCCGGCCGAATTCCGGGGTATCGAAAACGTCGATGTGCTGATAGCTGCTCTGCCCGGAGTACAGCTGGCTGTTTACCCGCAGGGTGAGCTTTACGTCCGGAGTGTGGTACTCGCTGAACCAGACTTCCACAGTCATTACCTCCAAATATTCTCGCGAAAACCATCGCGGCAGTTTATTTCAAAATGTTGATATGATTGATTTCCGGATCCTCGGGCCCCGTCATTTGACAGCCCTTTTCCTGGGCGTAGCGGATATAGCTGAGGATCTCCCGGGTGATCCGCTCCCCGGGGGCCAGGACGGGGATCCCCGGCGGATAGCACATTACAAACTCGCTGCAGACCCGGCCGAGGCTTTCTTCAAGGGGAAGGGAGATCTTTTCGGCGTAGAATGCATCCTGGGGGCTGGTTACGACTTCGGGCGCGATGTACTCCTGACTGAGCATACCGGACGGGGAGCGGCGGTAGCGGCGGCGGATCTCCGACAGGGCGCTGACCAGCCGTTCAACCTCCTGGATCCGGTCGCCGATGGATAGGTAGGCGAGGATATTGCCCAGGTCCCCAAATTCGATCTGGATGTCGTAGTCGTCCCGGAGGGCGTCGTAGACCTCAATTCCCGCCAGGCCGATGTCGAGGGTATGGACGCTGAGCTTTGTGGAGTCAAAGTCAAAGACGGCGTTTCCGTCCCGCAGCTCCTGGCCAAAGGCGTAGTAGTCGCCGATTTCGTTTATTTCATCCCGGGCGTAGATGGCAAGTTCCCGGACGTGACGGAAAATCTCCCGGCCCCGCAGGGCGAGGTTGCGGCGGGAAATGTCAAGGCTGGACATTAAAAGATAGCTGCCGGAGGTGGTCTGGGTAAGGTTGATTATCTGGCGGACGTATCCGGCGTGGACACCGGGGCCGGCCAGCAGGAAGCTGGACTGGGTGAGGCTGCCGCCGGATTTGTGCATTGACACCGCCGACATATCGGCCCCGGCGGCCATAGCCGATACCGGCAGATCATCGCCAAAGTAGAAATGGGTGCCGTGGGCTTCGTCGGCCAGGCAGAGCATGCCGTGGCGGTGGGCCAGGTCCACGATGGCCCGGAGGTCGGAGCAGACGCCGTAGTAGGTGGGGTTGTTTACCAGAACGGCCACGGCGCCGGGGTGCTGGTCAATGGCCTTTTCGACCTCTTCCCGCCTCATGCCCAGGGAGATGCCGAGGCGGCAGTCCACCTGAGGATTGACGTAAACCGGGACAGCGCCGCAGAGGACGAGGGCGTTGATAACGCTGCGGTGAACGTTCCGGGGCAGGATTATTTCATCGCCCCGCTTGCAGGCGGTGAGGAGCATGGACTGAACGGCGCTGGTGGTGCCGCCTACCATCAGGAAGGCATCGGCTGCCCCAAAGGCCTGGGCCGCCAGCTGTTCCGCCTGCCGGATAACGGAAACCGGATGGCAGAGGTTGTCCAGGGGCTTCATGCTGTTTACGTCGATGCCGATACAGCGCTCCCCCAGGAAGTCCCGGAGCTCCGGGTTGCCCCGGCCCCGCTTGTGGCCGGGAACGTCGAAGGGAACGACCCGCATCTGGCGGAACCTCTCCAGCGCTTCGAAAATAGGGGCGCACTGCTGTTCCGGCATTCTGGCCAGAATATTTCTGTCGATCATTTCATCAACCCCGCAAAACAAAATAAAAAAACAGCGCGGGCGCACGCGCTGTTCGTGAAATCTTAAATCCTTTATTTTCCGGCGGACGTCATCGGCCCCGGACTGTTTGGAATTTTAGTCGTCAGAGTCTATATAGCAATCATTACTTTTACTACTCTATTGAGGAAATCCTGCTTTCCTCTTATTGACCGTTTCACAAGTAAGCGTCGATACGCTGTTAGGTTTTCGAGAAACCATTTGGTTAGATAACCAACTTATAAAATTTGAGCTTTTAACTCAATCAATAAGGCGGCGCAAGCCGCCAATCGGCAGTGGACCCGGCTGTCCGTATGGCCTTGGCCCGACAGAATCGGGCGGTCCGCGATAATTGCTATGGACAGGAATCACCCATCCGGCTAAAATCAGGTTGATTGTACCATGGGGGCCGTCTTTAGTCAAGGAAGAAAATCTGCCGGCTTCCCGTCATCAGGGGGAAAGCTGACGGACCGCCGGGAAAACGAAAGCTTTCACATGAGAGGGGAATTTACCGGCTGCAAGCTTGTAGCGTTCGCAAATATATTTCATGATTAAATTGACAAGGAACAAGTCCTTTGCTACAATCATTATCGCCGATTGATTCGGCCCTTGCGATGAACGGAAAAAATATCCCACCACAGCGAGGCGGCGACGGTGTGAGACCGCTATCGGGATACGGGCAGCCGGGAGCAATCCAATCGAAGAATTAAGTGGGCGCAAGCCAATCAGGGTGGAACCGCGGGAAGCTATCTCGTCCCTGTGAAGTTATTTCACGGGTGGCGGGTTTTTTTGTGCGGAAAGAACCGGTGACGATATCGTTCCACCCGAGCCTTTAGGAGGAAACAGTATGAAATTTCAGGAAATGATCTTGGCTCTCCAGTCCTTTTGGTCTGAGCAGGGCTGCATTCTTGCCGAGCCCTACGACGTGGAGAAGGGCGCCGGTACCATGAATCCTTCCACCTTCCTCAGGGTCCTCGGCCCCGAGCCCTGGAATGTGGCCTACGTCGAGCCAAGCCGCCGCCCGGCTGACGGCCGGTACGGAGACAATCCCAACCGCCTGTATCAGCACCATCAGTTTCAGGTTATCATGAAACCCTCCCCGGACAACATTCAGGAGCTTTATCTTGAGAGCCTGGCCCGGCTGGGGATAAACGCCGCCGACCACGATATCCGCTTCGTGGAGGACAATTGGGAGTCGCCCACCCTGGGGGCCTGGGGCCTTGGCTGGGAGGTTTGGCTGGACGGCATGGAGATCACTCAGTTCACTTACTTCCAGCAGGTGGGGGGCTGCGACGTAAAGCCTGTGGCCAGCGAGATCACCTACGGCCTGGAACGCCTGGCCATGTACATTCAGGGGGTTGAAAACGTCTACGATATAAAGTGGATCGGGGATTACACCTACGGGGACGTCTTTCATCAGAATGAATACGAGCAGAGCCTTTATGCCTTCAAGCTGTCCGACGCCAGGCTCCTCTTTGAGCTGTTTGACAAGTATGAAGCGGAGGCTGTCCGGGTCATTGGCGAAGGAGCCGTTCATCCTGCCTATGACTACGTGCTGAAATGCTCCCATGCCTTCAATCTTCTGGACGCCCGGGGAGCCATCAGCGCTTCCGAGCGCACCGCTTACATCGGCCGGGTCCGCAAGCTGGCCAGAATGTGCGCCAAAGCTTATCTGGCGCAGCGGGAGAAGCTGGGGTATCCCATGATGGGCAAGAACAGAAAGGCACAGGTGAAGTAAAATGGCAGTAGATATTCTTTTGGAAATCGGCACGGAGGAGCTTCCGGCTCACGCGGTGCCCAGGCTTTATCGGGCCCTGCGGGACAAAGCCGCCGCCTGCCTTGAGGAGCTGGGCCTTTCCCACGGCGCCATCCACGCCATGGGGACGCCCCGCCGCCTTGCCCTGTTTATCGATGATGTGGCCGAGCGTCAGCCGGATAAGACTATGGAGCGCCGTGGACCGGCCATCGCCACGGCCTTTGATGCTGAGGGCAACCCCACCAGGGCGGTCATGGGCTTTGCCAAGGGAGCCGGAACGACCCCGGACAAACTCATCAGGCGGGACGGCTACGTTTATGCGGAGATTCATACTGTCGGCAAGGAGACGAAGGAGATTCTGACCACTCTCTTTCCAGAGCTGATCACTACCCTGCCGCTGCCAAATACCATGCGCTGGCGGGATCTGGACTTTAAGTTCCTCCGCCCCATCCGCTGGATCGTTGCCCTCTGCGGCAGGGAAGTCGTACCCTTCGAGGTGGCTCAGGTGAAGTCCGGCCGGACCTCCCGCGGGCACCGGGTCCTTTCCAATGTGGAAGGAGAACCGTTCGACCCGGCGGGCCGTCAGTTCGATATCCGTGAGCCGAAATCTTATATGGAGCAGTGTGAGGAGATGAAGGTCATCGCCTGCCCGGTACGCCGTCAGAAAATGATCCGGGAAGAAATCGACCGGGTGGCGGCGTCCTGTCTGGACGCCAAGGGCAAGCCGGGCAAGGCGCAAATCGAACCGGGACTCCTTGAGGAGGTAACGTTCCTGGTGGAATGGCCAACCGCCCTCTTTGGCCGCATCGATGAAAAGTATATGACGCTGCCCCGGGAGGCAATCGTTACCCCCATGCGGGACCACCAGCGTTACTTCCCGGTGGTGGCAGAGGACGGCGGGCTGCTGCCCTACTTTATCACCGTGCGCTCCGGCGGCGACCGGTCCATCGATGTGGTGGCCCGCGGCAATGAACGGGTCCTCCGGGCCCGCCTGGCTGACGCGGAGTTCTTCTTCAGTGAGGACCGGGAGAAGAAGCTGGAGGACTATGTGGAGAAGCTGAAGACCCTGAATTTTCAGAAGGGCCTCGGTACCATGTACGATAAAGTCCTCCGGCTGGAGAAGCTGGCGGCGGCGGTGGCGGACGCCTGGGAAGCCAGCGAAAGCGAAAAGGCGGCCGCCTGCCGGGCCGCCAGACTGGCCAAGGCAGACCTGGTCACCGCCATGGTGGTGGAGTTCACCGAGCTGGAAGGAACTATTGGCCGTAGCTATGCGCTTCTTGACGGCGAAGACCCGGCGGTGGCGGAAGCCATCGACGAGCATTACCGGCCCCGTCAGGCGGGCGGCCAGCTGCCGGAAACCGCTGTGGGGGCTATCGTCAGCGTGGCAGATAAGATCGATACCATCGTGGGAACCTTCAGCCTGGGCCTCATCCCCACCGGCTCGGAGGATCCCTTTGCCCTCCGCCGTCAGGCTCTGGGCCTTGTTCAGACCATCGTGGCCAATAAAAAGCGGCTGAAGCTGAATCCTCTCGTTAAGGAAGCCGCCGCTCTCTACGGATTGGACGAAGAAAAGACAGCGGCGGTGGAAAAGTCCTTCGCTGATTTCATCCGCCTCCGGCTGGAAAAGGTTCTGGCAGATAACGGCACCCGCTATGATATTGCGGCCGCCGCCATCGATACCGATGACTGCGCGGCCACCGTCCTTCGGGCCGATGCCCTTACCGATGCCATCAACCGCCGCCCGGAGGAGATCGCGAAGCTGGCCGAGGCCCTTGGCCGGGCGGCAAATCTTTCCGCCAAGGCGGGGGATGCAGTCATTCCGGACCGGGATCTCTACGAGGTACAGGAGGAGGAAAATCTCCATGATACCTATGAGGCTGTATCCACCGGAGTGGCGGCGGCCCTCATGAACAGCAGCTACAAACGGGCCATTGAGGAGCTGGCTCCCCTGGCCCCGGCAATTGCCGATTATCTGGACGCGGTTATGGTTATGACGGAGGATGCGGCCGTCCGGGCCAACCGCCTGGCCCTGCTTTCCGCCATCACCGGACTTGCCCGCCGGGTGGCCGACTGGGGACAGCTGGTGCTGTAATCTAAAGTGAAAAATAAATGAGGACACCTTCCTGTTTCGACAGGGAAGTGTCCTTGTTTTTATCCAAAGTATAAAAAAGAGGCGGCTGGGCCGCCTCTTAGCTTGTCGACAAACAGCTCTATGCCTACCCTTTCACTCGGCCCAAAGGCTCCCCGTGGAGTAACTGCCACAACTCAAAGCCTCCCCTGTAGGGGAGGTGGTCGAAGGCCGCAGGCCGAAGACCGGAGGGGTGAAGATCAGCCGAGAGGTTTACTTATGTCACCCCTCAGTCAGCTACGCTGACAGCTCCCCTACAGGGGAGCCAAGGGGTAAAGTGGCCTTTGTCAACAGTCTGAGAGGCGGCTGGGCCGCCTCCACGGTTTTTCAATCCTGATCTACCGATTGATTCTTCGCCTCTTCAATTGCCTTTCGGCGCTTATTCTCTGCCTTTTTTGCCTCCGCCAGCTTCTTTTGGTCTCCCTTCGTAAGGAAGCCCTTCGTATTGGCGATGAGCTTATCGGGGTTATCGTAAGCGTACTGGAGAATGCTTTCAAAAAACCGGCGCTCCAAAGACTGCTCGCTGAGCTTGTCCAGCTCGATGATCCGGCCCGACGGCTCATTGTAGATGTGGCCGAACGTTTCGGTAAGCAGGATAGAATCCCTGATGGTAACCGTCCGCTTTTCGCAGTCAATAGTGACATTGTTGGCTTCGGCGGCCAGCAATTTATCAAGATTTTTCCATTCCTGCTGATGCCAGCGGCGCTTGGCGATGATGTCAGCTACCTGAATGCAGTCATAGGTACGCAGGATAGGAATGCGCAGTAAATTCACATCGACAGTGCCGTCGCTGTTTGTCTGGTAGCAGATATATTTCTTGTTGAAATAATAGCTGGTACGGGGGCTGGCCTGAATCCATTCGTAGATATCCATGGGGACCTTGGGGGACTTGTAAGTAATGGAATTTGCTTCCCCTTGAGCCGGAAGCGCGCCAAACATAAAATACGCCGCCAGAGAAAAAACAGCGGCATATTTTCCAAGGGAGCGATATAAATTACCCATAATCAATTCTCCTTTTCCTGGAAAATATACCGTATCTGTCTGTAAAGCCAATGAAAACAGTTTTGGTGCCGTTTACTCTTCGGCAGGGACAATCTTGTCCAGCTCGTAGGGCGTCTCCTGATAAACGTAGTAATTCAGCCAGTTGGCAAAGAGAAGATTGGCCACGGAACGCCAGCGGACCCGGGGCGTCCGGCTGGGATCATCCTGAGGATAATAGTTGGCCGGAACGTTTATGGGAAGTCCCGCGGCTACATCCCGGTCGTATTCGGCTTTCAGGGTGAGAGGATCGTATTCTGCATGGCCGGTGATAAAGAACTGACGGCGCTTCAGATTGGCCACGCAGTAGACCCCGGCCGGAGCCTCCGCCTCAGCCATAATGGTGAGGGCCGGCGCCTTTTCAATATCCTCCCGGCGGATTTCTGTATGGCGGGAGTGGGGGACAAAGAACTCATCGTCAAATCCCCGGAAAAGCATTTCATGTTCAACGCAAAGGTGATGGCGAAACACGCCGAATACCTTGGCGGTCACGTCATGCTTTGGGATTCCGTAATGGTAGTAAAGGCCAGCCTGGGCCCCCCAGCAGATATGGAAGGTGGAGAAGACATTGGTCTTTGACCATTCCATGATCTCCACGATCTCCGGCCAGTAGGCAACTTCCTCAAAGGGAATTTGTTCCACCGGCGCTCCGGTGATGATGAGACCGTCGTATTTTTTGTGGCGGACGTCGGCAAATGTACCGTAAAACTCGGTAAGGTGGTCAACCGATATGTGCCGGGGATTGTAAGTCTCGGTGTAAATGAAATCCACCTCTACCTGAAGGGGCGTGTTGCCCAGCAGGCGGAGAAGCTGGGTCTCGGTGGCGATTTTTGTGGGCATCAGGTTCAGGATGAGGAGCTTAAGGGGACGGATGTCCTGACTGTAGGCGCGGCTGGCGTCCATGAAGAAGATGTGCTCGCCGCTGAGGGTTGCCGCCGCGGGGAGATTATTCGGGATCTTTATTGGCATTATCTGTTCTCCAGGCAGTTTAATTATCGGGTGAATATCCTGTTGCCGAAAGCGTAGGCGACCATGCCGCCGAACAGCAGGAGGACGATAAAGTCACCCATGATTATTCCACATCCTCGAGGCGGGGATTGTCCGTATAGCGGCGGCCGGCTTTGGCGCAGGGCTTACCGTTGAGAAGCACCACGTCAGAGGTGAAATCAGTGTTGCCGCTGTAAATATAGCTGCCTACCGCATAGACGTCTACCGGGACCCGGGCCGTTTCAAAGCTCTTGATACGCTCCGGGGTGAAACCGCCGGAAACGACGATTTTAACCTTGGTGAAGCCTTCCGCATCGAGGGCGGTGCGGACGTTGTGAACCAGCTGGGCGTTCACGCCGGTAGGCTGGAAGTGGCCCATCTGTTCCGCCAGCGACTTGTCGACCATGGTGCCGGAGGTATCGAGACGGACGCCGGCCAGCTTGTCGCCTAAAGCATGGGCCACCTTGAGGCTGGTGCCGACGCAGTCATTATCGAAGTCAACAAGGGCAATGCGGGCAACGTTGGCGGGCATATATTTGTCAAAGAGCCGGGCGGCCTTTACGCTGTCACCCCCCAGGGAGGCAATGAGAGCGTGAGGGATAGTTCCGGCCGCTTCAACGCCCCAGACTTTGGCGTTGGCGGGGGTGGAAATTCCGGCCATGCCGCCGATCTTCGCAGCGTAGCCGTCGCTTTCCTGGACGAGGTAGTGGTCGAAGCGGGCCGGGAAGAACAGCACCGGCTTGTCACCGGCTGCCTTTACACAGCGGCGGCAGTTGGTAGCCACCTTCGTCTGCCGGGCAAGGATGCCGAGATAGACGGTTTCCAAATGGGCGAAATCTGCCGGATTCCCTTCAATGGTCATGATGGTTTCCCAAGGCTCCACCTCGTCGCCGTCGTGAAGGGCGCGGATCTTGATGGACTCAGGATTGTGGGAGCAGCGCTTTATCAGGGCGATGGCTTCGTCTACACCGCAGAGAACGGCGTAGTCCCGCTGGAAGATTTGCAGGGTCACCCGGTCGGTACAGTTTTCTTTACGGAGTATTTCCTGCTCCCGCATGAAATAGATATCGGCGTAGTAGCCGCTCATCATTTTCTCCATGGGGAAATCAAAGCTCATAGGGTCAAGTCTTTTAGCAGTCATTGTGAAAGCCTCCTGTACTCCTCGTAATATACGTCTGGCAAAATATTTTCAAAAGATGATAATTGCTTATGATAGCACATACTGGCGGCAGGGTAAAGGAAAATCGCAGGCGCATCGGCAAAAGGGACTGCCTTTTTAACCTTGTTTCAGAAGGTGCGGGAGTTCATATAAAAAGTGAGTGATGGCCAGCATATCCGCACTGCCGCCGGGACTGATCCAGCGATTGATAAAATCGCGGTCAAGCGCTTCAATAGCCGCTCTTCCTTCGTCGGTCCGCATACCGCCGAGCGCCAGGGTTTGGGCGGCGGCACGCTGCGCGTAACGCAGGGCCGGCAAGTCGTGACGGCCCAGAATATTTGTATCGTCCATCTTCGCGATGAGGTGCAGGAGCGTTTCAACGAGGGCGTCGTTTGTCGGCATATTTACTGCCCGGCAGGCACGATAAGCCGGCAAGCCAATCGTGAGGACGCTTGGAAATCCGGCGGCAGCTTCGCCGGAGACGCCCAGCAAACCATAGCGCACATAAACTTCTTCGCCGCGCGTAACGGGCGACGTATTTTGACGGCGCGTTTGCAGCCGCGCGGTTCGAGCGCTGACGGCAGCCGGCGACGTGTCAATTTCTTCCGTGTTACCGCTATTCAACGCACTGTATTCCATGCCGTATTTCTTCAGAAAAAAATGCCGTCCGTACATCGCGGCTGTCTCTATGACCGCCTCCGGCGCGAGGGTGTTTTGGCGCGCCACGAAAGCGGCTGCACAGACAACGAGACCGAGGCTGAAGATCATGCCCTTGTGGGTATTGACGCCGCGCGTTGCGCGAAACATGCGCCTCTCGCCGGCAATGCCCAGCTTCATCAGAGCGTGCAGGACCGAAAGCGGATCTCTTGAAGCGGAGCCGGCCTTCCAGCCCGTCTCAGCGGCCGAATCAAAAAATTGACGCAGCGAAGAGGCAGAAGTCATGAAAGTAAAAAAGTCCATGTCGAGATGGGCGCCGCAATTCGAGCGGTCCACGAGTCCTGGCTTTGGCGTTGTCGATACCTCGTACAGCATAGATGTCAAGGCGAGCTCGCCGATGCGTTGCCAAAGTTCGTCATGGAGCAATTTCATGAGATTACCTCCTGTTTTTTCTGTTTCGCCTGTATACTTCTTCAGAATGTGAAAAATATTTGGCTGGAGTTTTGATTCGTGACATTTTATCACCGCATTGATTGCAATGGCAATCAGGACACTTAAAAAATATGCGGGAATTTTTAACGGAAGGTTTTGCCCGGCAAACATCTCCTGCGGGCGTTATGGAAAAACTCAAAAATTTTCTTGACACATTTCATAATGTGTGGTATATAAAATCCATAAAGAGAGTTCGTGAGTACGAGAGTATTTGGGAATTTAGTACGCGAGTACACAAGTGAATGAGAACAACTTCATAGCCGTTGGATGAGCAGACATTCAAGCGATCTTCCTTTCCTTTGTCGTTGTGGCGCCAGTTGGCGCGGCGATGGGGTAGCTCAGGGGACATAGAGATAGAGAGTATGAGTTCTATTTCTTTGTTCCCTTTTTTGTTTGCGAAAAAACGGCTGACGCCCTGTCTTGCACGCGGTATTCCGGAAACCGCTGGCGGCGCGGCGGAACCGACGTCAACAATGATTTAGTTACGTTTTAATTTACCTGAATTGCCTGAAAGGAGTTTTATAATGAGCATCGAGGTTTATGCGGCGTTATCGTATCTCTTTACAGCCGCGATTTCTCTGTTTTTGATGGGCACCATTGTTGCGCTTAATAAGCTGATGCCGAAGAGCGATCCCTATGCGGAAGAAAATGAAGAGGGGGTGGCATAATGGACGGCAATATCGTTGCGACACTTTTCCCGGGCATCGCAAGTCTCTTCGTACAAGAGCCGACCATTGCGATCGCTCGCGTTCTCCTTATCGCCTTTGGTTTTGTGTTAGCCTATCTTGGCTTCAGCCGTAAGCTGGAGCCCCTTATCATGGTACCAATGGGCATCGGCATGATCTGCATTAACTGCGGCGTCCTTTTCCTCAAGGGGGGAAATATCGGCACGATTTTTCTTGACCCGCTCGTTTCGGACCCGGCAGAACTGATGAACATCATGCAGATCAACTTTCTGCAGCCTATCTACAACCTTACGTTTAGCAACAGCCTGGTCGCCTGCTTCGTGTTCATGGGAATCGGAGCAATGTGTGAAATCAGCTTCATCCTGGCAAATCCCTGGACGTCGATCATCATCGCGATTTTTGCTGAAGCTGGCACGTTTGCTACGCTTATTCTCGGTACTCATCTCGGGCTCGCCCCGAATGAAGCGGCGGCGGTGGCCTCAATCGGCGGTGCAGACGGCCCGATCGTCCTCTTTACTTCGCTTATCCTTGCGCCGGAGCTTTTCGTGCCAATCTCCGTCATTGCTTATCTCTATCTTTCTCTGACCTATGCCGGTTATCCGACACTTGTCAAGTGGCTCGTCCCTAAGAAGTACCGCGGCAAGGATATAATTTTTGACGCGCCGGAGGTTCCGAAATCTCAAAAATTCATTTTCATTCTCGTCTGCTGCGCGATCCTTTGCGTTTTGCTGCCGATGGCTGCGCCGCTTATCATGTCCTTCTTCCTTGGGATGGCGATTAAAGAAGCTGAGATCGTTCCCTATCAGGATCTTTTGGAAAGCACGATGCTCTATGCTTCGACGATGATGCTTGGCCTGTTGCTGGGCACTCTCTGCGAGGCCTCAACCTTACTTAATCCAAAGGTTGCGCCGCTCGTTGTTCTTGGGGTTTGCGCCTTGACCGTGTCTGGCGTGGTTGGCGTCCTGGGCGGCTGGCTCATCTACAAGTGGAAAAATGGCGACTTTAATCCGGTTGTCGGCATCGCCGGTGTTTCCTGCGTGCCGACAACGGCGAAGATAGCCCAGCATATTGCCGAGGATGAGGATGCGTTCGCCGTGATTATGCCGGTTGCCATGGGAGCTAATATCGCGGGCGTCATCGTCTCCGCGATTGCGTGCGGCGTCTTTATCTCGACGATTCACATGGTTGGCTGATGGACGGCTGCTGGCAGATAGAGCGTCATGAAGAGATTGACTCTACGAACCGCCGGGCCCTTGAATTAGCCAGGGCAGGCGCTCCCTCGGGAACGGTCATCGTCGCATCGAGGCAGACAGCGGGATGCGGGCGTAAGTCGCGCCGCTGGCACAGTCCGGCAGGCGGCCTGTGGTTTTCCTTGCTCCTGCGTCCCAGCGTCGCCCCCGAGTGTACGGCGGCAGCCTCTCTGATGGCTGGCGTCAGCGTCGTGTCAACGCTTCGCCGCCTTTATAGAAGGAACGACATTTGTCTTAAATGGCCGAACGATATACTCATTGGGGAGAAGAAAATTGCCGGTATCCTTGCCGAAATGGCTTTGGACACAAAGGGATCCGTTGATTTTCTCGTCGTTGGCATCGGGATCAATGTCGATTTACCGCCTGATACATGGACTGGCGAATTAAAGGATCGCGCCGTTTCGCTCCGCACTGCGACGGGAATTGTCTACGCGCCGGATGAGGTTCTGCGGGAAGCGCTCGCCGACATGAAAATCCATGTTAGAGATTGGGAAGCCAACGGGATGTCAAAGATTCTTCCTGCATGGCTCGCGATGAATAATACCATTGGTAGAGAGGTCATTGTTAAAGATGACGACCGTGTGATATGGAGTGGTACAGCGACAGCTCTTTCTGAGGATGGTTCTCTCACGGTACGAAGAGAGGATGGCTGTATTCAAACATTTTCCTTTGGAGAAATCAGTATCCGCTAAGTCATTCTTGATAAGCTGATTGGCGCCTTTTGGAGACTCCACTCTTTACAGGGTACCGTCATCAAGCGTTAAGCGGGGAACGACTTAATGCTCGTTGTTGATTCCAAAGAAAGGTGTCTGAGCTATGATGGAAAATTCATCATTTATGACGAACAGCGTTAAGAGTGTCGGCACGGCGGCAATGTTTCTGGCCCTGACTCAAACGATTCACGATGAGGCAATCGCCAAACAAATCGTGTCGAAAGCAGGGTTTAGGGCGGCAGTTACCGAGGTTGGCGGTAAGACGACCTTCAATGAATTTAATGATAAATTCAATCGCGCGGTAATTGGCGCGGCGATCAATTCCGAGGTCATAGAGAAGGAGCCGGGCAGCATCCACGCGCTTCTTCACGCGGCGGAAGAGGCTAAGCAGGGAATTGTCCTGAGGCCGAACGCCAGCGTATCGCTGGCGCTGAAAATCGCCGTCGTCCGTGACGATACATGGATTGCCGTAGCTACCTTTGGACAATCCGCTCTGCATTATATGACCAATCATGATCGCGCCGGCCTGGGGATCATGAATATCTAAAAAACAGCATCGTCCGTCCATGAGGGATATATCAGGGATAAAAGAAGCGTAGGGACGGGGCTTTACTGCCAGCGATGCAGAAACCGGCTGCAGCCGGGACAATTTAATAGTGGCGAATGAGAAAACGTGTGAAAAGCGATTGCTTTTTATGCGTTTTTTTATCTCTATGAGCTGATTTGAAGCTTTGGAAAAACAAAGGGAGGTGGGTACTGGCTTTCTTTTTGGCGGCAGCTGCGCTGCTGTCGTTCCGTATTCGTTTTTCAAAGGCGAATGACTCTTCTGCAGTCACAAATTTCATGCCGTTTCGGGGGCGCCGGTTTGATTTTTCGTTTGGGTCTGATTTCAAAGGAAAGATACGTTGATGTTACAGAACGCGAGCCAAAGGATAAAAGGGCGAGTGGTACTGGCGCATAAACGCGAAATCTCCGCCTCCCGATTGTCTTGATTCCTGTATCCAAAATTTAGAAAGGAGCGTTTCAGATGGAGAAACAGGGGACATCCCGGACCTGGGATACCCGCAAACAAGATGCCTTAGCCCGAAAGAAGGCGGCGGCGCACCTTGTCAGGGAGGGTAAAGTCGTCGACGCCAAGGATGCCGTCGCATTGCTCGAGGCTGTCATCAAGCCGTTTGACAAGGTGAACATAGAGGGCAACAACCAGAAACAAGCCGATTTTCTCGCTCGGTGCCTGTGCGATGTCGATCCTGAAAAGATTCACGATCTGCACATGGTGCAATCGGTTCTGACGCTGCCGGAGCATCTTGATGTCTTTGAAAAGGGCATTGCCAAAAAGCTCGATATGTCGTTCTCGGGTCCGCAGGCAGGACGCATTGCCGAGTTCCTTCAGGAGGGCCGGCTGGAGCTTGGCGCCATTCATACATACCTTGAGCTCTACGGCCGCTATTTCGTTGATTTGACGCCCCGCGTCGCGCTGGTGGCCGCCACGATGGCGGATGCCGATGGCAATCTCTTCACGGGTTTTTCAACGGAGGATACTCCGGCGATTGTGGAAGCGACAAAATTCCGCCAGGGGATTGTCATCGCCCAGGTGAATCAGATCGTCGACAAGCTGCCCCGCGTTGATATTCCGGCGGACTGGGTTGATTATGTCATCCAATCGCCGAAACCATTTTATATTGAGCCGCTCTTCACGCGGGATCCGGCGCTCATCACGGATTCCCAGGTCCTGCGCGCGATGATGGCGATCAAGGGAATTTACGGTGAATACAACGTCGAGTCGATGAACCACGGCATCGGATTCGATACGGCTGCCATCGAGCTTCTCCTGCCGACCTATGGGGAGGAACTCGGTCTGCGGGGCAAAATTTGCAGGAATTTTATTCTTAACCCGCATCCTTCGCTTATTCCGGCGATAGAGACCGGATGGGTCGAGTCGGTTCACTGCTTTGGCGGAGAGCTGGGGATGGAAGATTATGTGGCCGCGCGCAGCGATATTTTCTTCGTCGGCCCCGATGGGTCGATGCGTTCAAACCGCGCCTTTTCGCAGGTCGCCGGTCACTATGCTGTCGATATGTTCATCGGCGGCACATTGCAAATTGATCCCTATGGCAACAGCTCTACGGCTACGGCTTCCCGCGTCGCAGGCTTTGGCGGAGCGCCGAATATGGGCTGCGATCCCAAAGGCCGCCGCCACTCCTCGGGCGCCTGGCTTAAGGTTGGTCAGGAATACGGATTGGCTGAACAGATGTGGGGGCCGGTGCATCGCGGTAAGCGCCTGGTCGTGCAGCTGCAGGAAACCTTCCGTGAAAAGCTCGCGCCGGGCTTTGTCGAGCGGCTTGACGCCTTTGACCTGGCTAAAAACGCGAATCTGCCGATCGAACCGGTGATGATTTACGGTGACGATCTCACTCACATCGTGACGGAGGAAGGAATCGCTTATCTCCATAAATGCTCAGGCATGGAAGAGAGGACGGCAGCCATCCGCGGCGTCGCCGGCTTCACAGAGGTGGGCCTGGCAGCGGATCCGGACGAGACGCAGCGCCTGCGTGAAAAAGGCATTATCAAGACGCCGGCCGATCTTGGTATCGACGTTGCCAAAGCTACGCGCGAACGCCTTGCGGCCAAGAATGTACACGATCTTGTCGTCTGGTCAAAGGGTCTTTATAATCCGCCGGCTAAATTCCGGAACTGGTAAGGAGGAATCAGATATGGCTTTGCAAACGTTGAATTTCACATTTGAATCCGCGAATCGCGAGCAGATGGCAAAGGAATGGTCCCATCTCGGCGTCACCGGTTCCGGCGATATGGAATGCCTGATGGAGAAGATGGATTTACAGGGCGGCGTTAAAGCAAAAGTCGTGACGCCCGTCAAAGGCTTCGACAGGGTTTGGGAACGCATGATTAAAAAATTTGTAAACGACACGGGCGCCGGAAACGTCAGCATCGAGATCAACGATGATAACGCCACGCCGATAGTCGTCTACATGAGGCTTCGTCAGGCGTGGGCCGAGGCGACCGCGAAGGAGGCTGTGTAACATGAAGGCTTGGGATGAGTTGGTAAAGAGCAGCTTCTTTAATGCAAGTGCAAGAGAGCGCGCTTTTGGCATGGCCGATAAGGGAACGTTTACTGAACTCCTCGGCCCCCGCGATCGAATTTGCAGCCCGCATTTGCCGGTGCTGGGCACGGCGATCGAATTTGACGATGGCACGGTGACTGGCGTCGGCCTCCTCGGGAAGCATCCGATTTTTATCGTTTCGATGGAAGGGAAATTCATCGGCGGAGCGATTGGCGAAGTGAACGGCGCAAAAATGGTGGAGACGATCCATCTGGCGCGCAAGGTGGCCGCAAAAATCAAAGAGAAGCATCCGGATGACTATGATGAGCGCCGTCCGCTGGTCGCCATCTCGTTTGAAACAGGCGGCGTTCGTCTGCATGAGGCAAACGCGGGTCTTCTGGCTCATGCGGAGGTCATGGACGCGATTCAGGACGCCCGCAGGATTATCCCGATCGCTGCGGTAGTCGGCAGTAAGGTCGGCTGCTTTGGCGGCATGGGCTTCGTGGCTGCGGCAACCGATGTAATTATCATGAGTCAGGAAGGGCGGATTGGCCTTACGGGACCCGAGGTAATCGAGCAGGAAATGGGCAAGGAGGAGTTTGACGCTTCCAACAAAGCTTTGGTCTATCGGACCACCGGCGGCAAACAAAAATATATTGTCGGCGATTGTAATTATCTTGTCGAGGATACAATCGGCTCCTTCTATGAAGCGCTCAAAAAGGTTGCCGCGCTGCCAATGGATGAGATCGAAAAGGGAAGGCGTATCGGTTCGCAAAAGCTCGTTGCGGAGCAGCAGGAGCTCGTAAAGCTCGTCGGCGACCTTCAACCGGGCGACGCGATGGACCTTTGGCGGCATTTTGGCAACGAAGCGCCAGACAAACTGCCCGATATGGGAACCGCCGAATTCCTGAAGGTCGTTAAGCGCCGCGTGCGCCCGTAAAAGGAGGGAATCCAGATGTTTGATGAAGAGAAAACCATGGTTGGTCACGGTCGCGATGCGATCGGCATGATCGCCGACAAGGACAGCTTCGATGAGGGACATATCGGTTCCTTTGCGCTGGATCCGGAATATGGACCGGGCGCGGTTGTCGGTACGGTTTTGCTGGAGGGTAAGCCGGCCACGATCATTGCCAATGACGCTGAAGCCTTCAATGAGAGATTTCCAGTTGTCTTCGGCGGGGTCATCGGGATGGAAGAAGCCTATAAGATGGCCAATGCCGTGTATGACACGATGGAGACGGATAAAGATAAACCGCTGGAAGAAAAACGCGCGATCGTTCTCGTCGTCGATACGCCGGGCAACGGTCCCGGTAAGCTGGAAGAGATTGCCGGCATGAATAAGGCGACGGGCTCGTATCAGCTGGCGCTGGCCGAGGCCCGGAAGGCCGGGCATCCGATCATCGCGATGGTCATCGGCCGCGCGATTTCCGGCGCCTTCCTCTGCCACGGCTTACAGGCGGATCATATCCTTGCCCTTGACAAGTCGTGGGGCGTCATGATTCACGTTATGCCCCTCACCTCTATCTCGCGGATAACGAAGATGGACATCGAGCGCCTCGAGGAGCTCTCGGAGACGAATCCTGTTTTCGCAGCCGGCGCGAATTTTTTCTATCAGCTCGGCGGCGTTCAGGAAATCGTTCCGGAGCCGGAGAATATGCGCGAGTATGTCATTAAACACGTAAACGAGGTTCGCGCGCTGAAAAAAGAGGGCAAATATGAACTCCTGGGACCGTGGGGGCGCGGGATTCTCGGGAACGAACGCGGCGGGCGCACACACCGGATCAGTACCATCGAAAAGCTTGATGCGGAGTTTAACGCCGTTGCCGATAAGTATATCGACGCTTGATTGAAGGAGCAGAAGGAGGGGCTTCTTATGCTCGAAGACATTGCGCTTCTCGTCAGGGACTTCGGTTCGGCGCCAACGCTGGCGGAAATGACGCGCCTCACGCTGGCAGACAAAAAAATCGCCGGGCCTACCAGCGCGCATGTTATTGAGGAGATTCATACCCCTTTGAATTTTGCTTATACCACCTTTACCACCGGGTCGTCCTCCTTTCAAAATATCGTCGGCGTCACCCATGCGGAGCTGTCGCATCGCATAGCCGCTTCCCGGGCCGTGTTTGACCGGGTTGGACTTGAGGCCGGCGACCGCCTGCTCGTGACTTATCCGCCGCTGGTCAACGTTTTTTCAGGCGACGCCATCAAGGCGCATGGACTGGAATGTTCATTTCTTACGCGTTCAAGCCGTGACGCTTTTTTGGTGGCGCTTTACGAGCAGAAACCCCGGGCCGTCGTCGGCGAATCGTCGTTTTTACGGGCTGCGTTTGAGGACGCCCACCGCATGGGCGTCATGGATGAGCTGCCCCAGGGGCTTGCGCTTCTCACTGCGGGAACGCCGCTGGATCTGGAGCTTCTTCCCGTCGCTGACCTGCTTCAGGCGAGGGTATACGATCTTTACGGATGCCAGGAATTTGGCTGGTTGGTACTCAATGGCGTACCGCTGAGAGATGATATTGTCCTGCTGCCATTTTCGGGAGCCGAAGAAGAACGGCAGGAGCTTGTCGTGGGCGGCCTGGCTATGGGTGACACTTTCCCCGTTTCGAGGAGCGGTCATATTCTTGACAGCGCCGGAAAAATCATCACCTATCGGCGCCAGCGCGCCTATCCGGAGCACGAGACGATCGTCGAGGCGACGACACTGGCTTCCAATGCGACCATCCAGCGGGTTGCGCGAACCATCCTGCGCATCAAGGGACGCATTGTAAGGGTGTCGCCACACGTCAAAATGCGCGCTGATCACACCGTGCTTCGCCTCGTGCCTGACTCAATGAGTACGGGCGGGACGAAGAATGTATGTGATGGCGCCATCGTTGAGGGCCCGGTAAAAACGCAGCTTTTTGATGATTTGGTTCAGGCGCAGGTTGATTATCAACAGAATGGGAAGGCAGATCCGGTATGGAAAAAACGGTCTTTTTAAGACATGATCTCGCATTTGTTACCGATAAGGGCAAGCTGTTCCTGCAAGAGCAGCTGCTGCACTTTTATCAGGGAACTATGCTCGATATGGTAGAGGAGATTCTCATGGGCCCGGCCGACATTCCCGGCATCGTGCGCCGTGATGAACCAATTTCACCTGAAACAATTCCCATCGGGTTCGTTCATTATCTTCGTCTTGACGATAACCGCATCCGCATTCCTGCGCGGGTGCCTATCGCCGAAGTAAGCCATGTGATGCGTCCCTATGATGTTGTCAATTTGCCTGTCACGCCGCGTCATCGCTGTATAGAAGCAGCCGTCATGCTGGCGAAGCTCGGGCAGAGCATGAATTTGAGAGTTGGGGTGCTTGGGTCTGTGGCGCTTGAAATGGCGACAGGACTCCCTTATACCGATTTGGATTCTGACCTTGACCTGCTCGTTCAGGAGGCTTCTCTGGAACGCTTGTCGGCCTTTGCGGAAGAAGCGCGCCGTCTTTACCCTGATGTCAGAATGGATGTTGAGGTCGAATTCCGCAATGGCTACGGCGTGAAGATCGCTGAGATTTTCGCCGATACCAGGACCGTTTTGGGTAAGAGCCTGCACGACGTCGCGCTGCTCGAACGTCAGCAAATAACGGAATATTTATCGTGATGTGACGGCTTGAAATGCGATGGCAACAGTTCGTCACGAAACCACACCCGTAAATTTAAGAAAAACAAAGGAGACTTTATCATGGAAGTAAAATCACGCGTTCCCGGAAAAATCGTTCGTTTTGAAAAGGCGGTCGGCGACAGCGTTGCCGTCAAGGACGTTCTCATCGTCATGGAGGCTATGAAGATGAAACAGCTCGTTCCTTCCCCTGTTGCCGGCGTTGTCAAGGAGTACAAGGTCAAGGAAGGGGACCGCGTCCGCGCGGGGCAGGTGCTGGCTATCGTCGAGTGATTCAGGAATAAACAATTTTTAATCAAAGTAAGGGAGATATTATCATGGAAGTAAAATCACGCGTTCCCGGAAAAATCGTCCGTTTTGAAAAAGCCGTTGGCGACAGCGTTGCCGTCAAGGATGTTCTCATCGTCATGGAGGCTATGAAGATGAAGCAATTAGTTCCTTCCCCTGCCGCCGGAGTTGTCAAGGAGTACAAGGTCAAGGAAGGGGACAGGGTTCGTGCCGGTCAGGTGCTGGCTATCGTCGAGTAAACCCTCCTTTAATAGGTGAGAGTGAGGCGGTATGAGTGAATTTTGTTGCCATGCCGCCCCTTTTGCCGAAGGTTATTTTTTCGATAAAGTATGACATTCTCAGTTGTTTCGTCGTTTTCAGGATCTGTTTTTCCTGCGGTGATAATAAAAAATTGTACTGAGGAGGTAAATTTATGGTTATCTATGGTGTAGCGCTGCTTGCGGCTTGTTATATCGCCGGCATTTTCGCCGGAGATGTGCTCGGCGTGCTTCTCGGCGTCAAGGCGAATGTCGGTGGTGTCGGCTTTGCCATGCTGCTCTTGATCATCCTGGCAAATAAAGGCATCGATGACGGCTGGCTGGACAAGAAGAGCCAGGAAGGAATCGCGTTTTGGAGCGCAATGTACATTCCGATTGTCGTTGCGATGAGTTCCATTCAAAATGTCGTTGCCGCGCTCTCTGGCGGCGCGGTTGCAATCGGCGGCGGGCTTCTCGGGGTTATCCTGGGTTTTGCCCTGATTCCCATCCTTTCCCGTGGGAAAAAAGGTCAAGGCGAAATCAGCGATGAAGAAACGGCGGTGAAATAATGGATATTGCAGCGATGTTCAGCAAGGTGTTGACAAAAAACGGGCTCATCTTCGCCTTTGTGCTTATCGGTTTAACGAACCTCGTCGCTTATAAGCTGGCCGGATTGACGAAAGGCCGCATTCATGGTTCGGCTGTGGCGATTTTCTTCGGCCTTGTCCTTGCTTACCTTGGCGGCGGCTCTAAAGGAATTGCATTGATTCCCATGTTTGCCGGTATCGGCATGATGGGCGGGGCAATGTTCCGTGACTTTGCAATCGTTTCGACGGCATTTGGCGCGGATCTGCGCGAGATTAAAAAGGTGGGTGCGGTCGGCGTTATTTCCCTCGTTTTAGGACTGGTGACTTCGTGGATCGCTGGTGTGGCAATCGCTTATGCGTTCGGCTATCGTGATGCTGTCAGCCTGAATACGATCGGCGCCGGCGTCGCAACCTTCGTCGTAGGACCTGTGACGGGAGCGGCGCTTGGCGCTTCCTCGGAGGTCATTGCCATCAGCATTGCGGCGGGTGTCGTCAAGAGCGTGCTCGTTATGATCTGCACGCCGTTTGTGGCCAAAGCCGTCGGCTTGGATAATCCGCAGGCCGCTATGATTTTTGGCGGGCTCATGGGTACCACCAGCGGCACTGCCGCTGGTATGGCCGCAGTCAATCCGAAGCTCGTTCCTTACGCAGCGATGACCGCGACATTCTATACAGGTTCGGGCTGCCTGACCTTCCCTTCGGTGTTCTACTTCCTGACGCAGGCTATTTTTGGATAAACAGTCTTGGTTATCGCCATTTTTTACCTGTTAAAGTAAAAGCCCAGCTTTTTTTTGCTGGGCTTTACTCATGTAGATATGGGGCGCGCGTATGTCTTCTGCCGTATGCTGTCCCTATCGCGTCGTTGTTCGTCATTTCTTTTCCGGCGGTGCGCAATAAGCGTCTCTTAGCTTTTATGATGATTTCTGAATTATATTCTATGCAGCGAACATAGCGGAAAGGGTGATTTCTTGTGCTCGGGTACGTTCTGCAGGCCTTGCAGGGAATTTTTACGATCATTATCGTCGTTAGCGCGGGTTTTATTCTCAATCGGCGGGGCTGGTTCCACGCTGAGAGCGGCGCGGTTATCTCACGGCTGGTGACAAATGTATCGCTGCCCTGCTATCTCGTCGTTGGCCTCACGCGAAGCTTTACCGCCGAGGGGTTATGCAGGCTTGCCCCGGATCTCCTGCTGCCGGTGCTCTCGATTCTCCTCGCGATGTTCGTTTCTCATATCGTTGCGCGCCTGCTTCATGTCCGTAAGGGACGGCGCGGCGTTTTTACAACGAATTTTTTTATCGCCAATACGGTCTTTATCGGGCTGCCGGTCAATCTCGCCCTCTTTGGGGATGAAAGCATTCCCGCCGTGATGCTTTATTATATGGCAAACACGATTTTCTTCTGGACGTTCGGCGTACAGAATATATTGGCCGATACAACGGGAAGCACGGAGGCGTTTTTCTCCCGAACCATTCTGAAAAAACTGTTTTCGCCGCCTCTTCTTGGCTTTTTGACTGCGCTGGTTCTCATCTTTGCAGAGTGTCCCCTGCCAGCTTTTCTGCGCGCGGGGCTGTCATATATCGGCAATCTCACGACGCTGCTGTCGCTCCTTTTCATCGGCATCGAAATCAGCCGCATTCCGCTGCGGACATTCCGCTTTGAACGCGATGTTATTTGGGGTTTGACCGGCCGCTTTTTCATCTCGCCGCTCTGCGTTATGACGCTTGTGCCGTTTGTTCCCGCAACGCCTCTTTCCATAAAGGTATTCGTCATGCAGGCGGCTATGCCAGCCATGACGCAGATGGCCATTGTTGCGAAAAACTACGGGGCCGACAGCCAATACGCTGCTGCCTTGAGCATGATTACAATCCTCTTTGGCCTGATTACCATCCCCGTTTACATGACGATCGTCAGCGCGTTTTACTGACGGAATCTAGATCGAAAAGAAAATTTTATTATATATTGTGAATGTGGAGGAAATGTTTATGAACGAATCGCGCAGCAAGGCTATCCGGGAAATTTGGAAAGGCAACGCGATGATGCAAACGGTCGGTATTAAAATAGAAAATTTAACGGAAGGTAGCGTCACCCTCGCAATGCCTATCCTTGATGACATAAACACCAATCATTGGCTGGGGCTTCACGGCGGGGCGCTGGCCACATTGATCGATTCGGCCTGCGGCATTGCTTGCGCTACGCTGGGTTTTATTGCGCAGACCCTTAACCTGAACATCAATTACATCAGCAACACGCGCGGCATTGGCCCCGTCACGGCGGCGGCCAGCGTCGTGCATTGCGGCCAGACGGTAATCGTGCTGACTGTCACGGTACAAGACGAGCTGGGAACGAGAATGTGCGAAGCTTCATCGGTTTATTTTATCTCCGGGCAACTTGACGCGATATGCTGATTCCATAATTGAACAGAAATAAAGATTACGCTATGCCGTGAAACAAGCTAACCCCGACCGCCTGACGGCCATTTCCTCTGAAGGGGAGACTGAGGGTAACATATAATCTGGCTAATAGGCTCCCCTGTAGGGGATTCAGCTTGTCGACAAAGTCACTTATTCTGTCTGAGGCTCCCCTGTAGGGGAGCTGTCGGCGTAGCCGACTGAGGGGTGACGTAAGCCGATAACTTGGTCTGTCTATGAACCCCGACCGCCTGACGGCCACCTTCCTTAGAGGGGATACTTGGGGGCGCGGTTCCTCAAAAGGGAAATTTTATGGTGATAGCTGTCTTTTGGCAATCGTCAGTCCTCGGTGATGACAACCCTTACGCCGATTCCTCCATCATGCTTGGAGATTAAATCCTTCAGCTCGGCAACATCCTCATTGCGGAGCCTGATACATCCTTCCGAGGCATTTTTTCCGATACTGTCCGGGTCATGGGTGCCGTGGATCCCGATCCCGTCCCAGCCCGTGTTCAAGGAGATAAACCAGGGACCGTAGGCTCCGGCAATTTCTCCCCGGCCGTCGCCGAAATCATGGGTCCAGTCGGCGGCGTAAACAATTTCGTCGACCTCAAAAGGAATCTCGGAAGATGGAGTTTCCGGCAGAGCCTCCGGGATTGACTCCACTACGTCGCCCCAGCTGGTGGGCGTGGTGTTATCGCCGGCGCGCTGCTTGTCCCCGGGATTTTTTGCCACGGCGCAGGGATATGTACAGATTGGGGCGGCTTTACCTTTTTCAAAAAGCTCCAACGTGTGGGAAAGCTTGTGGATGCGGATAAAATGAATCTGCTGGCCAAAATCTTTTTCAGGGGAAGAAATTTTGGCGGCCATTTCTTTTGAAGCAGCCGAGGGTTGTGACTCAGGCAATGGGGAAGAACCGGCAGCCAAGGCTGCCAAAGCAAAAGTGCAGAATGCGGCGGCTGTCAATAAGGCGAGCATTATACATTCGCGATAGTAAGATTTGTTTTTGCGTCCGATTGAATACATCTTTTTTTCGTTAGTCATCTTCATACCAAAAATCTCCTGTAAATATTTATCGAGGATGTAAAAAAGCATCGACATAAGAGAAATAAGCCTGCTCCAACAAATTCACAGCTATTCGCGACCAACCCGGGGTTCTTTGCCAATAAAACTCTTTTATAGGTACGTTCTGCTTGACCGTTATCAGCTTTGATGAGGAAATTGTCGGGCTTTTTGTTGTTTGTACGACGTAACGGGGACATAGTAATAATTTAGATTTTCGATTTGAAGAACTATACCGCAAAGAAATTTGGTCTTGCGTTGCGGCCCGTAATCCATATCAGGTACTCGACTAAAGCCGCGTTTTCCTGCTCGGCATGTTTTAGAAACTCTACATACTGAAGATCGACAGTATAAAAGTTAAGTCTTTCCATAGAGATCCCTTCCTGCATAAATTAAGAGGGGCGATATACCTCGCCCCTCTCGTCATTACAGCCACCGTTAAGGTCGCGGCGTACCCTTCATAAATGATCCACTCTCAAAGCGGCGGAGCGCTTGTCAGCAAAGATTTGCTCTTATTTTTATTATATTTGGATTGCGAAATTGTGTCAATGAAATTTTAATTTCTCAATGCAACTTGCATAACGAACTGAACAAGATTTTTGATCCCAACGATCCAATGTGATGTTCTGCTTGTTGGGAATAAATGCAATTGTAAATTGCAATAACAAATTGAACACGATCTTTTCCAGCCACTACCCAGAAAACATATTGATATTTGTGATTATTTTTTGTACTATAGCAATAGATTAGCGATATAGGAAAGCATGATAAAAAGACGATAATAAAAGGAGCTTTATCATGAAGAAAGGGTTTGCCTGTTTTCTTGTATTGTTCGCTGCTTTTGTTGCGTTTGCAGCAATGCCGGAATGTTCGGCGGCAAAAAAAGTCGTAGCCGTAATGCCCCTGGAAAATATTTCGGGATACGGTGGACGCCGTGTCGCGGAAATAATGACGGAACAGCTGGTTGACGCTCTTTACAGAAGCGGCCGGGCGACTGTCGTGGAGCGGAACCAGCTGTCTACCGCCCTTAGGGAAAGCGGATTTCAAATGACCGGCGCCGTTGACCCCGGTCAGGCAATCGAAATCGGCAGGCTGACCGGGGCGCAGTATTCCCTGATTGGCACTGTCACCATGGCCTCGGCAAGTAAGAATTCTACCAGCGACGCAATCGCTTCCACCCTCGGCGGAGCGCTGGGCGGTATGGTAAGATCCACGACAAATAACATTCGGGCCAAAGTGGCGGTAAATATACGAACGATCAACAATCAAACGGGAGAAGTAATAAGGGTAGTCTCCGCGGAAGGAAGCAAAACCGGCAAGGATGTCGAAATGGCGCTGTTTAATGCCTGCAAGGAAGCCGCTGACACTTTTCTCGAAGAACTTTTGGGTAGATTCGTTGGGGTAATAATCGACGTGGAAGGCGACACGGTCTATATAGATGCAGGCGCAGCGAACGGCGTGAGAAACGGCGAAACCTTTGAAATCTGCCGGGAAGGCAAACCAATCCAAAAGCCGGACGGCGGCATGATAATGAAATATATTCCCGCCGGAAAACTCAAAGTCGTGGAAGTAAACGACGATTACTCCATATGTAAGATAACGAATCATGAAAGCGGACAGGTAGTTGCAAACGGATTTATCGTCAGGAGAATGAAGAGATGAGACGGCTGGCGGTATTATTGGGAGCGGTCCTGATATTTCTTTCTCCCGGGACGATATGTGCTAAAACCGTTACGGTAACCGGTATCGGCCGGACTGTGGAAGAGTCGGAAAACGACGCTCTGCGGCGGGCCGTGGAGACGGCGGTGGGCGTGCTGGTGGACTCGGAAACCCTCGTGGAAAAAGGGAAGCTGATAAGCGATCAGATTTACACAAACTCCCGGGGATTCATTACCGATTATAAGGTGCAGAACCAGAGACAAATCTCGGATGGCTTATGGGAAACCGCTATCGTTGCCGACGTCAATGACAACCCGGATTCAAAACTTATGTCGGAACTGACCCGCCTTGGGATAATTGAAAACCGCCTGCGAAATCCGAAAATTGCCGTTTACATTCCCGAACGCCACATTCAATACCGAATACCTGACCCAGCGGGGGAAACCGCCGTTGTCAAATCCCTGATAGAAGCCGGATTTTCCAACGTGATTGCGGCAAGTCCGAAACTTTCAGGGGCAAGTTATGAATGGGTTTCAAAATCCTATAGGGCCATGAACCTGGAGGATATGCGGCTGGCCGCCCGCTTCTTTGAGGCCGATATCATAGTTATGGGCGAGGCGTTCAGCGAAGGAGTAGGCGATCCGGCCAGATGGCTGCCCGGTAGGCAGAGTTCGGGGCTTCATTCCTGCCGGGCTCGGGTGGAAGCGAAGATGTACATCGCTCGAACCGGTCAAATCATCGCCTCTGACGGAACTTATGGTTCCGGCCTGGATATTTCACAGGCGGTGGCGTCAAAAAAGGCGCTGGCAACTGCCGGTAAGCAGATGGGAGAATATTTGACCGGCGAGATAATGAAGCTGGGAGCAGGTAACCGGCAGGGGTTGGAAATCATCGTGACCGGGTCCGATTTTTCAAAAATTAACGCCGTCCAGGCCGCCCTCGGTCAGGTCCGCGGCGTGAAGAATCCACGGCTGGCAAATTATGCGGATGGCCGCGGGGTTTTTACCGTACAGTACAGCGGTTCTCCCCAAACATTATTTCGGGATTTGTCGGCGGCGGTGGAAGCGGAACTCATTCTGAGCGAAGCCTCGTACAATACGCTGACTATTGCGGTGCGATAAATAATTAACCGGTAAAATCTTCATTATAACAATATTTAATTTACAACGGAGGTATTCAAAATGAAATTCAAAGAACTGTCGCGAATGTTTCAAGCCCTGTGCCTGAGCTTGTTGTGCACGGTATTTTTAGTGCCGGCGGCGTCCGCCGCTGAAGCGGAAGGCGCGGCAAACTGGGAAACGGCGACCATCGAGGTCATTGGATATGGCGCGCCGGATCAGGATAGGGTCTCCGGGTTTACCGCCGCCAAAACTTTGGCCCAGCGGGAACTTGTTTCGATAGTGAACGGCGTGCAGGTGGATGCCGAGACCACCGTTCAGAAGGCCCGGACGGTAAGCGACGTCATTAACACCAAGGTATCCGGCTTGCTCCGAGGGGCCAAAGTCGTGGAGCAGGGCGTTTATCAGGACGGCACTTATTGGGTAAAGATGTCCATGCCCATGTACGGCTCCGTCAGCTCTTTGGCCAGTGCGGTTATGCCGGAAAACCAGAAGGTCGAAAGCTTTCCTGAGCCGGTTCCTTCCGTCGCTCCCTCGATGCCTAACGTAACCGTTCCATCGACTGGCGGCTCCTCCGCTGCTCCCGCTCCCGTCGGTCAGGCTGTCGGCGGGTTCACCGGCTTGATTGTGGACTGCCGCGGTTTGGATCTTCAGCCGGTAATGAGTCCCGTGATAAAAAACGATCAGGGCTATCCGATTTATGGTTACAAAAATCTTGATTCGAAGAAAGTCATCCGCAGCGGTATGGCCGGTTACGTCCGTGATATGTCAGCGGCAGGCCGCGCGGGAAATAATCCGCTGGTAGTCAAGGCCGTTGCCCTGGAAAACCACAACGGCAATCCTGTCGTCGCCGTGGCCGACGCTAACCGTATCCTCATAGAAAACCGCGCCAGCAGATTTCTCGATAACTGCGCCGTCGTATTTGTGCGCTAAAAAGGCAGAGGGAATTTCTTAATTCCATAAATTGGAAATTCCTTTATAATTTCAACTTGCAGAAGAAGATCGCCGTAAGGCGGTCTTTTTTCATAAAGAGGAAGAAAAATGCTGGTATAAAATTTATCCGGTAATTTGGAAAATAAATTTACTTAAAAGCAGGAAATCAAAATTTTACGGCGAACAAGTCAAAAATAAATAATATTATTGAAGTTCATATAAAGGAAAACAGCCAGGGCTTTTCGTAAGCAATGGCCTTATGAGATAGAGTCGAATATCAGGAGGTATTAAAATGGCGAAGATGCGCATTAAAAACATGATGTTCTACGGTTTCCACGGCGTATATGAGTACGAGCGTGAGCAGGGACAGAAGTTTTTCATCGATGTAGAGGTGGAGACGAGCGATGAAAAAATTTCCGAGGATGGGTCGAAGGAGGTCGCTTCGCCAGCGTCAGTTTACGCTATTGTCCGTGATGTCGTTGAGAACAAGCGCTACACGCAGCTTGAGACGCTGGGCTACAATGTCAATGTGGATATTTTGAAGGCAATTCCTCTGGCCGAGTCCAGCACCATTGTCATCCGCAAACCGTCGGTACCCATTGCCGGACCCCTTGATTGTGTAGAAGTGGAAGTCTGCACGGCGCGGAAAGATATAAAGTAACGGTTACGAAAAATAAAGACCACTGCGGCGGAAATGCTCCGGGCAGTGGTCTTTTTGCGTCAGATTCCGGCTTTTGCCCGTTCTTCACGAAGAAGGGCGATTTCTTTTTTGTAGCCTTCATGTTCGTTGGGCGTTTCCAGGATAAATGGCAGGTCCTTGAGCTTCGGGTGGTTGATCACCCGGGCAAGGGCATCGATTCCGATGTGGCCTTCACCGATCCTGGCGTGGCGGTCCTTGCGGGCAGCGGGAGGGTTGAGGCTGTCGTTCAGGTGGATGGCCTTGAGGCGGTCGAGGCCGATGATCCGGTCAAATTCTGCAAGGACTCCGTCAAGGTCATTGATCACATCGTAGCCTGCATCGGAAATGTGGCAGGTATCAAGGCAGACTCCCAGCTTTTCCTTGAGGGAAACCTTATCGATAATAGCCCGGATTTCCTCGAAGGAGCGGCCTACTTCACTGCCTTTGCCGGCCATGGTTTCCAGCAGTACCGTGGTAGTTTGCCGGGGGTAAAGAACGGAATTGAGCAGGTCGGCGATCAGATCGATTCCCACGTCAGCTCCCTGACCTACGTGGCTGCCGGGATGAAAATTGTAGTAATTGTTGGGGGTAAGCTCCAGCCGGCGAATATCATCAGCCATGGTGTCCCGGGCAAAGTCCCGAAGATTTTCCTTGGCGGCGCAGGGATTCAGGGTGTAGGGGGCGTGGGCCACCAATGGGGCAAAGCTGTGCTCACGGCAGAGGGCCAGGAAATCGTTCACATCCTTCGGGTCAATATCCTTGGCCTTGCCTCCCCGGGGATTGCGGGTAAAGAAGGCAAATGTATCGGCATCCAGTTCCAGGGCCTCCCTGCCCATGGCCAAGTAACCCTTGGAATTGGAGAGATGACAGCCGATATGAAGTTTGCTCATGATTATTCACTCCTTCTGGGAAAGCGTTTAGAAAAGCTGTTGGCCGGAGACGAATTTCGCCTGAATGTGACGCTCGTCGGCCAGGAAGGGGAGACGCTCCAGCCTTTCAGCCAGGGAAAGCTCATTAGGGGTTATCAGGGCGCTGTCGTCGATGACCAGGGCGTCGAATTCGTAGTCAGGCTCGAAGGAGCCCACTTTGCCGAAAAACTCGCCGCCGCCCTTTGTGGCCAGATAAAAAACATTGGCAAAGGAAAGGGCGGGAAGCTCATCATCTACCAGCCGCCAGCGCAGGTGGCTGGCCCGGATGGCTTCGGCCATCATTCGCAGCATATTTATGTCGGCGCCTCCGGCCAGGTCGCTGGCGAGACCCACCTTTAAGCCCTGCCTGATGTACCGGTTGACGGGAGCAATACCGGAGGAAAGGTTTGTGTTGGAGTCGGGGGAGTGGGCGATGAAAACGCCGTTCTTCTTTATCAGATCCAGCTCTGCCGCGGAGGAGTGAACGCAGTGGGCCATGACACAGGGAACGTCCCGGCCGAAGAGGTTGAATTTTTCATAGGCACCGCCGTATGTATCGGCCGAGGGAACAATCTCTCTGACCCAGTCAATTTCGGAAAGGTTTTCCGACAGATGACTCTGCACCGGCAGGCTGTACTCCGCTGCAATTTTCCCTAAAGCCCTTAGGAGCTTGTCTGTGCAGGCGGGAATAAACCGGGGAGTGATTATAGGCTTCGTCCGCTGATATTTGCCGGCAGCCTCCGACAGCCAGCGCCGGGTTTCCCTGATGGAGCCCTCGGTGGTTTCCGTAAGGTAGGCTGGGGAATTCCGGTCCATGTTTACCTTACCAACCATGGTTACAAGACTGGAGGCTTCCAGCTTGTCCATCAGCCGGAGGGTTGCCTCACGATGGATGGTAGCGTATATTACCGCTCTGGTGGTGGCGCTTTTTCGCAGCTCCGTCACGAATATACCGTAGGCCTTGTCCGCATAGGTCAGGTCGCTGTATTTCCCTTCCTCCGGGTAGGTATAGGTGTTGAGCCAGTCCAACAGCTCCTTGTCGCTGCCAATGCCCCGGAAAGGAAACTGGGGAGCATGGAGATGAAGGTCTATAAGGCCGGGGATAATGAGGCTTTTACCGTAATCCTTCAAGGGAAGGCCGCGAAATTTCTCTGGGATTCCGGAAAAAACTCCCTGGCACTTTCCTTCCTGGCAGACGAGAAAGCTGTTCGCAAAGAGCCGAAGTTCATCAGGGGATTGGCTGAAGCCGATGTTTCCCCGTAGAATGAAAGAATTCATTTTGTCATTCTCCGCTTGTTCGGTTGCTCTTGGAAAAATCATCAGGCAGTATTACCTGGCAATCAGGCTGTTGATGTCGATTTTTTTGCTCTCATTCAGCATTCCCGTCTGGATAAGGAACTGCTGTGTGGCCTCGAGGTCTTTGATATCGCTGTCGCAAATGGAAGGATCGAAATCATACCATTTGGCCATGTGGTCCACCTGCTGAATGGTGAGGCCGGTTTCCTCGGCCGCATCTCCGTAGAATCCCTTTGGGTCTTTTTGGTAATTGGCAACTACCTTCCGGTGGGTTGTCATAAATTTTTCCGCCTGCTCGGGATATTTTTTGAGAAAATCCCCCCGCATGGCGATGACGATAGAGGCATCGAGAAGCCCTTCCCCGGTAGAGAGGATCCGGGCTCCTCCGGCGGTCATTTTAAGGGCGGCAGGCCCGGCCAGCAGACCGGCGTCAGCGCTTCCGCCTGCAAGGGCGGCGGCCGTTTCCGGAATGCCCATGGAGACGAATTTAACATCGTTGATGGTGAGACCCTCCCGCCGGAGGGCGGCAATGAGCAGCTGGTGAAGAATAGTACCCTTTGGCCCCGCAACGGTTTTTCCTTTAAGATCCTTAACGGAACGGATGTTGGGGTTTTTGGTGATGATGTTAAAGGCTCGGGGGGCGCGGCTGTACATACCGACAATCTTCAAATCCACCCCGTTAGCGGCGGCCAGAATGGCGCTGGTGCCGCCCAGGGCGTGGCAGACGTCGATCTGACCGGCCGCCAGAGCCTGCGTCTGTTTGGGCCCGGCATTCAGGTCGCTGTATTTGACGGTGATTCCATCCGCGCCGAAAGCATTTTCAAATACGCTGCGGCGCTTTTCAATGATGGAAGGAATGTTCAGGGGAGATTTTACGTAGGTCAGGTTAAGTTCAGTCAGCTTGGGGACAGACTCCTTGCTGGGGCTGGGGGCGGTACTGCTGCCGCAGCCAAGGGCCAGCAGGGAACTGACGGTTAAAATCAGGGCGATAATCTTTTTCATGGTATATACTCCTTTTTATTTGTTACTGGCATCAAGCGTCGCAAGAATTGCCGCTTCAATCCCGCTGCGGTCAGTCACCGGGGGACGGGGATATGGTTCATTGTTCATTATGGTGGCCGTAATGCGGCCCTGGGACATGATGTGGATGTGAGTGGCCAGTCTTGAGGCCTCGCCGATATCGTGGGTGACAAAGACGATAGTGAGAGGGGCGGAATCCGGCTGCTCCTGCCAAAGCCGGGCGACTTCCTCCTGTAAGCGAAGTCTGGTGAAGTAATCCACCGCGGCAAAGGGCTCATCCAACAGGAGCAGCTGGGGCGAGGTGGCCAGGGTCCGGACAAGGGACGCCCGCTGGGCCATGCCGCCGGAAAGCTGACTGGGAAAAGAGTCCTGCCAGTCAGCCAGGCCAAAAGCCTTCAGCAGCCGGGCGGATTTTTTTTTTGCTTCCAAGATTTCCTCAGCGGTGAAGTGGCCGTGTTCCCAGAAGGTAACGTTTTCCCACAGGGTGAGCCAGGGAAGGAACCGGGGACTCTGGAACATGAGACCGCGCTTTTTCTTTGGAGGCAGGTTTTTTATTTCTCCGCCGTCGGCCTGTTCAAGACCGGCGATTATCCGCAACAGGGTCGTTTTGCCGCAGCCGGATTTTCCCACAATGACGTTAAATGAGCCGGGAGAAATAGTACAGCAGAGATCCTTCAGGGCAATATGATTCCCCCTTCCGGCCAGGAGGAACGTTTTGCTGAGCCCCTGAATGATTATTTCCTTCATAGCCGCCCCCCGGTAAGGTTGCGCATGGCGCTGGTAGGCCGCAGAACTCTGATTTGCCGGGAGAGAACCCACATCAGGGCATCCGCGCAGGACCCGGCGATCCCAATGGCAATGATCCCGGCGAGAACCATATCAGGGCGGGCCATCTCCTCGCCGTCAATGATGAGGAAGCCGAGGCCGGAGGAGGAGGCGAACATCTCTGCCCCGATGAGGGAACGCCAGCTGTAGCCAAGACCGATCCGCAGACCCGTGAACACTTCAGGCAGGGCCATGGGCAGCCGGAGCCTCATGAGGCTTTCCCAGGGAGATAATCCATATAAAGCGCCCAGCTCCAGCAGCTCTTTGTCAGGACGGCTGACCGCGTCATAGGTAGCCAGGAAAACCGGGAAGAAGGTGGCAAGGATCACGATGGCCAGCTTGCTCAGCTCCCCCAGACCAAACCAAAGGATGAGCATTGGCAGCAGAGACAGGGGAGGAACCTGCCGCCAAAAGTCAAGCCACCGGGAAAACAGGGCGTGAAGAATTGGGGACAGCCCCAAAGCGGCGCCAAGGCAGACGGCGGCAACGGCAGTGATGAAAAAACCCTCGGCCACCCGAAGGGAGCTTATCCCCAGATGGCGGGACAATTCTCCGGAAACAGCCATCCCTTTAAGGGTGGACAGGACGGCGGCAGGCGTTGGCAGCAGATAGCTGCCGGATTTTTCGGAAAAATAGTGCCAGAGGGTAATGGTAAGCAATGGCAGCAATGATGCCAGCAGAAAATATTGAAATCTCTTCATGGAATCATCACCTTCAAACCAAAAGCAGATTATTGAACGAAAACGACTAAAAGCTGTCCCCCGTTTCAAGCCGTAACTGGCGGGTTTTGCATTAGCTGACAGGGTGGAGCTGATACCTGCATCGCCGCTCTGCGCAAATTAAGAAGGAAAATGCCTGGGGCATTTTCTTGAACAACGGCATTATAGCACAATTTTCTCCAGACCATCTACAGGCCGGGAGGAAAATATCTGTATACATGATTGACTTGCAGCCGTTGCCCCAGGGGTGAATATATAGTAAAATATGACGGAAGGCAGAGAGCGGCTTTCTGCCGGACAGAGGGTAAATCTGACAGGATGAAAAGGTGAATCGGATGAAGCGGATGAGACGCTCGGGAAATAAAACAATGGACGAGACGGTAAACGATACCGGCCTGTCTGAGGAAGAGGCGGCGGCGCGGGCTGTCTACGAGAAGCTGCGGGGATGTGTAAAAAAGGACGGTCGCAACCTGAAACTCTGGGAGACCATCTACGACCTGGCCGCGGATATAGAAGCGATGGAACCCTGGATGGGGTATCATGTGTATATGCCGGTGATGCTGGAGCTCAGGGTTCATGGGGAAAAGATGGCGGTGTCCTTTGAAACCAGCCCCTTTTCCCGGGCGGGAAAGAAAATTGTCCTCTATCACGGGCAAAAGGGACTCTGTGACTTTGACGTCCTCAGCGTCCGGGATCCCATAGTGCCCCGGGAGTTTGTCATGTATGACCGGGATGCCTATATTCTTTGCTGGGGGGATCGGCCGGAGATGCCGGAAGAAAACCGGCAGATCCTGAAGGAACTGGGCCGATCCTTCCGGGGAGCGGGCCGGTGGCTTTATTTCACCTCCGCCGCCAGCCGCACCATCCCCCGCACCCTGCGGGATGATGAAGCGGAAGTGGTGATGGAGGCATTGGTGGAGCTTCGCACCGCCCTGCGGGATCAGTTGAAGAAATCCATCCTGGTGCAATACGATGCAGGCTATTGTCTGGCCCGCTATTACGATGAGAAGCAGAAGCGGATGGTCACCGGTCCGGTGGAATACAAGGAGCCGGAAATGATCTTCCGCAGCTACGACTTCAATGATGAGGTAATGGCCCGCCGGATAAAACGGGCCAGGCAGAATGATCAGGTGGTGGATTTTGATTTTTTCTACAACGGCTGGTCTCCCATGGACTACATAGATGAAAAAGGGAATATCGGCAACTGGCAGTTTGCCCTGGCCCTGGACGAAACCTCGGGACGGATCAATATCATGATGCCGGTAGAGGCGGGAGTCAGTACCGGGGAAATGGCGTTCCTCATGCTTCATGACTATGTGCTGGAGCACGGCAGAATGAAGGAGCTTATCGTCAGAAACGCAGAGGTCTACGCGGCCCTTGAGTCGGTATGCAGAAAGGTGGGTATCCCCCTGGAATTGGATACCATGCCCCAGGTAGACAGAATTCTGAACGAAATAAGAAGCGATGTGTAAAATTTTTCATAGGAGGAAGGATCATGGTGTTTTCAAAGAAACTGGCCCGCGGTATCGTTGCCGGATTGGCAGCCCTGTCCGTAGCGGCGGGAATTTCCCCGGCGGCGGAGCTTGAGGTCGGCGGCAAAATGGCCGTTGCCCAGGCGGCAAGCTCTGAAAAGCAGAGAAAATCAGATCGGCTGGAGCAGGATCAGGCAGTTCTTTCCTGTCTGGTGGAGTCGGAATATCAGATGGCCGGTCTGGCGGTAACGGGAAACGGCAGGATTTTTGTATCGTTCCCTCACTGGGGAGTCAGCCCGGCGGACTTTTCTCTTGGAGAGGTGAAGGATGGGGTAATATATCCGCTGCTGCAAGAGGTTAATTTTGCCTCCCTCCGGCGGTTGAACTATGTGATGACGGCGGCGGGGCCAAGATTATTTGCTTTGGATGAAGGCCGGGCAGACGCGGATTCCGATGAAGGAAAGGGGCCCCGGATCTTTGCCATCGACATTAGCGGCGAGGCTCCTACGGTGGAAAGGATCTACCCGATAGCCGGAGCTTCTTTGGCGGCCGGCAGTCTCCTGTCCGATATCCGGGTGGACCGCCTGACCAACAAGGCGTTTATTTCCGACACCGGAGCAGCGGCGATCCTCGTGCTGGATCTGGCTACCGGGGAAAGCTATCGGGCCCTTGAAAAGGCGCCGGAGCTGCGTAAAAACATCCAGATGATCTATTTTCCCAGCGGGGTGTACAATAAACTTACCGATGTCTGCGCCCTGGAGCTGTCGGAAAAAAACAGTCTGCTTTTCTTCTCGGCCATGGGGGGAGATGTAATAAACTCAGTTCCGGTGAAGGTGCTTCTCGATAAGAACCTCACTGCCGATGCCCGCCGGAAGTCCATCAAACCGGAGACTCTTTACGGCGCCCCCTGCACCGGCATGGTGCGCCGCGATACCTGGCTCATAATGGGCGATCTGCCGGATCAGGGCCTTTGGGAGTTTGACTTTCAGGACGAAGTCAATAAGGGAAGTCTTTTTGATGTGGGCATCGATGTAAAGTGGGCTGACAGCTTCGCCGTGGACGGGGTGAATGACCTGTACTTTACGGAAAGCCAGTACAATTTGGAGCTTGACAATCGGGAGGCTTACAGGTTGTACAAGATCACCTGGGACAAGCGGATACAGCGCGGATAATAAAAAAAGAACAGGCTGTGAAGATGATTGGCGAGCGATTATCTTCACAGCCTTGTTTTTTGCAATATCATCAGGGAACCACCGGCATTTCCTGGCTGACGGTACTATGGTTTATGATATCCTCAATGCGCAGGTCTACCTCCAGCATTTGCTTGTGGAGAGTCTCGGCCAGATTCAATTCGCTGTAGTCTTCCTTTTCAAGCCCCGCAATGAGATGAAGCCAGGCAGCGATGCTCAGCTCGGTGGACCGACGGCGCAGAGAGGACAGATACTGGCTGCCGGCTCTGATGTCAAAGGAATTCAGCTTCTCCTGACGGGATTTCAGGTCGGGAATAGTTTCCCCCAGGATCAGCTGTTTAACCTGTCTGATTTGACTGTCGCTCAGGGGGCGCCCTTGCCGGACGATGTTTCGGAAGCGGGTTCGCTGGTCGAGGAACCGGTCGTTATATTCGTCCACTACCGGCTGGGTCGCCTCAATGTAGGCAGTTATGGCAGCTATCTGGAGGCTGGTTACGACAGAGAGATAATCCCGGTAATTTTCCAGAGCGACGACGCTCCAGTGTCCGTCGCTCTGCCGCTCCAAAAGAACCTGGAGCGCGAAATCCACGCCGGTGTATCTGTCCCGGATCTTGACCCTTGCCACGGCTTCATCCGTCTTATCGACGTTTACCGTTACCGAGTCAAGAGCCACAAACTCGGTGTTTCTCAGCTGGCTTCTTTCCAAAAATCTGTCGTAGTCAATACCCAGCTGCCGGCCCTTCAGCAGATCCTGACCGGAAGGAAGCGTCCATTCGCCGGAAGCCACATACCGGCGGATCGTTTCCGCCGTACCCTGCGCCAGCTGCGGCTTTATCCGCTGATAGAAGTCAAGGAAGCTCCTGTGAGTTTCCGGGGTAAGGGCCTCATCGTAGTTGAACAGAGTAGCAATCAGATCGTCAAAGGCTACCAGCATAATGGCGTCAAGCTTTACGTAGCGGTCAAATGTTTCGCTGTCCCTGCTCTCTAACGATTCGAGGATTTGTTTCATGGCGTAGTCGGGAGTGCGGGAATGAATGAGGGAGTGCCACAGCAAGCCCCCCAGCAGAACCGTAACCACGGCAATTATCAGCAGCAGCTCCTGCCGCTGCTTTTGCTGTCTTCGCCGGAAGCGGGAAAGCAGCGGCTCACTGTCCGGGACAGAAGCCTGCACCTTTTCAGCCTGGTACAGAAGGTCTTGTTCGGTCATGTTCGATCCTTTGTCCGATTAAAATTCATCCCGTAGAATATAACACTAAACGGAGGATTTTTCAACGGACCATCTTCATTCCGAAAACCTTTTGTGGTAAAATCAAACCAAAGAAAAATTTTGGCACGGGTCAATAGCCGGCTAATGTACCGGAGAAAGCGAGGACCTCCATGCAAGAGGGCGCAAGCGGTTCCTACAAGAAAAAGTGCATTAGGCTGCTGGCGGAAAAGTACCCATCCCGGGAGGCTGTTTACGAGCGGCTTATTCATCTTTCTGCACAGCTGAGTCTGCCAAAGGGTGTTGAGCATTTCCTTTCCGACCTTCACGGAGAATACGACACCTTCTATCACATTCTGAATAATTGTTCCGGCGTAATCAAAGAAAAAGTCGATTATGTATTTGGCGCCCGCCTTACCGATGAGGAGAAGGCGGAGTTCTGCACGCTTATCTACTATCCCAAAGAAAAGGTGGAGCAGAAGCGGGCGGAGCGGAAAAATACCCCGGAGTGGTATCGGATCAATATTGCCCGGCTCCTTGAGCTGACGAAGCTCATGAGCTACAAATTTCCGGTGGAAAAGATCAAGTCCTTCATTCCCGGCCACTACGGCTCGATAATTGTCGAGCTTATGAACACCAGGCCGGAAGCAGACCAGGCTCAGTTTATTTATAACCGGAAGCTTCTGTCCACCATTTGTCAGGTAGACGCGGGGCCCGAGTTTATCTACGCCTTTACGGGGTTGGTGAAACGCCTGGCGGTGGATCATATGCACATTGTCGGCGACTTCTTCGACCGGGGCTCCCGGCCCGACGCGATCATCGAGAAAATAATGAAGTTTCCCTCGCTGGATATTCAGTGGGGAAATCACGACGTGCTGTGGATGGGGGCCGCCTGCGGCTCAGACGCCTGCATTGCCAACGTGGTCAGAAACAACCTCCGCTATTCCAACACGGACGTTTTGGAAAAGGGCTACGGCATCGGTCTGCGCCCGCTGACGCTTCTGGCCGCCCGCCAGTACCCCCAGGAAACGCCAATCAAGGCGGCGGAGCGGGTCATTTCCATCATCATGTTCAAGCTGGAGGGTCAGCTGATAAAGAGGAACCCCGATTTTCACATGGAGAAGAGAGTCCTGTTGGATCATATTGACTTCGGGGAAAAAACCGTGGAAATCGATGGCCAGAGCTATGAGCTGAACCAGAAAAGCTTCCCCACCATTGATCCGCAGCATCCCCTGAGGCTGTCTCCGGAGGAGGAGGTCATAGTGAATGACCTGCGCAATTCCTTTCTGGAGAGCGAACCCCTGCGCCGTCACGTTGAGTTCCTGTATCGGAAAGGCTCCATGTACACCTGCTACAACAGCAATCTTCTTTTCCATGGCTGCGTGCTGGTAAACGCTGACGGCACCCCCACCGAGGTTACATTTGACGGAAGGACTTACAAGGGCAGGGAATATTTCGACTACTGCGACACGGTGGCCCGCCGGGCCTGGCAGCACAGGGACCAGGCGGCCCTTGACTTTATGTGGTACCTCTGGTGCGGGCGGCTTTCGCCGACTTCCGGCCGTGAATTTAAGACCTTTGAGCGGATGTTTGTAGATGATGAATCCACTTGGGAAGAACCGAATGATAACTACTACAAGCTCATAAACAATTTGGATTTCTGTCAGATGGTGCTGAATGAGTTCGGGCTGAATCCCGAACGGGGCCATATTATCAATGGCCACGTTCCGGTGAAGGTAAAGAAGGGGGAGACTCCCGTGCGGTCCGGCGGTAAGGTGATCATCATCGACGGGGGCTTCTGCCGCGCTTATCATTCCAAAACCGGTATTTCCGGTTACACCCTCATATCAAATTCCCGCGGGCTCAGATTGCTGGCCCACCAGAATATTGCTGACGTCCGCCAGGCGTTGAAGAATAACCTGGACATTGAATCCGTTGCGGAAACTGTCGAGCTGTCAGCGGAAATTTCCACCGTGGCAGACACTGATGAGGGCGCGGCAATTCAGGAGCAGATCACCGACCTTTATGGACTGCTCTACGCTTATCAGAGCGGCACTATGAAGGCGTCGGATGATTATACCAGCTTCGTCTGACGGGGCCTGGCAGGGCAGATGTAAATATTTTTGAAATTGCAGTGAGAAATTGGTTTTTTGAAATACCTGACCGGCATAAATTTTATGAGCCTGTTCTTCAACGAATGAATATCTTCTGAGTTTCCTCTGATTACAATAAGGGACCGCTGTTCGGCGCAATTGTGCCGGCGGCAGTCCTTTTTGATTTTTTTATGATAGTTTCAGAAAGCGATGGTAGAATATATTGTATGTGAACCTGTGCGGAGGAAAGATCTCCGAGGACTGAGCGTAAAAATTTGTAGGGTGATACCATGATACATATGAGGGATGTCTGCAAGGAGTACGAGAACGGCTCCGTTGCCCTGAAGAATATCAATGTTGATATTGAGCCGGGAGAATTTGTGTTTATTGTGGGCCCCAGCGGTGCCGGTAAATCCACGTTTATCCGGCTCCTCCTGCGGGAAGTCCTGCCATCCTCCGGCGAGCTGTACGTAAGCGGCAAGGATGTGGTCAATATGACAGTGAATGAAGTTCCCTTCCTCCGCCGTAAGCTGGGCGTAATTTTTCAGGACTTTCGTTTGCTGCCGGAAAAGACGGTAGCGGAGAATGTGGCTTTTGCCATGCAGGTTATCGAAGCCCCGCGGCGGACTATGCAGCACAGCGTGAATTCCGTGCTGGACATCGTTGGCCTGCGGCCAAAGTATAGAAGCTTTCCGTCCCAGCTTTCCGGCGGTGAGCAGCAGAGGGTGGCCATTGCCCGGGCTATCGTCAATAAGCCCTCTATAGTCATTGCCGACGAGCCCACCGGAAATCTTGACCCTTCTACCTCCTGGGAGATTATGGATATTTTCCGGCGGATAAATGCCAACGGAACCACTATCGTAATGGCTACTCATGATAAAAATATCGTTGACACCATGAAAAAGCGGGTCATCGCCATTGAGGATGGCCGCATCGTCCGGGATGAGGCGCAGGGAGGCTATGGCTATGAAGTTTAACACCATGGAGTATTTCCTTCGCGAAACCTTCCTGTCGCTGAAGCGGAACAGCTGGATGACCGTTGCTTCTATCGGTACCGTGGCAGTAGCTTTGTTCGTCTTCGGGATGTTCCTGGTCATCGTCATGAATACAAACCGCATGGCTGATTCGCTGGAATCCCAAGTGGAGATCAGCGTTTACCTGAAGGACGATATCAGTCAGGATAAGATAGAGGATATTGGCGATAAGCTGCGGGAAATGCAGGGACTGGAATCCGTGGAATACGTTTCCAAAGCGGAGGCTATCGAGAATTTTCGGGAGCGCCTGGGGGAGCAGAGCCATATTCTAACCGCTCTGGGCAGTGACAATCCGCTGCCCAATTCCTACAAGGTGCGGGCAAGGGTGCCCTCTCTGGTGGCGACGGCGGCCAAGGTGATCCGTCAGTTTGACGGAGTAGAGGAAGCCCGTTACGGGCAGGACGTCATCCAACACCTTTTCGATATTACGCGGCTGGCAAGGATCATCGGCGTCTCCATTATGGCGGTTCTGGTAGGCGCAACTTTGTTTATCATTTATAACACCATCCGGCTGACGGTGTTTGCCCGTCGCCGGGAAGTAGCTATAATGAAGTATGTGGGCGCGACAGACTGGTTTATCCGCTGGCCCTTTATCATGGAGGGTATCGTGCTGGGCGCAATAGGGGGCCTTATAGCGGCGGTTTTTCTCAGGATCGCTTACCGCTTTGTGGCCCGGTCAATTTCCGACGCGTTGACCTTCTTCCCCCTGATACCGGAAACCCCTTTTATGTACGTCATTGCCCTGGTGGTTATCATTTCCGGCATCTGTATGGGCGCAATCGGCAGTACATTATCCCTCAAGCGGTTCCTGAAAGCGTAGGTGCCCCATGAGTTTGAGAAACCGAAACAGATTGGGAGCGCTTTTGTCGGCAGCGGTCCTGGTCACAGGACTTTGGCTGACGCCGGCCAGCGCCGAAAGTCAGGAAGATTTGGAAAATGAGCTGGCGGCTCTCCAGCAGCGTGCCTACGAAGCCCAGCAGCGGGCGGAAAAGGTTTCACTGGAAATGGAAAATGTGGCCGCCGAAATTCAGGTTATCGATGATGAAGTGGCCGAGGCCAGCGAGGATTACCGGCGGGTAAAAGGGCTGCTGGACGTCACTGAGGAAAATATTGAAGCGGCGGAGGAAGATCTTGAGATAAAGACAGAACAGCTCAGACAGCGGGTTGCTGCCCTGAAAAAGCGCGTCCGCGATATTTATATGCACGGGCAGATAAGCTACATTGACGTCCTGTTTGGGGCAAAGGATTTTCATGATCTGTCCACCCGGATGGATTTGTGGAAGAAAATAATCCGTCAGGATTACGAGCTGGTAAAGGCAATCATGGCTGAGCGGGCGGCGGTACTGGAGCTAAAGGAACAGCTTGAAGTCGAACAGAAACACCAGAAAATGCTGACGGACGTGGCCGAAAGGCGGGAGTCCAGTATTCTGGAACGCCGTGACCGCAAGCAGGTAATGATGGAGCAGTTGGAAGGCGAGCGGGAAGCGGCCGACCGAATGTACGAAGAGCTTCTTGCGGCATCCCATGAGGTGGAAACTCTCATAAAGCAGATGCTTCGGGGCGGATCATCTCCCTCGGCGGTAGGGCCCGGGGGAATGAGCTGGCCCCTTATCGGGGAGATAACCTCTCAGTATGGCTGGCGGGTACATCCCATCTGGGGTGACAGCCGCTACCACAGCGGCATGGATATTGCCGGCGATTACGGTGATGAAATCCATGCGGCCGCCCCCGGTGAAGTCATTCATGCAGGCTGGATCTCCGGCTATGGATATGCCGTTATTATCGACCACGGCGGAAGCCTGACGACTCTTTACGGTCATAATGAAGCGCTTAATGTTGGGGTAGGACAGCGCGTTGACCGGGGCGATGTAATCGCCTATTGCGGCTCTACCGGCAATTCCACCGGCCCCCACTGTCATTTCGAGGTCCGCATTGACGGGGAGCTGACTGATCCAGAGGAGTACCTGCCTTAAAAGAGGGAATGATCATTGTTTAAGGACAAATACAAGCTTATCGGCATCGTTCTGGCAACGGCTCTCGTGTCCTCGGCGGCCACGGCCGGGGGAATGATGACGCTCATCGGGGCAAACCGGCAGACCGTGCTGGACATTGCCCGGTTTGCGGCCCTGAAAAATTATATTTCCACCCAGTATGTTGAGCCGGTAGAGGACAGGGTGCTGGTAGAAGGGGCTCTGACGGGCATGGTCAATGCGTTGGGTGATAAGCACTCTGCTTACCTTGACGCAAAGCGGTTTGAAAACCTGAAAAACCACACTGACGCCGCTTTTGGCGGTATCGGAGTCGTCATGGGCTATCGGGAAAGTTCGGTCGTCGTCATCTCGGTAATGGAGGGAACCCCGGGAGAGGCGGCGGGAATTCTTCCCGGTGATGAAATATATCTTGTGGAGGGAACTCCGGCGGCAGAGCTGACTTTTGAAGAAGTGGCCCTGAAAATTCGCGGCGAGGTTGGAACCCAGGTTACCCTCACTATCCGCCGTTATGAAGATAAGGCGGCGGGAAAGTATCAGGACCGGGAGATGAAGATTACCCGGGACCGCATCCATGTGAAGACAGCTGACGGAGAGATGCTGGAAGACGGTATCGGTTACCTCAGAATAACCTCCTTTGGATCTTCTACCGACAAAGAATTCAAGGAAGCCATGAGCCGGCTGAAAAATGAAAACCTGAAAGGGCTTATCCTGGATCTGCGGCTCAATCACGGCGGCCTGCTCACTACCTGCGTGGAAATTGCCAAGGAAATCGTTCCCAGGGGACCGATCGTATCAATAGTGTACAGGGACGGCAGCAAGGAGGAATTTACTTCCAGCCTGAAGGTCCAGGAGCTTCCCATGGTGGTGCTGATCGATGGGGACAGCGCCAGCGCCAGCGAGATTTTGGCCGGGGCATTGCAGGATACCGGAGCGGCAACCATTGTGGGCGTAACGAGCTACGGCAAGGGCAGTGTCCAAAGTATCCGTCAGCTGCCGGGGTCTGATGACGGACTGAAGCTGACGGTGGCAAAATACTATACGCCTAAGGGAAGGAGCATCGACGGCGTAGGTATTGTCCCCGACGTGACAGTAGACAGCGGCAGTGAGCAGCAGCTCAGCAAGGCAGTTGAACTGCTGAAGGAAAAAATTTCCGGTAATAGTCCTAAAGAAATATCTTGATATATTTCCCTGCAGAACCTATAATAAAGCTGATTAAAACAATGGATTTGTAACAGGAGGTGCAGCAAATGGCAATCGGTGGAGTAGGCTTTCTCAATCAGATAAATTCGACGAAAGCGAATTACAATACAGTATTAAAACAGGTAGCAAGCGGCTCGAAGTTCCCTTCCGCTCAGTATGGGACGTCGGAGTACGCCATCTCCCGCCGGACAAGAGCTCAGATCGGCGCGCTGGCTCAGTCTAATCAGAACACTCAGAATGCAAACGCAATGCTGTCGGTGGCAGCCGGCGGCGTGTCTTCGACCATAAGCGCGCTGACCAGCATCAGGGATCAGGTGATCAAGGCCGCTAACGGAACTAATTCTCCCAGCGACATTGACACCATCGGCAAGAGCATCAACCAGTCTATTCAGACCATAAACGATAATGCCTCCATCCAGTACAACGGCATGGATCTTTTGAACAGCGGCCGGGATGTGGCGGTGGCCGGAGTTGATGGCTATCGCAACGTGACTCTGGGGAATATGACGGCGGAGTCCCTTGGTCTGGCTGACAGCGAGGGGAACTCTACCATTGACCTGACTGACCTGGCCACTTATTATGACGGAAAGGATTATGACGGAAAGGACAAGGTTGACACAACGAAAGGCCTGGGTAAGGCCCTGAGCACGATTGATAACGCCCTTGGCAAAGCGCTGGATGAGGCCACCAATATTGGCGCCGCCCAGCAGAACCTCACCTTTGCGTCAGCGAACTACACTGTTTCTGAAGAAAATCTTACGGCGGCAGATTCCAACATGAGCGACACTGATATGGCAAAGGCGATAACGCAGCTGCGCTCAGCCGACACTCAGAACCAGCTGGCCATGTACGCGCAGAAAATGTTTATGACGAACAGCGCTTCTGTGCTGAGTCTGCTTCGTTAAAACAGAATGAACCAAAACGGGCGGGAGTTTTCCGCCCGTTTTTTGTGACCGGGACTGTTGAATATATCGGCTGAAAATTTTTAATATTTCCTGCGAATAAAAGCAAGCGCAGAGAGTTTTCCGCGGACATTATTCACAGTCCCTGGCTTTTGTGATATAATCAACCGTTGTAAGATTGACGAGGGGTCACGTTAAGAAATGAAAACGGTTTGGGGCTGTTTTCTCAGGTGGCGGCGTGGTAATGCGGTATTCAGGAAAATCCCCCGGGATTTTCTTCATATCAGCACATAGCGCTCGTGGTTGTATTTTGGAATAAATCCCTTTGGAAAAGAGGAATGACTATGGCTGACAGCAGGCTGATCGTTGCCTTGGATGTGAAGTCCGATGAGGAGGCAATTGCCCTTGTAGAAAAGTTGGGAAACTCCGTATGCCATTATAAGGTTGGGATGGAGCTGTTCTATCGCTCCGGCGGAAGTATTGTCCGCCGTATGCGGGACATGGGTAAGGAGGTTTTTCTTGACCTGAAGCTCCATGATATAGGCAATACTGTCGCGGAGGGCTTGGTTTCCCTGTTGCCGTTGGGAATGACCATGGTGAACGTACATGCTTCAGGCGGCTATGCCATGATGAAGGCGGCGGCGGATCGTCTTAGAGATGCAGCGGCTGATATGCAGGTGGAGAGGCCGAAGCTCGTTGCGGTCACTGTCCTCACCAGTATAGGGACAAGGGACTGGATAGAACTGGGGGAGACAGAGTCCATTGCAAACCATGTGGTCCGGCTGGCAAAGCTGGCTCAGGACGCGGGACTTGATGGAGTTGTAGCGTCTCCTTATGAGGCAGGGGCGATCCGTGAGGCTTGCGGAGATGATTTCCTCATCGTTACCCCGGGTATCCGGCCAGCCGGATCGCCTTTGGACGACCAGAACAGGATAGCAACTCCAGATTCAGCTATTGCCAACGGCGCTACCCACATTGTTGTGGGCCGCCCGGTTCGTACAGCGGCGGATCCTGTTGCCGCGGTAGAGAGCATTATCAGAACAATGGAGGGCGCAAAAAAATGACTGAAAAAGAGATTATGGATATCTTTCTTGAAACCGGCGCGATTATGGAGGGGCACTTCCTTCTGACCTCTGGCCGTCACAGCAACCGCTATGTTGAGAAATTCAATGTTCTTCAGCACCCGAAATATACAGAAGAGCTTTGCCAGGAGCTGGCAAAGCTCTTTGCCAATGAAAGCATCGAGACGGTTGTAGGTCCCATGACCGGTGGAATCCTTCTTGCCCATGAGACCGGCAAGGCCTTGGGCACCCGGGCTATCTTTACCGAGCGGGTAGAGGGCAAAATGACCTTCCGCCGGGGTTTCAAGCTCCGTGAGGGGGAGCGGGTTCTTATCGTGGAGGATATTGTTACTACCGGCGGCTCTGTCCGTGAGGTGGTAGATGTAGTCAAGGCGGCGGGCGGTGTCCCCGTTGCCATCGGTATGCTGGTTGACCGCACCGGCGGCAAGGTGAGCTTTGGAGATATTCCCTGCAAGGCCCTTCTTCATTTGAATGTTGAGAGCTTCACCGCTGATGAGTGCCCCCTCTGCCGGGAGAATATTCCCATGACGAAGCGGGGCAGTACCGGCAAGAAATAATCAGCCGGAAAAAGAGTATAAAGCAGTTCAGGGAAATTTTACAGGAATTTTCTTTATACCAGCATGAAACGGTTAAGAGCCGTAAAAAAACAGCCGGGGCGTTTGCCCCGGCTGTTTTAATCGGCAGATCATTTGATTCGCAGAGTAAATTGGCTTTTGCCGTTTTTCTTGCTGTGGTACATGGCGTCGTCGGCGTCCTTGTACACATCGTCAAAGGTAATGCTATCGGTGGCCTCGGTAATGATGGCGCCGATGCTTATGGAAACCTTTTCGCCGTTCATTTCCGGAATATCGATGTCGCTCACATTTTTTTGCATACGGGTAAGCAGTTGAAGGCCGATTTCCCGGGAAGAAACCGAAGGCAAATACATGGCAAATTCGTCGCCGCCCAGCCGCATTACCACGTCGCCCCGGCGGCAGGATTCATCAAGGGTCTGGGCAATGGCGATGAGAACCTTGTCGCCCACTGCATGACCATAAGCGTCATTGATGTGTTTGAAGTAGTCTACATCCAAGAGGCAGAACAGACCGCTGTGCCTCTGTTTCAGCAGGAGATTTATATTCTCCTCGCCGCTTCTGCGGTTGCTTAGCCCGGTAAGAGAGTCGGTGTTGGAAAGGGCGACCAGCTTTCGGTGGAGCTCGACGCGGTCGCTGATATCCACCATGGTTATAACGAGAAAGCTGGTGCCGGAAGCCAGCGGGATTCTTTTTGCCTGAGAAAGAAGATGAATGATCCGGGTTTTGTCTGGGGTGACGGTAAGTTCAAAGTCCATCACCTCGTTGTCGGACATGGAGCCGAACAATTTTTGCTCCAGCGCGTCTCGATTGTCAGAGATTATGCGGCTTTTCAGATTGGAAATCTGACCGCCGAAATCAGCCAGTGACTTATAGCCGAAGAAGGTAAGGGCGGCCGCATTCATGAAAAAGATCGCCTGTTTGCCCAGGTCATAGGCAATAACGGCTGTTCGGAGCATTTCAAAAAGCTCCCTGAACAGATCGTTGCTGTTCTTTAATGCCTTGGAGAGAGCGTTCTGAGTCTGGACGAGAGTGCTGTTCATCTCCAACATGGAACTCTTCCACTTTTCCTCTCTGGCTTTTTGCTCGGTAATGTTCCGCACGAACCAGATCACGTGAGGATTCTTTTCGCTGTAATCATCTACCGGGATTATTTCCGCCTGCACCCAGCGGTAGATGCCGGAGACCAGGTTCTGATAAGTGAAGGATATACTTTCCCGGGAGCAGGAAAAATGCTTCGTCAGATATTCCTGGGAAAGAATCTGCCTGAATACCGCTCTGTTTGACGGGTACACATATCTGTCCGCGCAGAAAGCAATATTTTCCTCTAGTGAGGACGGGGCGTCTTCGGCGAGCAAGGCTTTTTCCTCACTGTGAATAGTAATTATAATATCCCTGTCCACAAAAATATCGCTGATCCGGATATACGACCGCCTCATCAAATCGGAGGCGAGGGACTTTCTCTGCATAAGCCGGAGATTGGCCCGGAAGTCCCGCAGGGAGATATAATTCTTCAGCACCTCCGAGAGGCGGGACAGCACCTCCCGGTCATCAGGACTCCACTGGATGGAATCCTGATAGAGCATTCCCACGGAAGCGTAGTATATGTCATCAAAGAATATGCCCTGCCGCAGCACGGAGGCAAACTGACCGGTCAGAGGGTCCTCATCCATCGGCTTATCGCTCTGCCGGTTATCATCGTACTGAGCTATCGCCTGAGATAATTCCCGGCGGGAGAAGCGGATGACGGTCCCGCAGATGTCGTAGGCATCATCATCGGTGCTGATGATTGAATACTCAAAGTCGTATTTTAAGCCGATTTTTTGCAATACAAAAAGGACGTCCGCTTGCAGGATGGCGCGGACATCGTCCAGCAGCCGGCGGATATCATCGTCAGTTTTGGCCTGGCCAATAGTCATATCATTGGCAAAGCCGTTGATTATTTTAAGGGCGTTATCGATCATCATAGTATAAATCCTCTTTGCCTGGAATCAGTGTCAATTATAGTCCATTCTCTTGAGAAAAAGCAAGGCTGTTTCTCCCTTTATGCGGGGAGTTTTACGGGATTTTGTCTGTCGTCGTCGTCCCCGTATCATCCCGGCGGGAAATCCCGGAGCCGGATGTTTTTGACGGGAGAATTTATCTTCACAATTATTAAACATCGTTTTCTTGCATTGCCGTCCGCTATACTGTAAAATAACCGCAGTTAATAATGCACAGAAGGTGACGCTATGCAGTCAAAAATACTGGAGCTTTTGCGGAGCGTAGGAGACGGATTTATTTCCGGCGAGGATATCGCCGGTAAGCTGGGAGTGTCCCGAACGGCGGTGTGGAAGCATATAAATGAGCTGAAGGGAGCGGGCTACGATATCGTCAGTCAGCCCCACAAGGGTTATGCCTTGCGGGAGGCGCCGGATATTCTGCTGCCAAACGAGCTGAGGCCGCTGCTGAATACGGTTACCATCGGCAGGGAGATCATTCACTACGACTCCGTTTCCTCCTCCAACAACGAGGCGAAGAGGCTGGCCCTTGCCGGAGCAAAGGACGGAACGGTGGTGGTGGCCGAGGAGCAGGGGGCCGGAAAGGGACGGCTCTCCCGGGGCTGGTTCAGCCCTCCTGGCAAGGGCATCTGGTTTTCCGTTATCATTCGTCCCCCCTTCCTGCCCCAGGATGCGCCGAAGTGTACCCTGATGGCGGCGGTGGCCATCGTCAGGGCCGCCAGAAAATATGGGCTGGATTTGGGGATAAAATGGCCCAACGACGTTATCTATGAAGGGAAAAAGCTGGTGGGCATTCTCACGGAAATGAATGCCGAGATGGAGCGGATAAATTACATAGTCATTGGCACGGGGATAAATGTTAATCTATGGCCGGAGGACTTCCCGGAGGAAGTTCGTGATGTAGCTACCTCGCTGGCCATGGCCAGGGGGGAGGAGCTTCCCCGCAAGGAGCTTTTCGCCCGGATTCTTAATTCCTTTGACGATCTGTATCAGTCGGTGCTGAAGGAGGGGTTCGCGGCTGTTCTTGATGAGTGGCGCCGGTATACGATCACTCTCGGCCGGGTGGTAAACGTCATCGGGGTGAAGGAGACTTTCTATGGCTCCGCGGTGGATATTGATGAGGACGGCGCTCTCCTCATTGAGACCTCTGAGGGAATAAGGAAAGTCCTGGCCGGCGACGTGTCTATCAGGCCCCGCAATGATGATGGCAGCAGCGCAAAGTATTAAGGCAAATTAAGATATCATCAGACGCTGGCCTTTCCGGCAGCAACATTAAAGCTATGGAGGCAAAGTCATGCTTTTGGTTTTTGATATCGGCAACAGTAACATCGTCTTGGGTACCTATGAGGGCAAGAAGCTTGCGCACCACTGGCGCATTTCTACTGACCGTCAGAAAACCGGCGACGAGTACGGTATGCTGATCAACGAACTGTTCCGTTTTCAGGGAATCCGGATGTCAGATATTGATGATATCATTATTTCCTCTGTAGTCCCGCCCCTGGTGGTCCCTCTGGTAAAAATGTGCGAGCGGTATTTCTGCCACCGGCCCCTTGTGGTGGGGCCGGGAATAAAAACCGGCATCAAGCTGAAATATGAAAATCCCCGGGAAATCGGCGCCGATAGGATCGTGAACACCGTTGGCGCTTTCGAGCAGTACGGCGGTCCTCTTATCGTGGTAGATATCGGCACCGCTACCACCTTCGATATAGTTGATAAAAACGGCGATTACCTGGGCGGGGTCATCGCTCCGGGTATCGGCATTTCTACCGAAGCGCTTTTTTCCCGCACGGCTCAGCTGCCCCGGGTTGCTTTTGTAACCCCAAAGACCGTCGTGGGACGCAACACTATTTCCGGTATGCAGTCGGGAATTATCTACGGCTTCGTGGGTCAGATCGACGAAATCTGTCGGCGGGTCAAGGCCGAAATGAAGCAGAAGATGAAGGTGGTGGCCACCGGCGGCCTGGCTCAGATGATAGCCAACGAATCAAGCCAAATCGAAGTAGTAGATACCTTCCTGACCCTTACCGGTCTCCGGGTCCTTTACGAGAGAAATATCTGACGATGAAAATTGGAAACCTTGATTTTCCCGTGCCTGTATTTCTGGCCCCCATGGCGGGGGTAACCGATACTCCCTACAGGATTCTTGCCCATGAAATGGGCTGCCCTCTCTCCTTTGCGGAGATGGTCAGCGCGTTGGGTATCAACTTTCGCAATGACAAGACTTTGGAAATGCTCACGGCTGTTCCCGAGGAGGGGCCCATTGCCCTGCAACTCTTTGGCTGTCAGCCGGATAGTGTGGCCAGGGCAGCGGAGTATGTGGAGAGTCTGGGCCTGTTTGCCATTATCGACTTCAATATGGGCTGTCCGGCGCCGAAGGTGGTAAAGAACGGTTCCGGTTCGGCGCTTCTGAAGGATTTGCCCCGGGCGGAGGCGGTACTGAAAGCTCTCCGCAGGGCGACAAAGTTGCCGGTGACGGTAAAGATGCGGCTTGGCTGGGACAAGGACAGGACTACGGCCCAGGAGCTGGCAAGGATAGCCGAGGCGGCGGGAGTGGATGCCGTAGCCGTCCACGGCCGGACGAGAGAGGAATATTACAGTGGTCACGCGGATTGGGAAGCAATCGCCAAAGTTAAGCAGTCCGTGAGGATACCGGTCATTGCCAACGGCGATGTCCGGACCTGCGGCGACCTGAAAAAAATTATGGAGATTACCGGCGCCGATGGGGTGATGATCGGCCGGGGGGCCCAGGGCAACCCCTGGATATTCGCCCGGCTCAGCCATTACTATCGAACCGGCGAGGAGCTGCCGCCCCCCACCCTGACCCAGCGGGCTCATATCGTCCTGCGTCATTTGGATATGCTGATACGGTTCAAAGGCGATTATATTGGAACGAGGGAAATGCGCAAGCACGCTACCTGGTATACCCGGGGGATTCCTGGGGGAGCAATGATGAGGAACGCGTTTAACAATGCCTGTACCCGGGAGGAGTTTTCTGCCATCGTGGACGAATTCCTTTTACATCCCTGCAATATGGCGGACAAAGCGGGCAGCAGCGTATATGAAAAAGCGCTTCTAAACGGAGACCTGATTTAGTGCCGTTTGTTTTCAAAAGAAAGAAGGATGAATATGCCCAGTAAAGAGAAAGCCGCAAAACCGGCCAAGGATACAAAACAAGCCGAACAGAAAAAAGCTCCCTGGCTGAGCTATACAGAGGCCGATAAAAAAGCTCTGGATAAACTGGCCGCAGGTTACATAGACTTTTTAAGCGAGTGCAAGACCGAGCGGGAATCCGCTGACTTTGCCGTTGCCGCCGCCGAGCTGGCCGGTTACCGGGATTTGAATGAAGCGATCGGGAAAGGCAAAAAGCTGAAGGCCGGGGACAAGATTTATGCCGTGGGCATGAAAAAATGCGTTGCTCTCTTTAATCTTGGCAGCGAGCCGATTGAGGATGGTATGTCGATCCTGGGGGCCCACATTGATACCTGCAGGCTGGATCTGAAGCAGAACCCCCTCTATGAATCTGACGGCTTTGCTTATCTCGATACCCATTATTACGGGGGGATCAAGAAATATCAGTGGGTGGCCCTGCCCTTGGCTCTCCACGGGGTAGTGGCAAAGAAGGACGGCTCCGTAGTGGAGATCGAGATTGGTGAATCGGAAAAGGACCCGGCCTTCTGCGTTACCGATCTCCTTATTCATCTCGCCCAGGAACAGATGGAGAAGAAGGCGGCGGTTGCCGTAACCGGGGAAAATCTCGATATCCTCTGCGGCAATCTGCCCTTGGCAGGAGAGGAAAAGGACGCGGTAAAGAAAAATGTCCTGAAGCTCCTGAAGGATAAATACGGCTTGGAGGAGGAGGATTTTCTTTCGGCCGAGCTGACTTTTGTCCCTGCCGGCCGGGCCCGGGAAATGGGCTTTGACCGGAGCCTTATCCTTGGTTACGGTCAGGATGACCGGGTCTGCGCCTATACCTCTCTCATGGCCATGCTGGAGACAAAGAAGGTGAAGCGTACCGCCTGCTGTCTGCTGGTGGACAAGGAGGAAATCGGCAGCGTTGGGGCTACGGGTATGCGGTCCCGCTTCTTTGAGAACGCTTTGGCCGAGGTTCTTGACCTGATGGAACGGCCCGGGGAACTGACCCTGCGCCGGGTGCTGGCCAATTCCCGGATGCTTTCTTCCGATGTGTCAAGCGGCTTTGATGCCCTTTACGCCTCCGCCTTTGACAAGAAAAATGTCGCTTATCTGGGCAAGGGTGTCGTATTTAACAAATTCACCGGCGCCCGGGGAAAATCCGGCTCCAATGACGCCAATGCGGAATATCTCGGGCAGATTCGCGATATCATGGACAAAAACAAGGTCCGCTTCCAGCTGTCGGAGCTCGGCCGGGTAGATTTGGGCGGCGGCGGAACCATTGCCTATATCATGGCCCTGTACGGCATGAACGTAATCGACAGCGGAGTGCCGGTTCTCAGTATGCACGCCCCCTGGGAAGTCACAAGTAAGGTGGACGTATATGAAGCCCAAAAAGCATACGCTGCCTTCATCAGGGACAGCAGAAGATGACGGACGCTTTTCAGAAGAGGTGATTTTGAAAAATATTTCGGAAAATTGGCAGATCAGGTAAATTTTCTCTTGACTCGCAGATAAAACTTTTATAAAATGGTCAAGTGCGTGTGACCGACTGTGGATTCCACCAGCCCCGGACTCTACAGCAGAGGTCCTGCAGCAGCTGCTTCCAGATGCTGCTGCCCACAGAGCGCTTATCAGCTCAAATTTTCGCAGTTCTTTATCGTAATATTGAAAACAACGCAAATACCGAGAGGAAGGATTACGCATGAAAACGACATTCATGGCCAATGCACAGAATGTCCAGCGCAAGTGGTATGTTGTAGACGCGGACGGTCAGACCGTCGGCCGTCTTGCCAGCCAGATTGCGATGGTTCTGCGCGGTAAAAATAAACCGACCTTCACCCCGCATGTTGACACCGGCGATTTCGTCATTGTCATCAATGCCGAGAAGGCTGTATTCACCGGCAAGAAGCTTCAGGACAAGATTTACTTCCGTTACAGCGGCTACACCGGCGGCGACAAGTACACCTCTGCTCAGGAGATGTTCGCAAAGCATCCCGCCCGCGTTATCGAGCACGCAGTTCGCGGTATGCTCCCGAAGAACCGCATCGGCGCTCAGATGTACCGCAAGCTGAACGTCTACGTTGGACCGAATCATCCCCACCAGGCTCAGCAGCCTGAGTTGATAACTCTTACGAAGTAATAGGGAAGGAGAAATAGAAAATGGCACAAGTCAGTTACTACGGCACCGGCCGCAGAAAAACTTCCGTTGCCCGAGTTCGTCTCGTTCCCGGTGAAGGCAACGTCATCATCAACGGCCGGGAAATGGCCGAATATTTCGGTCAGCCCACTCTCGAGCTCATCGTTCGTCAGCCTTTGGAGCTCACCGAAATGACAGGCAAGTACGATGTTATCGCCAAGGTTGAAGGCGGCGGCATCTCCGGTCAGGCCGGCGCGGTTCGTCACGGCATCAGCCGCGCCCTGTTGGAGGTAGACGGAGATCTCCGGCCCGCTCTCAAGAAGGCTGGCTTCCTTACCCGTGATTCCCGCGAGAAGGAGCGCCGTAAGTACGGTCTCAAGAAAGCCCGCAAGGCATCTCAGTTCTCCAAGCGCTGATTGCGGCGGGTCACAAAGCTATACGAATATACCACCCGGGAGCTTTGGCTCACGGGTGGTTTTTTTAGACGATCAAGGAGCGTTGCTATGTCATTTTCAAAAGAGCTGCTGTCATTAAAAAAGGAAGTTCTGGAAGAAATTTCCCCTCTGTTTAAGCGGGTCGAGGAAATCTCCGAGGCAAATACCCTGAAAATTCTCGACGCCATGCGGGAGGCTCATCTTTCAGAGGCCCATTTCAATACTACCGCCGGTTACGCCTACGATGATATCGGCCGCCAAAAGGTGGACGAGCTCTTTGCCCGGGTTTTCAGAGCTGAACGAGCGCTGGTCCGCACCCAGTTCGTTTCCGGCACCCATGCTCTGGCAACGGTGCTCTTCGGTCTTCTCCGGCCCAATGACGAGCTGCTGTCCCTGACCGGCGCTCCCTATGATACAATGCAGACGGTCATTGGCTATGCCAACGAATCTCCGGGTTCATTAAAGGAATTTGGGGTGAAATATCGGGAGCTGTCTCTTACGGAGGAAGGCCGCATCGATTTTGACAATGTGGCCGCCGCAATCAAACCGGAAACAAAGCTCTGCCTTATTCAGCGCTCCCGGGGGTACAGCTTTCGTCCTACCCTAACCATTGAAGATATTGAGCGTGTCTGTAATCTAGTTCACGGAAGGAATCCCCAGGTAGTCTGCTTCGTGGATAACTGCTACGGGGAGTTTACCGATACCCGTGAGCCGGTACAGGCCGGAGCCGATATAATGGCAGGATCCCTTATCAAGAATCCCGGCGGCGGAATTGCCCCCACCGGCGGGTACATTGCCGGCAGGGCAAAGCTGGTGGAGCTTGCCTCCTACCGGCTGACGGCTCCCGGGATGGGAGATGAGCTGGGGGCTTCCCTGGCCAATAACCGTCAGCTTTTTCAGGGATTGTTCCTTGCCCCTCACGTTACCGCTCAGGCCGTAAAGGGGGCGCTGTTTGCCGCCGGTCTCTTTGCCCGGCTGGGCTACAGGGTGTCCCCGGGGGCAAAGGAAGAAAGAGGCGATATCATTCAGGCCATAGAGCTGGGATCGCCGGAGAAGCTTATCGCGTTTTGCGGCGGTATTCAGAAATATTCACCGGTAGATTCATTCGCCGCTCCGGAACCCTGGGATATGCCCGGCTACGCGGATCAGGTTATTATGGCGGCGGGTACGTTTGTTCAGGGGGCCTCCATCGAGTTATCAGCCGATGGCCCCATGCGGGAGCCATATAATGTATTCCTTCAGGGGGGACTCACCTTTGAGCACGCTGTCCTTGGGGTTCTCGGCGCGGCAGAAGGAGTCTTGAGCAGCAAATAAATATCGTAAACCAAACTTTTTATAGCGGTTGACAATAATGAGGTCAGCCGCTATAATTTTTTTGTCAACCATTATTAGGCAGGAGGTTTACAAGGAAATGAATCAGGCAGTTGTCCTGGTATCTTCCCGAAGTAAAGCGGGAGAGATATCCCTTACAGCCCTGTTGGCGGCGATTCTGCTGGCCGCAGGCAGCTTTAAGATCCCATCTCCCTTCTTTGGAGGAGAGTTCCAGCTGTCGGCTCCACTGGCTGTTCTGATGTGCGCTTTCTTCGGGTTCCGCCGCTACCTTTTCGCCGGTATAGGGGCGAGCTTGGCGGGGCTGGCCCTAGGCCTGGCCACGCCTTATAACATTGTCGTTGCCATGGTTTTTCGGGTGGTGGCGGGGGCGGTGGTTTGTCTGGGGCGACGCCGCATTACGGCCCTGATGATCGCCGGGCCATTGGGTACGGCTGCCGCCCGCTTCGTTTTGGCTCCGATATTGGGGGTCGACGTCCTGATCCTTTTGGCGGCGGCTGTTCCCGGCATGATCATGACGGCGGCAGCGGTATTTTTATTGGTGAAGCCCCTGGGAGCGGCCATAAAGAGAATTTAATTTTTCAGGCAGTTTTCGTTATGGATACGGGAGTAAATCATGTCATTATTCAGCATAAAAATGCGGGCTTCAGAGAAAGCCCGGCATATCTCCGGGGCAGAGCGGATAACCGCCACGGAGAAAATCGGCAAGGTGGTCGCCGCTCTGGCCAATCGGGCGGCTCATCATTCGCTTGGGGAGCCGGATTTTATTAACATCAAGCTGGAGAGAATTGCGCCGGAGGAGGTTCGTTGCATTCCCGCGCTGTCCATCTCCACCCGGCCGGCCGAAACCATCGAGGGTTCCTTTCAGATCATGGGGGAGCTTTTGGCGGCCGAGGGGCTTACTCCTCAGGAGATTGCAAAGGTTATCGGTCAGATCCGCGCCGTGAAGGTGATGCGGGGGGCCATGCTCTATGACGTGGCCGGGGGAAAAAGAGTGGAGCCCGACAGGGAGCGGGGAATCCGGGTCACCTACATGGATGCCCGGGAAAGCGACACCGCCAGTGAAAAAAATCATTTTCGGGAGGCGCTGGTGCTGGCCACTAAAGTGGCTTACGGGCCGGGCATGATCGCCGAGCTGTGCATGTCCGATGATCCGGATTATGTTACCGGTTATTTTGCTTCCCGGAAGGCGGGCTATGTACGGCTCACGCCCCTGAAGGAAATGGGGGACAGCCACGGCGGCCGGGTGTTCATCTGTGACAGCCGCCGGGGGAATATAGCTGAGCTGATAGAATATCTTGAGAAGACTCCGGTCATTGTGGAAAATGTACCGGACAGGCCCTGCTGACGGCAGAAAACCATTCCCATCAGAGAGTGTGAAGCGAGGGAATAAGATGACAAAACCAACTGACTGGATAGAGACCGAGCTGATTCGCCTGAAGAAAGCCAGCCTCTACCGTTCCATGAAGGTGCTCAATTCCGAGCAGGGGACGACGGTTCTGCTGGAAAAAGAAGTAAACGGCCGGGCAGAAAATGTCAAGCGGCTTTTGCTCTCCTCCAACAGTTACCTGAACATGGCGGTGGAGCCGAGAGTAAAGCAGGCGGCCGCAGAGGCGGCGCTCAAGTGGGGAGCCGGTTCCGGCGGCAGCCGTCTTACTACCGGTAGCCTTGGCCTGCACCGCAAGCTGGAAAAAGCCCTGGCAAGGTTCAAGGGAAGGGAAGCGGCCCTGCTTTTCAATACCGGCTACGCGGCGAATGTGGGTATTATTTCCGCCCTGATGGATGAATCGGCGCTGATTTTCAGCGATGAATATAACCACGCCAGCATCATCGATGGCTGCCGTCTGTCCCGGGGTCGGATAATCGTTTACCGCCACAACGATATGGAGGATCTGGCAGATAAGCTGAAAGCAAATCCGGCGGAGAAGGGATTGATCGTCAGCGATGCTGTCTTCAGCATGGACGGTGATATCCTGAAGCTTCCGGAGCTGGTGGCCCTCGGGCGGGAATACGGCTGTCTTACCATGGTTGATGAAGCTCATGCCACTGGGGTTATCGGTAGGAAAGGCCACGGCATCGAGGAGCACTTCACCGACAAGGGATACGAAAAAGAGGCGGTTCGGCCGGACATCCTCATGGGGACCCTTTCCAAGGCTCTGGGCGCGGAGGGAGGATTTGCCGCCGCCAGCCAAAACATTATAGATTATCTGGTGAACAAGGCCCGAAGTTTTATCTTCTCCACCTCCCAGGCGCCGGCTACCCTGGCGGCGGCCTGGGAAGCGCTGAGCATCATCGAAGCTGAGCCTTGGCGCGTGGCGAGGCTGCAGAACAATGTGCAGGTCTTTTGCGACGCTCTTCGGGAAAATGGCGTTTCCGTTCAATCGGAAACGCCGATAATCCCCATTCTCATCGGGGACGAGGCAAGGGCCATGCAGGTGGCGGCAGATCTGGAGGAAGCGGGCATAATGATACCGGCTATCCGTTATCCCACCGTGGCCAAAGGAACAGCCCGCCTGAGAGCGGCCCTGATGGCTGACCATAGGCCGGAGCAGCTCCGGGGAGCGGCAAAGGCAATTGCCTCTGCCATGAAGTCCTGATTACAGACAAATATAACCTGAAACCGGCAATCCTTCGGAGAGGGCTGGCAGTATCGGAGGATATTGCCGGTCCTTTTTATGATTACTCCCTTTCAGGCTGGGACAGTGAGCTGAGCTTTGTAATGATCCACCCTGAAATTTTTTAGGAGATTCAGTGTCTTTTGCATATTTTCAACTTTATTTTTTGGGCGGAAATATGTATAATGCATACGAAAATAGGTGGAGTCTGTCTCCATGGGGAAGGTGAGATTTTCAGTTGAGCGATCAAAATAATATTTCCTTGGCGGCGGAGGCTGCCAATATTATTGATATCGTCGACCTGACGAAAAAATTTGATGATCACATCGTTCTTGACGGAATCAATCTGTCGATAAAGAAAAATGAGTTTATTACCCTTCTGGGGCCCTCCGGCTGTGGCAAGACTACTCTGCTCAGGATACTGGCAGGCTTTGAACAGATTACGAACGGAAGGATCCTCTTTGAGGGAAATGATATAAAGAATGTGCCCCCGTATAAACGGCAGGTGAACACTGTCTTTCAGAAGCATGCCTTATTCCCCCACATGACAGTGTATGAAAATATCGCCTTTGGGCCGAGGGCCCATAAAAGACCCGAAAGCGAAATAAAAGAACGGGTTCGGGAAATGCTCAGGATGGTGAATCTGGAAGGGTTCGACAACCGGCCGGTATCATCTCTGTCCGGCGGACAGCAGCAGAGAATCGCCATCGTCAGGGCGCTGATCAACGAGCCCAAGGTGCTCCTTCTGGATGAACCTCTGTCGGCCCTTGATCTGAAGCTCCGCAAGGGGATGCAGACCGAGCTGAAGCGGATACAGAAACAGCTGGGGCTGACATTTATCTACGTCACCCACGATCAGGGGGAGGCGTTGAATATGAGCGACCGGATAGTGGTCATGAACGGCGGGCGCATTCAGCAGACAGGAACGCCTGTAGATATCTACAATGAACCGAAAAATCCCTTTGTCGCTGATTTTATCGGCGACAGTAATATCCTTCCCGGCAGAATGATACGGGACAACTGCTGCTTCTTTGCCGGACGGGAGTTTAACTGCGTTGACAAGGGGCTGGGCTATGACGTGGCGGTTGATGTGGTCATCCGCCCGGAGGATATAAAGCTGACGGCCCCGGAAGAGGGAATGCTGGTTGGTACGGTGGGTACGGTGACCTTTAAGGGCGTCCACTATGAGATGACCGTCAGGTCTGAGGATGGATTTGAGTGGACGGCTCAGAGTACTCAGATGTCGCCAGCAGGCAGCCGGGTTGGTATGTGTATAGGGCCGGATGAGATTCATGTCATGCCCCGGGAGAACGTATGATGGGGCGCCGGGGGCTGATGTATCCATATCATTTGTGGATGCTACTTTTCACCGTGGTTCCATTGGGGTTGATTCTCTACTTTGCCCTGACTGACAAGACGGGGGCCTTTACCCTCGCCAATATAAGGCAGGCGGCTCAGCCTGCATATCTTGGAGTGCTGTGGCACTCGGTCTGGCTGGCTCTTCTGGCTACCGGCCTCTGTTTGCTGCTGGGCTATCCCATGGCGTACATTCTCGTCAGCGCCCCGATAAAATACCGGAATATGCTGGTAGTTCTCACCGTTATTCCCATGTGGATGAATTTTCTCCTTCGTACCTATGCCTGGCTCACCCTGCTGGAGCGGAACGGTTTGATAAACGGCATTCTCCGCTGGCTGGGGCTGCCTGCCCTGCAAATTCTCTACACGGATTACGCGGTTATTCTGGGTATGGTTTACAATTTCCTGCCATTTATGATTTTGCCGGTCTATTCCGTCCTGATGAAGATGGACAAGAGCCTGCTGGAGGCGGCGGAGGATTTGGGGGCCGACGGCTTTACCGCCTTTCGGAGAGTTACGTTTCCGCTTAGTCTACCCGGGGTATACGCCGGGGTGCTGATGGTTTTCATGCCGGCGGTAACGACCTTCGTTATTTCCCGTCTGCTGGGCGGCGGTCAGTATATGCTCATCGGCAATCTCATCGAGCAGCAGTTCCTGTCTATCGGCAACTGGAACTTTGGTTCGGCGGTATCGGTGCTGATGCTTATCATCATTCTTCTTACCATGCTGGTACCCGGCAAGTACCGGGAGGAGGAAGGAGGAATGCTGATATGACCTCTTTCGTCAGGAAATTTTATGCCGCGTTGATTCTGCTGTTTCTCTATCTTCCCATTGGAGTGCTCATCGTCTTTTCCTTTAATGCTTCCAAGTCAAGGGCAAGCTGGGATGGTTTTACCCTGCGCTGGTACGAAGAGCTGCTTGGAAATCAGATGGTAGCGGATGCCCTTTCAAATACGCTCATCGTTGCGGCCGGGTCGGCGGTTATCGCTACCATAATCGGAACGGCGGCGGCTTTTGCCATGTATCAGGGGCTTGGCTGCTGGGAGAAGCGGATCGTAATGAATCTGACCTATCTTCCCGTATTGAATCCGGATATTGTGACCGGCCTTTCCCTGATGCTGTTGTTCATCTTCTGCAATATGAAGCTGGGACTTATGACCCTGATGCTTTCCCATACCATATTTAACGTTCCCTATGTGGTGCTGACGGTATTGCCGAAGCTGAAGCAGCTTGACAAGAGCATTTATGAGGCGGCCCTGGATCTGGGGGCGACGCCGGCCTATGCCTTCCGGCACATAGTTTTTCCGGCGGTACTGCCGGGGGTGATTACCGGATTGCTGTTTGCCTTTACGCTTTCCCTGGACGATTTCGTCATAAGTTTCTTTACTACTGGCTCCGGGGTAAACAATCTCTCGATCATGATTTACTCCATGGCGCGGCGGGGGATTCATCCTACGATTAACGCCCTGTCCACGCTGCTGTTCCTGGTGGTGCTGGCGCTTCTTTTGGCAGTGAACCGGCGGCTGGATTCGGATCGCAATAAATAAGACAAGGGGGATTAAATATGAAAAAGAGAGCAGTCTTTTGTTCGTTGATGGCCATGCTTCTTCTGGCGGCTCTGCTGGTAACCGGCTGCGGCGGCAGTAAGGACGGCGGGGATAAGGGCAAGCGCCAGCTGAAGGTGTATAACTGGGGAGATTATATCGATCCGGACGTGATTACCAGCTTTGAAAAAGAAACCGGCATTCATGTGGTTTATGATACCTTTGCCACCAATGAGGATATGTATGTAAAAATTAAAGCCGGCGGCAGTGACTATGATTTGGCGATTCCTTCGGATTATATGATTTCAAGGATGATCCGGGAAAATCTGATTGAAAAGATCGACACCGCCAGGCTGAAGAACTACAAGCTTATCGGCGACCGGTTCCGCGGGGCTTCCTTTGACCCCACGGATGAGTATTCCGTTCCTTTCATGTGGGGAACGGTAGGTATCGCCTACAATACAAAGATGGTTAAGGAGAAGGTGGACAGCTGGTCTGTTCTCTGGGATCAGAAGTATGCAAAGCAGATCTTCATGCTTGACAGTCCGAGGGACTCTATCGGCATCACTCTGAAATACCTTGGGTATTCCCTGAACACCGGCAGTGAAAAGGAGCTGGCTGAGGCCGGGAAAAAACTGTCGGAGCAGAAGCCCCTCGTCCTTGCCTATGTGGTGGACGAAGTAAAGGATAAGATGATTGCCGGAGAAGGAGCCATGGCGGTGGTTTGGTCCGGCGACGCCCAGTTCATCATGGAGAAAAACAAGGATATAGCCTACGCGATTCCCAAAGAGGGGACGAACATTTGGATCGATTCCATGGTAATCATGAGGGGGGCAAAGAACAAGGCAGAGGCAATGGAGTTTATCGACTATATGACCCGGCCTGACATTGCCCGGAAGAATGTGGAGTATATCGGCTACGCCACCCCCATCCCCGAGGTTCAGGCGAAACTTGCCAGGGAAGTACAGGAGAGTCTGGCCGCCTATCCCCCGGCAGAGCTTCTCAGGAATGCCGAGTTCTTTAACGATTTGACTGATAATCTGCCGAAATATGATAAGGTTTGGACGGAAGTCAAGATAGCGCAGTAAACCGGAGGTAAAATTTTGTCTACAGATATAGATCAGCTTCATTTGGAAACCGCAAAGCGGCGAACCTTTGCCATTATTTCCCATCCTGATGCCGGTAAGACGACTCTTACGGAAAAGCTCTTGCTCTACGGTGGAGCCATTCATCTGGCCGGTTCCATCAAATCCCGCAAGACGGCCCGCCATGCTGTTTCGGACTGGATGGAAATCGAGAAGCAGCGCGGTATTTCTGTTACTTCCTCCGTTTTACAGTTTGACTACGGCGGATGCCGGATAAATATCCTCGACACCCCGGGCCATCAGGATTTCTCCGAGGATACCTACCGGACTTTGATGGCCGTTGACAGCGCCGTAATGGTGCTGGACGCGGCCAAGGGCGTTGAGACTCAGACGAAAAAGCTTTTCAAGGTCTGCAAGGAGCGTCAGGTTCCCATATTTACCTTTGTAAATAAGCTGGACCGCTACGGTAAGGTTCCCATCGACCTGATGGACGAAATCGAAAATGTGCTGGGCATAAGGTCATATCCCATGAACTGGCCGGTGGGAAGCGACGGTCGGTATCAGGGGGTGTATGACCGGCAGAAAAAGGTGGTGGAGCTGTTTGCGGCTGATACTACCCACGGTCAGGAGGCCCGCTTATCGGATATCTATGAACTGGGCTCCGCCGAATTGAAGGCCCGGCTTGATGAAGCGGTTTATCAGAATCTCCTCGATGATATCGAGCTGCTGGACGCGGCCGGAGAGGATTTTGATTTGGAGAAGGTGGCCCGGGGGGAGCTGACTCCCATGTTTTTCGGGTCCGCCATGACGAACTTCGGCGTGCAGAATTTCCTTGAGGAGTATCTGAGGCTGGCCCCTGCTCCGGCTGCCCGGGAGTCATCGGCTGGAACAATAGAGCCGACCGACGGGAAATTTTCCGCCTTCGTCTTCAAGATTCAGGCAAATATGAATCCGGCTCACCGGGACAGACTGGCCTTTATCCGCATCGTCTCCGGGAAGTTTGAGCGGAACATGACCGTGTGGCACGAAACCGGCGGCAAGACCATCAAGCTGGCTCAGCCCCAGCAGTTCCTGGCCCAGGACCGCCAGATAATCGACGAGGCCTGGCCGGGAGATATTGTGGGGCTCTTTGATCCGGGGATATTCCGTATCGGGGATACTATTTCCGACCCTTCGGTAAAGTTCCGGTTTGCTGATTTCCCGGTATTTCCGCCGGAAAAATTTGCCCGGGTCGAGGCCAGGGATACAATGAAGCGCAAGCAGTTCCTGAAGGGAATCGAGCAGCTGACTCAGGAAGGGGCTATACAGCTCTTCAAGGAGGCAGGATACGACTCGATTATTGTGGGTACCGTGGGAACCCTTCAGTTTGATGTGCTCGTCTACCGCCTGAAGAGTGAATATGGGGTAGATGTCATCCTTACAATGCAGCCCTTTGAGGTGGCCCGCTGGCTGGTGTACGAAGACGGTCATACGGCGACTCCGGAAGGAATGAGGGGAATTGACCGGGGAATGTTCGTATATGACCGCGGCGGCCTGCCGGTTCTGTTAGTCAATAACGAGTGGGCGCTGGGCTGGATCCGGGACAATAACCCTGGCCTGGAGCTTTATCCGGTTCCCCCGGACAAAAAAGAAATTTAACTGCTGCCCATTTATTGAATTTATTTTATTGTTATTGTATAATATGGACGACAATCGGGAGGTTTTTGGCTTGGACTGGCTCTTTGGCGGATTATCGGAGGCCGAAATAACTGTTCGGACCCTTTGCAGTTTTGGCTCCTGTCTGGCGATCGCTCAGATAGCGGGAACGCTGTTGGGGGAAAAGCGAAAGAAAAAGTGGTTTAAGAAGCGGGTTCAGAAGTATGCGCTTCTCAACCGGCGGGGCTTTATGGGTGAAAATTCCAACTTCGGGCGGCCGGTAACCAAAGAAGGGTATCTTGTGTCAATTGGACTGATTATCAGCTGGATCCTGGCCACAATTCTTTGTTTTAAGATCTGACGTAAAATGATAAAGCTCCCTGTCATTCAGGCAGGGAGCTTTTTTCGGGGTGTATCGATGAACAAGAAAAAATTATTGGCCCTGGCCGGGGCGCTGTCGCTGGCAGTTCTCTTCGGGGGCTGCGGGGAAAAGGCGGCGGCCCCGTCTGCAGGAAAGACCGGAGCTGTGCAGGGAACGCACAGGGAATACGGAACCGATTCGGCGGAAAGCTATTTTGCGGTAATAATCGATGACCTGGGCCGGGAGGTCCGGCTGGCTAAAAAGCCGGAGCGCATCGTGGTGACGTCGGCCTCCTTTCTTGAGCCCCTTCATGCAGTAGGCGGCGATGTGGCAGGGCGGCCTGATTCCCGGACGAATATGCCGGAGTTTGCCAAGAACAAAACCAGTATAGGCCGCGTCTACAATATTGACGTGGAGAAGCTGATTGCCTGCGAGCCTGATTTGGTTATCGTCAACAAGGGCATGAACGAAAAATTGCTGACGACGCTGGATATGAACCGGATCCCGGCCCTTGTGCTCGACATGAAGAATTATGAAAGCGTGAAGAGAGACATCGGGATTTTTGCCCAGGTTACCGGCAATGTGGAAGGGGGCAGGGATTATATCAGGCAGCTGGACGAAAGAATCGAAAAAATTGTAAGCGGCGTTCCCAAGGAGGACAAGCGGGTCGTGATCCTCCACAGCACCGGGCAGGGTCTCAGCGTCCAGCTGGATACCAGCATTGCCGGTTCTGTGGCCAGGACGCTTGGCTTTGTGAATGTGGCGCAGGGAATGAGCGCCATTGAGGGGAACCCTGACGCGGCCCCCTACAGTATCGAGATGCTGGTAGAACAGAATCCGGAGATAATGTTTATCACCAGCATGGGGAAAATAGAGGATATAAAGCGGAGCATGGAAAAAACCATTGCCGACAGCCCGGCGTGGCAGACTATTCCCGCCGTTAAAAACGGGAAGGTCTACTACCTGTCGCAGAATAATTTCCTCCTGAGCCCGGGAGTGCGGTTCCCGGATGCTTTCCGGGAAATGGGGTCGCTGATTTATCCGGAGGCAATAAAATAATGCAGGAAACGGTTCTGGATAACAGAGCAAAGAAAAAAGAGGAACAAGGCGTGACCGGCGTATCTGATTTGCGGCGGCAGGCTTTTTTGTTCCTCTTTTTCCTTTTGGTAGCCGGGGGATTCATCGTGTCGATTGAGCTTGGCTCAGTCCCTATTACCGCAGGGGAAATTTTTGCGGCTCTCTTTGGGGACGGGGCGGGCATTCACCAGCAGATCATAATGAATATTCGCCTGCCCCGGACGATAGTTGCCGCTCTCGTGGGAGTAAATCTGGCCCTGTCGGGGGCAATCCTCCAGGCCATCATGAAGAATCCCCTGGCCGATCCCCACATCATCGGCATTTCCTCCGGGGCGGGATTGGCCGCTGTTCTGCTGATGCTGGCGTTCCCGGCTCTGGAGTATCTGGTTACCCCGGCGGCTTTTCTCGGCGCAATGGGCGCCGCCTGCGTCATTTATCTGCTGGCCTGGAAGGATGGCATCAGACCGGTGAGAATAATTCTGGCCGGCGTTGCGGTGTCCGCCTTTCTTGGGGCCGGAATTTCGGCGGTAATGATATTTAACAGCGATAAGGTCCACGGCGCGCTGATGTGGATGGTTGGCGGTCTGGCTACCAGAAGCTGGCCTCATGTGGAGATAATCTATCCGTACACCATTGCCGGAGTAATACTGGCCCTGGCGGGCTCAAAGCACCTTAATATCCTCCAGCTGGGGGATGAAATGGCGAAAGGGCTCGGCCTGAACGTTGAGGCGACCAGAATTGTCATGACGGCTCTCGCCGCCCTGCTGGCGGCCAGCGCTGTTTCCGTCGTAGGGCTGCTCGGCTTCGTGGGGCTGATAGTTCCCCATGCCGTGCGGCTGATGGTTGGCTCTGACTACCGCTATCTGCTGCCGGGGGCAGCTCTTTTGGGAGCGGCAGTGGTCATGTTTTCGGATACCTTTGCCCGGACAGCCTTTTCCCCTACAGAGCTCCCCGTAGGCATACTGATGGCGGTTCTGGGGGCGCCCTTCTTCCTCTTTCTGCTCAGGAGGGAGTTGTGATGGATAACGTAAAACCGGCCGTTCTGGCCGCCAAAAACCTGACGGTCAAAATTGAAAATAAGACGATTCTCGCCCATGTGAATATAAGCTTTACCCCCGCAAAGCGGACGGCAATAATCGGGCCAAATGGAGCGGGGAAGACAACCCTGTTAAAGGCCCTGGCCGGACTGAATCACCGGTACGAAGGGCAGGTTCTGTTGAATGGGGAGGATACGAGGAAGCTGGGGAGGAAATCTTTCGCCCGCCGTCTGGCAATACTGCCTCAGGGACTGACCGTTCCCGCCGACGTTACGGTCAGCGAGCTGGTAGATTATGGCCGCTTTCCCTACAGGGGAATGTTGACTGCCGGAAATCCGAAACGGGATCGGGAAGCTGTAGAACAGGCGCTGACAAAAACCCATCTCAATGGTTATACCAGCCAGCGGGTAATGACTCTGTCCGGCGGTGAACGCCAGCGGGCGTTTATCGCTATGGCGCTGGCTCAGGAGCCGGAGATACTCCTGCTGGATGAACCTACTACGTATCTTGATATCGGGCATCAGCTGGAGGTAATGAATATCATCGAGGAGCTGAACCAGAACGAGCACATGACCATCATCATGGTCCTCCACGATATTAACCACGCTCTCCAGTATTCTGATGAGATCATGGTCATAAAGGATCAGGGGATTTACAGGCAGGGGACACCGGAAGAAATCCTGACGGTTGACCTTTTGGCAAAGGTTTTTGGGGTGAAGGCTGATGTATTTGTAAACTCCAGGGGAATAAGGGTGCTGTCGCCGATTTCCCTGGCGGAAAGAGAAGTGTAACGGCCGGAAATTATCGTAAATTTAAGAATTTTCCTCTTGCTTTTTTGCCATATTCTCTGTATATTGATGTGTATTGAAATAGCTGTTAACAGATGAAATTGATGACCATTTGAGACAGCGATTGGAGGATGTCCTCCACTTCGATTCGGTGAACGGCTGGCGCCCCCGGCAGAGGCGGTCAAAGACCATCGAAAGTACAAGGCAGGTAAGGGTATGGCAGGTCGGGATGGTAAAAGAGGCCTCCGTGGAAGCCGTCAGGGCTTTAGCTGGTTTTATGTGGCGGTGGCGACGGTAGTCGTGTATTTTGGTTATTGCTTCTACAACCAGCAGGTATATTTGAACGGAGTAAACGAGAAATATCGAGTGGCTGAGCAGCGGCTTGCTACCGCGCAAAAAATCAATATCGGCCTTCGGGAAGAGAAGGCCGGGCTCGAGGATCTCCACCGGGTGGAGAAGGTGGCCCGTGAACAGCTTAACATGGTATATCCCGGCGAGATGCCATATATTCTGCCTCATGGCAGCAAATGATTGACAATGCAGAGGTTCAGGAAAATTTCCCGGGAATTTTCTTAATGCTCGGCGTTCAGCGGCTTGTCGTTATGATGGTTTGAACTTTGTCACAGGAGGAAATGGTATTTTGTCCATTGAAGTCGGCAGTATTTTAGAAGGAACCGTTAGCGGGATAACGAAATTCGGCGCGTTTATTGAGCTTCCCGAGAATAAGACCGGTCTTGTTCACATTTCGGAGGTAGCGGATGTTTATGTCAGTGATGTAAACGATTTCCTTAAACAGGGACAGAAGATAAAAGTGAAGATCCTGGCGATTAACGAGAACGGCCGCATCGGTCTTTCCGTGAAGCAGGTGCCGGAGAATAAAACCGCTCAGGCGGCAGCGGCGCCCCGTGGGGAATGCCCTCATACCGGGGAGCAGAGAGGCTCCTTTGCCGACCGGCAGAATCGCCCGTCTCACCCTGAGGGAACGGCGCCGGCCCGTTCCTCCCGTCCGCCCATGGGCGGAGGCTTCTTCCGTTCCGGCGGGCGGTTCAGCAATGGGCCAATGTCCTTCGAGGACAAGCTGTCAAAGTTTCTGAAGGACAGCGACGAACGCCTGACTGATTTGAAGCGGAAGCTGGATTCCAAGCGCGGCGGCCGCGGCTCACGCCGCGGAGACTGATTTGTAAAAAAAATAGCGTGTCCTGCTAAGGTGATCGGCTGCGGGACACGCATTTTTTATGGGTTGTTTAAGATTTTTTTGTTATTCGGTCTGAAGGCTGGGGGAGCAGTAAGAACAGAATGGAAAAAGCTTTATTATCCTTCAACGGGAAAATGAACCGATTTGCCGGGGACAACCAGCTGCTGCCCCAGGGGGCAGCGGTGGTTGTGGCCTGTTCAGGGGGACCCGATTCGCTGGCGCTGCTGGACTGGCTTTTAGCGCAGCAGACAAAGCGGCGGCTTCGTATTACAGCCGCTCATTTTGACCACGGGATTCGCGGAGAAGCTTCTCGGGCTGATGCGGACTTTGTTCATGATTTCTGCGTTGCCCGGGGAGTACCCTGCCGGATCGGCCATGGAGATGTTCCCGGTTACTGTGCGGAAAAGGGACTTTCTTTGGAAACTGCCGCCAGGGAGCTGCGCTATTCCTTCCTGCGGAAGGTGGTGACGGAATGCTTTTCGGCCATAAAACCACTTATGACCCGCTGGGATACCCGGGAGGTGCTTTTGGCGGTGGGCCATCACAGCGATGACCAGGCCGAAACTGTCCTGATGAGAATTTTGCGGGGGACAGGGGTCAGCGGGCTGTCCGCAATGCGGCCCAGCCGGGTGATGACAGAGTGGCTGGAGCCCGGCTGTGAGTCCGGAACAAGGCTGCCGGTTCGCTGCCGGCTCATTCGTCCGCTGCTGGCCGTAAGCCGTCAGGAAATAGAGGAATACTGCCGCCTGCAGAAGCTGGAGCCAAGGCGTGACGCCACCAATGATGAGCCTGATGAAGCCATGAGAAACAGCCTGCGGCTGGAGCTGCTGCCCCTTTTGCGGAGCCGGTACAATTCAGAAATCAACCGGGCCCTTTGTCAGCTGGCAGAGATTGCGGCTGACATGAAGGACTGCATTGAGGCTGTAACCGATGAGAAGGCGGGGAAGGTGTTACGGGACAATCAGATCGACCGGGCAGCCTTTTCCGTCTGTCCGGCGGCGATCCAGCAGGAAATTATCCGCCGGCTGCCGGGGATGGAGAACTCTGCTTATCGGGAAATAGAGTCCATCCGCCGCCTGATTGTCAGAGGAGAGAGCGGTCAGCAGCTTGACCTGCCCGGGGCGGTTTTGCGGCTGGAGTACAACGAGGCAGTTTTTGTAAAAAACGTCGGCAGCGTTCCTGTAACCGGCGGAAAACCAGCGGGGAAATTATTGTTTAACGGGCAGGAAACCGCCACAGAAACTGATTTTTGTGGTAAAATGTTCTCGGTTACCTGCGGGAGCATTTCTGAGGGGGAAAGGTCGTCTCTCGGCGCCAGCGATGGTTTCATTGCGGTCATTGACGCTGATAAGGTGAAGCTGCCCCTTCGGCTGCGGGTCCGCAGACCGGGGGACGCGTACCTTCTGCCGGGCAGCGGCAGCGGCCGGAAGAAGGTCAAGGACTTTTTTATCGACCGAAAGGTGCCGCGTAAGGAACGGGAGACTGTTCCAATCCTGGTTGACGGGGACGGCAATATTTTGTGGCTGGCGGGGTTTTTAAGGAGCGGCTTTGCCATGGTTGATGACAAGACCCGGCATATCATCAGGGTTGTGCTGGAATAAGGGAGGTCAGGGATTATGCACAAGGATTTGGAACGCATCATGTTTGACGAGGAAGCGCTGAAGGCGAAGGTGGCCGAGCTGGGGGGCTTCCTGACGGAGGACTATCGGGATAAGAAACCCCTCATAGTAGGGATCCTGAATGGGGCCATGGTTTTCTACGCCGACCTTATCCGTCAGTTGAAAATCCCCATGGAAAGCGATTTCATGAAGTTTTCCAGCTATGGTGCTTCCACCGTCAGCTCGGAAAGTGTGCAGATCAAAAAGGATCTCGACGTGGACATAGCAGGCCGCCACGTAGTGATCGTGGAGGATATTATCGACAGCGGAAACACCATGTTATATCTAATGAACAGATTGAAGGATCGGGGGGCCGCTTCCGTAAAGCTCTGCGCCCTTTTCTCCAAGCCCTCCAGAAGAAAGGTAACGGTGAATATCGATTATCTTGGCTGGGAAATACCGGACGAATTTGTTGTGGGCTATGGACTGGATTTTGCCGAGCGGTACCGCAATCTGCCGGTAGTAGGGGTGTTGAAGCGGGAAGTATATGAATAAACTTTTATATTGAATGAGCCTGATAGAAAATCAAAAACCACTCGTCTGACGGGTGGTTTTTGATTTTCTTTCGAACCTGTATTTTATCTCCAGTTTAACTTCCCCGGCCTGTTTCGTGCTATAATGCAGCCAGCTTGATTTGTGAGGTATCTCTATGACCATCAAGAAGCGTCTGCTGCTTTCCAATATCCTGATGATTGTTGTTCCCGTCATGGCTGCCCTGGCGGCGGGAGCCTGCTGTATCGCCCTGCTGTGGCTCATGCTCCGGATCGGCAACGGACTGCCGCTGGAGGACAGCGGCGATTTTTCCTGGGCCAGCCGGGCGGTGGTCAAGCTGGTGAGCCGGTCGCTGGAGAAGGGCAAGTCTCTGGATACCCTGGGGAAAACGCTCCAGGCCAACGGGCTGCGGGTAACTGTGCGCTCCGGCGGCGAAACCGTTTACACCTGGGGGGAGAAACAGCCGGATGATGCCCGCTTGCTTCAGGCGGCGGAAGGCCTGGGCGGGACGAGGGCGCTGGTGTCCGCCGGGGAGAACAGCCTTTTCATAGCGCAAAAGAAAGTCAACGGTATCAGCTATCAAATTCTCGTCTATGGGACGCGAAGCGAGGAATTGTCCTCCGGGATGAAGCTGGTCATTGCCTTGGCCGGATTTATTTTACTGTGCGCGGTGCTGGCGGCAATCTGGGGAACCAACCGCTTCCTGATCCGTTTTGTGTTCCAGAAAATCAATGGACCGCTTGCGGTGTTGTCCGACGGTGTCCGGGAAATCGGCGACGGCAATCTGGACTACCGCATCGCCTACCGGGAGAAGGACGAATTTGCCCCGGTGTGCAAGGCGTTCAACGAGATGGCGGCCCGGCTGAAACTCTCCGTGGAACGCGCCCGGCAGGACGAGAAAAGCCGGAAGGAATTGCTGGCGGGCATCTCCCACGATCTCCGGTCCCCGCTGACCTCTATCCGAGCTTATGTGGAAGGATTGATGGACGGCGTGGCAAAGACACCGGAAGCGCGGCAGCGGTACCTTATGACCGTCAAAACGAAGGCGGAGGACATCGACCGCATGGTGTCTCAGCTGTTCCTGTTCTCCAAGCTGGACATGGCGGAATATCCCATGGCCTCCCGGACGTTCCGCCTGGACGAATTTGTCACAGCGCTGGCGGTAGAAACTGAGGACGAATACCGGAGTAAGGGTCTGGAGGTCACGGTGGAGGCGACCTGCCCGGTGAGCGTTACAGCGGACAGGGAGCTGCTGCGCCGGGTGTTGGCCAACATCTTGGACAACAGCGCAAAATATAAGACGACGGCGATCGGTCAGCTGCGAATTTCCATAGAGGATGCCGGGGAAAACTGCCGTATCATCCTCTCTGACGATGGTCCCGGCGTACCGGAGGAGGCGCTGCCCAAGCTTTTCGACGCCTTTTACCGCAGCGATCCGGCCCGAAAAAATCCGGCGGGTGGCAGCGGCTTGGGATTGGCCATCGCCGCCCGGATGGTGGAGCGTATGAGCGGGACTATTGCCGCTGGAAATATCACAGCGGGCGGTTTAGAAATCACGATTACCCTGCCGAAGGAGGACGGTCATGCCGAAAATTCTGATTGTTGAGGATGATCCCGACATTGCCGCTATCCAGCGGGATTACCTGGAGCTGAACGGCTGCCAGGTGGAGATTGCCGCCGACGGGGAGACGGGGCTTACCCTGGGGCTGGGCGGCGGGTACGATTTGATTCTTCTGGATCTGATGCTCCCCGGCATGGATGGCTTTACCGTTTGCCGGAAACTTCGGGAAAAGCTCGATACCCCCATTCTGATGGTGACCGCCCGCCGGGAGGATGTGGACAAAATTCGCGGTCTGGGGCTTGGAGCGGACGATTACATCGAAAAGCCCTTTTCTCCCAGCGTGCTGGTGGCGCGGGTAAAAGCGCATCTGGCCCGCTATGAACGGCTCACCGGCGGCCGGAAACAGACCGCTGAAATCCGTATCGGCGGCCTCAGCCTGCACACCGATACCCGCCGCCTTTATGTGGAGGGCCGGGAGGTGGAGCTGAAGAATAAGGAGTACGAGCTGCTGTTGTTCTTTCTGCTCCATGTGGACATCGTGTTCAGCCGGGAGGAGCTTTACGAGCAGATCTGGGGACTGGAGGCCATGGGAGACAACGCCACTGTGGCCGTTCACATTAACCGCCTGCGGGAAAAGATCGAGCCGGATCCCTCCAGGCCCCGTTACATCCAGACGGTCTGGGGCGCAGGTTACCGGCTCCGGGGACAATAAAATCGCCGGAATAGATTGATGAGGCGAGGTATATGTGGCTTTTGTTCGCGTTCGGGTCCGCGATTTTTGCGGGGATTACCTCCATTCTGGCCAAGTGCGGTATCCGGAAAACAGATTCCACTGTGGCCACCGCCATCCGAACTATTGTAGTCCTGGCCTTCTCCTGGCTGATGGTGGTTGTGGCCGGGTCACAGAACCAGCTTGGCAGCATTGGCGGGGAAACGCTGCTGTTCCTGATCTTGTCCGGGCTGGCCACGGGAGCCTCCTGGCTGTGCTATTTTAAGGCTCTGCAACTGGGAGACGTCAACAAGGTTGTCCCCATCGACAAATCCAGCACCGTGCTGACCGTCCTGCTGGCGTTCGTGTTTCTCCATGAGGCCGTCAGTCTGCCCGGGGGAATCGGTGTGTCGCTGATCGCTGCCGGCACATTCCTGATGATTGAGAAAAAGGAAGTCGCTGAACGGAAAACCGGCGGCAGCGCGTGGCTGTGGTACGCCCTGGGCTCCGCAGCCTTTGCCGCTCTGACCTCCATACTGGGCAAGGTGGGCATTTCCGGGGTGGAATCCAACCTGGGGACGGCGGTCCGCACGGGAGTGGTACTTGTGATGGCCTGGGTCATGGTGTTTGTGGCCGGGAAACAGGGAGAGCTTCGCCATATCCCCAAAAATGAGCTGGGGTTTATCTGCCTGTCGGGCCTGGCCACCGGGGCGTCCTGGCTGTGCTATTATCGGGCTTTGCAGGACGGTCCCGCCAGCATCGTCGTCCCTGTCGACAAGCTGAGCATTTTAGTCACAGTGGCCTTTTCCGGTCTGGTGTTTCAGGAAAACCTGACCCGCCGGGCGGCGGTTGGGCTGCTGTTGATAACGGTTGGGACGCTGGTCATGTTGGTTTGACATTGGATACGGTATTACATCGGTTAGGGAAAATTCCCGGAGGGTGATTTGCGCTCCGGGAATTTATTTTATCTTCTGTTTATCTCCATCCAAAACTTGGTTTAACATTGTCTGTTACCCTGTACACATCACAGAAACAGGAGGCAATTATCATGAACAATTTGCGTGAAAGAATTATGGCCGCCGACTTCGGCAAGCTGCTTAAAGGATGGATCATCGCCGCGCTGTGCGTGGTCCTTTTGGGCGGCGGGCTATCTGCCGCGCTGCTCGCTCCCCAGATCAGGGAAACCATCTCCGCCGTTCAGACGGTACAGCAGCAGAAAGAGCGATGGAAGCAATGGGAGCATGATTTTCCGCGGGATAGCCGTGACCGCAGGGAGGGACACAGGGGCCGGTTTAAGGTAAAGGATGTTCTCCGGGCCAGCGTCACCCGGCCATCTGCCGCCGCCGTCCTTTCTATAGGCGTCACGGCCCTGCTGGTTGGACTGCTGGGGCTGGCGTTCTGGCTGCTGGCGGCGGCCTGGCTCTACCAGGCGGCGGCGCAGTCCGGTATGAGCGGGCCGCTGTGGGGAGTATTGGGGCTGTGGGGCAATGTGTTCGTCGCCGTCTTGTTTATCATCCTCCGCGGCTTCCTCCGAAAGAAATGCTCCGCCTGCGGGAGGTGGCAGGATAAAAGGGCGGCTTACTGTACCGCCTGCGGCAATGCCCTGAGCCGGAGCTGCCCGGAGTGCGGCACGGGCTGTCCGGCAGACGACCGGTTTTGTTCCGCCTGCGGCGGGAGGCTGGAAATTGCCGGGGCGGAAGGCGGAGGAAAATGTTGACCTGGGAATTTTCCGTGCTGGACTTCATTCAGGACAATCTGCGCAGCGGGTTCGGCGCTGGCCGTCCTTTTTGCCGTTCTCGTCAGGAAATTTTATCGCCGGCGGGGATATGAATGGGTCGGGTATACATTCTGTCCGGTGATTTGTTTATTGACTTTTGTGATAAAATATTATGGACTGTTTTCTGATTGAAAGGGAAGCGGCTATGAATAATCGATGAGGCTAACGGAATTGGAGATATGAGGATGGAGATTATTTCCCAGGGAGAGCAGGAAACCAGAGAGCTGGCTGAGCGGATCGCTCAGGCGGTGGTTCTCGGTACAGTGGTGAGTCTGGTGGGCGATTTGGGAGCGGGAAAAACCTTCTTCACAGCGGCCCTTACAAAGGCGCTGGGGTCGGCGGAACCGGTCACCAGTCCCACCTTCGGACTGATGAACATCTATCATGGCCGACTGCCGATTTACCACTTTGATCTCTACCGGCTGGAGCGGGAGTCGGAGCTGGCGGATTTTGGCTTTTACGAATACATAGAGGATGAAACCGCTGTCAGCCTCATCGAGTGGGCCGATAAATTTCCCGGGGCTCTGCCGGAGGACTACATAGAAATCAGGCTTGACCGCCTGCCGGGAGAAGCTGAAAGGAATTTGAACTTACGGCGGATAACGATAGCGGCCGCTGAGGGCAGCCAGAGGGCGGCTCACTGGCTGAAGGAGTGGGAAGAAAAATGCTGATGTTGGCGATAGAAACGGCTGCAAAGGTATCCAGCGTGGCGCTTTCCGATGGGAAAAGAATAATCGCGGCGCTGACGATAGAAAACGGTTTGGAGCATTCCGCCACCCTTGTGCCCAATATCGGGAAGCTCCTGTCCATAGCCGGAAAATCAAAAAGGGATTTAACGACGGTGGCGGTGAGTATCGGCCCCGGCTCCTTCACCGGCCTCCGAATCGGACTGGCAGCGGCCAAGGGTATAGCCTATGGGCTTAATATTCCTCTGGTTTCCGTTCCCACCCTGAAAGCCCTGGCGGCAAGATTTTATGATTTGCCGGGGGTTACGGTATTTTCTCTGGCAGATGCGCAAAAGAAGAATGCCTACTGCGGCATATATCGGGACGGGGTGGAGATCCGGCCGGTGCAGGTAATTTCTCTGGAGGATGCGGTTAAAATGGCGGGGAACGCAGCCGCTGAAGGAAAGGGACCGGTAGTTATTCTGGGGGATATTGCGGAGAAGAAGCTGTCTCAGGGTATGAAGCTTCCGGCGGGGGTAGCCGTGGCCGGCCGGGCCCAGGTAATGCCCCGGGCGGATGAAGTGGCTCTGCTGGGGGCCAGGATGCTTGAGGCAGGGGAGGTTTCGGACCCTATGACGGCAGAGCCCTGGTATTTGAGACGGTCCGAGGCGGAGGAGCTGTGGGACATTCGCCATCCGGAGATCGCAGGTCAGGGCGGTGAGGCCAGGTGCGAGCTGAAATGAACAGGGCCCCGATCATCTTTCGGGAGATGGTTCCCGATGATGCCGCCGCCGTTGAAGCAGTGGAAAAAGCCTGCTTTTCCGTTCCCTGGTCCAGGAAGTCCTTTTGGCGGGAGGCGCAAAATCAGCGGACTGTCTACCGGCTGGCTATCGATGAAAAGACTGGCCAGGTGGCGGGATACG